>CAYJPW010000215.1:0-15976 GCA_964372055.1 uncultured Polyangiaceae bacterium
GCGCCACGGGTTCAAAAAATCACGCTACACTGCGGGCGCCGGAGCGGGCGCGGGGGCGCCGGGCGCGGGCGCGGCCGGCGCGCCGAGCACCGCTCGGACGCAGGTCAGCATCGAGCCGGGCATCCTCAGCGCATGCGGCATCGCGCCGACGCAGTCGGGGTTCGCGATCGAGGGCAACGCCGTGCACGCGACCGACATGGCGACGCTCGACCGCATCGCCAGCTGCGTGCAGACCGGGCCGCTCCAGGGCAAGCACCTCGCGGTGTTCGCCCACCCGAGCGCCGACAAGGCGACCGACGCCTCCGGCTCCCACGCCTCGGCGGTCGCCGAGTACCTCGCGAGCCGCGGCGTGCCGCGCGGGAACATCTCGACCGGGACGCGCGCCGCGCAGCCGGCGGGCTCGCCCGGCGGGCTGCTCGAGATCGTGATCGTCCGCTAGCTCTCGACGGCGCTTGGCGCTCCGGCGGCCGCCGAGTCTCCACCGGCGGCCGCCGGTTGCGCTTGTTCCGGAGGATTCGCAGGGAGACAGGGAGGATCTCATTCCGTGGAGTGCGGCTCACGCCGCTGCACGGTGCGAGCTCCCTGCTCCCCTTTGCCGGTGAGGTCCCCGGCGCGCGTCTTCGGGCGCGGTACGTGGTCATGTACGGGCGGCGGGCTTTGGTGTTAGCAACCTAAGGTGTGAACGAACGCGACGGGTGCGCGGTCCTCAAGGAGCGGTTCACTTCGGCAGGGCTCGCCATCGAGGAGGGGTATGCGTTCCGCGAGGGCGGGGTCGCGATCTCGCTCGACGGGTTCGATCCTCGCGTCCGCGTCGGCTACGAGTTCATCACCACCGAGGCGGGCGATCGGCGCGAGCTCACGGCCGACGTCGTCGCCGAGCTCGAGGAGCGGATGCGGCGCGGCGAGCTCTTCCTCTTGCTCGTCGACGAGCTCGAGGTCGACGGCGCCGCGGCGCTCGGGCGCGCCGCCGAGCACTTCCTGGGCGTGCTGCGCGCGCGCGGGGTGCTGGCGCCGTGAGGGCCTGGTACTCGAGCTCCGACTTCGTCCAGGCGGCGGCGCACCAGCGCGGCGAGCTCCAGAACGCCATCGCCAAGAACGAGCAGCTCCGGGGCCGCCACCAGCAGCGGCGCCACGAGGTCGTGCAGCGCTACCAGCACGCGCTCCACGAGCTCCTGGCGAGCCTCCTCCCGAACATGTCGCTCGAGGCGCGCACGCGCGCCGCGGACCTCACCGGGTACCTGCCGCTCGTGCAGTACGATCACGCCGCGATGATGGCGGCGGAGCGCGCCCAGCTCGAGGCGAAGATCGCCGCGATCGAGAGCGATCCGCGCTTCGTCCACCGCGAGTTCCTGCGGGCGCCGCGGATCGGCAAGCTGACCCGCGAGGTCGACGAGCTCCTCGAGTACCGCGGCCCGCTCGCGCAGGTGCTCGCCGCCTGCCAGCACCCGCGGATGGAGCACCTCGTCGCCTCCGGCTACGGCACCCCCGACTACGCCGTGCCCTTCTGGCGGATGAGCTACTACCACGACTGGGAGGCCGCCGATCAGGTGATGGCCTCCTGGCCCGACAAGACGTTCGCCCAGGTCGGCGCCGAGTACGTCAAGGCGCGCGACACCGTACACACCTACGACGCCCGCATCCGCGAGCTCCGCGCCGAGATCGCCCAGGGCGAGGCCCTCGAGATCGATCACCGCCGCTCCAAGGAGGCGCTCGCCTCGCTCGAGCACCGCCACCTCGCGCGCGCCCGCCAGTTCCTGGGCCGCCACCTCGTCGACTGCGGCTTCCGCGTGCTCGGCCCCCGCCTCGGCGCCGAGCCCGGGATCGAGACCATGGCCAAGCGCGTGAGCGGCCTCGGCCACAAGCTCACCTACCTCGATCAGCTCACCCAGGCCCACCTCGACAAGGCCGATCAGGAGCTCCGCGCCATGCTGGCGCGCACCGAGCGGGACATCATGAAGTACCAGCGGCCCAAGTACTACGCCGCCCAGATCCCGGCGCAGGTCTTCCAACAGCGCTTCCGCCCCCGCGGCCCGCGCTACCAGAAGGTGTGGCACCGCTACGAGCACGCCTACGACACGGTCTACGGCTTCGATCGCTACGACACCGCGAGGCTCGCCGGCGACTTCCTCTGGTGGGATCTGATGACCGACGGGCGGATCGACGGCGACTTCCTCCCCGAGGTCTACGAGCACCGCCGGCGCAACCCGAGCTACCGCTACGTGCGGCCGCGCGACGACGACGACGACTTCCACCACGCGTCGGCGGCCACCGCGCGCGGCCAGGGCTTCGACCACGGGCCGCTCGTCGATCCCTCCTGAGGCAGCATGGCGCGCACCGTCCGCATCGTCTGCTACGCGGTGAACGGCAGCGGCGTCGGCCACCTGACGCGCCTCGTGGCGGTGAGCCGGTGGATGCGCCGCTACGCCGCCCACGCCGGCGTCCGCGCCGAGATCTGGTTTTTGACCTCGAGCGAGGCCGATTCGCTGCTCTTCCACGAGGGCTTCGCCTCGTTCAAGCTCCCGTCGAAGACCGTCGTGGGCGAGGCGGGCATCGACAAGCTCGCCTATCTCTCGCTCGCCAAGCAGTGGGTCTGGCACTCGCTCGGGCTGCTCCGCCCGGACCTCTTCGTCGTCGACACGTTCCCCACCGGATCGTTCGGCGAGCTGCTCTCGGCGCTCGATCTGTGCAAGAAGAAGGCGTTCGTCTACCGGCCCATGAAGGCGAGCTTCGCCGAGCGCCCCGACTTCCAGGCGATCCTCCCCTTGTACGACGCCATCGTCGTGCCCGAGGCGGAGGGCGACGCCGGCGTGCTCTGCCCGCCCTCGGTCGCCGCGCGCGTGCGCTACACCGGGCCCGTCCTGGTCCGCGAGCGCGTCGAGCTCCGCGCGCGGGCCCAGGCGCGCGCCGATCTCGGCGTCGGCGGCGAGCGGCTCGCGGTCTACGTGTCGGCGGGGGGCGGTGGCGATCCCGGCGCCGCGGACGACCTCGCCTCGATCGTCGCCGCGTTGGAGGGCGATCCTTCGCTCCACCTCGTGGTCGCCGCCGGACCGCTCTACCGCGGCCGCCCCGCGCACCGCGAGGGGATCACCTGGCTCGCACGGCCGGGCGCCGCCGAGCTCATGCTCGGCCTCGATCTCGCGGTCTGCGCCGCCGGCTACAACTCGTTCGGCGAGCTGATGCACGCCGGCGTCCCCGCGGTCTTCCTCCCGCAGCCGAAGATCGCCGACGAGCAGGACGCGCGCGCCGCCCGCGCCGTCCGCGCCGGCGCCGCCGTCGTGGTCGACCCCAGGCGCGATCCCCGTTCGCGGTCGCTCGAGCGCGGCGCGAGCGCGGAGGCGATCCGCGCGGCGGTGGCCTGCTTCCGCGATCCGGACGCGCGCGCCGCGGCCGCGGCGGCGGCGCGCGCCTTGGTCCCCGAGAACCACGCCCGGCAGGCGGCGCGCGAGCTCCTGCGCCTGGTGCTGGGCGCCTCCGAGCTCGAGGCCGCCGCCGCCGCCGTCGACGACCGGCTGCTCGAGCGCGCGGCGCGGCTCGGGCTCGGGCTCGAGCCGTTCATCGAGGCGATGCACGCGCTCGATCCGGTCGAGGAGGGCGGCGGCTACGGCGACGCGGCGGAGGCGAGCGACGAAGCCGCGAGCCTGCTCGAGCTCGCCGCCGAGCGCGGCGTCCCGATCTCGGCCGCGCTGCGCGTCGCCGCCGTCCTCGGCAAGAGGGTCGGCCTGGCCACCCCGGCCGAGCGCGCCGGCGCCGCGCGCGCGCTGCTCCGCGATCTCGGGCGCTTCGACGACTGGCCCGGCGCGGTGACCCTGCTCAAGATGTTCGGGCAGGAGCGCGAGCTCGGAGCCGAAGCGTTCGCCGCCGAGGTGGGCGCGTTCCTCGCCGGTCTCGAGCGCCGCGGCGAGGATCTCTACCGCGGCATCGCCCGCCTCGCGAAGGCGCAGGGCACGGGCGCCGAGGTGCCGAAGAACCACGATCTGCTCGCCGCCGCGGGCGACGCCGCGCCGGCGGTCTCCGAGGAGAGCGAGGGCGCGGAGTGAAGGGCCGCGATCCGCGCCTGGAAGGCATGAACGCCGGGCGGCCGCTCACCGGCCCGGGCACCCTCCACGTCGACGTCACCAACGGCTGCAACACCGACTGCATCACCTGCTGGGACCACTCCCCGCTCCTCTCGGCCCCGCGCGAGGCGGCGTGGAAGCGGCGGCGGGCCGACGCCGGCGCGGTCGAGGCGCTCCTCGACGATGTCCTCGCGCTCGGCGGCCTCGAGGCGGTGATCCTCAGCGGCATGGGCGAGCCGTTCACCCACCCCGACATCGACCGGCTGATCACGGCGGTGAAGTCCCGCGGGCTCCACCTGACGATCATCACCAACCTGATCGCGGCCGATCCGCTCCGCGTCCTCGATCTCGGGGTCGACCAGCTCCTCGTCGGCATCCACGCCGCCTCGGCGGCGGCGTACCGCGCATTCCACCCGAGCTTCGCCGGCGACGAGTGGGAGCGGCTGCTCGACGCGCTCCACCTCTTCGCCGCCGCCGGCCGCCGCTACAAGCACGTCCAGGTCCTGAGCCGCGTCAACGCGCACGAGCTCGTCGAGATGATCGATCTCGCCGACGAGGTCCGGGCGGCGCAGGTCAACTTCAAGCTCGCGAGCCTCCGCGACGGCACCGAGGCCTGCCGGATCACCGAGTCGCAGCGGCGCGACCTCGTCGAGCGCCTCGTGCCGCGCGCGCTCGCCCGCGCCGAGGAGCTCGGCGTCGCGACCAACCTCGACGTGCTCCTGGCGCAGCTCGGCGCCGGCGGCGGCGCGACGGCGCCCATCGCCGACGTCGGCTGCTTCATGGGCTACCTCTACGCGCGCGTGCTCGTCGACGGCACCGTCCTCTACTGCTGCAACACCGAGGTCGTCGTCGGCTCGATCGCCGCCGGCGCGCGCTTCTCCGAGCTCTGGACCGGCGACTCCTGGACCGCGCTGCGCGAGCGCATGCGCGCCGGCGACTACCTGGAGAGCTGCAGCCAGTGCGGCAAGCTCAACCAGAACGTGAAGTGGGCCGAGCGCTTCGCCCTCGCCTACGGGCCCGAGCGCCTCGCCGAGATCACCGGCCGCGCCCGGCGCTGCGCCGACGCCGCCCACGACGCGGGCGGCGCCGCGAGGCCGCGCAGGCGCCTCGCCGTCGTCCCCGATCGAGGCGCCTCGTGACGCGCCCGCGCCGGCCCACGGTGGAGTGGCAGGTCTGCGGCGTCTGCAACTACGACTGCAGCTACTGCATCCAGAGCAAGGCGAGCCGCGTCGGCCACCCCTCGCAGGAAGAGGTCGAGGGCTTCGTCGCGTTCTTCGCCGGCCTCGCGCCGCGGTGGGAGATCAAGATGACCGGAGGGGAGCCCTTCGCGTTCAAGGGCTTCATGGACCGCATCGTCCCCGGCCTGGTCGGCGAGACGCCGCACACGATCTCGGTCCTCACCAATCTCTCGGCGCCGCTCGCGGTCCTGGAGCGCTTCGCCGAGCTGACGCGGGGGCGCCTCGGCATCGTGAGCGCGTCGGTGCACCTCGAGCACGTCGAGGCCGGCGCGTTCGCCGAGAAGGCGGCGGCGTTCCGGGCGATGATCGATCCGGCGGCCTCGATGGTGGTCAACGGCGTCCTCGTCCCCGGCAAGCTCGACGAGGTCGCCGAGGCGCGGGCGCTCCTCGAGGCCGCGGGGCTGCGCTTCTTCCCGCAGCTCATGAAGGTGAAGGCCGGCGTCTTCGGGTACGACGAGGCGGACCGCCGCCGCGTCGAGGGCCTCACCGGATCGTCACCCACGCCGCGCGAGGCCAACCTCGCCCCGAGCTACCGCGGCAGGCTCTGCTGGACCGGCGTCGACTACTTCGTCCTCACGCAGACGGGCGACGCCTACAGCTGCCGCACCGCGCGCCGCTTCGACGACGGCTACCTCGGCAACGTGCTCGACGGCTCGTTCGCGCGCCGCGAGGCGCCGCTGCCCTGCGCGTACGACATCTGCCCGTGCACCGTGCCGGCGAACCGGGGCATGATCGAGGGGATCGGCGATGGCTGACTGCGCCGCGATCTCGACCGCTGCGAAGGCCGTCGCATGCATCAGCCTGGCGGCGGCCGCCGCCGTTTGCTGCAACGGCGTCACCGGCGTGAACGACCTGCGCTTCCAGGACCCGCCTCCGGACGCGGGCTCCGGTGGCGGGCAGGGCGGGGCAGGCACAGGCGCAGGCGGAGGCTCGGGGGGAGGAGGCGGAGCCGGCGCTTGCGGGGCCGCCATCGATCCGAGCGTCGGCGCCGTGCTCTGGAGCAGGCGCTACGGAGGAGGCTCGGTGCAGGTCGCCGAGTCCGTCTCGATCGACAGCCAGAAGAGGATCACGGTCGGCGGCACCTTCATCGACACGATCGACATCGGGCTCGCGCCGCCGATGACCGAGTTCAGCGGGTTCGCCAATGCCTTCCTCTTCCAGCTCGACGCGGATGGGGCGCCCGTCTGGCAGCTCGAGCTCGGCGATGCCGTCTCGCAGCACATCACCGACATCCGCCACACCAGCGCCAACCAGCTCTACGTCACCGGGGCGATGGATGGGTCGTTGAGCCACGGCGCCTACAACTTGAGCACGCACGGCGACCTCGACATCTTCATGGCTCGCCTCGAGAACGGCTCCGCCGCCAACTGGCTCGGGAACTTCGGCGACGCCGCGGTGCAGGGAGGAGCCGCCGTCGCGGTCGACGGCTCGGACAACGCCATCTTCACGGGCCAGTTCGCCGGCAGCTTCAGCCTCGGCGCGAGCCCCATCGGAGGCACGGGCAAGAACGGGTTCGTCGCCAAGCTGACGGGCTTCGCCGACGTCCAGGCCGTGCAGCTCGGGCTCGCGGGCCCCGACAACAAGGGCCTCGACGTGGCCGCCGCCCCCGACGGCTCGATCTTCGCCGTGGGCAGCTTCGACGGCTCCGTCGATTTCGGCGACGGCACCACGCACACGCCGTCGGGCGCCGACGCCTTCCTGGTGAAGCTCGACGGCAACCTCGGGACGGTCTGGAGCAGGGCCTACGGCGGGGCGTCCCTCCAGATCGCGTCGGCGGTCGTCGCCGACGCCGCGGGCAACGCGATCGTGGGAGGCACCTTCGCCGGCACCATCACGCTGGACCGGGAGTACACGAGCGCCGACGCGCGCGATGCCTTCGTGGTCGAAGTGGACCCCAGCGGCGCTCCGGTCTGGAGCCGCGTGCTCGGCGGCCTCGGCAACCAGGAGATCACCGACGTCGCGCTCGCGCCCGACGGCGACATCTGGATCGCCGGCGGGACCGGAGGCGCCGTCGACGTGTGCGGCGTCGCGCTGCCGCACGCCGGCGGCGAAGACGTGTTCCTCGTTCGCCTGAGCCCGCAAGGGATCCCCATCGGCATGCAGAGCTTCGGCGCCGACGGCGACAGCCACGTCCACCGATTCGCCGTCGACGCCGGCGGCGACATCGTGCTCGTCGGCACCTTCACCGGCACGCTCGCCTTCGGCGCCGACCAGCTTACGGCGAACGACGTCGACATCTTCGTGGCGAAGCTGAGCCCGCCCTTCTGACGCCGGGGCCGCGGGCGGTGGCTCGCCGCTCGCGGTGGCTTTCGATGCCGCCGGATCGGGCTGGAGCCCCGTGGGCCGTGGCGTGACGGGATCCGTGGGCCGCAGCGGCTGATCGCCTATCCTGCGTCGTGATGGCCGGCCCGCTCGATCTCTCGCCCCGCCCCGAGGCCGCGACGCAGTCGCAGCGGAACGCCGACGCCTCGGTCGAACCCCTCCGGCGGTTCGTCACGGGCGCTCTTGCCGAAGCGCTCGCGCTGCCCGCGTGCGGCGTTCTCCTCGTGCGAGGGATCGGCGGTGGTTGAAGCCTCGTCGGCCAGCGCGGAAGCATCCGCGCGATCCGTCTTCTCGCCCACCCCGCGCCCCGAGGAGGGCGCGGTCAGCTGGAACATCAACACCGCGTGCAACTACCGCTGCACCTACTGCACGCAGCGCTTCAAGGAGGACCGCGGCCGCTGGAGCCGCGACACGCCGCGCTTCCTCGAGGCGTTCGGCCGGCTGCCGGGGCGCTGGGAGATCAAGATCTCGGGCGGCGAGCCGTTCGTCCACCCCACGCTCCTGCCGATCGTCGCGGGCCTGGCCGCGCTCGGTCACCGCATCTCGATCGTGACCAACTTCTCCGCGGCGCGCGGCGAGCTCGCCGCGTTCGCCGACGCCGCCGCGGGGCGCGTGGGCGTGTTCTCGTCGAGCCTCCACCTCGAGTACGTGGACGACCTCGACGCCTTCGCCGAGAAGGCCCGCTGGCTCGGCGAGGAGCTCGCTCGCCGGCGCGATCCGGGCCTGCCCGCGCCGCACGTGTGCGTGACCGCGGTGGCGACGCGCGCGGCGCTCCCGCGGCTGCCGGCGATCGCCGCGAGATTCCGCGCCGCCGGGGTGACGTTCAAGATCCAGCCCGAGAAGCAGGACCGCGACGTCATCGCCTACGACGAGGCCGATCGCGCGCAGATCCTGGCGCTCGGCGGCCACAACCTCACCGGCGCGATCGAGCACCGCTTCGAGGGCCGGCCCTGCTGGTCGGGCGCGCGCTACTTCATCCTCGACGACGTCGGGCAGGCGTTCCGTTGCTACCCGGCGCGGCGCCACCGCGTCGAGCGGATGGGCGACTTCCTCTCGCCCGATTTCCGCCTCGCCGACGAGCCGTCGCCGTGCCGCTACCGCGCCTGCAACTGCACCGTGCCCATCTCGCGCGGGATGATGCCCAGGGAGGACCGTGTATGAAGTTCGCGACGTTCCGTGGTCTCGTGATCGCCGGGGGCGCCTTGCTCGGCGTGGGAGCCCTGATCGGCACCTGCGCGCTCTGCGTCCGCGAGGATCCGGACAAGCCGCGACAGACCCCGACGTCGAGCACCGTCGTCGCGAGCCCTTCGCCGGTGCCGGCGCCGATCCGGCCGAGCACCGGCAGCGGAGGGGCGACCACGCCCGCGCCGAGCGGCAACCTGCGCCCGATGGACCAGGCGATCCTGCAGCGGATCGCGCAGAACATCCCGGGTGACAAGGTGAAGGACGCGTTCCCCGGGCAGACCTACAAGGTCAACCTCTTCAAGGACGCGGGCGAGAGCGGCGTGAACCGCCTCAAGATCGATCTCGACCGCGACGAGAAGTGGGACGAGAAGTGGACCATCACCAACCAGGGCGGGCGCCAGGAGATCAAGCGCCAGGTCGCCCCCGCCGACGACGAGAGCTACACCGAGGACTACCGGCTGCGCGACGGGAGCTGGATCAAGAAGTGAGAGGACGATGAACCGCAGGACGGCGACTTCGTGTGGAGGGCGAGCCCGCGGCGGGAGGGCGGGCGACGCCCTCGACTTCCGCCGGTTTCAGCCGGGAACCTAGGCCGGCTTCAGTCGGATCGCGACTTCCCGTCGCAAACCGAAGCCACCGCCTTGCGGTGGTCCGAGCGCGGGGGTGCTCGATGTTAGCCTTGATAACTTCGTCGGTCACATTGCCGCTGCTTCAGCAGAGTACCCGCGCCCTGATGTGGCGCCCCCGGAGCAGCTTGCGCAGGTGCGCGAGCTCCATCGTCGGCTTGTGCGACGACCTTCCCTTGGATGCTGCACGATGTCCGACACCTCTTCAGCCGCCGCCGCCGGCCTCTGGCGCGGCGGCGGCCCGGCCCGTCGCCGAGCTCGACGCCCCGGGCGCCGCGGCGGCGTGGAGCGGAGCCGGATCGAAGAGCGGCGCGAGCTCGCGGATGACGCCGTCGGCCCAGCGGTGACCGGCCTCGACGCCGGCGCGGGTGAACGGGTAGTGAACGCCGTCTCCCTCGTTCTTCGGGTACTCGGAGAGCGGGCGGCTGTCGACGAGGCGGCAGGGGCCGGCGTCGGCCGCGGCCTCGATGCCGCGGCGGATCGCGGCGTAGATCTCCTCGGCGAGGCGCTCCTTGCGGTTGCGCATCTGGGGCGGGCCGATCCACACGCACTCGCGGCGGCGCTTGGCGTGGATGGCGCGCACCAGCCGCTCGGCGCCCTCCTCGTAGACCGTGGGCAGCCCCGGCACGTTCGAGCCCTGCGCGACCAGGACGACCTCGCGGTCGTAGGTCCCCTCGGGGATGTCGAGGAGGACGGGCAGGAGCGGCGTCGCGACACGGCGGTGCCGCAGCGTGCGGCGCGGCGGGAGCGGCTTGGCGCACCCGTCGAACACGTACCCGTGCTCGGCGATGTTGCCGCGGAACCACCAGGAGGGCGACGAGCCGCCCATCGCGTACGTGGTGACGTCGGCGCCGGGGCGATCGCCGAGCCAGGCGTCGAGCCGGTCGCCCAACGGCCCGAGCGCGTGCGAGTCGCTGATCCAGAGGATGCGCGTCTTGCCGCAAGGCGCGCGCGCTGCGGCCAGGGCGGCCGCCGGCGCAGGCGCAAGCGCGGGCGCCGCGGCCGCCGCGACCAGGACGGCCAGGGCGAGCCCCGCGCTCCGCCGATGGCGACGACGCCGAGCGCTCATGCCGAGCAGCCTAACCTGCCTTCGCGCGCCGTCGAGCGAGGCGAGCGTGCTCACGGGCAGCCGCCGTCCTCGAGCGTCGCGAGCAGCTGCCGGCACGTCTCGGCCAGCACGCGACGCGCCACGGCGTCATCCCGTCCGGCGTCGCGCCAGGCGGCGCGGCTCGCCTCGAAGGCAGCGCGCATCTCCGCCTGGACGCCCGGATCCGCCATGGGCGCGATGCAGCCGAGGAAGCGGTCGATGTACACGTCGCACGCTCGGATCGTCGCGCGAGGGGGCGCGTCCGGTTCGGACGCGACCGGCTCGGCCGAGGCGCCGGCGGAGAGGACGACGACCGGCGGCTCGACCTGCGCGGGCGCTCCGCTGCACGCCGGCGCGAGCGCGGTGACCAGCGCCGGCGCAGCCAAGCCTAGCGCCGCCGCCGCGACGCGCCGCGCCGCGCGCCCCATCACCCGCAGCAGCCCTTCCCGACCTCGCCGGCGCACGAGGTGACCTGCTCGAGCTGCTGCGCGTTCGGCTCGGCGCAGCAGAACCACGGCTCGGTCAGCCGGGGCACGAACCGGCGCGGGCGTGCGGCCGCGGGAGGCGCCACGCGCCCGGCGGCCTCGTAGGCGAGCTCGCGGATGCGGGCGAAGGTGACGCCGGCGTCGGCGGCCGCGGCGGCGCCGGCCTCGACGACCGCCGACACCTCGCGGTGCAACCGATCCATCCGCGGATCCGGGTGCTCCCAGCGCCACCCGAACTCCTCGTGGACGAGCTCGCGCAGCCAGGGGCGCGGGCGATCACGGCCGAGCAGCGCCGAGCCCGGGGGGATGAGCAGGCGGATGGCCATCTGGATCGGATCGACGTGGTCGACGAGCCCCTCGCCGACGATGAGCTCGCAGAGCTCGACGTAGTCGTCGACGGTCGTCCACGGGGTGAAGGCGACGAGCGACGGACGGAGCGCGATCCCGGCGTCGGCGACGATCCGCACCGCCTCGAGCACGTCGGCGCGGGTGTGGCCCTTGTCGAGCTCCTCGAGCACGCGGTCGCTCGTCGACTCGACCGCCGAGATCACGAACACGCAGCCGAGCGCGCCGAGCTCGGCGAAGCGCTCGCGATGGCGGAGGATGTGCTCGACCTTCACCGTCACGTCGAACGTCACCTCGGGGTGGCGCGCGTGGAGCTCGCGCGCGATCGCCATCGAGTGGCCGACGCCGTTCATGAAGTCGGGATCCCCGAAGGTGATGTGCCGCGCGCCGGCGGCGATCTGCTGCTCGGCGTCGGCGAGGACGACCTCCTTGGGGACGACGAAGAAGCGGCCCTCGTAGACGGGCGTGATCGGACAGTGCAGGCAGCGGTGGAGGCAGCCGCGGCTCGCCTCGACGTATCCGACGACCGTGCGCTCGTCCTCGCGGCGCGGGCCCACCAGCGCCGCGTAGCGCTCGAGCGGGGGCAGACCCTCGCGGCGCGGCCTCTCGAAGGCCAGCCGGCGCAAGATGGGCCGGGCCACCGGCGCCTCGCCCGGCCGCGACATCGTCACGCCGGCGACCTCGGCCGGCCTACGGCCCTCGCGCGCCACGGCCGCCGCGAGGTCGACGAGCGCCGATTCGACCTCGCCGCCGATGACCGAGTCGGCGATCCCGTCGAGCAGGTGCGCCGCGTTCATCGACGCGTAGAGCCCGAAGAGGCACACGTGCGCGCCGGGGTTCCGCGCCCGCGCGCGGCGCGCGATGGCGACGCCGAGCCGGAGCGCGGTGTGCATCGGCACCGAGACGGCGATGAGGCGGGCCCCGTCGAACAGCTCGTCCGCGACGGGATCGAGGGAGGCGTCGACCGCGGCCACCGAGCGGCCGGCGGCCTCGAGCGCGCCCCACGCCGAGGCGATGGTGAAGGGCTGGTGCCCGAGCTCGTAGCAGGAGACGAGGAGGACCTCGGTCACTTGGTCTTCGGCGGGACGTAGTCCGGCGGGAGCTGCGCGCCCTCCCCGAAGAAGTACTTCTCGAGCTCGGCCATCCACAGGCGCTGCCCCGCCTCGCTCATCAGATCGATGCGGTACTCGTTGATCATCATCTTCGAGTGCTCGAGCCACATCCGCCAAGCGTCCTTGGAGACGTTGTCGAAGACGCGCTGGCCGAGCTCGCCTTTGATGGGCGGCTTCTCCAGCCCCTCGGCCTCGCGCCCGAGCTTCACGCACTGGACCATCCTCGGCATGCTCGTCTTCTAGCCGAGGCCGCGGGGCGCGTCGAGCCGTCGGACGGACCGACGCCGGTGGGGGCGCCGGATCGCCGACGTCAGCCGTCCTCGACCCGAGCCCGACCGTTGCCCCGACGCCGCTCGCGGTCGTGGTCGATGTCCGGGACGACGCGCGCGAGGCGCGAGCGCACGATCTGACGGACGAGGCCCCAGAGGGTGCCGCGATCGTCGCACTCGGCGAGGAGCCCGAGCGGCACCTGGAACGCACCCTTGTCGGCCCGTCCGCCGCCGTAGGCCTTGCCCTCGCGGCTCTTGCCGAACGCGGCCTGCAGGAACGCCGCCGGATCGACGCTGGCGCTGTTGGTGCGCAGCGATCCGTCGATCTGGTCGCGGACCATGCCGTAGACGAGCACGGTGTCGATGTCCTCGCGACGGAGGATGAAGTCGGCGGCCGCGCCGATGCTGTCGCGATCGGCGTCGGCGACCTCGCCCACGCCGGCGAGCGCGAAGTCGCGCACCACCTCGAGATCGCCGAGGGCGCGGGCGATCACGTCCATCGCCTCGGCGCTGACGGTGCGGCGCCCGATGCGCTTGAGCACGTCGAGATCGCAGAACCCCTTCACGTACGCGGCCGCGGCGAAGTCGGCCGGGCTCGCGAGGATGAAGTCGTCCGTGTCCGTCTGGATCCCGAAGAGCAGCGCGGTCGCGACCCGCATGTCGTCGGGCCGCTGCGTCAGCGGCGCGAGCCCCTGCTGCAGGTACTCGGCGTACATCGAGGACGACGCCCCCATCGCGGTGCGAACGTCGGCGAACGGCGCGTCGACCTTGGCGGCCCGGTGGTGATCGACGACCGTGAGGAGCTCGAGGTGCGGCGGCAGCTCGATCGAGCGCTCGGGCTCGGAGGTGTCGACGAGGGAGAGGTACTTGAACCGGGCCAGCTCGGCGGTCGACGCGATCTGCGTCATCTCGATGTTGAGGAGCTTCACCAGCGCCCGGTTCTGCCGGTGCGAGACGCCGAGGGCGTAGGCGATGGTCGCCGGGACGCCGAGGTGCTCGCAGATGCGCTGATGCGCGAGCGCGCTGCCGATCGCGTCCGGATCCGGGTGACCGCTGAGGAGGATGACGAGCGGCTCGCCCGCGACGGAGGAGAGGACGCGCTCGAGCGCCTCGCGCGGGCTGACGTTTCCCATGCCGCTAGGGTAGCGGGGTTCGGGCCGGAGTGCGGGCGGGCTCGGCACGAGGGTCGGCGACGACCCCGCTCCGGCCGAGCCGAGCGCGGACACGGGCCGAGGCGACCACGGCGCCTGGGGATGCGCTGGCATGCATCGATCCTAGGGACGTCTCCGACGACGGCCACGCGTGCCCCGATCTTTCGTACATGAGGCTGCGTACGTGACCCGCCGGGCGGCCTCGTGCCTGGATTTGCCTCCAAGCAGAGCGTTCCGCCCCAAACCCCGCGCAACCAAGCCGGCACGACGCTTGACGCGCGTCAGGGGGTGCCTATGTTCACCGTCGCTGTTGTTTCGGTGTCCCACGGGGGCGATCGGCTTCGACGTGGGGTTGGAAGGTTGGTCTGCGTGCTGGCGGCTCCTGCTCCGCCTACCAAGCGGGACGTCATACGTGCGAACGACAATGCACTCGCTCTCGCGGCCTAAGAACCGCTGAGCCGTCCGGAGGGGAGGTCGTCCTAGTACCCCGAGGATGTCAACCACCAGGGCTGGGCCGCGCGAGGGCGCCTTCGATAGCGTGGCCGAGATTAGCGAAGGATAGGTCGCGGCCGAATCCGCGAGCTCAGTCGCCGGGGATACGGCGACTACGCACGTGAACGAAGGTCAGCTGGACGCCTTGCGGACCCGGGTTCGATTCCCGGCGCCTCCACCTCTTTTCCTCCATCAGGTCGCGGACTTGAGATCCGCGACCGTCTCCGTTGCCGTCATGTTGCCGTTCTCCAGCGCCGCCGAGCGGTCGTCGAGCAGACGGATCGCGCGCTCGGTCTCGCCCTTGGCGAGGTGCATGTAGCCGAGCGTCGTCTGCATGTTCTCGTGCCCGGCGAGTTGCTGGATGCTGATCGCCGTGGCGCCCCTCATCGCGAGGTGAGAGCAGAAGGTGTGGCGGAGGATGTGCAGGGCGCCCGTGGCCCGGAGGCCCGCGCGCTTCTGCACCTTCGCCATCCACTTCTGCAGCACCTTCGCCGTGACCGTCTCCCCCGCGTCCGTGTAGAGCACGCGCTCGCCTCGCAGATGGCGGTGAGCCGCAAGCGCCTGTTGCAGGCGCTTGGTCATCGGGACGACCCGGTACTTCATGCCCTTGGTCTCGGTGATGTGACCCTTCCACTCGGATCGCTCGACCGTGAGGAGGCCGCGTCGAAGATCGACGTTGGGCCACTCCATGGCGATGATCTCGCCGCGCCGCAGCCCGGCCTCGCCGCCGAGGAGCACGACGAGCTCGATCTTGCGATCGATCTTGCCGCCTGCCTCGACGAGCCACTCGAACTGGTCGAAGTCGTAGAACTTCGGCCTGCCCTTCTGGCGCTTGAGCAGCTCGAAGTGATGCGGCACGGCCGCGATCACCTTCCAGCGGGTGGCCGCCCGCAGGAGCGTGTTCATCACCGAGGCCGCGTTGTTGTACGTGGCCGGCGAGTAGTCGAGGAAGCTCTTCTTGAGCTTGTCCTCGTCCGCCGCGGCGAACGTGTCGAGGCGGCGGTTCTCGAACAGCGGCATCAGGTAGTTGCGGAGGCACGACTCCTTGCCCTCGATGCCGCTCGGCTTGTGCTTGTTGGCTTTGCACCACTCGTCGATGTACCTGGGCTTGAACTCCCCCAACGTCGGGGCCTTCACCTCCTCCTTGCCGAACGTGCCGTCGAGCAACGCCGCGCGGACTTGGCGCTCGTACTGCTCGGCACCTCGCCGAGTCTGTACGGGCGACACCTTCCGCACGCGCTCCCGGCCATGGTCCGGGTGCATGTAGTCGACGTCGATCATCCAGAACTCCCGCACCTCGCCCGTCGCCGGGTCGCGGCGCCGTTCGCGTCTCACGCTCATCGAGACCTCCTCGAGCGCGGGGCGCGACCTTGGCCTTCCGCCAGCCAAGCTAGCACGGCGTCGCGGCTGATCCGGATGGCTCTCCCGACCGACCGAACGCCGGGGATCTCGCCGCGCTGGATCGAGGCGTACGCCGTCTTCCTGTTCACGCGGAGGAGCGCCGCGAGCTCGTCGACGGTGAGGACCTCGGCGCAACCAGTGAGGCGGGCCTGGTGTTGCCGAGCGCGCCGAACCGGGGGAAACGGAGCAGCCCGGCCAGCGCGCGAGC
>CAYJPW010000216.1:0-15822 GCA_964372055.1 uncultured Polyangiaceae bacterium
GGGGCCGGGGCCGGGCGGCGGCGCCGGCGCGCCGGCGTCCGCCGCGGCGCTCGCCGGGACCGCGTCCGGCGGGCGGGTGACGTCGCAAGCGACCAGGAGCGGCTCGCGGTAGTTCGCGCCCGCGAGCACCTTGGCCGACGAGCAGCGGATCCAGGCGATGCGGCGGACGATCGAGGCCGGCGCGCCGGGGGGCACCGCCAGGGCCGCCATGTCGCGGAGCGCCTTCAGCGCCGGCCCCGGCGCCTGGAGCGCCTCGAGCGCCGCGAGCAGGACACCGAGGTCCTCGCCCACGAGACCCGTCAGCGCCACCGGATCCGACGGCGGCGCGAGCGCGGGGATCGCCTCGGCGAGCGCGCGCTGGCCGGCCTTGTCGAGGCGCGAGAGCGCCTTCACCGCGTCGGCGCGCTCGGCCGCGGTGAACGTGCCCGGTGTCGCGAGGACGCGGCCGAGCTCCGGCGCCGCGTCCTTGCCGGCGCGGCCGAGCGCGCGCACCGCGAACGCCCTGCCCTCCCCCGGCTCGGCGAGGCGCGCCGTCGCCACCTCGCGGACGCGGTCGACGACGCTGAGCGGCACGTTGTCGAGCCGCCCCACCGCGAAGAGCGCCTCGGGGACCGGGGGCGCGGAGGCGCTCCCGGCGGCGAGGTTCATGAGCGCGACCATCGTCTCTTCGCGGAGCTTCTGCCTCACCGCGCCGAGATCGCCGAGCCCGAGCGCGGCAGCCACGGCGCGATCGCGCGGCCCCGACAGCCAGGCCACCAGCGTGGGCTCCGACTCGTCGGCGGCGCACTTCCCGAGCGCCCGCGCGATCGCGCCGAAGGCGTCGAGGCGCGGCGCGGTACCGGCGAGCAGCGGCGCCGCGAGCGAGCGCGCGGTCGCCGGAGCGGCGGCGGGCGCGGCGGGGATGGAGAGGGCGCGCGCGACCAGCGCCGTCGCGGTTTCCCGTTCGTGCTGCTTGCACGAGAAGCCGAGGCCGTACGCCCCCCAGGCGACGACGTCGTCGTCCTCGTCGGCGAGCGCGCGCAGGAGGCCGGGCCGCGCGGCGTCGCCTCCGATGCGCGCGAGCGCGCGCGCCGCCGCGCGCCGGACGGTGACGTCACGGCTCTGCTGATCCGCCGGCAGCACCTCCGCCGCCGAGCGGCGGTGCTCGGCCGTGAGGAGGGCGAGCAGCCGCTCGGGCGCGGGCGGAGCGGGCGCGCTCGCCGAGGCGGTGGACGCGCCGGCGCTCCCGGCCGTGGCGCCGCCGCCCGCGGGCGCGTTGCAGGCGGCGAGCGCCAGCGCCGAAGCGATCGCGATCCTCCTCATGCCCCCTCGCCCGCGGCCCGGAGCGCGCTCGCTCGGAGCACGCTCGACCGCCGCAGCAGCCGCCGATCGAGCCAGCCGCTGACCAGCTCGCCGGCGCGCCGGCGCGCCCGCGTCCACGCCCCGGCAGGCGCGCCCGGCTCGGCCGGCAGCGGCACCGCGTCGACACCCAGGGCGCGGAAGTTCGCGAGCGCGCGCGCCATGTGCCACGCGCAGGTCACCACGGCGACGCGCTCGGCCCCCATGCGCGCGCAGAGCGCGGCCGTGTAGATCGCGTTCTCGTAGGTGGAGAGCGACCAGAGCTCCTGCAGCACGGCCTCGGCCGGCACCCCAGCCTCGACGAGCGCGTCGCCGAAGCACTTGGCCTCGATCTGCGGACCCCAGCGCCTCCCTCCGGAGGCGATCACCCGCGGCGCGATCGCGGCGTGGTACGCGCGCGCCGCCGCGGCCGCGCGCCGGGCCGCCGCCGCGGTGGGCCGCCCCGAGGGCAGGATGCGGCAGCCAAGGACCACGATCGCGTCTGCGCGCACGGCGTGGAGACTAGATCACCGAGCGTGATTGTCGACCAGGCTTCGGCGCTCGACCTACCGCACGGGCTCGATCCGCGGATTGCGGCATGGTCACGTCGAAGCGCCGCCGGCGCACCGCGCGAGGGGGGAAGCGCCTTGACGCTCACGGCCGGTGGGCTCTATCACGGGGAGATTCGGCGGGGAGCGAGAGGGCGATATGCGAATCAAAATGTGGGGGGTTCGCGGGAGCATCCCTTCGCCCGGCCCCGACACCGTCGAGTTCGGAGGCAACACCAGCTGCTACGAGGTGCGCGCCGGCGACGCGCTCGTCATCCTCGACGGCGGCACCGGCCTCCGCCTGCTCGGCCAGGACCTGCTCGAGCAGATGCCCCTCGAAGCGTGGATGTTCTTCAGCCACGTCCACTGGGATCACATCCAGGGCTTCCCCTTCTTCACGCCGGCGTTCGTCCGCGGGAACACCATCCACCTCTACGGCGGCCTCAACGTGACCCGCACGCTCGAGGAGACGCTCGCCGGGCAGATGGATTTTCCGAGCTTCCCCGTCCACCTCTCCGAGATGGGCGCGAAGATGGACTTCCGCGACCTCTACGAGGGCGAGACCGTGTGCATCGGCCCGAAGGGCGACGTGCGCGTCACCAACGCGCGCGGCAACCATCCGAACGGGGTCTACGCCTACCGCGTCGAGCACGGCGGCAAGGCGGTCGTCTACATCACCGACTCCGAGCACTACGCCGTCGTCGATCCCAAGCTGAAGAAGCTGGCGATGAACGCCGACGTGATGATCTTCGACGCCATGTACACGCCCGAAGAGTACTCGGGCGAGGTCGGCGGCGGCCCGAAGACGGGCTGGGGCCACGCCACGTTCGTCGCCGGCTGCGAGCTCGCCAAGGCGGCGAACGTGAAAAAGCTCATCCTGCACCACCACGACCCCATGCAGACCGACGCCCAGGTGAGGGACAAGGAGCGGCGCGCGCGCGAGCTCTTCCCCAACACCATGGCCGCCCGCGAGGGCAGCGTCGTCGAGATCTGACCGCGACTTGCCTGGCGCGATCCGCTTCGCGGTCGCTCGAGTCAGGCGCTCTGCGCGAGGGGCTCGCGCGACATCTCCTCGAGGCGCGCCCGCATCCTCCGCTTCGCGCGCTCCTCGATCTGGCGCACCCGTTCCTTGCTGATGCCGAACTCGACGCCGAGCTGCTCGAGCGTGCGCGGGTTGTCGGTGAGCCACCGGAAGCGCACGATGCGCTGCTCGCGCGGCGTGAGCTCGCCGACGACGCGGCGGAGGTTCTGCTCGAGCTGCTCGCGCTCGTCGGTCGCGACGACCTGCTCCTCCGGGCTCGGCGCCTCCGAGGCGAGGCGCTCGGCGGGCGAGATGCCGTCGTCGGTGGGCGCGCGGTCGAGGCTGACGTCGCGCGCGATCAGGAGCGGCAGTAGCGCCGTGACGCGCTCGGCGGAGAGGCCGCTCTCGCGCGCGAGCAGCTCCGGATCGCGCTCGCGCGTGCGGCGGTAGACGCGCAGCGCGCGGCGCTCGCTCTTCGACGAGCCGAGGCGCACGATCCGGTATCCGCGCACCACGTACTCGCGGATCTCGGCGCGGATCCAGTATGCGGCGTAGGTGACGAGGCGACAGCCGCGATCCGGATCGTAGCGCTCGGTGGCCTTGAGCAGCCCGATGTTCCCCTCCTGGACGATGTCCTCGAGCGGGATCCCCCAGCGGCGGTACTCGAACGCGATCGTCATCACGAACGGCAGGCACGCCTCGACCAGCCGGCGACCGGCGTCGCGGTCCCCCGCGCGCCAGCGCGCCGCCAGCTCGCGCTCCACCTCGGGCGTGAGGATCTCGCGGTTGGCGATGTCGGCGCGGTACGCCGCGAGGGCGGCGCGGTCCCAGCTGGTCATGGTCGAGCTCCTCCTCGCGCACGGTCGAGCCGCGCACAGGTGACAAGGCCGGACTCCGTCTTCCGACCGCGGGCGGCGTCGGAGCCGGTCACGGCAGGACAGGAGACCAGTGCCCAAGCGGCCGCGAATGCGGTCGGCGTGGTCGAGCGGCTGGTCAGGACCGTCCGCTCGCGACGCTGGGAATGCACGTGCGATGCCGGCCCGATCCCGCCGGATTGTGGGCCACCGCGCGGGCGATCGCGCAAGCTTGGCGTCGCGGTCGAGTGGAGCGAAAGGCTTGCGTGAGAACGACGAAGGCGCGGCGCCTGCCCCACCGGGCGGGCGGGCGTGATATGCCGGAGGTCGTGCGGAGGGCCTGGCGCCGGTCCATCGTCTGCGGCGTCGCCGGCCTCGCGGCGATCGCGCTGCTCTGGCACGAGCCCGCGCCCGAGAAGGCCCCGGCGGCGGAGCGGGGCATCGCCAGGGCTGCGTCCCGGGCGGCGTCGCAGCTCGCCGGGACCGAGGTCGGGACCTGCGAGGACGGAGAGCTCGATCGCGCCGTCCTCTTGCCCACCGGCGCGCCGACCTCCCTCGACTGCGACGAAGCCCGCCAGGTCGTGGCCCAGGCGAGGTCCAACATGGCCGCGCCGCCCGGAACCATCGACGCCGCAAAGTTTGCCGAAGCCACCGCGGACTGGCTCGACCCGCACGGCATGTGGTCGGTCGCGGCCGACGCCCCTCCAGGCGCCGCGGTGCGCCGGGTCGCCGATCGCCTGCTCGCCGAGATCGAGGCGCCGCCTGGGTCGGGCCCCTGCACCGCCGCCCTCGAGGTCGGGGTCGACCTGCAGGCGTGGGCTTCGCATCTTCGAGGGCTCTTCGACGAAGCGTACCGGGCGGCCGCGCCGCGCCCGCCCGCCGACGGCTTCGCCCTCGCCAGCGCCACGCCGTTCGAGGACGGCGCGGTCACGCGGAGCGCCAGGGACCTCGCGCGCGAGCTCGGACGCGAGGTGGGCGGCGCGCGGGCGGCGTACGGCGTGGCGATCGACGCTTACGCCGCCGCCGCGCGCGAGCGCGCCGCGCCCGGGCTCGACGTCGAGGGTTGGTCGCGCGCCGTCATCGCCGCCGCGCTGCGCTCGTACATCCCCCAGCTCGATGCGCACGGCGCGTGGGCCCCGCTCGACGAGGAGATGTCGATCTACGACCTCGCCCTCGAGTCGACCCCGCCGGAGCGGATCTGGGCGGAGATGACGCGCACCTCGCTCGGCGTGCGCGTCGACCGCGGCGCCCTCGTGCCCCTCGCCGACGGCGACGTGATCCTGGCGGTGCACGACGTCCCGCTCGCGGGGCTGAGCGTGGAGCAGGCCGAGCAGTTCGCCGTGCTCTCCGACGTGCGGCCCGTCCGCGTCTCCGTGCTGCGCCCGCACGCGGCGGCGCCGATCGAGCTGAACGTCGCGCCGGCGCCCCCAGCCCCGGACCAAGAGCCCGGCCCCGAGCTCCACGTCGACGTCGTGCGCTACGCGGACGGCGTCGCCGGCGTGATCACCATCCCCGACGTGCCCGACGATCTCGGCCCCAAGCTCGCGGCGGCGCTCGATCGCGTGCGGCGCGAGGGAGACGTGCGCGGCGTCCTCCTCGACGTGCGCGGCAACGGCGGCGGATCGACCGACGGCGCCATCGGCGCCCTCGGGCTCTTCCTCCCGGGCGCGGCGCTCTTCCCGATGCGCCGTCGCGACGGCGGCATCGAGCTCGAGAGCGCCCCGGAGACGCCCGACGATCGGCGCTGGAGAGGCCCGCTCGGCGCGCTCGTCGACGGCGACTCGGCGAGCGCCGCCGAGATGCTCGCGGGCGCGATCGGCGCCTACCGGCGGGGCTATGTCGTCGGCGAGCGGACGTACGGCAAGGGTTGCGCGCAGGAGTACCTCGACGACGACGCGCACGCCGGTGTGCTCCGCCTGACCACGCTGCTCTTCGCGCTCCCCGACGGCTCGCCGGTGCAGAAGGTCGGTCTCACGCCGCAGATCCGGCTCTCGCTGCCGCCGGCGTCGGAGAAGGAGGCGTCGATGGCCCGCGCCCTCGGGCCCTGGCGCGGGCCGGACGTGCGCGATCCGGGGCGGGTGCGCGAGGTCCCGTGGCCCGCGCACGGCGGCCGTGTCGGTCCCTGCCCCGACGAGACGGTCTGCCGTGCGCTCCGCGCGCTCGGCGCCGCCCCCGCGGCAGCGCGGTAGCGCCGCGCGGTCGCGGCTACTTCTTGAACAGCTTCCCGAGGAGCCCGCCGCCGCCACCGCCGGTGCCGCCGCCCTGCGGCGCCTCGGCGGCGCCGCCGCGCTTGCGCATGTCGTGGACGCGGACCTCGCGCACGGCGTCGAGGTTCTTCGGGTTGATCTCGGCCGCGAGGCGGAAGTCCTTGATCGCCTTGTCGCCGCGGCCGGCTCGCTTGAGGAGCATGCCTCGGTAAAAGAGGGCGCGCTCGTACCGCGGCTCCTTGGAGAGCACGCGATCGAGCGTCTTGATGAGGTCGTCGTAATGCGTCGTGGTGCGCCCCTCCGCGATGGCCGGCGGCTCCCCACGTCGCTGCGCCTGGATCCAGACGAGGAGGGTGAGGTACTCGGGCTGCTCGGGATCGGCGGCGACCGCTCGCGTGGCGAGCGCCTCGGCGCCGGCGAGGTCGTGCTTCTTGAGCAGCACCTCCGCCTTCTGGAACTCGAGCGCCGCGTCGACCACGCGCGCGATCTTCTCCTGGTCCTCGGGCACGCCGCGCCCCTCCTTCGCCAGCGCGGTGTACTCGGCGCGCTTCTGGGGATCGTTGAGCGCCTGGTACGCCTCGTTGAAGCGGGCGAAGGCCCGCGAGACCTGCGGCTTGAGGTCCTCGAGCTCGGGCGGGAGCCGATCGGGATGCCACATCTTGGCGACCGCGAAGTACGCCTTCTGCAACTGATCGTGCGTGGCGTCGTGCGCGAGGCCGAGGAGCTGGAAGTAGTCCTCGCGCTCGATGGTCCCGAGCCGCTGCTCCATCTCGGCGCGGCGGGCGGGCATGTCGGCCCAGATGCGCTGGCCGGTGCTGATCGAGTCGTAGCTCTGCCGCGAGCCGCTGGGCGCGCCGCTGTCGGCGCGTGGGCCCGAGGGCGGCGGGTTGCTGATCACCGGCGGGGCGCTGCGCGCGACCGGAGGCGCGCTCGGCGTCGCGGGCGGCGCGCTCGGCATCGGCGGCGCGCCGCGCTGGCTCGGAGGCGGCGCGGGGACCTCGGGGTGCGGGTACGGCTGGGCGGCGGGCCGCGCGTAGGGATCCGCGGGCGGCGCGCCTCCGGGGCTGCTCGCTCGAGGCTGCGCTGGAGGGCCGGGGTCCGACGGCCGCGCCGCGGGCGCGCCGAACCCCATGCCGAAGCCGGTCCGCCGCGCCGGCGCGTCGGTCTTCGGGGCGGGCGCCGCGCGCCGCTGCGAGTCGGGCGCAGCATCGGCCGAGGAGCTCGGCGAGGTGCCCAGCCGCAGGCCCGTCGACTGCGGCGCCGGCGACGGGCTCGATCCGGGCGCCGGCGTGAACGTCCGCGCGGGCGGCGGGGGCGAAGCCGGCGCGGGCGTGAAGGTGCGCGTCGGTGCAGGCGGCTCCTCGGCCGGCGGCGGCGCCGTCGCGCGCGCGTTGCGGATCGCGACCGGGCCGGGCTCGACCACCGAGGAGATGCCGGGGCGCTCGCGGACGAGCACCCCGACGGGCGGACGGCCCGCCACGCCGAGGTCGAGGTGGCGCGTGATCGCGAGCGCGTACACGGTGAGCATCACCACCCGCTCGGGCGCGGCGCCCGCCTGGAGGAGATCGCCGAGGCTCATCCGGCGCGCGCGCAGCAGATCGCAGACGGCGGTCTCCTGCCGGGTGAGCTCGAAGCGCCGCATGTCGGCGTCGAGGTGCAGCGCCATCGGCCGGCCGGAGATGCGCTCGAGCGTGGCGTCGACCAGCGGGTCGTCGGCACGGAGGCGGATGCCGGCCATGATGACGGCCAGCGGCTCGCAGGGCGTGAGCTCCGGCCCGCCCCAATTCGCGAGGAGGTTGTGGCTGTCGTAGTAGGCGTAGCGCGTCTCGGCCGGCAGCTCGAACAGGTGCTGCAGCTTGCGCATCACCTGCAGCCGCAGCGCCGCCATCACGGTCTCGCGATCGAGCAGCCCCTTCGCCACCAGGTGCCGGCCGTGAAGGATCTTCTTCTTCGAGATCTCGAGGAGGGTGCCGCGGAGCGTCGTCTCGTCGAGCAGCCCGAGTTCGAGGATGATGCGATCGAGGGGGGCGATCATGCTGCCCGTCCGCACCTTCGCCGGCGCGCCCTCCATGAAGTAGACCGCGTGCGCCGTCCGCTCGGGCGTGTGGAAGACCGTGGTGCCGGTGAGCCGCTGGTCGAGCATGTAGACCAACAGGTGCACGAGCGGCGTCCTGGTGAGGTTGCCTTCGGCGGTCGGCTCGGGCGCGGCGCTCTCGGCGGGGCGCGCGGTCGGCCGCGCCTCCGGCGGGGCGCGGGGCGCCTCGACGGGCGCGGCCTCGGGCGAGAGCAGGTACGCCTGATCGTTCCAGGACACGGCCCGCGTCGCGCCGGCGCCGTCGTCGGTCGTGTCCTGGGCCTCGATGGCGTGCTCTTCGCGGATCGGCGGCGGCGTGGGTGTCCGCGCCTGGCTCGGCGCGTACGCGGGTTGCTGCTCCCACGCGGCCGGCTGCGCTTGCGCCTGCGCCGGGGCGTACTGGGCAGGCTCGGCATGGGCCGGTCGGCCGTACGCCTGGGGCTCGGCGTAGGGCTCGCGATCGTAGGGCTGCTCGGGCTGCGCGTACGACGGCTGCGGAGCGTAGGCGGGAGCCGGCGCGGCGGCGCTCGGCGGCGCGTACCCCTGCGGCGCGGCGTAGGGCGGCGCGCTGGGCTGCGCGTGGGCCGGCGGCGGGTACGACGCCTGGCGCTGCGGGTACGACGGCGCCGGCGGGGACGCCGCCGAGGGCCACGACGCTCCCGACGTCCCGCTCGGGGGCGTGCGCACCCCGCTGCCCCCCGAGCCCTGCGCGAGCTGCCGCATGTTCGCCGCGCCCGGATCGTCGGCGGTGGCGACGACGCGCTTGATGTGGCGCTTGGGCTCGCCGCGGCCGGGACGCTGGGAGAGATCGAGCTCGAAGTTGCCCTGGAGGGCGCCGCCGGAGGCGTCGAAGACGATGCGCACCCGCGGCTGCGAGTACTTCGACGGGTGCGGGTGCGTCTGGACGACGAGCGCGACCTCGCCGGTCGAGAGCTCGACGAGCGTGCCGGTGGGGAAGATCCCGAGCGCGCCGAAGAGCAGGCGCAGCACCGTGCGGTCGGCCGCCTCGGTGGCGTCGGCCTCGAGCCTGGCGATCGCCTCGTCGGCGCTCATCGGCGTCGCGCCGGGCGCCGGCGTGAGCAGATCGTTGAACGATCGCGCCGTGGCGATGATGCGCGACTGGATCGTCGCCTGGCGCAGGCCCTTGTAGAGCGGCCCGAGCCGCTTCTGGCGGCGGACCCAGTGCGCCTCGTAGCCGATGACCGTGCGCATGACGCTCGGCTCGTTGACGCGCCCGAGCGCGGTCAGCACCACCGCGGTGCCGGCGGGAACCTCGGCCTCCTGCTGCTCGCTGAGCTGCGGGATGATCCCGGGGCGCCCGGCGCCGGGCCGGACGCCCGCCAGCCGGGGGCGGCCGGTGTCGAAGAGGAGCGCCGCCATGGCCAGGCGCACCAAGGTCACCTGATCGGTCGTGATCTGGCGCGCGATCGAGACGCTCAGGATCGCGGTGTTGACGGCGCGCCCGGCCTCGTCGTGGTTGGCGTTGCGGACCGCGGTCACGCCGAGGAACGCCGGCGTCTCGCCCTCGGAGAGATCGACGAGGCCCTGGGCGATGCGCTTGACCCGCTGCGGGAGGAAGTAGCGCCCCTTCTGCAGGTCCTCGAGGAAGCGGCGCATGATCACGACCGCCGACGCGTAGGTGCGTACGATCGCGGCCGTGGGCTGGAGGCGCTCGACGGCCATGCCGCGCTTGAGCGCCGACTCGCTGACCGCGCGCAGGCGGATGCGCGGCGAGGGGCGCTCGAGCTTCTGCGGCGACGAGGCGCGCTGCACGTCGGCGATCGCCGAGCAGAACGAGTACAGATCGGCGGCGCGGACGTCCTTGGCGATGCCGAGCTCGGAGGCGCCGCCCTTCTTGAGCACCTCGCCGAGCTCGGTCGCGCCCTCGTAGATCGAGCGGTTCGCCTTGAGCAGCTGGCCGCCCACGAAGATCGACCCGTACGCGAAGAGGATGGAGACGTTCATCCCGGCGCGGAGCCCGTAATCGTTGATGAGCTGGACGGTCTCCTCGACCTGGCGCACGACGGCCTGGTTCTCGATCGAGTGCAAGGTCGAGAGCTTGACCAGCCGGAAGATGGCCTGGACCACGTTGGCCGCGAGCTCGCGCGCCTGCTCGCGCCGGACGAGCTCTCCGGCGTTCTGGCTGATGACGTCGAGCGAGTGCGACTGCGTCATTTACTGGATGTCCCCGCTCGGGGTGATGCGCTTGCCCAAGCGCCCGGCGATCGCCTCGGCGGCCGTCTGCGCCGCGTTCCGGAGGATCTCGGAGTTCCACCAGCGACGCTTGGTGGCGCCCATCGCGGCCTCGAGGGCCTCCATCGACTTCGACTCCTTGCCGAGGAGCTCGGCGCAGAGGGCGCGCGTCTGCTCGACCGCGTCGTCGGCGAGGAGGCCGTGCTTGCCGACGATCTCGATCGCCAGCGACTCGGCGCGCGGCGGGTGGAGCGAGTAGAGGCAGCTCAGGATCTCGCGCCGCTCCTCGACCGAGAGCTGGTGGAAGGTCGCGTCCTGGACGCGGCGGACGAGGAGCGGGCCGGCGGCGCGCACCTGGTGGTAAGCCAGGGTGCGGATCGCGGCGAAGCGGAGATCGGGCTTGTCGCTCTCGGCGAGCTCGGCGAGCTGGTCCTTGAGCTGATCGGGGCTCTGCGCGAGGTGCGCCATCGCCTCGCAGCGCAGGTTCGCGTTCACGCACTGGGCGAGGCGGCGCAGCGAGTCGGCCGCGCTCGGCGTCTTGATCGTCGCGAGGATCTTCATGATCGGGCGGGCGGTGTCGATGTCGAGCGTCATCACCCGATCGACGATCTCGGACTCGCGGCCGGGGAGCGTGCGCTCGAGGTAGCCGAAGAGCACCCGGCGCAGCGCCTCGTGGGTCACCGAGCTCACCACCTCCATGACCGCGTCGAGGTACGCGGGGCCGAGCTCGTGCATCACCGGCCCGAGGCCCTGGGCGACGGCGTCGACGTCCACCGGTTTGAGCTGCGCGGTCGCCGAGGTGAGCGTCGCCTGGGCGACCGGAGTGCGGGTGGCCTCGCGGACGATCATCCGCACCGTCTCCGGGCTGAACATGCCCTGGGTGAGCTCGCGCCGCATCGCGCCCACCTCGCGCTTGCTCGCGCTCGCCTCGACCACCTTGGTGAAGGCGTCGTGCATGGAGAAGATGACGTCGAACTTGTGCGCGAGGAGCAGGTCGCGCACCGACGCGTCGAGGGGCTCGGTGATGAGGACGGTGTCGTTGCGCTTCTTGGCGTCGAAGAACGCCTCGACGAGCACGTCGACGAAGCGCTCGCTCCAGCGCTCCGCGCTCATCGCGAGCTGCGCGCCGAGCGCCTTCTTCGCCACCGGGTCGAGCCCGAGGGCGTGGGCGGCCTTGCGCGCGGCGTTCACGGCGAGGTTGTCGGTCTCGATCGCCATCGCCGCCGCCTCGGCGATGTTGGCGCGCTCGTCGGCGGCGCGGCGCGCCAGCTCCTCGACCGAGTCCGTCTCCTCGTAGAAGTTCTCGCGGTCGGCGGCGTCACCCTCGGCGAAGGCGTTGATGACCTGGTAGCTCACGTGCTCGAGCCGCTTCTCCCAGAGCGCGGTGGCGACGTCGTCCTCGGGCGTCAGGTCGCGCGCGGGATCGATGAGCATCACCTCGCAGAGGGTGCGCAGCTCCTCCTCGGTGATCCCGGGCAGGAGCTTGATCCCGCGGACGCCGGCGGCGAAGAGGTTGTAGGGCACGACGTCGAACGGGTGCGACGGCTCCCAGATCGTCTGGCCGCGGTGGATGAACGAGTAGGGCCGGAGCGTCCAGTGGACGAGCGAGGGATCGGCGCGCAGGCCCTCGATCACGCCCTGGAAGGCGGCGCGCAGCTTGTTGTCGGTCTCCGGGTGCTCCCAGCCGTACTGCCTGACGGTGGGCAGGAGACGCTCGATGCGCCGGTACATGTCGACCAGGCGCAGGACGGCAGGGTCGTCGGCCTCGGCCTCGTGCTCCTCGTCCTCGGGCTCCTCCTCGATGAGGTCCTCGGGCTTGAGGTCGGGGGAGACGGCCGGCATCCCCCTGCGGTTCTGCTGGGCCTCGGCCTTGGGCTTGGCCCCGCCGAGCACCTCGATGAGGCGGAGCGTCTCCTGCCGCATCGCGGTGGCGTTCTCGAAGCGGTTGCGCGGGTCCCACGCGAGCGCCTTGTCGACGAGCGCGATCACCTCGACGGGCAGCTCGGGCGCGACGCGCGCGAGGGAGGGGGCCGGCTGGGTCGCGGCGAGGATGAAGGCCTCGTTGTCCGAGCGCCCCTGGTGGAGGCGCTGGCCGCTGAGGATGGCGTAGAGGGTGGCGCCGACCGAGAAGAGATCGGCGCGCCCGTCGATGCCGTCGGTGAGGCCCATCGCCTGCTCGGGCGCCATGAACGAGGGCGTGCCGAGCGCCGTCCCGGCGCGCGTCATGTCGCCGCCGGCCTCGCGCATCCGGGCGACGCCGAAGTCGAGCAGCTTCACCACCTCGTCCTTGGTGACGAAGATGTTCGCCGGCTTGAGATCGCGGTGGACGATGCCCTGGGCGTGGAAGCTCGCGAGGGTGTCGAGGACCTGTTCGGCGATCCACAGGCCCTCGACGATCGGCACCTTGCGGTTCTTGCGCTTCCAGAGCTGCTGGACGGTCTCGCCCTCGAGCAGCTCCATCACCAGGAACGGCTCGTCGTGCTCGGTGCAGTCGTCGTCGAGGATGGCGACGCGGCCGGGGTGCTCGATCTTGTTGGCGACGTAGCCTTCGCGGAGGAAGCGCTCGCGGATGCCGGCGTCGCGGCCGAACTCGGAGTGGAGGATCTTGAGCGCCGCGCGCGAGCCGTTGCGGTGGGTGGCCGCGTACACCGACGCCATGCCGCCCACGCCGAGCAGCGCGTCGAGCCGCCACTTGTTGTTCACCGTGCGGCCGACGCGCGCCTTGGCGCGGGCTTTCTCGTCGTGCTGGCCGCTGACGGCAGAGGGGGCGGAGGGGAGCTCGGGCATCACGCCTCTCCGAGGTCGGTCTCGGGGATGGGAACGAAATCTAACACCACTCGCCCGAAAAGGGGCCCACGAGGGGAGAGCGTCGATGGGCGCGCGCGCGGGTCGGGCGCGACCCGTCGCGGCGTCCCCTCGCCTACTTTCGTGCGAGCTTCGCGCACCGGCGATCGCCGATCCAGACGTGCACGCCCTGGTTCGAGGGGACCGCGGCGTTCCAGGAGCGCGTCACCTCGGGATCGCCGGTGAACACGTCGATCTGCCGGCCCACGACCTTGACGCCTCGATCCTCGGCGACGAAGCAGCCGTCGTGTCGGGCGCCGTCCGGCCCGGCGATGCCGGCGTACTCGGGGATGAAGAGGACGGTGCCGAGCGGGATGACGCTCGAGTCGACGGCGACGGTCCGGAGAGGCGTGATCGGCTGCCCCATGGCGCCGCGGCCGTGGGGGAAGCGCGCGGGATCGAGGCGCTCGTAGCAGATCTGCTGGCCGGTCCGCGGGCACACCGCCGCGCAGGCGCAGCCTCGCTTGGCGAAGCTCACGGTGGCGCCGGAGGCGAGCCGGCCGCTGCCCTGGACGCAAACGCGATCGTGGAAGTCGGCGGTCACCTCGGCGATGGGCGCGCAGCTGGCGTCGAAGACCTTGGCTTTCTTGGCCCCGCCGCCCTCGCGCGGGAAGTCGTAGTAGGTGTTGCGGTAGAGCTCCGTGGACGGAGCCTCGGTCGCCGCGGCCTTGCCGCGCGAGGCGCCCTCCAGGCGCAGGAGCGGCCGGTCGCCGTCCTCGGGCTCTTCGGCGGCTCCTTCGGCGACGACGCCGGAGGGCTGCGCGACGGGCTCCGGCGCCCCCGCGCGCGCGGGTGTGCTCCCCTCCGACGGGGGACCCCAGCCGGACTCGGGCGGCGGGGGCTCGGTCGAGAGATCGCTGACCCACTCCGCCCCGGGGGTCGCGCTGCAGCCGGCGGCGGCGAGCGCCAGCGCCGCCCACCGCGCCGCGCGCGCGCTCCATCGGGACGCCGGCTGCATGCCTCGATCGTAGACGACCGCTCGGCGCCGGGGGAAGCCGATCGCTGGAGCAGCACTGGACATCCGCCTCCCGGTAGCCGCCCGCAGCGGAGCGCGCCCGCCGACGTCTGCATGATAACGTGCGGTCATGGCGGCGACCCGGCGCGAGGGGCTCTCCACGCGATGAGCTCCGTGATCCCGAAGCCGCCGCCGCGCGGACCGGTGGCCGAGGAGATCGCCGCCGCGCTCGAGCGGAGCCTGGACGACCCCACGCGCATCCTCGATCAGCTCGTCGCCGAGGTCGCCAAGGGGCGCGCGCACCCGGATCTCTGGCAGCGCCTGCACGAGGCCGCGGCGGCCCAAGGTCGACACGCGGAGCTCGCCACCGCGTACGGCACGCTCGTCGACGGCCGGAAGCTCAAGGCGCTCTCGCCGCTCTACCAGGCCGACGTCGTCCTCCGCGCGGCGGATTTCTACGCCGACGTGCTCGACGAGCCCGAGCTGGCGCGGCGCTCGCTCGAGGGGCTGCTCCAGATGGAGCAGCTCCGCGGGCCGCGCCGCATCGAGGCGCAGAAGCGGCTCGCCAAGATCCGGCTCGGCATCTCGCGCGACGCGCAGACGCTGGCTCTGTTCGAGGGCGTGGTCGCCGTCGATCCCTCCGACGACGAGGTCCGCCGCTCCTACGTGACGCTCGCGCAGGAGCTCGAGCGCGCCGCCGACGCGGCGCGGCTGCTCACCCGCGCGCTCGCCGTCTCCAAGGCCCCCGCGGTGCGGGCGCGCGTGGGCACCGATCTCGGCGCCGTCTACCTGGCGCTCGGCGACGGGAAGCGGGCGCGGGCCGCGCTCGGCGCGGTGCTCGAAGCGAACGGCGACGACGGCGCCGTGCTCGAGGCCGCGCGGATGCTCCGCGACCTCTACGCGGACGGCGGCGAGCTCGCGGCGCTCGCGGGGGTGCTGGAGCGGCTCGGCCAGCTCGAGCCCGACGAGGTCGACCGCACCGCCGCGCTCGAGCAGCTCGCGCACCTCTGCGCCACCGAGCTCGGCGAGCCCGGGCGCGCGGCCATCGCGTTCCGCGCGATGTTCGGCACCCCGCGCGAGGACGCCGCGCTCGAGGCGCTCGAGGCGATCTACGAGCAGAGCGAGGCGTTCGGCGAGCTCTGCGAGATCCTCGAGCGCCGGGCGGAGCGCGCCGCGAGCCCCGAGGTGGGGCGCGCCCTCGCGGTGCGCGCCGCCGAGCTCTACACGACGCGGCTCGGCGACCGGGCGGGCGCCATCGCGGCGTGGTCGCGCGTGCTCGCGGGCTTCGGGCCCGAGCGCGGCGTACACGCGGTGCTGCTCCCGCTGCTCGAGCAGGAGAAGCGCTACGGCGAGCTCGCCGCCGTGCTCGAGTCCGAGATCAATCTCGCGCCTCAGGAGGAGCGCGCGCCGCTCTGGGGCAAGCTCGCCGGCGTCCGCCTCAACCGGCTCAAGGACACGCCCGGCGCCGTGGAGGCGGCGGGCCACGCGCTCGCGCTCGATCCCGGCGACCGCGCCAGCCTCTTCATCGCCGAGGTGCTCCTCTCGGCGCCCGAGACCGCGCTCGCCGCGGCGGACCTGCTCGAGCCGGTCTACCGCGGGCAGGGCATCACCGACGGCGTGATGCGCGTGCTCGCGGCGCGCGCGGCGGCCGAGCCCGCGATCGGCGCGCGCCTCGCGGCGCTCGAGGAGGCGTTCTCGCTCGCGGGCGACGACCTGCCGCGCGTGCTGGGTCTCGCGGTGCGCGGCCTCGCCGAGGCCGTCTCCGGCTCGCTCGACGACGTCCCGGCGTGGCTCGCGCGCGTCGTCGCG
>CAYJPW010000217.1:0-15489 GCA_964372055.1 uncultured Polyangiaceae bacterium
CCGTGGCCGCGCTGGCTGCCTGCGGCGCAGGGGCGCCGGCGCCGGCGTCGCCCAGCGGGCCGGCGCCCGCGCCCGCCGCGGCCGACGCCCGTCCGCCGTCGGGCAGCGGTCCGGCCGACTTCGCGACCGGGCTGACGGAGCACGGCAAGGCGACCTACTACTCCGACGCGCTCGCGGGCCGGAAGACGGCGAGCGGCGAGCGCTACGATCCGGCGGCGCTCACCGCCGCCCACCGCCGCCTCCCATTCGGCACGGTCGTCGAGGTCACCCGGCGCGACGGCCGGCGCGTCACCGTCCGCATCAACGACCGAGGGCCGTTCGCGAAGGGGCGGATCATCGATCTCTCCCGGCGGGCCGCCGAGGAGATCGGCCTCGTGCGCGACGGCGTCACCGAGGTGAGCCTCCGCGTCGTGAGCCGTCCGAATTGACCCGCCGGAAGCGAAGCGGAGGGCGGCAATCGCCGCGGGGTTTGGGGGCGGCCCCCATGTCGGGCGGCAATTTAACCCCCCGCAGCGCAGCGGGGGGGGGGGGGGCGGGGCCCCCCCCCCCGCCGCGCCCGGGGGGGGGGGGGTTGGGGGGCGGCGCCCCCATGATGACGACTACTGCACGAGCGTGAGCCGCGCGGCGGCGCCGAAGGCGGCGAGGTGCCCGCTCTCCTCGACCACGTAGACGTCGCAGCGCTCGTCGACCCGGAGCAGGTCGGGGATCAGATCGGTGGGGACCTTGCCGAGGAGCGCCCCGTCGCGCGGGCGCACCACGTGGACCTCGCTCTGCGGGACGAAGAGGGCGCCGGAGCGGAGGACCGGCTCGAGCCGGCGCGGGCGGTCGCCGTCGGCGCCGCCGCTGAACACGTGGCGGTAGCGCGTCGCCCCGTCGCCGGCGTCGATGCCCACGAGCTCGCCGGCCTCCGAGTTGACGATCACGAGGTCGTCCACGACCATGCACGACGCCGCCGCGGCCGACGCGATGCGCTCGAACCGAGCCTCGCCCGAGCGACGGTCGAAGCCGTAGAGGCCGGTGCCGCGCGGACCATGCGCGACCACCACGACGGCGTCGGGCGCGAGCAGGGGAGGGCCGACCGGGGTCACGCTCGCCGGCAGGTCGCGGCTCCACCGCGCGGCGCCCGACCAGGGATCGAGGTGGTGGAGGCGGGCGCCCCCGCGGCCGAGGAGCGCGCCCTCGCCGGAGGTCGCGAAGAGCGAGTCGCCGTCGACGCCGACGTGGCCGGTGAAGCGGAGGCGGTCGCAGAACCGCCACACCACCTCGCCGCTGAGCACGTCGAGCGCGGTGAGCGCGGGCTCGCCGCTGGCGACGACGATGAGCTTGCCGGCGCGCCGGAGGCGGAAGGCGGCGCCGCGCCGCGCGGCGTGGCGCCAGCGCACCTCGCCGGTGTGCAGATCGATCGCGCAGAGGTGGCGGCTGCCCTCGCTGACGATGAGCATGCGCGGCAGCCCCGGCGCCTGGACGACCGCGCCCGAGGCGGCGCCGCCGGCGCGCGGCGCGAGGCGCGTGCTCCAGAGGACCTCGCCGGAGCCGAGCTCGTGCAGGTGCAGCGCGCCGTCCGGCTCGAGCCGCGCCAGGCCGAGCGGGGTCATCACCGAGACGGCGCGCGCGAGGGCGCGCCGCCACAGGATCTCGCCGCTGACGCGATCGATGCAGCACGACTCGCGCGCCGCGCCGACGACGAGGGCGTCGCCGCAGAGGAACGTGGAGCGCAGATCGATGGAAGGCACGGTGCCGAGCCAGCGGGGGGTGAAGCGCAGCCGCGCGTGGCCGAAGGCGTCGGTCGAGGCGCGCGCGGGCCGGCGCGCGGCGGCGAAGGCGCGGTAGCTCTCGGGCGCGGCGTTCACCTTGGAGTCGTCGCGGGTGAGCTCGCGGAGGCGCTCGCCGAGCTCGCGGACCAGGCCGCGGAACGCGGTGAGGCGGAGGTTCGTCGCCTGGGCGCGATCGCGGCGGACGAGCGTCCGCGCCAGCGCGCGCCCGAACGCGACGACCCCGTGCGCGAGCGCGCCCACGTCGACGGCCGGGAAGGTCCAGGTCTCGGCGCGCTCGTCGCCCGCGCGGCGCGCGACGCCGAGCGTGACCGAGGCGCCGCCGCGCGGGCTCACCCGGACGCCGCAGATCGCGCCGCCGGTGCGCAGCCGGCGATGGAACGCGCGGCCCCCGGTCCAGGCCTCGAGCGCGTCGAGCGCCTGCGCGACGAGCTGCTCGGCGAGCAGGAAGACGAACACCTCGGCGAGCTCGCGCGTGTGCTCGCCGACCGTGATGCGTACGCGCCCGCGGAAGAGGAGCCCGAAGAGATCGGCGCGGAGCACCGCCGGCGCCGTCCAGCCCTCCGGCGCGGGCCGGAGCACGAGATCGGCGCCGATCCCGACCGAGACCTCGCCGGTGGGATCCACCGAGACGGTGAACGGCTCGGGCGCGCTCGGCTCGGCGCCGAACGCCGGGGCGCCCTCGAGCTCGACGAGCGCGGCGGCCTCGGCGCCGGCCAGCTCTCCGGAGACGTCCTCGAGGTCCGTCTCGAGGCGAGGCGCGCTCCGCGCTCGCGGTCGGTCGAGCTCGGCGTCGCGAGCCGCCGGCGTCCTCGACTCGGCGCCCGAGAGCGCGGCCGAGAGGCGCGCGACCAGCGCGGCGCCGTCGACGCGGCGCTCGTGGACGAGCACCTCGGGCAGCGCGCCGCCGGTGAACGCCGTCACGAGGACGTCGGCGCCCGCGCGGCAGAGGCCGAGCTCGCACGAGGCGTGACCTTCGCCCCAGCGCACCACGGCGCGGGGGCGGGCGCCGCGGGCGAGATCGCTCACCGCGGCCGCGAGCTCGCAGAGCACGTCGCCGCCGAGGTCGTGGGGCCGAGGCGCGCCGTGCGCGAGGAAGTCGACGGCGGCGAAGGCCTTCTGGTGTCCGGGGTCGGCCTCGTTCGTTCCGAGGCGAAGGGCGATGGGCAAACCGTTCCTCCGTTGGCCCGCAATGCTAGGCAGCGCGCGGATCGACCCTAAGTTTTGTGCGCGGATCGCCGCGGAGTGGACAAGGGCGGCGCCGCCCGCTAGGAGCCCTCGCGTGGCGCTCTCCCCGAGGAGCGCGGCGACGGCGGTCGCCGCGGCGATGGGCGCTGCGGTCGCGCTCGCGCCGGCGATCGCGCTCTGGGGCTTCACCGTCGACGACGCGCTCATCCCCGCGCGCTACGCGGCGCACCTGGCCGCCGGGGCGGGCTACCGCTTCAACGCGCTCGGGCCGGTCACGGACGGCGTGACGCCGCTCGGCTGGGCCTGTCTGCTCGCGCCGTTCGCGGGTGGCGGGCCGCTCGCGGCGCTCTCCGCCGCGAAGGTCCTAGGGCTCGCCGCCTGGACGCTCGCCGCCGCGCTCCTCGGCGTCGTCATTCACCGCGCGTCCGACCGTCCCGTCCGCTTCGGCGCGCTCGCGATCCTCGCGTCGGCGCCGCTCGGAGCGTGGAGCGTCGCGGGGCTCGAGACGGGCCTCGTCGCGGCGCTCGCCGGCGCCGCCGTCGGCGCGCGCGCGCTCGGGAGCGCCCGCGTGGGATCGGCGGCGGCGGGGCTCGCGGCGGCGTTCCGCCCCGAGCTCGCGCCGTGGGCGTTCGTGCTCGCGCTCGCGCCCTCGCCGCGGCCCAAGGCCCGCGAGGTCGACGAGGGCGAAGGACCGGACGACGCCGTCGCCCCGCCGCTCCGCCGCGATGTCCTCGTGCGGGCCGCGCTCGCGCTCGCACCGTTCCTGGCGGTCGCGGTCCTCCGGGCCTCCCTCTTCGGCCGCGCGGCGCCGCTCTCGTCGGTGGCGAAGCCGCCCGACGTCGCGCTCGGCACGAGCTACGCGCTCGCCTGCTTCCTGCTCACCGGCCCGGTGGCGATCGTCGCGCCGCTCGCATGGCGGCGGCTCGACGGCTTCGCGCGGGTCCTGATCGCCTCGGTGGGCGTGCACTTCGTGGCGGTCGCGCTCGTCGGAGGCGACTGGATGCCGCTCTCGCGCCTCGTCGTGCCGGTGCTGCCGGCCACCGCCGTGGCCGCGGCGTACGTCGCCTCGGTCGCGGACGTGCGCGTCGCCGCGCTGCGGCTGGCGCTCGCGGTCGCGGGCGAGGCCTTCGCGTACGTCCGCGCCGGCCCGCCGGCGGCGAGGGTCGGCGCCGACCGCCTGGCCGTGATCGACGAGCTCCGCCCGGCGCTCGCGGGAGCGAAGACGATCGCCTCGCTCGACGTCGGCTGGGTCGGCGCCGCGACCGACGCGACCATCGTCGATCTCGCCGGCGTCACCGATCCGACGGTGGCCGCGCTCCCCGGCGGCCACACCTCGAAGGAGATCCCGGTGGCGTTCCTCGACACGCGCGGCGTCGACACCATCGTGCTCTTGCTCCACGCGGGCGAGCCGCTGCGCACTCCCTGGACGGAGTCGCGCTTCGATCGACGCGTCGAGCGCCGCGTGGCCATGATCCCCAACATCGCCGAGGATTTCGAGCCCGTGACGATGAGCTCCGGAGGGCTCCGCTATCTCGTGCTCCGGCGCGTCCCCCGGCGCGCGGCGAGGCTCGGGCACGTGAGGCTTGATCCGGCGCTCGCGCTCGGTCTTCTATCCCGGTGATGCCGCGCCTGGTCGAGGGCCTTTCGCGCTTCTTCGGCCGCGTCGAGATCCTCGCGCGCGGGGCCGAGGAGGATCGCCGCGCCGCCGACGAGGCGCTGGTGCGCGGGCGGACCCTCGAGGCGCGCGAGCATGCCCGCGAGCTCGTGGCGAAGGTGCCGGGCTCGCCGCTCGGGCTGGCGCTCTGGGCGGACGCGGCCGAGGAGGCGTGGCTCGACCACGAGGTCGTGACCGCGCTCGCCGAGCTCGCGACGCTGGTGCCGTGGCGGGCGGACGTCTGGCTGCGGCTGGGGCGCGCCGGTCGCCGGATCGAGTGGCCCGACGCGCGCCAGGCGCTCGAGCGCGCCGCGTCGGCGTCGGACGAGCGCGACGCGGCGCGGCTGGCGCTGCTCGATCTCTGCGATCTCGATCTGTGGGCCGGCGATCCGGGGCGCGCCGAGCGGTGGCTCGATCGCATCCCGGCGCCGCTCACCGGCCCGGACCGCGACGCCGCCCTCCGGCGCGCCGAGTGCGCTCTCGCGCGGGGCGACGTCGAGTCGGCGCAGCACTTCGCCGCGGCGATCGGGGAGGCGATCGCCGACGGGCGCGCGGCGCTGGTGCGCGCGCGGATCGCCTTCGCCCAGGGCGGCGCCGAGGCCGCCGTCGAGCCGGCGCTGCGCGCGCACGTGCTCGAGGCGCCGGGCGCGGCCGAGCTGCTCGCCGCGGTGGTCGCCGCCTGCCGCGACGTGGTCGCCGTCGACCGCGTCCGGCACGTCGTCGCCGCCGCCGGGGCGCTCGACGAGCCGCAGTGGGCGGCGGCGTTCGCGTTCGCCGAGGGGCGGCGATCCGACGCGCGGCAGGCGCTCGCCCGCGGGCTCGGCGCCGGCGACCGGGGCGCGGCCGCGGCGCTCCTCCGCCTCGCGACCGAGACGCGCGATCTCGACGCGCTCCACGCGCTCGCCGCGCGCGACCCCGCCCTCCTGCCGGCCGATCTGGGCACGCTGCGCGACGCGGCGGCGCTGCTCGCCGAGGGGCGCGACGCCGCGGCGATCGACAAGCTCGATTCGGTCGGCGGCGACGCGGCGGCCTGGGCAGGCGAGCTGCGCCGCGAGGCGATCGGGCGCTGGGTGCCGCACCCGCCCGGCATCGCGACGTGGCCCGCGGTGCTCGAGGAGCTCCGCCGCGCCGCGGGCGCGATGGGCCGGCTCGATCTCACCGGTGCCATCGAGGCGCTCGCGGTCGAGCGGGAGCGCCCGCTCCGCGTCGCGGTCGTCGGCGAGTTCAACGCCGGGAAGAGCACGTTCTTGAACGCGCTCCTCGGCGTCGACGTCGCCCCCACCGGCGTCCTCCCCACGACGGCGACGCTCCACTGGGTGGCCTGGGCCCCCGATCCCTTTGCCCGCGTCCTGGTGCGCGGCGCGCCCGATCGGGTGGTCCCGCACGCCGAGCTCAAGGCCACGCTCAAGGCGCTCGATCAGGCGGGGGCCTCCGTCGAGCGCGTCCTCATCTACGCGCCCATCGAGCGGCTCAAGCGGGTCGAGATCCTCGACACGCCGGGCTTCAACGCGCCCGATCCCGAGCACCTCGCCGCGGCGCGCCAGGCGTTCGACGAGGCGCACGTGGCGCTGTGGCTGCTCGACGCCACCGGTCCGATGAAGGAGACCGAGCGGCGCGTCCTCGTCGAGATCAAGGAGCTCGGCGTGCCGCTGCAGATCCTCGCCAACAAGGCGGACCGCCTCGCGGCGGCGGAGCTGGGGCGGGTCGTCGAGCACATCCGCGAGGGGCTCGACGAGGCCGGGCTGCCCTCGCTGGCGCCGCCGATCGCCTTCTCGGCGCGCTTGTCGCTCAAGGGCCGGCTCGGCGACGAGGCGGCGCTCGCGGCCTCGGGCTGGGCCGAGGTCGAGGCGCTCTTCTCGCAGCGGATCGTCGACGAGAGCGACGATCTGCGCGAGGGGGCGCTCCGGCGCAAGGCGCTCCGCGTCGCCTCCGAGCTCTGCGAGCTGGCCGCGGCGCGCGCCGCCGAGGATCGCGCGCTGGCGCGCGAGGTGCGCGAGCGCCGCGACGCGCTGCGCGCCGCAGCGTCCCGGCTCGGTCGCGAGCGCCAGGCGATCGCGGGGGTGGTCGATCACGCGCTGGAACCGGCGCGGCGGCTGCTCGCGGCGGATCTGCGGCCTCTGGCCGAGCTGCCCGACGACCGGCGGCGCGGGGATCCGGGGCTCCGGGCCTGGGTGGTCGAGCGCGTGGTCGCGCGCCTCGCCGAGCCGGTCGCGCACGAGATCGCGCGCGCGGTGAGCGCGCCCGCGCTGCCGGCGCGCGCCGTCGCCGCCGTGCGCGCGGTGCTCATGGGCGCGGTGGCCGCGGTCGAGGTCCCCGCCGATCTCGCCGATCGGCCGCTCGACCGGATCGTGATGGCGGCGATCGACGCGCTCGCCTCGGCGCTCGTCGCCGAGGCGGTGCAGCCGCCCCCGCCGACGCCGGCGGCGGCGATCGAGCAACGGCTCGACGCGCTGCGCTCCGCGCTCTCGGTGCGCGCCACCACTGCGTAGCGCTCGCCGACGAGGCTGGGCTGCGCGCCTGGAAGGGCGCGATGCGCCGACAGCAGCCTCCAGCGCTAGTGGTGCATCATCATGCAGGCGAGCACGCCGGTGACGAGCCCGACCGAGAACGCGATCGCGACGGGGATCCAGGGGAACGACGCCTGGGTCGGAGGAGCGACGGCGGGCAGGGCCGGTCGCCGCGTCAGATCCGTCGCCCCGGCGAGGTCGGGGCGAAGCGGCGCCGCGGGCGCGATGGGTACGTCGGCCGCCCTGAGCTCGCCGCGATCTGCGGCCGGCGTCGCAGTCGAAGGAGACGCGGTGGGGCTCGCCGACGCGGAGGCGAAGGGGCTCGGAGCCGCGGAGCCGAGCGTCACCGCGAGCGGATCGATGCCGGCCGCAGGGCTCGCGGCGTCGATGATGGGGACCTCGGTCGCGGGCTTCGCGGCGCCCGGAACCCCGGTGTCGAGCGGCCGCGAACGCGGATCGTGCTTGGGCTCGAGCGAGAGGGTGGTGGCGAGGTCGGGCGCCGCCGCTTTGGGCGCAGGCGCCGGCGCGGTGGGCTGCGGCGCCGGTGGGCTCGCCGCCAGCGGGCCGACGGGAGGCGGGGCCGCAGCCGGAGGGGCGTCGAGCGCGAGCGTCGTCGCGAGCAGGGGCGCCGTCGGGGGCGCCGGCACGCCCGGCGGGCGCGGAACGGCGGGCACGCCGGCCGCCGGCCGCGGTCGCGCGATCGGGGGCATCCCTGCCGCCGGCGTCGGGGCTGCGCGTCGCGGGCTCGGGCCGTCGTACAGCGGGCTCCGGGGACCGACACCGGCGAGCGTCTCACCGAGGCCGCCCGCCTTCCGCGCCGCGCCGGCGGGAGCCGTCGCCGTCGCCTCGGGCCGGTACGCGTCGTAGCTGGGCGCGGTGAGGTCATCGAGCTCGAGCGGAAGCCGTATCGTGCTCGGCTCGGGCGTCGGCTTCCCCTCGGGCGGCGCGGCCGCCGTCGCCGCGCCCGGCTTGCGCGGCGTCGTGGAGAGCGCGGGCAAGAGGCGGCCGAGCGCCGCGCCGAGCTCCTTCGCGGTCTGCGGCCGCTGGGCCGGCCACTTGCTGAGCGCCTGGAGGATCAGCGCCTCGAGCCCCGGATCGAGGCCCGGCGCGAGCGTGCTCGGGGGCGGCGGCTCCTCGCGGAGGTGCTGCATCGCCACCATCATCGGCGACTCGCCGCGGAACGGCGTCCGCCCGGTGAGCAGCTGATAGAGAAGGACGCCGCACGCGTAGATGTCGCTGCGCGCGTCGATGGCGTCGCCTCGGCACTGCTCGGGGGACATGTACTCGGGGGTGCCGACGACGACCCCGACGGTGGTCAGCACCGAGTTGGGCATGCTCGTCGGCGGCGCGTCGTCGGAGGCGTCCTTCGGCTCGTTGTCGAGGATCTTGGCGATGCCGAAGTCGAGCACCTTGACCGACTCGCGCGCCGGATCGCGCGGGTCCTTGAGGACCATGATGTTCTCTGGCTTGAGGTCGCGGTGCACGATGCCCTGCTCGTGCGCGGCGACGAGCGCGCTCGAGACCTCGATGAGGATCTTCGCCGCGCGCGCCTCCGAGAAGCGCCGCTCGACGACGAGGATCTCGAAGAGGTCCTGCCCGGCGAGGAGCTCCATCGCGATGAAGAGCAGCCCGTCGTCGATGCCGTACTCGATGATCTGCACCGTGTTGGGGTGCCGGAGTCGCGCCGCCGCCTTGGCCTCGCGGCGGAAGCGCTTCACGAACGTCTCGTCGAGGGCGAGGTTCGGGTGCATGACCTTGATGGCCACGTCGCGCGGCTCGGCGTCCTGCAGGCCGCGGTACACCGACGCCATCGCGCCCTCGCCGATGAAGCCGGTCACGCGGAAACGCCCGGCGAGCGTGCGACCGATGAGGGCCTGCCCGTTGCTCATGCGTCCGGCCCACGGTACCGCAAAACCCGCGCGGCGCACCCGGTGCGTGGGCTATCATGCCGGGCATGTCGTCGTGCAGGACGTTTGCGCTTGACCTCACCCGAATCGCGCTCGTGCTCGTCGCCGGGCTCGCCGCCGCGTGCAGCGGCACCACCGACGCGCCGGACGCCGAGCCGAGCGAGGCGAATCCGCTCGACTCCGAGGAGTCGGCGCTCTTCTTCTCGCTCAACCAGTACCGGCAGAGCCACGGCGTCGCACCGGTGAAGCAGTGCGTCGTCCTCAACGTGAGCGCGTCGAAGCACAGCGACGACATGCGCGATCAGAACTACCTCAGCGACGTCGCGCCCGACGGAACGAGCGCGCGCGCCCGCGCCTGCAGCGAGGGCTATCCGCCTGCCTGCAACAACACGGCGATGGCCGAGCTCGTGGGCTCGGGCCTCGAGAACGGCGATCCCACGCTCGATCAGTGGACGAAGGACGCGACCACCGAGGCGATCGTCGTGAACCCCGGCCTCGCCGTCGCCGGCGTGGGACGCTCGCTCTGGGGCATCGAGAAGCCGGCGGTGTGGACGCTCGACTTCGGCGCGTCCGACGACCCCAGCTGCGGACCGTAGCCCCTACTTCCGGAAGATCGCGTCGAGGATCGGGCGCGAGCCCTGGACCGCGGTGCGCTGCGAGTAGAACGAGAGCCCGCGGAGGCCGCCGAGCTCCTCGCCGCCGCCGGCGCGGCCCGGCCCGCCGTGGATCATCTGCGGCAGCACGGTGCCGGGGCCGGGGGCCTGATCGGCGATCTTCTCGCTGCCGAGCATCACCCGCCCGTGGTACGGCGCGATCCCGAAGAGCACGTCGGCCGTGAAGGTGCGATCGTCGCTGTACACCGAGCTGACGAGGCCGCCGCCGCCTCGCGCGACGAGGCTGACCACGTGCGCGGCGTCGCCCTTGGTGCGGAGGACGGTCGCGACCGGCCCGAAGACCTCGTGCTCGTGGACCGCGCGCGCCGCGTCGGCGTCGTGGCTCACGAGGAGGGTGGGGGGCACGAAGTAGCCCTTGTCGCCGGCGACGCCGACCTTCTCGAAGGGGCCGTCGCCGATCGCGACCCTGGACTCTGCGGCGAGGCGCGCGATGCCGGCGCGGACGTCGCGGAGCTGCGTCGCCGTGGCGACCGGCCCGACCGTGACGCCGTCGACCGCGGGATCGCCGACCTTCGCCTCCTCGAGGCGCTCGACGAGGTCCTCGATCACGCGGTCGGCGACGGCTTCGGGCGCGAGCACGCGGCGGATGGCCGTGCACTTCTGCCCGGCCTTCTGCGTCATGTCGCGCGCGACGTCGCGCAGGAACATCGCGTACGTCTCCGAGCCGGGCTCGACGTCCGGCCCGAGGATCGCGGCGTTGAGGCTGTCGGCCTCGACGTTCACCCGGACCGAGTCGGTCACGACGTTCTTGAGCGAGCGCAGCGTGGCGCCGGTGTCGCCCGACCCGGTGAAGGCGAGGACGTCCTGGCCGCCGAGGTGGGAGAGGAGGTCGCCGGGAGAGCCGCCCACGAAGGACAGCGCGCCGCGCGGCAGGATCTTCGCCTCGTCGAGGAGGCGCACGATGCGGTAGGCGACGAGGGCCGTCGAGGTCGCCGGCTTCGTGATCACGGGCATGCCGGCGAGGAGGGCGCACGCCGCCTTCTCGCCGAGGCCCCACGCGGGGAAGTTGAAGGCGTTGACGTGCACGGCGACGCCGGCGCGCGGCACCATCAGGTGCTGCCCGAAGAAGCGCGGGGAGCGGCCGAGCTGGATGCCGTCACCGTCGAGCAGGAACCGAGCCTCGCCGAGCTCCTTGCCGAGATCGGCGTAGGCGGCGAGGGTGCCGATGGCGCCGTCGATGTCGAACTTGGCGTCGCCGCGGGTGTTGCCCCCGTTCTGGATGGCCAGCTCGATGAGGGCGTCCCGGTGGGCGTGGATGGCGCGCGACATCGCCCGGAGCAGCTCGCCCCGCTGCGCGAAGGTGAGCGCGCGCAGCGCCGGGCCGCCCTCGGACCGGGCGAACGCCACCGCGCGGCCGAAGTCGATGCCCTCCGTGCTCGTCTGCGCCACCGGCTCCTCGGTCGTGGGGTTGACGAGGATGGCGGGCTTGCCCTTGCCGGCGATCCACTCGCCCGCGACGTGGCTCTGTAGCGTCTCCATGGGGCGCGTAGCCTAAATCAGCGCTCGTGATTGTCGAACACCTTTCCGAGCTCCACGATCCCTCTCTCCCCCGCGGATCGCTCGCAGGGCGCGGCCGGCAGCCGCGGGCGACGGTGAGCGGTGCCGTGCCGATGAGGTGGGGCAGCGCTACGCCTCACCAAGGCGTCATGAGAGACGGCGAGCGCCGGCGCTGGGTGGCCGAGGCTCGCGATCGCCCAATCGGGGAGGGCGTGCGGGCTCGAGGGGGAGGGAGGGCGCGCGCGGGGCGCGCGGGAGCGCGGGCTATCCCTGGAACTCCGGATCGCCGCACTTGATCTGGCGGAGCGCCCGCTTGATGACGCTCTTGTTCTGCTTGCCCTTGGTCTTGATCTGGACCGTGTCGGGCGAGTCCTGGAACCAGTAGTCGATCGACGCGGGCACCTTGAGCATGCTCTTGGTCGGATCGAGCGTCTTGAAGCGATCGTTGACCGAGCCGGGCAGCGCGGTGTTGGTCGAGTACTCGTCCGTCTGCACGACGAAGCAGACGGACGCCTGCTTGGCGGGCGCGTAGACGTAGCCGTCGGCGCCGGCCTCGAACTCGAACTCGACGCTGTCGAGGACCTTGCCCGCCGAGTCCTTGGCCTCGACCTTGTGCTTGCCGGCCGAGACGAACTTGTTCTCGACGAGCGACGACGACTCGGTGGCGGCGTTCTTGAGGCTCGACGCGACCACCTCGCCGTCGATCGTCACGGTGAGCCCGTCCTTGCCGGTGACGTTGACGATGTGCACCTGCGGGTGCGTGTGGAACCACCAGGCGCCGATCCCGGCGCCGATGAGACCCAGCACCGCGAGCGAACCGCCGGCGATCATCTTGAACTTCGTGAACCCGCTCATCCCCGACTTCACCACGGGCATCTGTGGCATGGGGAAGGGCTGGCCGGGTGGCGCGCCTCCGGGGGGCGGCTGCTGCGGGTACTGTCCTCCTTGCGGGTAACCCCCCGGGGGGTACCCGCCACCAGGCGGCGGCATGTTGGCCATCGAGCGATCCTCCTTCGGGTGCGATCGCGGATGATACGGGCGGGCGCCGGCCGTGTCCCCCGTGAAAAGCGGTCGCCGCGACACGTGCCCGGAGGTGGGCGAATGCCGCTGATCGGCCGCCGTTTCCGCCGCGCGCCCGGTGCCCCGCAGCCGGATTCGCCTATTTGCAGCTGGCCGAGGCGAGGAGCGCGGCGATCTTCGCCTTGACGAGCTCGAACTCGCGGACGGCGAGATCGAGCTCCGCCTCGCGCTGGCGCCGGGCGGCGTCGACGAGCTCGAAGCTCGTCGCGGCGCCGGCGTCGAACGCGCGCTGCGAGAGGCGCGCCGTCTCGCGGGCGAGATCGCGCGCCTGCTCGGCCAGGGCGCGCGCCTGCTCGGCCACGGCGATGCCGCGCAGGCTCTGGTTGGCCTCGAGCGAGGCGGCGCGCTGGGTGGCGAGGACGCGCTCCTTCTGCTGCGCCGCGCCGGCGCGCGCGCTCCGCATCGTCCCGTAGCGCGAGCCGCCGTCCCAGATGGGGATGGTGATGAGCCCCTGGATCGACCAGCTGTACTGCTTGGTGTTGGCGAGCGTCTCGGACGACAGGGTCGCGGTGGTCTCGACCTCGGCCGAGGGCGCGTAGGCGAGCTTCGCGTCGGTGACGCCGCGCTCGGCGATCTCGAGCGCCACCTTGGCGGCGAGCACGTCCGAGCGCGTGTCGGCCGTCGCCGGCGTGCAGCTCGCGCGGGCGCTCCGCTCGATGTCGTCGAGCGAGATCGTGGTCGTCACGCCGTACGCGTCGCCCGAGCCGAGCGCGAGCCCGAGCGCCTCGCGCGCCTGCTTCAGGCTCTCGTCGCCGGTGAGGAGCGTGGCGCGCGCCAGGTTCACGTCCTGCTGCGCCCGGACGATGTCGAGCGCCGTGCCCGAGCCGAGGTTCAACCGCCGCTGGAAGAGCTCGAGGCGCTCGAGGGCGCTCCTCAGGCCCACGCGGTTGATCTCGGCGACGCGCTCGGCGGTGACGACGGTGACAATCTGGTTCGCGACCGCCGCGATCTGGGTGCGGTAGCGGTCGTCGGCGCTGAGCCGGGCGGCGTCGATGGCGCGGTCCGCGGTGCCGATCCCGTACCAGACGCGCGGCGCCAGGATCGGCTGCGACACCGTGAGCTGCGCGAGCGCCGTGGGCGTGGGCGGGACCGTCTCGTTCTCGATCGTGCCGTCGGCCTGGAGCGCCGGGCGTTCGCCGCGGATGAAGTGGTGGACGATCGATCCCGTCGCCGTGACCGTCGGCAGCGCGCGCCCGAACGCCTCGCGCGAGGCGCCGCGGGCCCGGTCCACCTCGAGGCGCGCGACGACGAGATCGGACGAGCTCGTGCCGATCAGGTCCAGCGCCTCGCGCCACCCGTGGAGCGTGCGCGGGGCCGGCGGCACGGGGGCGAGGAGCGGATCGGCGATCTCGAGCGCCGGCGGCGCCGTCGGCGCGGTGACCTCGCCGGGCGCGGGCGCGCCGGGCGGCCCTTGCGGCGTCGGAGCCGGCGGCCGCGGCTGCGCCGGCTGCGCCCCGGATGAGAGGGCGATCGTGGAGAGCGCGAGGAAGACCAGGACGGGCGCCGTTCGCATTCGCCCTGGATGCTTCCGACCCCGCGAGGACACAAGCGCAACCGCGAGCGCCGCGGCGATTGCCCGGCGGCGCTGCGCTCAGGGCGACTGGCTCTGGCGCTCGCGGGCGCGGCGGCGCTTCGGCTTCTTGCGCGGCGCCTCGGCCTCGGTCCGCGCGGTGCGCGCGGCCGCGCCCGTCGGCGCGCCGGCGTCGAGCCAGCGCCAGAGCGCCATCTGATCGGCCGTGGCGCCGTGGCGGATGGCGCGCTTGAGCACGCGCTTGGCGAGCACCAGCTTGCCGCAGCGCGCCAGGGCGTGCGCGTAGCTCGCGGCGATGTCCGCCTCCCCCGTCTGCGCGCGCGTCGCCTGCGCGAGGAGCGGCAGCGCGTCGGTGGGGCGGTTCAGCGCGACGTCGTAGAGGTGCCCGAGGTTGTGCGCGTACCACGGGTTGTCCGGCGTGATCGCCAGCGCGCGCTCGTAGGCCCGCGCCGCGTAGCGGTAGTTGCCGAGGAGCGACTGCGAGAGCCCGAGCACCGCCCAGGCGCCGTCGTCGTCGGGCCGGGCCCGGAGCACGCGGCGTGCGAAGAGCGCCGCGCGCCAGGGATCGTGCTCGACGCCGAGCTCGGCGAGGTGGCGGTGCGCGTAGAGCCAGGGCTCGCTGTCGGGCGGAGCCGCGCGCGCCAGCCGCGCGAGCAGCGGCAGGAGGTTCTCGGCGTCGAGGTTCGCACGAAAGCCGCGATCGATCTCACGACGTAGCCGGTCGAGATCGTCCGTTGTGCTTCGAGCCATACCTCTCTGATACGACCTGGCGACGATCTTGGCTAGCGCGATGCGCGCTGCGCACGACCTCGGCGCCGCGGGGTATGCGCACTCCGTGCGCATGCGCTCCCGCGCTTGACAGATTGCTCTGCGGCGCTCTCGCCGCGGCGACCGAGGATGAGGGCTCGAGCTCTCCTCTCGCAACCGATGGGGCCGGGCCCCATCGGTACTTGGGCTGGGGCCGGGGCCCCATCGGTGCCGGCCGAGGCGGCTTCGCGCGCCCCTTCCGTCTCGCGCTACGCTTCGGGTTTGTCCTTCCGACTCGTCTCGGCGGCGGCAGCGGGATCGTGCCGCTCGGTGCGGGGCATCTCGTCGTCGCCGGCGCCCGTGCGCCGCGCCTCTTCGGCCTGCGCGGGCTTGCCGGCGATCGTCGCGCCGGAGAGCGCCTGGATGACGGCGGCGAGCGCGGCCTTGCGGACGCTGACGAACGCGTTCCGCTCACGGACGCGGATGCGCCGCACGTCGTCCTTGTCGACGCCGCCGCGCTCCTCGATGGCGCGCAGCAGATCGGCGGCGCGGGCGCCGTCGCGGCGGCCGACGTTGACGAACACCTCGGCGAAGTCGGGATCGGCGAGCGGCTCGCCGCGCGCGGCCGCGGCGCCTTCGCCCCGCGCGGCCGGAGCGGCGCCCTCGCCGCGCGAAGCCGGGGCGGCAGCCACGTCCGCGACGCGCGGGCCGCCCGTCTGGCCGAGGATCGGCTGATCGTCGCCCTCTTCCTCGGGCGGCTGCCACGTGGCGAAGTCGGCGTGGCGCTGGCCGGCGCGCGGGCCCTTCGGCGGGGCGGGGCGCTTCTCGTGGTCGCGCGGCGCGCGTGCTTCGTGCGAGCCACGCGGCTCGGGAGCGACTCGCCCCTCGGGCCGCTCGGCAGGGCGCTCGTCGCGGCGCTCGCGCCGCTCGCC
>CAYJPW010000218.1:0-440 GCA_964372055.1 uncultured Polyangiaceae bacterium
GGCGCGCGCCGGCGCCGGCGACGCCGGCCGGCGCGCCGGCGACGTCGAGCCCGCGGGGGCGACGCTCCTGCCCGGCGCGGGCGGGGGCCGAGCCGTGCGCGCCGGCCGCGCAGGGCTCGGCGCGGCGCTCGACGCCGAGACCCACCGCACCCTCGCGCGCGTGGACGCCGAGACGAGCGGCGGCCCCGCGGGGAGCTTCTCCGAGGTCGCGGCTCGCAGCCTCTCGGTCGCGACGCTCGCGTTCGCCGCGTTCGCGCTCGCCGCCCACGCCCTCATCGGCGGCGGCCCGGCCAACGTCGGCGCGTGGCTCGCCGCGATGGCGGTGCTGGTCGGCGCCTCTCCGGCGGCGTTCGCGGTCGCCGCGCCCGCCGCGCGCGCGGTGGCGGTGCGGCGCCCGCCCGCCGCCCGGGGCGCCAACAAAGAAGTACGCCCCCACCCGC
>CAYJPW010000218.1:450-15473 GCA_964372055.1 uncultured Polyangiaceae bacterium
GCGCGGGGGGGGGGGGGGGGCGCCGCGCCCGCGGGGGGGGGGGGGGGGGGGCGGCGCGCGCGCGCGGCCGGGGTCGCCATCAAGGACGTCGGCGCCCTCGAGCGCCTCGCCACGATCGACGTCGCCTGCTTCGAGAAGACCGGGACGGTGACGACCGGCGATCTGCGCGTGACCGGCATCGGCTGGCTCGCCACGCCCGACCGGCGGGCGCTCGAGGACGTGCTCGCGCTGGAGCGCTCGGCCTCGCACCCGGCGGGCCGCGCCATCGCCGCCTACCTCGCGGCGCGCGGCATCGAGACGCTTCCGCCGCCGTCGCCGCCCGTCGAGTCGAGCGACGGCATCGCCGGGCGCGTGCGCGACGGGCTCTGCGAGGTGGGCTCGGCGCGTCGCATCGGCGCGCCGCGCGCCGAGGAGGCGCCCGCGTCGGCGAGCCTCGTCTGGTTCGCCCGCAACGGCCAGCCGCTCGGCTACTTCGAGCTCTCGGACACGCTCCGGCCCTGCGCCGCGGCGGCGCTGCGCGCGCTCTGGCAGCGCGGCGTCGCCTCGCGCCTCCTCAGCGGCGATCGCCCGGAGGCGACGCTCGCCGCGGCGCACCGCCTCGGCGTCCCCGGCGTCGGCGGCCTCGTGCCCCCGGAGAAGGCGCTCCACGTCCGCGATCTGCAGCACGGAGGCTCGCGCGTGCTGGTGGTGACGAGCGCCGCGACCGGCGGGCTCGAGGCGCACGCCGACGTCACGGTCGTGATCGGATCGACGCTCTCCCCAGCAGCGACGGCGGCGTCCATCGTGTTCACCGAGCCGGGGGCGGTGCGATCCGCCGGCCCGGGCCTCACCCACTTGCCCTGGCTCGTGGACCTGGCGCGGTCGCTGCGCGCCACCCTGCGCCGATCCGCGGCGATCGGGGTCGCCTTCAACGCCCTGGTCATCCCGGTCGCCGCGTTGGGAAAGCTCGCGCCGCTCCACGCCGCCGTCCTCGCGCTCGCCGAGACGATGCTCCTGCTCGCGTCGACGGTGCACCTCATGCGCGTGCGCCCGCCCGCGCCCCCGCCACCGCCGGCGGGCTCGCCTTCGGAGTGACCGCGGAGCCGCGCGCGAATCCATCGCGCGCCGGACTGGCGCCGCGACGCGGGCGCGGTGGTCACGCGCGTGTCCAGTCCGGGACGGGAGTCGCCTTTCCCTTCCGGGCGCGCTACGCTTGCGTCCTATGCGCTTGCTTTGGTCGTACCCCTGGCTGCTCGCCGCGCTCGCGGTGTGCGCCGCCGGCTGCTCGTCGGCCGCGTCGGGGGATGCGGCGCCGCAGCCGGTCGAGGGCGTGAGCGGCCCCGACGCGTCGATCGCGTTCGCGCCCGCGTCGACGCTCGCGCTCGCGCCCGGCGAGCTCGTCACGGTCACCGTGGCCACCTCCCCGCCCGACCACTACCGGATCGGCTTCTTCCTCCTCGGCGAGTCGCTCGACGCCTCGCTGAGCGGCAGCTCCGTGGTCGCCGACGCCGAGGGCCGCGCCGCGGTCCAGCTCCGCGCGCCCAGCAGCCCGACGACCTTCCGCCTGCGCGCGTCGATCCAGGACGGGCCCTCCACCGAGGTCGCGATCTCGGTGAGCGATCAGGGCTTCGGCGCGATCCGCGTCGTCCCGATGTACGCCGGCACCCGCCCGGTCGAGACCTGGACCGCCGGGGTCGTCGCCGGCGCGAGCTGCGCCGACATCGCGTCCACGCTCCCCGGCGAGGCCGACGGCGCCATCATCGCCACCGCGCCGGGCGATGCGGATCCGATCGTCGGCGACGCGCCGGTGGGGCCGAACCTCGCGGTCACCCTCCGCGCCGGCCACTACCTCTGGGGCTGCGCCGACACGTCGAGCCTCGCGCCGAGCGCCGAGCTCGCGGTGAAGGTCACCGTGATCGACAAGCCGATCGACCTCGCCGCGACCGATCTCGACGTCACCCTTACCTACAGCCCCGACCCGGGCCCGTACGCCGAGATGCTCGGCGCCGCGACCGAGCTCCTGCAGGAGCAGCTCTTCCCGCTCGCCCAGCCCGAGCCCACGGTGCTGCTCGACGAGATGGAGAAGGGCCTGTCGACGCCCGAGGACGTCGCCGCGTTCGAGGCCGCGCGGCAGGCGGGGCTCTGGGATACGGCGACCGCCGATCACCTCGCCGCCGGGGTGGGGTCGCTGCGCGCGCTCTGCGGCGCATGGACGCTCGCCGGCCTCGCCGACCAGTCGCCGGTGATCGTCGGGCACCTCGGCGCGGCCGAGGCCGGCCAGGCGGTGTTCGAGACCAAGGTCTTCGGCGGCGTCGACGCCGCGGCGGCGCTCGTGCCGGGCGACACCCTCATGAAGTGGACCGCCGACGCGCAGGACAACGTCGCCCTGAGCGGAAAGCTCTACTGGCTCCCGAGCCGCTACGTCGGCGCGGCGACGTTCGCCGGCGCCTCGGTCGAGCTCCCCCAGGCCACCACGGTCTCCGAGGCGCTCGCGACCGCAGCTCGGTGCGACGTCCTCGGCGAGCTGCTCGGCGCCGTCGGATCGTGCGACACGGCCTGCGTCGCCGCGCTCTGCGAGACGGCGCTCGCCACGCGCTGGCAGGGCGCGCTGGCCGCCTCGGGCGCGGCCGGCCTCGTGGGTGAGCTCTCGATCACCGCCGGCGGCCCCGCCCAGGTGGGCGACGCGGCCGACCCCATCGCCTTCAGCGGCGAGTGGCTGGGCCAGGTGACGGTGGGCGCGAGCGTCGCCGGCGTGGACGGCGAGGCCTCCGCCGTCGATGCCGATCCCGGCCCGCCGAACTGACGGTCCGCACCGGGACGCGACGGGCGCCGGCCCTCGGGCCATCTCCGCTCTGTGCAACGAGCGGAGCGCCCCTTATGCTTCTCCGCCATGCGGAACTTCCTCAGGCTTGTCGCCCGGCTCGGGCCGCGCACGCTCGGTCTCGGCTCCATCGCGGCGGCGGCGGCCGGCGCGCTCCTCGGCTCGCAGAGCTGCGCGTCCGTCGACGCGCCCCCCGCCGAGGGCGGCGGCTCGGGCGGCGGCGGCCCGGTGCTCGCCCCCGGCGACGTCTGCAGTCAGCCGTCGCCCGCGCAGATCAAGATCCGCTTCGAGGCGCCGCTCGGCGCCGTCGATCCCGACTCGGGGCTCGCCTCGAGCTTCGTCGCCGTCCCGCCCTGCCCCGATCCCGCGGCGGGGTGCGTGCACCGCACCATCAAGGTCGTCGTCGACCCCGACTTCTGCGCGCCGACGCAGGTGACGTTCGACACCTCCGACGCCGCGGTGATCGCCGCGCCCGACGCGGGCACCGTCGGGCTCTACGCGGCCGAGGTGCCGATCACGATCACCGGCGGAGCGAAGCCCGGCACGGCGAAGCTCACCGCCCACGTCCCGCGCGGCGACGGCACCACCGCCGACGCCACGCTCGTCGTCGACGTGATCGAGCCGACGCTGCCCACCTGCACGGGCACGGTCCAGCAGGCGGGCCTCGCGGCCGGCGCGAGCCTCGTCGGCGGCGCGGGCCTGCCCGGCGCGAGCATCTCGATCCCCAAGGGCGCCGACGCGCCCGAGAAGGGCAGCTTCCTCTGGAGCGTGCCTGCCTTCGACGCGAGCATCGCGTGCGGCAGCGCGGCGCTCCCCGCGGGGACGATCGCGCTCGGGCCGGCGGTGACGTTCGGCCCCGAAGCGATGGTCTTGCACCGCGAGCTGCCGCTCTCGATCCCGGTGAACCCGGCGCTCTTGCCGGAGGCGGCGCGCTGGCGCCACCTCCGCATCGCCTACTCGGGGCCGGCCTTCAAGGAGCCCCGCACCATCCCGGTCGCCGACGCGCGCGTCGAGAAGGTCGACGGCCACTGGGCGGTGACGTTCAAGGCCCCGCGGCTCGGCACCTACCAGGCGGTGGTCCGCTCCGACGCCGGGACGAAGCTCGAGAAGAGGAGGCTCACCCACCGCGCCGTCGTCGGCGTCTCGATGGGCGGGGGCGGCACCGCGATGTTCGGCATGCGCCACCACGATCTCTTCGACGTCCTGGCGCCGCTCGGCGGCCCGGTCGATTGGACGTGGATGATCTGGTCCATCGAGCAGAACCACCTCGGCGGCTTCCGCCCGATCGCGCCGGGCACCCAGCTCGCCGACATCCAGCTCACGGCGACGCCCTGCACCACCGCTGCCGAGTGCAAGCCGGACGAGAAGTGCATCGGCGTCATCGAGAGCCCGGCGACGCCCGGCAAGTGCACGCTGATGCCCGTCCCGCAGGATCCCTACGAGCACCCGCAGGCGTTCAACAACTGGTGGATCGAGTACCCGCGCACCGGGACCGGCGGCAAGTTCGCGCGCGACGAGTACGCGCAGATCTTCCGCGACCTCGCCCTCATGTTCGGCAACCCGAACGGCGACAACCTCACCAAGGGCGCCGAGAACCTCCCCGCCGGCGTCCACCCCGACGATCCGAGCCAGGTCGGCGATCACCCGAACGGCGAGTGCAAGGTGTGGGTCGATCCGCTGGGCGACTCGCCCGACAAGGCGAAGCAGGAGGAGATCGCGCAGAACTGCCCGATCGAGCGCTGCTCGCACCCGCTCACGCTCCAGAATTACTTCGACGACGAGTACAACCCCGACGGCACCTTCCCGGTGATCAGCGTGTGCGACGGCGCCGAGCAGAACGAGGCGCTCTCGCCCTACGCCAACACCTGGGCGCCCCAGGGGAACGACTACCCGCTCGAGGTGGGCCTCGCCGTCGACTACAACGGCAACGGCGTCCGCGACGAGCTCGAGCCGCTCATCCGCGCCGGCCACGAGAAGTGGGACGACTTCGGGACCGACGGCGTCCCGAGCTCGCTCGAGCCCGGCTACGCGCCCGGCGTCAACGACGACCCCGCCGGCGACGACTACAACGCCCAGTACAACCCCGCCGGCACCGAGAACGATCACCGCTTCGAGCCCGGCGAGACGTTCTACGACACCGGCCTCGACGGCGTCGCCGGCACGAAGCAGCAGCCCGCCTACCCGGTCGGCTACCAGGTGCCGGGCGACGGCTACGACGTGGGCGAGGGCGACGGGAAGTTCACCGTCACCCGCGGCCTGCAGACGTTCTGGGACCGCGATCCCCACTCGATCGCGAGGCAGATGAGCTCGAGCGTCCCCGGCGGCGAGCTGACCGACCAGGCGCTCTCACGCGTCGACGTCTGGACCGACGGCGGGACGCGCGACCTCTTCAACTTCGCCGTCGACGCGCAGCACCTCACCGGCTCGTTCGCCGCGCGCGGCCGCGACGTCGCCTACTTCACCGACTTCACCAACCACCCCGGCCAGGATCCCGCGCACTCCGACCAGTACGTCCCGCCGCGCACGGCCTACGAGGATCTCCAGGGCATCGTGCTGCAGCGCTACGGCAAGCTCGACCCGACGCAGGACGACATCGACAAGGGCAGCGGCCAGCACGTCGGCACCGCCAACGAGCTCGTGAACCGGCTGCAGTCGGCCTTCTTCTTCATCGGCTCGCGCTGGCCCGAGCCCGAGCTCCGCGCCCAGGTCGCGAAGAGCGCCGACAACCCCGCGCCCAACGCGAGCCAGTGCGAGATCATCGGCAACTGCACGATCGAGTTCACCTCGAGCTTCGGCCGCACCGGCCCGGTCGGCATCACCTTGCCGCCCGGCTACGCCCACGCCGACCAGCAATGGCGCCGCTACCCCGTCGTGTACGTGCTCCACGGCTACGGTCAGACGCCGGAGGACCTCGAGGCGTCGATCGTGCTCGTGCACAACTGGATGAACAGCCCCATCGACGGCATCGCCAGCCGCCTGCCCAAGGCGATCCTGGTCTACGTGGACGGTCGCTGCCGCGTCGACTCCCAGGGCCGCGCCGAGTGCATCCGGGGCACGTTCTTCGCCGACAGCGTCCGCGAGGAGGGCGTCCTCGACGAGTCCTGGTGGCTGGAGCTGATGGACTACGTCGATCAGAACTACCGGACGATGGGCGAGACCGACGTCGACTGGACCGAGTAACCCAGCACGAGCACTTCGATCGCTCCCGCGGGCAGCACGCCCGCCCCTCCGCCCTCAGCGCCGCGAGCACCGGAGCGTCCACCTCCGCCCCGTCCCCCGCTCGGTCGCAGCGAGCGGAATCCCCTCCGCCTCGCCCGCCAACGCCTCCCCCGCCGCGCCCTTCCCCGCCGCGGCGGCCGACTTCACGAACGCCCCATTCATCCGCGCCGCGACGCCGTCGAGGCAAACAGCCCCAGGATCGATCCGCAGCCTGAGCTCGGCGGCCTCGAGCCCGGCCAGGCCGTCCCGCAACTCGATCACCGGCGCGACGTCCGAGCCGCGGAGCTCGACCTGCCAGCCGTCCTGCTGCGCGCCGCACCGCACGGCCGAGGCGACGACCGTGTCCTTCCTCCCGAGGGCGATGGGATCCCCGAGCTGCCCGCTCTCGGGATCGATCGGGAAGACGTGCAGCACCCCGGCGCGCGCCCCCGGCTCGGGCGGGGCCATGAACATGATCCCGAGACCACCGCCCAGGGCGCGCCGGACGAGCCAGAGCTCGGAGAGCGGCCCCTGCGGCCGAAGCATCGTCGCGACCGGCCTGGCGACGCCCAGATCGGCGCGCCACAGGACGATTTCGTTGCCCCCGCGCTCGCTCTGCGGCGAGAGGAAGAACCAGGTCTCGCCCACGCGGACCGCCCCCGACGGTCTCGGCAGCGCGGTGCGGCCCGCGAGATCGCGCAGCGGCAAGAGCGGCTGGCCCGCTCCCGCGCCGAAGAGAGAGCAGGCGTTCCCGCGCTGGCAGATGGAGAAGAGCGCGGCGCGACCCGATGGATCGAGCGACGCTGCCCACTGCTGCCCCCCGTAGGTCCCGCGACCGACGCCGTCGTTGGCCGCGACCTCGTCGGTCCAGGGCGAGGCGCTCGTGGCCGTGGTCCTCACGCCGCCCGCCGCGTCGAAGCGATCGTCGAAGCGCGCCATCCAGCGGCCGGCGCGCGACCAGTCGGCGCCGCGACGACCCCAGGCGTAGATCCACAGGCCCGGGTCGGACAGGCTGCCGTTCTCGAAGCCGATCTCGTCCGTCGCCAGCGCCGGCGGGGCGGTGTTGCGGAACGGCGAGAACGCGGTCACGCCGAGCGGCTGCGGCGCGGTGCGCGATCGCGGGGGCGGCGGAGGAGGCGCGGGCTTGGGACGCTCGGCCGGGAGCGGCGGCGTCGCTTGCCCCGCCTCGACGCAACCGAGGCGCAAGGCGCTCGGGGGCTTCCAGGCGACGCTCGGCGGCTCGGTCGGAGGCGGTTGCGAGAGATCGTCGCGCGTCTCGGGGCTGCCCCAGCCCACGCGGATCCATCCGGAGAGGACGCAGCCGGCGGGGCCGCACGCGCGCGAGGGCGGATCCTCGGCGTCCTCGCGCGTCTCGGGCAGGACGAGCTCGGTCCAGCTCATCCCGCCGTCGGTCGTCTCGGCGGCGCCGCCCCCCTCGGCACGGCTCAGCCCGAAGCGCCCCGAGAGGATGGCGCCGCCCGCGTCGTCGCGCAGCGGGCCCGCCGTGACCTTGCCGTCGAGCGCGATCGCGATCCCGACCACCGGGCCCCCCGCCTCGACCCAGCCGCCGAGGACGCCCGGCGCGCGCTCCTCGAAGCCGTCCAGCCACATCCCGCGCCGGACCTCCTTCGCGACCGAGCGCGGCTCGGCCGGAAGCCGGAGCGGCACGCCGATCATCTTCGCCCCGTCGAGGAGCGTGAGCTGCCCTGTCGCGCCGGGCCGCGGCGGCACGATCACCGCCACCCTGCCGTCCGACAGGGCGACCACGCGCTCGGCGCCGAGATCGCCCTTGACCCGGATCTCGCGGGTGGCCCCGTCGGGGGCGCGGACGCAGTAGGTCCGCGTGTCGCCCAGCGCCGGCGGCGCGTCGGCGCACGAGCCTCGAATGACGACGGCCCCGTTCCCGCTCGGCGCGACGAAGCGCGGGCGGCTGAAGCGCATCAGCGGGCGCATCGCCAGAGGCGGCACGAAGGCGTAGAGGCTCGTCGGTCCCTCGCGCTCGCCGCAGACGAACCCGATCCCGCTCTCGCCTCCGGGACGCCCCGGGGCCTCGGGGGCGGAGCGCCCCAGGTGGATGGCGTGGCAGCTCGCCAGGCGGTCGGGGTACGCGTTCTCCGCCGTCGCGAGCACGGCGCCGTCGCGGAGCGACACGCGCGCCAGCGCGCCGCCGCGCGCGATCACCGCGGTGGCGTCGCTGTCGGGCCAACCGTCCTCGATGGCGGCGCGGAGCGGCCGCCGCCCGAGCGGCCCCGGAGGCCGCGAGCGCTCCTCCTCGACGCCTTCGTCCTCGGCGAGCTCCGGGGGGGCGTCGGGGCGGAAGGTCACGACCCCGCGGGGGCTGAGCGTGTACTGCCCGCCGTTGACGACGACGAGCGGATCTCCGTCGACGATCGGGATCGAGGTGACGCGCTCCTTGATGCCGATGGGCCGCCAGGTGAGGCCGGCGTCGAACGTGGCGAGCGGCCCGCGCAGATCGGTCTCGACCACGGCGCGCCACCCGTCGGCGAACGCCATGAACCCGTAACCCGCGGCGGGCGGGAGCGGCGCGAGCGGCAGCTGGTCGCCGCTCTGCGCGTCGATCGCGATCCACGAGGTGGTGGCGAGCTGCACGTAGAGTCGGTCGAAGCCGGGCACGACCTGCGCCGCCGGATCGAGCTGCACCAGCGGCTCGAGCTTCCCGAGCCAAGCGGGCGCACGCCAGATCTGCGTCGGTTTGCGGACGCTGTTCGGCGAAGGCGCGGTCCAGAACAGGTAGCCGCCGCCGAGCCGGCTCGGGAGCTCGACCTCCTTGACGGGCACCGACGGCAGGAGCTCGCTCGCGCGCTCGAGGGTCCCGTCGTCGCGCGCGATGATCCGCATACGGTCGATGAGGACGCGGCGGTAGCCCTCCGCCGACGACATCACGTTGCGGTGGAGCTCGAGATCCGGGACCAGGCGCGACGGGGTCACCATCGCGATCCGCGGCGCGCCCGCCCCCGCCGGAGCCTTGCGAGCCCCGGCGCCGGAAGCGGCCGGCGCCGCCGCTGCGGCCGCGCCGGACGGCGAGGGCGCGCCGCCGCACGCGGCGAGCAGCGGGAGCAGGATCGGCCCGATGGTCCAGCGGCGCGGGCGCTCGGGCATCGTTCGGATGCTAGCGCGGCGCCCGGGCGACCGCACGCTCCGGGCGGCCCGGGGGCCCTCGCGCGCGCGCGGACGAGCGCACCGGAGCGCTCGCGGCGCTTGCGCCTCGGCCCGAAACGGCGGACAAAGGGCGCGAGAGCGGAGGCGAGGCGATGTCGAAGGTGGTCGCGGTGGTCGGGGCAACGGGCGTGGTCGGACGGGAGATGCTCCGCACCCTCGAGGCGCGGAGGTTCCCGGCGTCGCGCGTGATCGCGCTGGCCTCGCCGCGCTCCGCCGGCCAGAGGCTCCCGTTCGCCGGCGGCGCGATCGAGGTGCGGCTCGCCTCTCCCGAGGCGTTCGAAGGCGTCGACATCGCCCTCTTCAGCGCCGGCGCGGCCGCCTCGCGCGAGCTCGCCCCCGCGGCGGCGGCGCGCGGCGCCGTGGTGATCGACAACTCCAGCGCCTGGCGGATGGACCCCGAGGTCCCGCTCGTCGTCCCCGAGGTCAACATGGCCGCGGCCTCGAAGCGGCCGAAGGGCATCATCGCCAACCCGAACTGCAGCACCATCCAGATGGTGGTCGCGCTCAAGCCGCTTCACGACGCCGCCCGCATTCGGCACGTCGTGGTCTCGACCTACCAGGCGACGAGCGGCAAGGGCCACGCCGCCGTGGAGGAGCTCGAGGCGCAGACCCGCGCCATCGCCGCCGGAAGGCCGGCCGAGCCGTCCGTCTTCCCCGGCCCGATCGCGCTCAACGTCCTCATGGACTGGAAGGCCGGTGACGCGGATTACTCCGAGGAGGAGCTGAAGTTGGTGAACGAGACCCGGAAGATCCTGGGCGACGACACCATCGGCGTGTCCCCGACCACCGTGCGCGTCCCGGTCGTCACCGGTCACAGCGAGTCGGTCCACGTGCAGTTCGCGCGCCCGATGGACGCCGAGGAGGCCAAGCGGCTCCTCCGCGGTGCGCCGGGGATCGAGCTGATGGACGCTCCGTACGCGCCCGGCCGCCACCCGCAGCCGATCGCGTGCGCCGGCACCGACGCCGTGTTCGTTGGTCGGGTGCGCAACGATCTCGCGGTCAAGGGCGCGATCAACCTCTGGATCGTCGCCGACAACCTCCGCAAAGGCGCCGCGCTCAACGCAATCCAGATTGCCGAGAAGCTCTAGCTTTCTCCCCGAGGGGCGCTTCGCGCCCGCGAGCGCCGCGCGATGGGCCCTCCGATTCTCGGCCGCACCTGCGACGCGCGGCGCGCGTCGGCGGTCGTCGACGACGAGTCACGCGAGGCTGCGCCGATCGCGCGTGCCCCCGCAAGTGATGCGCGACACCAGCAATGACCCACCGCCCTGCGGTTGCGCGCCGTCATGCGGCTCGCCCCGGCGCGCGGCGCAGGGCGTATGATGTCGATACGATGTTCCGATCCCCCACTGCCCGCGCCTCGGCTGCCCTCCTGCTCGCCGGCCTCGCCGGCTGCTTCGAGAGGCCCGCGCCGGTCGCACCCACCGAGGCCGCGGCGCCACCGCCGAGCCCCGCGCCGGTCGCGTCGGCTCCGGCCGCCGCGGCGCCGACCGCGCACCTCGGCCCCCGCGTCGACGTCGCCGACGTGACGGGAGGTGACGCGACGTCCGCGCGCGAGGCCCTGCTCCCCACCGCGGAGCCGATGAAGCACTGCGTCGCCGGCAGCGGCGGCGCCATCCGCATCCGCATCCGGAGCGACGAGCGCTCCACCTCGATGAAGATCGAGGAGGGGAGCTCGATCGACGGCGCCGTCCGTCGCTGCGTCCTCGAGGCGCTCTCGACGGTCGACCTCGACGACATCGCCTCGCGCGGCAGCCCGTCCTCGCGGGCGTCGGGCTTCAGCTCGATCGTGACCGTCGCCTGGTGAGGCCGCCGGTCGGCGCGGCGCGCCCCCCCGCCGCGCCCCCGCGCAGGCGCACCAGGGGGACCCCACGCCGGGGGTCGCCGGCCCCCCCCGGGGTCGCCGGGGATCGCCCTCGGGCATCACCAGGCTGCCGACGAAGTCGGCGTGCTCGTAGACGCTGCCGATCGAGCGCGCGATGCCGTCGAGGTCCTTCTCGTCGACGACCCCGTTGCTGGTGGCTTTGTAGAACTGGACGGTGATGCGGATGGGGAACTTGGGGTCGCGGACCAGCCGCAGCCCGTGGCCTTCGTTGAAGGGCCCGAGGTTGGGCCCGTGCCCTAGCACCGCCTGCTCGACGTCGCTCTTCTTCTCCTCCATCTCGCCGCCGTCCGCGGGCTTCGACTTGCTCGTCGGCTTGTCCATCGGGGGCGGCGGCCCCATGGCGGCCGTGGTGGGGACGGGGCCGCCGAGGAGCCCCTGGTTCGCGTGCACCAGCGGCACCTGGATGAGGAAGAGGACGTCGGCGCCCTTGGCGAGCGCGCTCCGGTCGGCGTCGGTCCTGGGCCCGCCCTGGGCCGCGATGCGCGCCTCGACGTCCGTCTTGCGCTCGGCGGTGAAGGCGGTGCGCTGGCCCTTGTTGTTGAAGTAGATCTCCTGGCCCGGCCCCACCGGCGAGCGGTCCTCGGCGCGGTTCTCGATCACGGTCGCGCTCGTCCCCTCGCGCGTGATCAGGATGGAGAGCACCGCCGGCGATCCGGGCGAGGACTGGTAGTTGAAGAGCACCGGGTTGAACTCGGCCTTGCCCTGCTTGGGGATGGGCAGGAACACCGCCTGCGCGCTCACGAGGAAGTGCGAGTCGCGCGGCGCGAGGAGGTTCCCGCTGCCCTTGATGCTCTCGGGCACCGACGCGAACGCCTTGAGGTCCTTGAGCACGTCGGTGAGCGGCACGCTCCTGAGGCTGCCGCCGCCGCGCTCGTTGCCGACGCGGACGAAGAAGCGGTTGGCCGGGACGTCGCCGGTGCGATCGGTGAAGTTCGGGAAGCGGATCACCGGCATGAGCGCGCTGACGAACCGGCCGTCGGCCTCGCGGCGGCGGACCTGGAGCGTGAGGTCCGAGATGTTCGGACCGAGCGCCGAGCCCTCGGCGCGCCCGGTGTCCTCCCACATCACGTTGACGACCGAGAGACCGCGCCGCTGCGCGCCGGAGGTCACGCGCGGATCCGAGACCATCGCGGCGACCTTGGCGACCACCTGGGCGAAGCTCTCCCCGCCGTTCGGATCGCGGATCCCCCAGCCGCCGTCGTCGTCGCCCGCCACGGCGAGCGGCTCGCCGCTCCCCTTCGGGGCAACCGTCGGCCCGGCGGTGGGAGCGACCGCGACGCCGGTCCCCTCCGGAGGCGGCGCCGGCTCCATGACCACGATGACCTTCTCCCCGCCGCACCCGACCGCGAGCGCCAACACCGACGCCGCACCCAGACCACGCATCATCGCTTCCTCCTCTGTTTGCTCATCGGGCGGCCGCTCCGTGATGGACCACCGCGGATCGCCGCCCGGCCGAGAGCCTTCGGCGGCTCCAACGCAACGCGCCGGGCCGCGCCATCTTACGCTGGCCCGCCCACCGGGCGGCAGGGCTGCCGCGGCCCGACGCGATCGGATGGACGTACGGAGCGGGCGCGACGATCTGCGTTCGGCGCGGCGGCGGCTCAGGCCGCGGCCGCACCGCCTCGCAGCGCCGCCGCGCCCGAGCGGCAGCGCTCGAGCTCCACCGGATCGTGCGCGCAGAAGACCCGCACCTCGCCGGCGCGGTCCCGCGCGAGCAGGCGAAGCCTCTCCTGGTTCTGGCGCCGGGCGGCGTCGTCGATCGCGATGGTTCGCTGGAAGACGTCGAGCGCCGGAGGGCAGCGGCGCCGATCCGGATCCATCTCGCCGCGGAAGAAGTAGGCGTCGCCCGCGTGGAGCAGCCAGCCGCCCGCGTCGCTCGCCCCATCGACGGCGATCGCACAGTGCCCGCGGGTGTGGCCCGCGAGCGGCACGAGCAGGATCTCGGGCGGGAGGCCGCGGAGCTCGCGGACGCACTCGAACCCGAGCCAGCGCTCCCCCCGCGCCGCGTAGGTCGCGACCTCGGGGCGGTGGGCCCACTGCACCTCGCGGTAGCGCTCGCGCTCGACGAAGGTGCGGCGGGACATCGCCGCCTCGTGCTCGCTCGCGTGGACATGGACCAGGGCCTCGGGGAAGTCGGGCAAGCCGCCCGCGTGATCCAGGTCCATGTGAGTGAGCACGATGTGACGCACGTCGCCGGAAGAAAATCCGAGGCGCTCGATCTGGCGGAGCGCCGTCTCCTCGGGATCGAGGCGGGGCGCCATGAACGCGACGAAGGCCCGCCCCAGCCGGCGCGACGGCTCGGTCACGTCGGAGAGCCCGAGCCCGGTGTCGACCAGGACGAGCCCGCGGTCGGTCTCGACCAGGAGGCAATGGCAGACCATGTGCGCGCGCTCGAGCAGCCCGCCGCGGCCCGCGATGAGGCGCGCCGGCGCCGGGCACATCGTCGCGCAGTTGAGGTGGTGGACGCGCATCGCGCGGCATCGTAGCGCGCCCGCGGAGCCGTCGCGCGGGAGCTTCGGGCCCCTCGCCCTCGGCTCCTCTGGTGCCCCCTCTCCCTCCGGCAGAGGGGGGCAAGGGGTGAGGGACTGCAGCGATCGGCTCTCGGCTATCGAGACGGCCGCTTCTTCCAGCGCCCTGCTAGGCTGGGCGCGCATGAAGACCCCGTTCGTGGCTCATCCGCCGTGCATCCTCGTCATCCACGCACGCGAGGGCGTGGTGGGCCGATGCCGCACGGCGGGCGGGGCGCTCGGGCTCCCGGTCCTCGTCGCGGCGGACAGTGGGTCGGCGGCGGACGTGGCGCGAACGGCCCGTCCCCTGGTGCTCGTCTGCGACGCGGCGACCGGGATCGCCGACGCCAGCCTCGCCGGCCACCTCGCGACGCAGATCGACGCGGTGGTCGTCCAGATCGAAGGCGACGAGGCCCCGCCCGCGATCGAGCAGCTCCTGCGCGAGGCCAGCGTCCAGGCCGAGCGCAGCCGCGCGGCCGCGAGCGATCCCGACGCCTCGCGCTCGGGCTAGAGCAAGACGCGCGACCGCCGATCGGTCGATCGCGAGCGGGGGCTCTGCCCCCGGCGCCACCAAAGCCGAGAAGGCGTCGGACCTCGCGCCTTCAAAGGCGTGGCTCGGACCATGTCCGAGACCTCTTCAGCGGGACGCTACTTGCCGGCCGAGCACTTCATCGCGCACATCAGATCGCCGGCGGCACAACCGCAGTTGCCGCCGCCCTTCTTGGTGGCCGGGGGAGGCGGAGGCGGGGTGCCCCCGCCCGCGGGGGTCTTCGCCGCGGCGGCGCCGCCGGCGGGAGCCTTGCCGCCGCCGCCGCGCGGCGGCCCGCTCTTCGCGGCGACCGCGGTGGCGGACGCGGTCGGCGCGGCGGTGGGCTCGGCCGTCGGTGCGGGCGTCGCCTCGACCGTCGGCGTCGGAGGGGGCGTCGGCGCGGCCTGCGTCGCCTCGGTGGTAGGCGCCGGCGGCGGCTTGTCTCCGCCGCCCTTCGCCACGAAGAACGCGCCCACGATCGCCGCGAGCGCGACGACGCCTCCGATCGCGATGAAGATCGGCGTCCGGTTCTTCTGGGGCGGCGCCTCGACGGGCGCGAGCGACGGGGCGGCGACGGGGGCCGCGACCACGGGCATTCCGAGCGGGAAGAGCGCGGCGTTGTCCGGCACGAGATCGACCGAGGCGGCCGGCGCCGCGCCGGCGGAGAGCGCCTTGAGGTCGATGAGCCCCGAGTCCTCCTTGGTCGCGGTCGTCGCGCCGGACGAGGAGGGCGCCGCCTTGGCCGTCAGCGCGCTCAGCGAGAACAGGACCGAGTTCTCGTCGCGCTGGCCGGCCTGCTTGGCGGCCGCCGGTGCCGCCGCCATCCCGCCGCCGAAGAGCGACGCGCTGGTGGCGACCTCCTCGCTCACGGCCTGCGCGGCGAAACCGCCACCGAACAGATCCTGCGAGCGCCGCCCGGGATCGGGG
>CAYJPW010000219.1:0-15438 GCA_964372055.1 uncultured Polyangiaceae bacterium
GCGCGGGGTCGGGGACCGCGGACCCAGCGGCGGGGGGGCCGCCGCCGGTGCCGGCGGCGAGCTCGGTCGGCGCGGTCGCCTCGAGCGACGCGGCACGGGCGGCCGCGCTCGCAGCGGCGCCCGGCTCGGCGGCGTCGGCGGCGCTCAGGAAATCGACGGTGGCCATCGAGGCGAGCTCGGCCGAGAGCTTCACCGGCCCGGCCGGCTTGGCGGCGGCGCGGTCGCCCGCGCTGCGCCTCTCTGCGGCAACGTCCTCCGGAAGCGCGGCGACGAGCGCGTCCCAGAGCTCGCCCGCCGTCTTGTAGCGATGGCGCGGATCCACCGCGAGCGCCTTCTTCACGACCTCGTCGACGGCGGCGGGCACGTCCACGCCGGCCCCGCGGAGCGTCGGACGGTGCGTGGTGTCGCTCGAGACGATGAAGAGCTGCGTCGTGTCGCCGCCGTCGAGCGCCATCTTGCCGCTCGCGACCTCGACGAGCACGAGCGCCAGCGCGAAGACGTCGGTCCACGGACCGGTGGCGCCGTACTTGCGGTGGAACTGCTCGGGCGCCCCGTACTGCGGCGTGAACGCGCGGACCGACGAGCCGGTCTCGGCGAGCGCCTGCGTCATGCTCGAGACCTCGCTCAGCACCTTGGCGATCCCGAAGTCGAGCACCTTGAGCGTGCGTCGATCGCCGATCTCGGCGAGGAACAGGTTGGCCGGCTTGACGTCGCGGTGCGCGACGCCCTGCGCGTGGGCGGCGTCGAGGGCGCGCGCCGCGGGCTCGAGCAGCGCGATCGCCTCGGCCAGCGGGCGGCCGCCCTCGCCCCGCTCCTTGCGCGCGGCGAGATCCACCTCGAGCGTCACGCCGCGGAGCCACTCGAGCACGAGGTAGGGCGTCCACGCGCCCTCGGGCGAGGTCGCCGCGCCCACGTCGAGCGCCTGGACGATGCCGGCCGTCGCGCGCGAGAGGCGGTGCAAGAGCCGCCCCTCCTCGATGAACGTCTTCTGGAAACGATCCCGCTCGGCGCCCTTCATCGAGCTCGGGAGCTTGAGGCACTTGATCGCGACCGGCTCGTCGAACCCGAGGTGGTGGCCGCGGTAGACGACGCCGAAGCCGCCCTCGCCGACGACCTCGTCGACGCGGAACTTGCCCTCGATGGTGACGCCAACCCAGCCGAACGGATCCGCGGAAGCCATGCGCGCCCATCATAAGCGCGCGCGGGCCGGAGCGGATCGCTCGAGGAGCGCCGTCGCGGGTCGGCTGCGATCGCGGGCGGCAGCGCTCAAGACCCGTCGCGGCGCGTCTTCGGCTTCCCCTCGGCGAGCGTCTCGCGGAGGCGCTCCTGCGTGAGGCCGCGGCTGCTGGAGAGCTTGGTGTCGGCGTGCGGATCGGAGGAGCGCACCACCGACTGCGAATGGGCGGGCCTGCCGCGCGCCTCGCTGATCGGATGGCGGCTCCCCGGCCGCCCCGTGGCCAGGTTCCCCGGCTGCGGCGGGGGCTCGGTGTGATCCGCGTGCAGGCGCGGCGGCGGCGCCGAGGACGCGGGCCTCGGCTCCAAGAGCCCGGCGACGTCGCCGAGGTGCGCCTCGAGGCGCGCCCGGAGCGCCGCCGGGATCGCCTCGCCGACGGCGAGGAGCACCGACTGCGCGTGCTCGAGCGCGAAGCCGATCTCGGCGCCCTCACGCCGCGCGACGCGCTCGTAGAGCTCGGCCCTCTCGATCGCGCCCGCGTACGGCCGCTCACCGAGCGCGCGCGCAGCCGGCTCGGGGAGCGCGGCGGCGAGCGCCCGGCGCTCGTCCTCGACCAGACCCTCGCCGACGACCGAGAGCGTGGCCCGCATCGCTCGCTCCGCCTGCTCGATCGACTCGAAGCCCGCGAGCGCTCGCGTGCGCTCGAGGAGATCGTCGTACGTCACGGCTTCACCTCCACCCCGCCGGCCGATCGAAGCAACAACCGTGCTCGTGCAGCGCGCCGTCCGGTGCGCTCCCGCGCCGACGTTTGCCACGCAGGAGCCGAGGCGCAGCCGTCGCCCGGCCGCGTCGCGGCGCAGGGCCTGCAGAAACGGCGCAGCCGAGGCGCGCCGTGGCCAGCGGACGAGGCGCGCGCGGTTATCGGCGCGCGGCGGCCTTGGCGCGCGTGATCGCGGCGGCCTCGGCGTACACCGGCTGGTCCGGATGCTTGGAAGCGAGGTCGTCGTAGAGCTTCGCGGCGCGCTCGAAGGCGCCCGCGGCGACGGCGTCGGCCGCCTCGCGCTGCGGCGAGCGGGGGCCGCCGGGCTTCTCCACCTCGGGCGGCGGCTGGCGCGGTCGCCCCCGCGCGTCCTTCGGCGGCGCGACCGCGACCGCCGAGTCGGCCGGCGCAGGCGGCTCGTCCGGCGGCGTGGTCGGCGGAGGAGCGACCGGCGCGGTCGCGACGACGGGCGCGCTCGCGCTCGTGCTCGCGCTCGACGACGGACGGGCGGGCGCGCGCGGCGGCTCGGTGAAGAAGATGACGTACACGGCGCCGAACGCCGGCAGCAGCAGCAGCGCCGTCGCCTTCTTCGCGAACGAGAGCGACTGCCAGGCCCCGAGCCCGCCCGTGGCCTTCGGCGCCGCTCCGAGATCGGTGACGCCGCCGGCGAAGTCGGCCGGCCCTGGGCCTCCGCCCGGGCCGAAGCTCACCGGAGGCGGCATCCACGCCGGACTCGCGCCCGGCGGCGGCGCCGGCTGCGGGTACGTGCCCGAGGTCGTGAGCGGGACGGTCGACGGCGCCCCGAACGGCGACATCCCAGGCATCGCGGAGGACGGGCCCATCCCCGACGGCGGTCCCATGCCGGGGCCGCTCATGCCCGACGGAGGCCCGCCCATGTTCGCGGTCGGGCCCATGTTCGCCGTCGGGCCCATGTTCGACGGCGGCCCGCCCATCCCGGACGGAGGCCCCATCCCCGGCATGCCCACGGGCAGCGCGCCCGGCATCCCCGAGGGCGGGCCGAAGGGCGACGGGACCGGCGCTCCCTGCATGGGCGCCTGGCTCTGGAGCGGCGGGAAGGGCGTCATCGGCCCGCTGGGCACCACCTGCGGGTACGCGCCCGAGACCTTCGCCTGGGTCGGATCGCCGTCGCCCATCGGGCTCAGCGGCCGCGTGCCACCACGCTTCGCCGTGAGCTCCTCGATCGGTGCCAGGCGAGTGACCTGCGAGTCGTCCCTCCGCCCGGAGAACTCGCCCGGCGAGAACGGCCGCGGCGGGGGCGTCGGGCGGCGCGGGGGCAGCTTGTCGGCAGCCTCGTCGGCCTTGGTCGCGGCCTCGGCGGGGCCGTACCAGAGGCGCGCGTCGCCGAACTGGATCTCGCAGGGCGGCTCGAACGAGGTCCACTCCGCGGGCACGGCCTTGCCGGACGCGGTGACGGGGGCGTCGGGCCGCACGCTCTGGAGGAAGAGCCGCTTGCCGTCGAAGAAGAGGTAGCAATGCTTGTCGGCCACGCCGGCCGCGTCGATGCGCCACGCCCCCTCGGTCCCGACCGAGATCGGGCCGATCTCTTTGCCCGGCGTGGCGCGCATCGATGCAGGCTGCGCCTCGCCGTTGCGAACCTCGATGAGGTGGTCGCTCTTGATCATGGCTGGTGGCGCGGCGCTCGCATCGTCGCCGGCAGTCTACCGCGGCACCCGAACGGGCGCACCAGCCGGCTTCGCCGCGGGCGCCGCGCTCGGAGCGCCGGAGGCCGCGCGCGGCGTGGGCGCGGCGGCAGGAGGCTTCGACCCATCGGCCGCGACCGGCGCCGCCGCCTCGGCCGCGGCCGGGCCCTCCGAAGCGGGCGCGGGCGCAGGCGCCGGCGTGGGGGCGGAGGCGGGAATGGTCTTGAGCAAGGACCCGCGCGCCTCCTCGGCGTGCAACCCCTTGGGCTCGAGGCGCAGGTACTCGCGGAAGTGCGCGTCCGCGCCCACGACGTCGTGCTCCCCGTCGCGGATGAGGACCGCGATCGCGTAGTGGGCGTCGGCGTACTCGGGCTTGTCGTCGAGGACGCGCTCGAGGTGGGCGCGCGCCATCTTGGTGTCGCCGATCACCTCGTAGAGCGAGGCCACCACGAAGCGGAGGCGGTAGTCGTCGGGCCGGCGGCGCAGGTGCGGCTCGGCGTAGTCGATCGCCACCCAGTAGCGCTGCTCCGAGATGCACACGCGGAGCAGCATCGGCAGGACCACGTCGGCGTTCGCCCCGGAGTCGATCGCGGCCGACAGGTACTGCTCGGCGCGGGTGAGGTCGCCGATCTCGGCGAAGGCGCGTCCGCGCTCGACGAGCTTGTCGGGCGACTGCTCCTCGCGCACGACCGCGACCTGCGACGCCACCTTGGCGCCGTCGTGCTCGGCGGCGCAGCCGAGCGCCGCCAGGCCGGAGCCCAGGGCGAGAGCCGCCGCACCCCTCCGCCGCCGAGAGCTCACTGGAGCCGGATGGTCTTCTTGGGCGTCCAGCCCATGATCATCTTGCCCGTCCCCGCGTGCGAGATCCTGAACCAGTCCCCCTGCTCCTGGTTGATGACCACGAGCTCGCCCGCGGCGAGCTCGCCCACCGTGCCCCCGCCGCCGGCGCGGATCATCACCTGGATCTTGGCGCGCGTGGTCCCGAACTGCGCCGCGCCGCCGGCGCCGGGGACGATGAACTTCGAGCCCTTCGACGGCGCGGCGGTGGGCGAGAGGCCCCCGACCGGCGGCGGATCGACGACGCCCTCGTCGGGGCCGGCGGGCAGGGGCTCGTCCGGGCGCGGCGGCGGCGGCACGGGCGGCGGCAGGACGCTCGGCGCCTCGGCGCCCTCGACCTGGGCGAGCGCGTGCTGGCCCGCGTCGCGCGTCCGGAAATGGACGATCGCGGCCATGAGCACGCCGAGCGCCACGATGGCGACCCCCACCTGGACGAGCCACATCGGCGCGCCGCGCGGCGGCGGGTCCTTCTGCGTGGCCCAGGTGCCGCGCGTGCCCGAGGTCGCGACGTCGTCGCTGGACGGCGCGCCGAGCACCAGGCGCTGCGGCGAAGGCGCGAGCATCAACGGGCCGGGCTGCGCGGCCGGAACGGGCAGCGGCGCCGCCACGCCGAGCCCCGGCGCCGACATCGCCGGCGCCCTTCCGCGATCGGGCCCGAACGGGCGCAGCGCCTGGGCGAGGAGCTCGACGCTCTGGACGCGGGCGTTGCGGTTCTTCTCGAGGCAGCGCATCACGATGGTCTCGAGGTCCGGCGGGATGTCGGGCCGGTGCGACGAGAGCGGGAGCGGCGCGTCGTTGCTGATCGCGATGAACAGCGCCGACAGGGTCTCGGCTTCGAAGGGGCGGCGGCCGGCGAGCATGTAATAGAGGATGACCCCGAGCGCCCAGATGTCGGTGCGGCTGTCGGTCGACTTCAAGCTCCGGAGCTGCTCGGGCGACGCATACTGCGGCGATCCCAGCACCATGTTGGTCGCGGTGAGATCCTGCTCGTCGTCGGCGACGATCTTGGAGATGCCGAAGTCGAGCACCTTCACGAGCGGCGAGCCGTCGGGCCGCTGCGTGAGGAAGAGGTTGCCCGGCTTGAGGTCGCGGTGGACGATCCCGAGGGCGTGCGCCTCGGCGATGGCCTCGCAGGCCTGGAGCACGTAGTCGACCGCTTCCTCGACGGCGAGCGGCGCTCTGTCGCGGATCACCTTCGAGAGGCTCGATCCGGCGAGGTACTCCATCACCATGAACGGCGCGCCCGTCTCGAGCTTGTCGACGTCCATGACGTGGGCGACGTGCTCGCTCCGCAGCGACGCGGCCGCCCTGGCCTCGCGGAGGAAGCGCGCGGCGGCGTTGCCCTCGAGCGAGGTGTCGGCGTGGAGCAGCTTCACCGCCACCCGCCGGTTGAGCGAGAGGTGGCGCGCCGCGACGACCACGCCCATCCCGCCCGCTCCGATGAGCTCGAGGACCTCGTACTTGCCGGCGATGATCTCGCCCGGCGCCGGCGCCTTGGGCTGGACCTTCGGCCGGCCCAGGTTCTCCGATCCCAGGCTGCTCATCCGGCCAGAAGTCTATCGCGCCCCCGACGGGGCACACAACCTACCGGGCCTGGGCGGCCTGGTAGACGGCCTGCGGCAGATCGACGCCGTGCTCGTGGAGCTGCGGCAAGCAGCGGGGCAAGACGCCCGTGGGCACGAGCTGGCTGAGGACCTCGCCGCGCGGACCGAGGCCCTGGTAGCTGCGGAGGAAGATGTCCTGGGTCACATAGGCCGAGGTCGCGAGATCGAAGCCGAGCACCTCGGTGACGTGGGTCACCTTGCGGGTGCCGTCCTGGAGGCGGCTCACCTGGACGAGCAGGTTGATGCCCGAAGCGATCTGCAGCCGCAGGGCGACGAGCGGCATGTCGACGTCGCTCATCATCGACATCGTCTCGAGCCGCGTCAGGGTGTCGCGCGGGTAGGTCGCGTGCACGGTGGTGAGGCAGCCGCCGTGGCCACTGGTCATCGCCTGGACGAGGTCGAGCGCCTCGCCGCCGCGGATCTCGCCGACGACGATGCGGTCGGGCCGGAGGCGGAGCGTGGCCTTGAAGAGATCGCGGATGGTCACCTCGCCGCGGCCCTTCGGGTCGGGCGGACGCGCCTCGAGCTGGATGACGTGCACGCGCTGGAGCTGGAGCTCGCGCGAGTCCTCGATCACCACCACGCGCTCGCCGTCCGGGACGAACGACGAGAGCGCGTTGAGGAGGCTGGTCTTGCCGCTGCCGGTGCCGCCGGCGACGACGATGTTGAGCTTGGCCTGCACGAACGAGCGCAGCGCCGCCGCGGTGTCCGGGGTCATCGCGCCGAACTGCACCAGCCGATCGACGGTGAGCGTCTCCTTGGAGAAGCGGCGGATGGAGACGTGGGGCCCGTCCGGCGCGGCGGGCGGCATCACCGCCTCGATGCGCGAGCCGTCCGGCAGGCGCCCCTCGAGGATGCAGTGGTCGGCGTCGATGCGCTTTCCCACGAACTGGGCGGCGTTGCGGAGCGCCGCCATCAGCGCCTCGCGGCTGGGGAAGCGCGCGTCGGTGAGGTGGAGCGTGCCGCCGCGCTCGATGAACACCTGCGACGGCCCGTTGATCATGATGTCGCTCACGCTCGGGTCGTCGAGGAACGGCCGCACCGGCGCGAAGAACTGGAGCAGCGTCTCGGCGTAGACTTCGCGCGGGATCATCGAGCCGCCGTCACTTCTTCTTGTTGGCCTTGGCCGCCGAGAGCTTGAGCTGGCGGTCGAGGTTCGACAGCCAGGCGACGTACGGGTGGCTCTGCCCCTTGAGCATGGCGAGGAGGGTCTTCACCTCCTTCTGGACGACGTGGATGTCCTTGATGTCGAGCGCGTGGAGGAGGCGCATCTGGTGGGCGCGGTACTCCTCCTCGAGCTGGCGCTTGAGCCGGGCGCTGGAGGCGGCCATCTCGGCCGCGCGGGGCGCGTCGCCGCCGATCTTGAAGCAGTCGGCCGCCGCGTCGAAGAGCGGCACGGCGGCGACCGCGTCGACGACGTCGAACGGACCGCGCTCGCGCTTGCCCTCGGCGAGCACCTTCTTCTCGCGGGCGACGCTCATCGCGGCGGCGGCGGCCTTCTGCGGGCACGTCGCCGGCCCGCCCTCCCACAGCGCCGGCGCCTCGTTGGGCATGCCGGCGCTGAGCTCGGGCTTGCTCTCGTCGAGGATCACGAAGAGGCACAGCGGAACGGCGACCGCCGCGAGCAGGTAGGTGAGCGGGCTGGTCTTCTCCTTGGCCTTCTCGGGGAGCTTGGCGTTCTCGGCCAGCTCGACGATCGAGATCGTGATCTCGCTGCGCCCGATGCTCAGGATCGAGTCCGGCTTGAGCGGCGCCTCGGTGAACGGGCGGCCGTTGAGCATCGGGGGCGGGTGCAGCGCGCGCGCCGTCGCGAACACCGCCCCACCACGGAAGGTGATGAGGACGTGCTCGGCCTGCGCCTCGGCGTTGGGGAGGCGCACCTCGCAGTGCGCGCCGCTCCCGATGAGGACGCGGTCCGAGTCGACGACGAGCTGCTCCGGGTTCGTGTCCGGCGTCTGGACACGGATCTGCAGCCCGGTGATGGTCTCGATGGTCGTCACGGGTCGCTTATTCCAGCCGGATGGAGAGCAGCATCGGGCCCATCACCAGCATCATGATACACGCGAAGAGCAGGAAGAGCGGCCCGAGCATCTTCACCGCCGCCTTCGCCGCGGCCTCCTCCGCCTTCGTCGAGCGACGGAGCCGGGCCACGCCGGCCTGGATCTGGAGCACGTCGGCGACCGGGTTGCCGCGCTCCTCGGCCTGGATCAGCGACGCGACGAACTCGGTCACCGGCCCGGTGGGCGCGCGCTCGGCGAAATCGGCGAGCGCCTGCTTCCGCGTCTTGCCGAGCTGGAGCTCGCGGAGGATACGGGTCAGCTCCACGACGAGCGCGTCGTCCGGGTTGCTGGCCTTGTCGACCACCTGGCGGACGGCGCCGGGGAAGTCGAGCCCCGCGCTCATCGCCAGCGCCATCAGGTCGATGACGTAGGGCAGGCCCTCGTTGATCTCGCGCAGCCGCCGCTCGGCCTCGCCCGAGATCTGCAGGTACGGAAGCGCCGCGCCGACGAAGAGGCCGAGCATCGCCCCGAGCCCGGTGTTCCCGTAGAACGCGCCGATGGTCCCGCCGAAGAGGAACCCGCCCACGGAGGCGACGATGCTGAGCGAGACGTACTCGTCGGCGGTGATGCCGAGGTAGCCGCCGGCGAGATCGAGCTGCGCGTCGAGCTGGACGCGCGACTTCTCCCCGATGACGCCGCTGACCCGCACCCCGAGCCAGCGGACCAGCGGCTCGATCTGGCCCCAGACGGCGTTGCCCTCGACGGCCTGGCGGCGCTTGAGACCGCGCATGCCGAGGCGCGAGGCCTCGCGCGTGGGCGCGCCGGCGACGGCGTACACCGCCAAGAACAGGGCGATGCCGCTGAAGGCGTAGAACGAGAACCTGAGGATCGTGAGGACCATGTCAGATGTCCACGGCGACGATCTTGCGGGCCAGCACCAGCGAAGCGATCCAGCACACCGAGGAGGCGGCGATGAGCGCGTAGCCGGTGACCGACTGCGTCAGCGGCGAGAAGTACCCCTCCTTGAGCGCGTTGAACGCGATCACGAGGAAGATGGGGAACACCGAGAGGACGCCGAGCTGCGTCTTGCCCTCCGCCGTCTTCGCCTTGACCATCGCGTCGAGGCGGCTCATCTCGCGGAGCGAGGCCGAGGTGGCGTCGAGGATCTTGGGGAGGTTGCCGCCCACCTGCCGGCCGATGAGCAGCGCCGAGAGGGCCGAGTCGACCTGGCGGCTCCCGATGCGCGCCGCCATGAGCAAGAGCGCCTGATCGAGCGAGCTGCCGACGCGCATCTCCTTCACGGCCAGGGTGATCTCCTGCTGCAGGGGCGGCCGCATCAGCTGCTGCACCGAGATGAACGCGTCGCCGATGCTGGGCGTGGCCTTGAGCGCGTTCGCCATCGCGAGGATGAAGCCGTCGAGCTGCACCTCGATCTGGGCGACGCGCTGGCGCCGCATCCGCTCGATGTAGAGCGCCGGGCCGGCGCAGATCATCGCGCCGAGCACGTACCAGTAGGGGATGGTGAAGAGCAGGTGCAGCGAGAGCAGCCCGAAGAGCGCGAAGATCTGCCCGAACACGATCGGCGCCGCCGGCTTGAAGATGAAGAGGCGCGCGAGCTGCCGCTCGAGGTAGACGACGTAGCGCGCCCAGTACCGGTAGGGCAGGCCGCCGATGTCCCTGGCGAGCAGCCAGATGACGAAGAAGAGGCCCACGAACACCGCGGCCGCGCCGCCCCACTTGAGGGGCCCGAGCCGGTGCAGGATCTCGCCCAGGTGGTCCATCGTTCGCTCCTACAGGTACGGCTCGCCGGGGCGGATGAGGCCGCCGACGATGAAGGCGTCGAGGAACGAGGGCAGGTAGCCGGTGGCGCGGTGCTCGCCGATGACCTGCCCTCCCGGCCCGGTGCCGGTGCGCACGAACTCGAAGATGGGGTGCAGCTCGATCTCGTCGTCGTCGATGCCCACCACCTCGGTGATCGCCGCGATCTTGCGGCTGCCGTCGGAGAAGCGGCTCTGCTGCACCACGAGGTGGATGCTGCCGGCGATCTGCTCGCGGATCGCGCGCGAGGGCAGGTCGACCCCGCCCATCAGCACCAGCGTCTCGATGCGCGCCAGCGCCTCGTCGGGCGAGTTCGCGTGCGTGGTCGTGAGCGAGCCGTCGTGGCCGGTGTTCATCGCCTGGAGCATGTCGAGCGCCTCGCCGCCGCGGCACTCGCCGACGACGATGCGGTCGGGCCGCATGCGCAGGGCGTTGCGGACCAGGTCGCGGATGGTGTACTCGCCGCGCCCCTCCATGTTGGGCGGGCGCGACTCGAGCGAGACCACGTGCGGCTGCCCGAGCTGGAGCTCGGCGGCGTCCTCGATGGTGATGATGCGCTCGTCGGGCGGGATCGCCTGCGAGAGCACGTTGAGGAGCGTCGTCTTGCCGCTGCCGGTGCCGCCCGAGATGATGATGTTGCGCTTGGCGAGGACGCTGCGCACCAAGAAGCGCGCCATCGCCTCGGTGAGGGCGCCGTACTCGATGAGGCGCGGGATGGTGAGCGGGACCTTGGCGAACTTGCGGATGGTGATGCACGAGCCGCGCAGCGCGAGCGGGCGGATGATCGCGTTCACGCGCGAGCCGTCCTTGAGGCGGGCGTCGACGAGCGGCGACGACTCGTCGATGCGGCGCCCGAGCGGGGTGACGATGCGCTCGATGACGGCGCGGACGCGCTCGTCGTCGGTGAAGCGCGCGTCGGCCTTGATGAGCTTGCCGCTCTGCTCGACGTAGATGCTGTTCGGATCGACGACCATGACCTCGTTGATGGTCGGATCGGAGAGGAAGCGCTCCAGGGGCCCGAGGCCGAGCGCCTCGTCGGCGAGCTCGCCGACCAGCGTGTCGCGATCGATGTGCGCCGGGATGCGCGAGTCGAGCAGCTTGACGATGCGGCGGAGCGCGGTGAGCACGCGCGGGCGCATCGACGGATCGTCGAGCTTGGTGGCGTCGAGCTTGGCGAGGTCGAGGTTCTCGAGGAGCTTGGCGTGCAGCTCGCGCCGGAGGAGCACCTCCTCCTCGGAGGCGGCGTCGAGCCGCGCCGTCGTGCCCGTCTGCGTCCGCTTCGCGTCGAACTGCATCTGCGGCCGCGAGCTCGGCGCCTCGGGCATCATCACCCGCGGGTCGGCGGGCAGCCCGGGGAGCGGAAAGCCCGGCGGCAGCCCGAGCTGCGTCGCCGTCTCCTCCGGGTGGGGCCAAACCTCGGCCTGCGCCATCGGGTGCGGCGCCGTCCCGGCGAAGGGGTCGTGCGGCATCGGCGGCGGGCGCGGCGCCGGCTGGGAGACGTGCGGCGCCCCCGGCAGCGAGATCCGGAGGGTGTACTCGCCGATCACGATCGGCGTCCCGTAGGGCACGAGCGCCGCCTCGCGCCGGAGCAGGACCTCGCCGGCGAGCGTGCCGTTGCTCGACTGGTCCTCGATCCAGATCCCGTCCATCCGCGGCTGCACCACGATGTGCGTCCGCGAGATGCGATCGCTCTTCAGGCAGAGCGTCGCCTGGCTGCTGCGGCCGACCGACATCGGCCCCTGCACCTCGAGCCGCTCCGTGTACGGCAGCCCGTGCTCGGACTCGATCTGGACGTCGACTTCCATGGGCCAGCGTGGAGCGGCTCGCCGGGCGGGCCTACTTCCCCACCGACGGGGGCGTCTTCGGGTAGGCGTTCACGTCGTCGATGTCGCCGTCGTAGCGCTCGTATTGCTTCATCGCCGTCTTGACGATGTCGGTCACCGGCGCCGACTCGACGATGCTCGGGATGATGAACACCGCGCCCTCGACGTCGTCCTCTTGATCGAGGTGGCTGCCGAAGAAGACCCCGAGCACCGGGATCCGGCTGAGGAGCGGCAGGCCGTTGACGGCGTGGCGTTGCCCCTTGGTGCGGATGCCCGAGAGCACCAGCGACTGGCCGAGCTTCAGGAACACGAGCGTCGAGAGCTTCGACGTCTGGCGGCCGGGGAGCTGCGAGTTGTTCGCTGGCGTGAGGTCGGCGATGTCGGCCTTGACCTTGACCTCGAGGTTGCGCGACGCCGGATCGAACCGGGGCAGGACGGTGACGTTGGTCCCGAACTGGATCTTCTCGATCGTGTTCTGGAGGCCGTTGGAGACGGCGAAGTTCTCCTCGCCGCCGTTCTCGAAGCTCGCCTCGTTGCCGTTGGTGGTGATCACGGTCGACTGCTTGATCACCTTGGCCCAGCCGTGGCTCGCCGCGATGTCGAGGCCGGGCAGCGGCTGGTTGACGACGGCGGCCTGGGCCGTGGGCGTCTTCGCCACGAAGTCGTAGCCGAACGTGCTCTGGATGGCGGCGCCGCCGATGCGCCCCGGCCACGCCAGGCCGAACCCGTACGACGAGTTCTTGTTGTACTGCACGAAGTAGAAGTCGATGCGCACGTTGACGTTGCGATCGATCGCGCCCGTGCCGACCGTCACCAGCGACTCGACCTGGCCGGTGTAGATGTCGGCGATCTGCTTGATGTTGCTCTTGTCCGCGTCGGTGGAGACGCCGCCCTCGATGAAGAGCCGCGTCCCGATGCGCCGCACCCGGATCCCCGTGTACCCCTCGAGGAGCTGCTTGAGCTCGCCCTCGACGAGGTCGGGCGCCTGCGAGTAGACGCTGATGACGTAGTTGATCTGCGAGCCGTCGTTCTTGATGAGCAGGAGCGACGTGGTGCCGACCTTCTGCCCCACGACGATGAACTTCTTGCCGTCCTGGGTGAGCTTGACGTCGGCGATGCCGGCGACGCCCTCCGAGTACTGCTTCACGTCGGGCGCGAGGATGGTCTTGCTCTCGCCGACGGCGAGGGCGAGCTTCTTCTCCTCGGCCTTGTCGTCCTTCTTCTGGGCGAGGGCGGCGCCGGGCGCGGCCACCAGCGCCGCCGTCGCCGAGGCGAGCGAGAGCGAGAGGGCGAGGGCGATCTTGTATGCACGCATCACTGGTTCGCCCCCGACTCGATCTTGACCGGGCCGCTCTTGCGGGCGCCCTGGACCTGGGATCGCACCGGCGCGTCCGCCAGCGCCGCCGACGAGAGATCGCTCATGCCCTCGGTGACGCGCACGTCGTCCGGGTTGCGCAGCGCCACCGAGAGCTTGCCCTTCTCGGTCGCCAGCGCGAGCAGCTGCGCCTCGGGGACGGTGATGCTCAGGGTGAGGAGGAGCTCGTTGCGATCGGTCGTCTTCTCGGGCTCGTTGCCGGTGTCGACGCCGATGGCGAGCACGAGCACGTTCTGGAGGAGCACGACCGAGGACTGCGTCTCGCCGTTGAGGCCCGACGGCACCGTGGCGATGACGTCGAGGCGGTCGCCCGGGCGGATGAGCGCGTAGCTCTTGTCGCCGCGGTTCGTGGCGGCGACGGTGACCGCGCGCATCCCCGGCTGCACGAGCGAGCTCAGGTTGCGGCGCTCCTCCATCGCGATCGCCAGATCGGTCCACATCAGCGTCTGCTGCGCCTGGAGCGTCTGGCCCACGCGCAGCCCGAGGATCTTGTTCTTGTCCTTCGAAAGCACGGCGCGGTCCTCGACGTAGGCGCGCGGGACGACCCGCGTCGCGAGCACGTCCTCGGTGATCATCTGCCCCGCCTCGACCTGGCGGAGCGTGGTGAGCAGCTCGATGGGCTCGCCCCCGGAGGCCTCTTGCTCGAAGCGGCGCAGGTACACCGCGAGGAGGGTGACGCCGAGCAGGGCGACGACGAGTGCGACGAAGAGCGCGCGTCGGTTCATCGTTTGGCCCCCCCGGAGTCGGCGCGATGCCTCGTTTGTCGGCTCATCGGCCGCGAGGGTATCGTAGGCTCGCCGAGAACACTAGGCCGCGCGCCTGCGCTTCGCGCGCGATCGCTCACTCGAGGCGGCTCTCGACGACCGACACCGTCGCGCCGTCGCCGTCGGGGGTCGCGCTCACGATGAGGTCGGTGTCGCCGCGCGAGTAGACGCGGTGGTGGTGCTCGGGATCGATGACGATGGCCTTCCAGCCGCGCTCGGCCATGGCGCGGTCGTAGGGCTCGAGCACCGCCTCGGGGGGCTGGGGCGTCTCGTAGAGGCGCACGCCGTAGGGCGCGCCCGCGATGCTGGCGCTGAGGATGCGGCGGCCGTCGCCGGGTCGGGGCGCATTCGCCGCATCGGTGCCGGGCGCGTCGCCCTTCTCGGGGAACATCGAGGCCAGGTTGAACGGCCCCTCCGTCCACACCGAGATCACGTGCGTGCGGCCGCTCTTGGTCTTCTCCGCGTAGACGTAGCGGATGTTGCCCACGTGGCTCAGATCGCCCGACTCGGCGAAGCGCTCGAAGTGCTCCCAGCCGCCGCGGCCGTCGTCCGACTCGCGGGCGAGGCACGCGACGACGCCTCGGTCCTCGGCCTCCTCGCGGAGGATGCCCGCGGCCGCCATGGCGTGCTCGGGCGAGGGTGCCGGGCGCTTCGCCGCCTTGGCGATGTCCTGGAGCTCGGCGCGGAGGCCCGTGGCGTTGGTCTCGCAGTGGGCCTGCACGGTGTCGAGCACCTCGTCGACGCCGACGTCCTCGATCGTGCTCCTCACGAAGATGGGCTGCCCGTTGAGCAGGATGGGATCGTCGCTGCCGGCGCCGTCGAGCTTGCCGAGCTCGTGGCCGAGCGCCAGCGCCGACTCCTTCACGTGACCGTACGCCGAGCGCGCCGCCAGGCCCGCGCCGAGCGTGAGCACGCAGAGGCCGTAGGTCGCGACGCGCGCCATCTTCTTGATGCGCCACTCGCGCCGCACCGGTCGCGCGGGTGCCTCGCTCGGAGCCGCCTCGGGCGCGGGCGCGGTGACCACCGGGTCGTCGTCGGGGTTCGCCATGACATCCTCCCTCACGGCTCGGGCGGGGGGCCGTACTTGTCCCAGAGGTAGTCGATGCCCTTCTCGAAGTCGCCGGGGACGGGCTGCTCGTCGCAGAGCATCCGGTAGTTCGACTTCACCTCGGCGCTGCCGCCGCCGAGGAAGGAGCTCATCGGGACCGTGTCCGAGACCTGCTGGCTCGACGAGTCGAACTCGGCCGAGCAGAGCTGGCCCCCAGGGGAGGCCTGGCCCGCGGCGAGGTCGGCGTTGTTCGGGGCGGGGATTTTGAGGCTGAAGCCGAAGATGTTGATCTCCACCGCCGCGCCGGTGTTGCAGGCGCCCTGCGCGTTCTGCCAGTTCTGGGCGCGCGACTTGGCCATCGACTCGAGCTTCGCGCTGTAGAGGTTCTGGATGTAGACGCCCGCGGCGAAGATGAGGAGGAAGAACGGGATCGCCGCGAGGCCCTCGACCATCGCCGCACCGCGCTCGCCCGCGCGCCGCGGCCGCCGCCTGGGCTCGAGCGACCGCGAAGGCGGATCGCGCCTGGGCTCGAGCGACCGCGAAGGCGGATCGCGCCTGGGCTCGAGCGACCGCG
>CAYJPW010000220.1:0-15373 GCA_964372055.1 uncultured Polyangiaceae bacterium
GGGCAATTGCCGGTCGGCTTCGCCGCCCGGACACCCGCCCTCCGCTTCGCTCCGGACGGGTCAATTGCCCGCTCCCACACGAGGGAGCGCGGTCAGGGGAAGGTTCAAGGGGTGAGGTGCCAAACGTCACCTTGCCCTGCGGCATCCGGCTCCCGAGCTTTTCTTCACCCGCCCGGGCGTTCCGTTCCACAATGCGCGCCATGGCGATCTCTCGCGCGCACTCTCTCGTCCGGCGATGTTCCGCGGCGCTCGCCGCCGGGCTCACGCTGGGGATGCTCGGCCTCGCCTGGACCGCGGGGTGCTCGAGCACCACGCCGCCGCCGGCCGAGCCCAAGCCCTGCGACGTCCAGATCGTCACGCTCAACATCCTCGCGGCCGACAACATCAACCCCAACGAGAACGGCAACCCTCGCCCTGTGGTGGTGCGCCTCTACCAGCTCAAGAGCGACGTCCGCCTCCTCAACGCGGGCTACGACGACACCCTCCTCCGCGACAAGGAGGTCCTCGCCGACGACATCCTCAAGAAGGACGAGGTCTCGATCTTCCCGAACGACATGGTCGAGGTGAAGTTCGAGCGGAACAAGGAGGCCAGCTACCTCGCGGGCGTGGCGCTCTTCCACAGCCCGCAGGGGCAGAGCTGGAAGACCTTCTACGAGTTCCCGCTCCCCCCGGGCGAGGCGGCGTGCGGCGGCCGCGGCAAGGACGCCGGTCCCCCCGTGGCCGACCCGAAGGTGTCGTTCTTCGTCGAGGGCGCCAAGATCGACAACGGGAGCCAGTTCGACGAGTCGATGTTCCCCGACGCGAGCGCCATCCGCCGGATCAGCCTCCCCAAGCAGTCGGCCGCGCCGGAGGGCGCCGCCGCGCCGGCCAAGAAGTAGGGCGCGGCCTGGTCCCGCGCTCGCGTTCGGCGCGCGTCCGGGGGGCGCGCCGGCGGCATTCCAGTCACCCCTACCCGCCGCCGACTTCTGATAAGACTGTCCGGGCGACATGATGCACCCGCGCAAGCCGGTTTGGACCGAGGGGTTGTTCATGACCCCTCAGCACCTCCAGCAGTCCGACCAGTACCACGAGACGCTGCTCCACGCGCGGATGCACGCCGTCATGGCGTACGACTGGGGCATCACCGGCGTGCAGTTCGACGAGCGCGCGCTCGCGGCCGGCCAGCTCAAGCTCCTCAAGTGCCACGGCTTCTTCCCCGACGGGACGCCCTTCTTCGTCGGCGATCGCGGCGAGGACAACGTCGAGGCGCGGCCGCTCGAGGGCGCGTTCCCCGCGGCGCTCGAGGCGCTCGACGTCTTCCTCGCCGTGCCGAACCAGCGCGAGACCGCGGCGAACACCGCGCTCGACGCGGCCAAGGTGGGGCCGGCGATCCGCTACGTCGCGCAGCAGGCGACGGTGCCCGACGTCAACACCGGCCGCAACGACACCAACATCACCTGGGCGCGCCAGAACCTGCGCCTCCTCTTCGGCACCGAGGCGCGCGACGCCTACCAGAGCGTTCGCGTCAGCCAGCTCGTGCGCGATCGCACCGGCGCCATCGTCATCAAGAAGAACCACATCCCGCCCATCCTCCACATCGGGGCGAGCGATCACCTCATGACCGGGATGCGCCGCGTGCTCTCGGCGCTCGTCGGCAAGCAGAAGTCGCTCGCCGAGGGGCGCCGCCTCCGCACCGCCGCCGCCGTCGACTTCCAGGCGTCCGACACGGCGAAGTTCTGGATGCTGCACACGATGAACTCGTTCATCCCCATCGTGTCGCACCTGGTCGATCACGGCGACTGCCACCCGGAGCAGTGCTTCACCGTGCTCGGCTCGCTCATCGGCGAGCTCTGCACCTTCTCCGCCGACGGCGATCCCACCTCGATCCCCAAGTTCAACTACCTCGAGCTCGGCGACGTGTTCGACCCGATGTTCGAGCGCGCCCTCGCCATGATCGGCGGGGTGCTCGCCGAGAGCTACGTCGTCGTCCCGCTCGAGAAGCGCGACGACGGCATGTACCTCGGCAAGTTCGAGGACCCGAAGCTGCCCCGGACCCACGAGCTCTTCCTCGAGGCCAAGGGCACCGACGAGGGCACGCTCCGCGAGCGCCTGCCTCGGCTCCTGAAAATCGGGAGCTGGACCCAGATCGGCTACATCTTGAACGCCGCGATGCCCGGAGTGCGCGTCGGGATCGAGTACCGTCCCCCCGGCGCCATCCCGGTCAAGCCCGGCCTCGTCTACCTCAGGGTCGACCAGGCAGGCGATTACTGGAACGACATCCTCGGCTCTGGCACCATCGCGATCTACCAGCCCATCGATCCGCAGAAAGTGGACCTGAGGCTCATCGCCGTGCAAGCTGGCAAGTGACCAGCGTCCCTAGGGAAACCGCCCCATGAGCATGTCGCAAACGATGTACTGGGTGTGCTCCGACGTCCTGTCGCTGATCCTGCAGCTCAGGAACTCGCGGGACCTCCCGGCGCCCGACATCCTCCAGCGCCGCGTCCTCGGCCTGTTCGAGACGATGATGCAGAACGGCCGCGAGGCCCGCATCCCCGAGCAGGACATGGTCGACGCGAAGTACGCGCTCGCCGCGTTCGCCGACGAGGTCATCTACCACTCGACCTGGCCGGGCAAGACGCAGTGGCTCAGTAACCCCCTCCAGCTCCAGTTCTTCCAGCTCAACACGGCGGGCGACGGCTTCTTCGTCAACCTCGACAACCTGCACGGCCAGCGCGGCCGCTCGCACGTCGCCCAGATCTACTTTCTCTGCCTCGCGCTCGGCTTCCAGGGCAAATACCGCCTCCGCCAGCAGGAGGGCCTCACGGCCGTGGTCGAGGGCCTCGGCAACTACGTGGCGCTCTCCGAAGGGGGAGGCGAGGTGCTCGCCCCCAACGCCGAGCGCAAGGACGGCGGCGGCGGCGCGGTCCGGCGCGAGCTGCCCTTCCTGGCGATCGCGCTCGGCTTCTTCGTCGTCGCGCTCCTCGTGGTCATCGTGCTCCGGCTGATCATCGGCTCGAACGCCGACTCGGTCTCGGACGCCATCAACAAGCTCTTACCGAAGTAGTCGGCTCGCGCCGGCGCAGTTCGCGAGCGAGGTCGCGCCCTCTCGCAACGTCTCGCGCCGCGGCGACGACGGAGCGTGAACGAGAATCCACAGGGAGACGGGGAGTCGGGGAGTTTCTCCTGCGGTCGATCCAGGTGGACGTCTTCTGCGGCGAGCACCTCGATCGACCGAACAAGATCCTCCCTTTCTCCCCGTCTCCCGGTGATTTTTCCCCTGGGCTCTCGGCCCTGCTCGCGACGACTCGCGTGGACCACCTCGCGACCGTGAGAAGCATTTCGCCTGCGCGAGGGTGGTCGTGCAGCCCACACGGTCGCGAAGAACTTTGCGCTCGCGCCGAGACGGGCCATCATCGCCGAGCGGGGGATCGCCCCCGCCCGAGGAGACCATTCCATGTGGCTCTGGATCCTGAGCGCCCTTTTCCTCGCCCTCGTGTGGGCCGTGTGGTTCCTGTTGCGACCGGGCGAGGGCGGGCCCGAGGTCGAGTCGTTCCCGACGTGGATCCCGGTGACGCTGACCGTCGCCGTCGTCCTCCTCCTCGTGGGGCTCATCGTCTATCGCCGCGTGCGCGCGGCGCGCGCCGCCCGCGCGCTCGAGAAGGCCATCGCGCAGCAGGCGCAGGAGCAGGCGCTCAACGCCAAGCCCGAGCGCCGCGCCGAGATCCAGGAGCTCGAGAAGCAGATCCTCCAGGGCATCAACGCGCTGAAGTCGTCCAAGCTCGGCGGCGGCCGCCGCGGCGCCGACGCGCTCTACAGCCTGCCCTGGTACGTGATCGTCGGCCCGCCCGGCGCCGGCAAGACGACGGCGCTCCGCCACTCGGGGCTGGTCTTCCCGTACCTCGATCCCAACGGCGGTGGCGTCCGTGGCGTCGGCGGCACGCGCAACTGCGACTGGTGGTTCACCAACGAGGCCATCCTCCTCGACACCGCCGGCCGGTACACGACCGAGGCCGAGGACCACGACGAGTGGATGGCGTTCCTGGAGCAGCTGCTCAAGTTCCGCTCGCACAAGCCGGTGAACGGCGTCCTCGTCGCGGTCAGCGTCAACGAGCTGCTCGACGCGACCGACGAGCAGATCGAGCAGATGGGCAAGAAGGTCCGCGCCCGCGTCGACGAGATGCAGCAGACGCTGCACATGGTCCTGCCCGTCTACGTGCTCTTCACCAAGTGCGACCTCGTCGCCGGCTTCACCGAGTTCTTCGGCGATCTGAAGAAGAGCGAGCGCGGCCAGGCGTGGGGCGCGACGCTGCGCCTCGACCAGAGCAAGGCCGAGCCCGGCAAGATCTTCGACGGCGAGTTCGACACGCTCGTCGAGCGGCTCCACGAGCGCAGCCTGCGCCGCATGGCGATCGAGCGCAGCCGCGAGACCAAGGAGAAGATCTACCAGTTCCCCCTCGAGTTCGCGGCGGTGAAGCGCAACCTCTCCGACTTCGTCGCGTCGGCGTTCGCGCCCGCCGGGGGGCAGGAGCCGATCCTCCGCGGCTTCTACTTCACCAGCGGCACCCAGGAGGGGCGGCCCCTGGATCGCGTCGTCGGCGCCATGGGTCGCGCCTTCGGCCTCCGCGGCGCCGTCGCCGACGAGCCCACGGCCAAGGCCGAGAGCAAGAGCTACTTCCTCCGCGACGTCTTCATGGGGATCATCTTCCCCGACCAGGACATCGCCGCCCGCACCGAGGGGGAGATCCGGCGCCAGCGCATCCAGCGCTTCGCCGCGGCCGCCGCCGCCTTCGCCGTCGCGATGGTGCTGCTCATCCCGGCGATCCTGTCCTACTTCAAGAACCGCGAGCTCGTCGCCCTCACCGGCCGCATCTCGCAGGAGGCGGCCGACGTGAACTGGAAGGACGGCCGCCCCGCGCCGCCCAAGGTCGACAAGCTCGAGCAGCTCCGCCAGCACGCCGAGCTCCTCGATCGGTACAAGGAGGACGGGCCCCCGCTCTCGCACCGGTGGATGATGTACCAGGGCGACAAGCTCTTCGAGCCGACGCTCAAGCAGTACATCGCCAGCCTGCAGGAGGGCTTCGTCAAGCCGAGCCGCGAGCGCCTCGAGGACAAGATCAAGGGGACGACCGGCGCGAAGTACCTCGACGACTACAACAACCTCAAGACGTACCTGCTCCTCAACAACGCCGGCCCGGAGGAGCTCAAGCACCTCAACGAGAACGCCGACTGGGAGACGGCGCGCCTCACCCAGGTGTGGGCCGAGATCCTCCGCCCGACCACCGACATGCCGGAGGCGGATCTCAAGCTCAAGATCCAGCCGCACGTCGCCTACTACGTCGATCTGCTCAAGCGCGGCGTCATCAAGGGCGAGGCCATCGACAAGCCGCAGGTCGAGCGCGCCCGCGACATCCTCACCCGCGTCGGACCGAGCCAGCGCTACTACGACCAGTTCGTCACCGTGCTCATCGATCAGAAGTACGACGAGAGCGGCCCGTCGACGCACGAGAACCTCAAGTACCCGCCGGTCACGCTCAACGAGCTCTTCGCCGACCGACCCGAGGTGCTCACCAAGCTGCACAGCGCCCAGAAGGAGCGCGAGGGCAAGTGGTTCGAGGTCGGCGGCCCCTACACCGACAAGGGCCACGACCAGGTCATCGCCTCGCTCGCCGAGGGCTACAAGCTGCTCGAGCGCGAGCAGTGGGTCGTCCCGCTGACCGACGAGGAGAAGAAGCAGGGCGACAAGATCCAGAAGTCGCTCGACCGCGTGCGGCAGGACTACGACAGCGAGTACATCCGCCAGTGGGTCAACTTCTTCCGCGACGTCCAGGTCGACATCCCTCCGAACAACAAGGAGGCGATCGCCGAGTTCAAGGTGCTCTCGACGCCCGACTGGCCGTACCTCCGCATCCTGCGCGCGCTCAAGGACAACACCCAGTTCGCCGACAAGGACGCCGCGGTGAAGGCCTCGGCCGACGGCGGGATCCTCACGCAGATCAAAGAGAAGGTCATCAAGAAGACCGAGACCAAGACCGCCGGCGTCAAGATCGGCGGCCTGCTCGCGGGCGGGAAGGGCGAGCGGTACGATCCCATCCCCGACAAGTTCAAGTCGATGGTCGGATTCGGCGTCCCGCAGGACACGAAGGAGGGCCAGCCGCCCCCGCCGCCGCCGGCGCTCGCCAAGTACGTGAGCCTGCTCGAGGGGCTCTCGGGCGCGATGGGCGCCATCGAGGACGGCCCGCCCAGCGCCGACACCGCCGAGGCGACGAAGAAGTTCCAGGAGGCGGTGAGCGAGACCGAGGCCCTGCTGCTCGGCATGGACGAGACGGGGCAGGAGCTGATGACGCCGCTCCTCATGAACCCGCTCAAGCAGGCCTACAAGGCCGTGGTGCGCGGCGCCGGCGGCGCGGCGAGCGGGCTCTGGGAGGTCGAGGTGTGGCCGGCGTACCGCGACACCATCAAGGACCGCTACCCGTTCAACCTCGCCTCGACGCGCGACGCCTCGTTCCAGGACGCGGTGAAGTTCTTCAAGCCGAAGGACGGCATCCTCTGGGGCTTCTACGACAACAACCTCAAGGGCTTCCACATGAAGACGGGCCACGTCTTCACCCCGAAGGCGCACCTCGAGGCGCGGCCGCGCCCGGCGCGCCCCTTCACGCCCTTCAACCCGAACCTCTACAACTGCCTCCGGCGCGCCGACGAGATCACCGACGCGCTCTGGGGCGAGGGCGGAGAGAACCCCAAGGTCGTCTTCAACATCAACCTGAAGACGGTGAGCCCGATCGTGAGCGAGGTCGTCTTCGAGGTCGACGGTCAGCGCAAGCTCTACCGGAACGAGAAGGAGTTCTGGCAGACCTTCAACTGGCCCGGCGAGAAGCAGACCGGCGCCAAGATGCAGGTGCGCGGCGCGGGCGGCCTCGACGAGGAGCTCATCCGCGAAGGGCCGTGGGGGATCTTCCGCCTCTTCGAGGCCGGCACCGTCGAGGCGGAGAAGGACAGCGACGAGGCCTTCACCGTGACCTGGCAGATGACGGCGCCGCCCGTGACGGTGACGATGGAGGTGAAGCCCACCCGCGGCAACCACCCGTTCCCGTCGAGCTTCTTCCGGGCGACCAACTGCCCGGCGAGCATCGGCGATCGAATGGGCAAGGGCTCCTGACGGAACACCGGCCGCGAGGCCGGTGACCAGGTCCGACGTTCGGCGCCGAGCCGGGGGGGCCGCGATTCACTCGCCGCCGGCGGGCGGGCGCGGGCCCTCCCTCCGGAACAGCCTCGGCGCTGACCCCTCGACCCCTTCGGCCCTCGCAGTGTATCAATAGCCGAGCGCATGTTCTGGCGTCGCAAGAAGGCTCCCGCCGCACCGCCGTCCATGGGCTGCTTCGGCAAGCTCCCGGCGACCGGGGACTTCATCCGCTACAACGCGACCACCGACGAGCTCAGCGCGTTCGATCGCTGGCTCGGCGCCGGGCTCAACTTCGCGCGCCAGTCGATGGGGCTCACGTTCGACTCGGCCTACCAGCCCGCGGTGGGCCTCTTCATCTACCGCGGCGAGTCGGCGAACGGCGAGCCGCCGCAGCGGGGCATGGTCGGGGCGTGGGCCGCGAGCGGCGACAACGCCGGGCGCGTGTACCCGATGGTCGTGTACGCGTCGTACGACTACGGGCAGCTCGTCGCCACGGGACCGGCGGTGCCGATCGCGCTCTGGCCGCTCCTCACGGCGGCGTACGAGCTCGCGACCGGCGGCCGGCAGATGTCGGTCGACGCGTTCGTCGAGCGCGTCTCTCGCGTGGCGCTCCCCTCGCTCGAGGACCCGGAGTCGGCGAGCGCGGGCTACCGCGCCTGGCTGGCGATGCAGAGCATGAAGGCGCTCTGGGAGACGGGGTTCGGCAGCGACGGGCCGCGCTACTGGGTGCTCCAGAACATCATCGCCTCGGTCGAGCCGTTTCGCGGCCAGGAGCTGCCCAACACCGGGCTCGGGCTGCGGCTGCCCCTCGGCGCGGGCGACGCGTATGCCGCCGCGGTGTGGATGGACATGACCCAGCGCCTCGCGGGCTGGAAGCAGACGCTGCTCAACGCCTTCTGGACGCCGCAGCGCACGGTGCTGCTCCACATGGGGCCGCCGCACGTCGGCTCGTTCCGCGAGATGATCTCGCCCACGGCGACGGCCGATCACGTCGCCGACCTGTGCGGCCCGCCGACGGTCGACGAGCTCACCGCCCGCCGCCGCCTCGGCCCCCAGTTCGACGCGCTGGTCGCGCGCAGCGATCTCTCCATCACGGCCTTCCTCGACGGCCTGAGCTGACCGCAGCCTACCGCGCCACCGCCGACAAACCCCTCTCCCTCCGGGGAGAGGGGCAGGGGTGAGGGCGAGCGGACGTGGCGCCTGCCTCAAACGAGGGCGCCAACGCAGCCCGACAAACGCTATCTTCGGCGTCGCCATGGCGGTCGAAGACAAGATCTCCGCGTCCAAAGAGAAGCTCTCGATGATGCTCGAGCCGATCAGCGGCGGCGTCGGCGCAGACATCTCCTACGACGACGCGTTCGAGAAGATGAAGACCGAGGTCGACAAGCTCACCTCGGTGTCGGGCGGCAAGGTCGACTGGGGCGGCATCGCCTCGAGCGCCGACGAGCTGCTCAGCGAGAAGTCGAAGGACTTCCGCGTGGCCGTCTACTACGCCGCGGCCAAGTCGCAGCTCGACGGCGTCGAGGGGCTGCTCGACGGGCTCGTGCTCCTGCGCGAGCTCAGCGCCGCGTTCTGGGAGCCGATGTACCCGCCGCTGAAGCGCCCCAAGGCGCGCGGCGCGCTGATGGGCTGGTTCGCCGAGGTCGCCGGCCCCGTCGCCGGCGCGTACAACCCGAGCACCAAGGACAACGACCTCGTCGCCGCGCTCGATCAGGTGAGCCAGGCCGTCGACGCCGACCTGCGCGACAAGCTGGGCGAGGCGTACTCCGGGATGGGCGCCGTCCGCCAGGCGGTCCGCCACCTGGTGCAGATCTGCCCCAAGGAGGCGCCTCCGCCGCCGCCTCCTCCGCCGCCTCCTCCTCCGCGGCCAGCCGCAGAGCCCTCCGCCGCGGTCGCCGAGGCCGCCGCGCCGGAGCCCGTGGCGGTCGCCGCGTCGGCCGGGCTCGACCCGGCTTCGATCACCGACGCCGACTCGGCGTTCGCCGCGCTCGAGCAGGCGACGGTGATCCTCACCCGCGCCGGCGACGTGCTGCGCGCCGCCGACGAGACCAACCCGCTCGCCTACCGCGTGCTGCGCGCGGGCCTGTGGGTCATGGTCTCGCAGGATCCGCACGCCGACGGGACCACCACGCCCTTCCCGGGCCCGCCCGACCACGTCCGCGGCGCGCTCGCGGCGACCGCCGGCGCGGGCAACTGGTCGGCGCTGCTCGCCACGGCGGACGAGGCCGCGGCCGAGTACGTCTTCTGGCTGGATCCGCACCGCCACGCGGCCACGGCGCTCGACAACCTCGGCCACGCCGCGGCGAAGCAGGCCCTGCTCGTCGAGGTCGCCCTGCTCCTCCAGCGCGCGCCGACGCTGCCGACGCTGACGTTCAACGACGGGACGCCGTTCGCCGATCCCGACACCGTGGCGTGGATCGAGGCCGAGGTCTCGAAGGTGCTCGGCTCGGGCGGCGGCGGCGCGGCGGTGGCCTCGGGGCCGAGGAGCGTGCTCGACAAGCCGCTCTCCGAGGCGCGGAACCTCGCCGCCGGCGGGCAGCTCCCCGAAGCGATCCAGCTCGTCGCCAAGGCGTCGGCCACGGCCCCGACGCCGATGGAGCGCTTCAAGGGGCGCCTCGAGCTCGCCAAGCTCTGCCTGCAGGCCGAGCAGTTCGCGATCGCGCGCGCGCAGCTCGAGGGCCTCGATCGGCTCGTCGAGCACCACCGCCTCGGCGAGTGGGACCCCGCGCTCTGCGCCGACTTCTACGCCGCGCTCTACGCCGCGCACCGCGCCCTCAACGCCGGCTACGAGGCGCCCCCCGAGGCGCGCGCCAAGGAGACGGCGGCGTTCGACCGGCTCTGCGAGCTCGACGCCACCGCGGCGCTGCGCCTCACGGTGCCGGCAGGCTGACGCCGACACTGGCATCCTGCGCAGTAGGGGGGCGGGGCTTCGGGTCTCGATCGCTCGTGAATTGGCGTGACAGCGGCCCCTCATTTTTGGCTATGCTCGCTCGCCCGGGGCGGGTTCACCCCTCCCGCCCCCACGGGGGAAACACTGGGTCGGTGACGTCCCGTCCGGCCTCGCAAGAAGCAGGGGAAAGGAGCCTTCAGCGATGTCGAAAGAAGGATCGGTCGCGCCGAAAGAGCGCGTGAACATCACGTACAAGCCCGCGACGGGCAATGCGAAGGAAGACGTCGAGCTGCCGCTGAAGCTCCTCATGCTTGGCGACTACACCCAGCGCCCCGACCCGCGGCCGCTCGAGGATCGCAAGCCCATCAACGTCGACAAGGACAACTTCTCGAAGGTGATGAGCGAGCAGAAGCTCGCCCTGTCCTTCAACGTGAAGGACAAGCTGTCCGAGAACGAGGACAACGAGCTCACGGTGAACCTCAAGTTCCGCCGCCTCTCGGACATGGAGCCGGAGTCGATCGCGAACCAGGTCCCCGAGCTCAAGAAGCTGCTCGATCTCCGCGCCGCGCTCACGGCCCTCAAGGGCCCGCTCGGAAACGAGAAGGCGTTCCGCAACAAGATCCAGCAGATCCTCGGCGACCCCGGATCGCGCAACAAGCTCATCAACGAGCTCGGCCTCAAGAAGGAAGGGGAGTAAGCGATGTCTACGGAAGCTCAGGGCGCCGGTGGGGCGGCGGGCCAGACCCTCGAAGGCGGGTCGCTCCTCGACGAGATCCTCGCCGAGACCAAGATGACCCCCGGCGACGAGGGGTACGAGGTCGCCAAGCGCGGCGTGCAGGCGTTCATCGCCGAGCTCGTCGCCCCGAAGCGCGAGGGCGAGAAGGTCGACAAGGCCTTCGTCGACGCGCTCATCGCCGAGATCGACGTCAAGCTCTCGCGGCAGATCGACGAGATCCTCCACAACCCGACGTTCCAGAAGCTCGAGTCGGCGTGGCGCGGCCTGAAGTTCCTGGTCGATCGCACCGACTTCCGCGAGAACGTCAAGGTCGAGCTCCTCAACTGCTCGAAGGAAGACCTCCTCGCCGACTTCGAGGACTCGCCCGAGGTCCCCAAGAGCGGCCTCTACAAGATCGTGTACTCGGCCGAGTTCGGCCAGTTCGGCGGCAAGCCCGTCGGCGCGATCATCTCGAACTACGAGTTCGGGCCCGGCCCGCAGGACATCGCGCTCCTCCAGAAGTGCGCGTCGGTCGCGACGATGGCGCACGCGCCGTTCTTCGCCGCCGCCGGTCCGGCGTTCTTCGGCCTCAAGGACTACCTGAACCTGCCGAACCTCAAGGACCTGAAGTCGCTCTTCGAGGGGCCGCAGTACACCAAGTACAACTCGTTCCGCGAGACCGAGGACTCGCGCTACGTCGGCCTGATGCTGCCGCGGTTCCTCCTCCGCCTCCCGTTCGGCGCCAACACGGTCCCCGTGAAGGCGTTCAACTACGAGGAGAGCGTGGTCGGCAACCACGACGCCTACTGCTGGGGCAACGCGACCTACGCGTTCGCCACGCGTCTCGCCGACAGCTTCGCCAAGTACCGCTGGTGCCCGAACATCATCGGCCCCCAGTCGGGCGGCTCGGTCGAGAACCTGCCGCTCCACCAGTACGAGGCGATGGGCGAGATCCAGACGAAGATCCCGACCGAGATCATGCTCACGGAGCGCCGTGAGTTCGAGCTCTCGGAGGAGGGCTTCATCGGGTTCACGTTCCGCAAGGACTCGGACAACGCCTGCTTCTTCTCGGCCAACTCGGTCCAGAAGCCGAAGTACTTCGGCCAGAGCGAGGAGGGCCGCGCGGCCGAGATGAACTACCGGCTCGGCACGCAGCTGCCGTACATGTTCATCATGTGCCGCATCGCGCACTACCTGAAGGTGCTGCAGCGCGAGCAGATCGGCAGCTGGAAGGAGCGCGCCGATCTCGAGAAGGAGCTCAACGACTGGATCGGCCAGTACGTCGCGGACCAGGACGTCGTCTCGGCGAGCGTCCGCGGCCGCCGCCCGCTCCGCAAGGCCCGGATCATCGTGACCGAGGTCGAGGGCAACGCGGGCTGGTACAAGGTCGACATGCAGGTGCGCCCGCACTTCAAGTACATGGGCGCGTTCTTCACGCTGAGCCTCGTCGGCAAGCTCGACAAGGAGTAAGACCTCACCCCCTGGCCCCCTCTCCCTCCCGGGAGAGGGGGTTGCTTTTCCATCGGGACCCCCGTGGGATCAGCGCGAGTACGACTCGCGCCGTGAAGCCTCCGAAAGCGGGATCAGGAACGCCATCGGATCGGCGAGCACGCGCCGGCGGATGTCGGCGAGGCGCTCGGCGCCGCCGTAGCTCACGGCGGAGCGGACGTGCCCGCGCACGCGGTGGAGCAGATCGACGACGCTGCCCTTGTAGGGGATCTGGACCTCCTGGCCCTCGGCGGGCGTGTCGAGGGCGGCCTCGACGTCGGCGGCGTCCTCGGTGTCGTAGAGCGCCTCGAACACCGCCTGGGGCGAGGTCATGCCGCGGTAGAGCTTGCGCTTCTGGCCGGTGCCTGGGTCCTCGATCACGTGGCCGGGGGCCTCGTCGGTGCCGGCGAGCATGCTGCCGAGCATCACCGAGGACGCGCCGCACACCAGGGCGAGGAAGATGTCCTTGTCGTCCTTGATCCCCCCGTCGGCGATGATCGGGACCTCGTCGCCCACCGCGCGCCACGCCTCGCGGATCGCCTGGAGCTGCGGGACGCCTGCGGCCGTCTCGAGGCGGGTGCGGCAGCCGCGGCCCGGGCCGATGCCGACCTTGATGGCGTCGACGCCGAGATCGGCGAGGAAGCGCGCGCCCTCGGCCGTGCCCACGTTGCCGGCGACGAGCTCGGCGTCGGCGAAGCGGGCGCGGAGGCTCTCGATCGCCTCGCGCATGACCTCGGAGTGGCCGTGGGCGATGTCGATGACGAGCACGTCGGCGCCGGCGCGGAGGAGCTCGGCGGCGCGCTCGAGGTAGTCGCCGCGCGCGCCGATCGCGGCGCCGACGCGGAGGCGGCCCTTGCCGTCCTTGGTCGAGAACGGCAGCTTGCGCGAGAGGCGGATGTCCTTCTTGGTGACGAGCCCGCGGATGACGCCGGCGTCGTCGACGAGGGGGAGCTTCTCGATCTTGCTCTCGAACATCAGCCGCTCGGCCTCTTCGGCGGTGATCCCCGGGCGGCCGGTCCGGAGGCGCGCCACCGGGGTCATGAAGTCGGCGACGGGCCGGTCCTCGTTGCCTTCGATCCAGGGCATGTCGCGGTTGGAGAGCATGCCGGCGAGCAGGCCCGAGCCGCGCGTCTCGGTGATGAGGATCCCGGTGATGTGGTGCTTCTTGGTGTAGGCGCGCGCCTCGCGGATGGTCGCGTCGCGCGGCAACGAGAGCGGGCGCTCGACGACGTAGCCGTGGCTGCGCTTGACGCGCTCGAGCGCGTCGGCCTGCGCCTGGATCGACAAGGCGCGGTGGAGGATGCCCAGCCCGCCCTCGAGCGCCATGGTCTTCGCCATGGCGGGCCCGGTCACGCTGTCCATGTTCGCCGAGACGATCGGCAGGGCGATCTCGACGTGCTTCGTGAACCTCGTCGAGAGCGAGACGTCGCGGCGGGTGTCGACCACGCCTCGCTGCGGCCGGAAGAGGAAATCGTCGTAGGTCCTGCCGACGAACTCGGGCTCGATCTTGCGCACGACCCAAGCTAGCCGCGCGCGTTGACGCCTCGCAAGTGCGACCGCGCGGTCTGCCCGCCCTCGACGGAGTCGCGTGGGCGCTCGACCGGGCGCCTCCTTTGGTATGGTGACGGCCGACATGGACAGCGGCGTCCCGGCGTGCTGCGAGGGCTGCGACGAGCACGGCGGGCCCGGCGCGGGTTGCCGCCTGCTCGCCGAGCCCACGCTCGAGCACCGCCACCGGCTGCTGACGATGCCCTGCGACGTGCAGCGCCTGGTGCGGCTCCGCTTCCGCGGCTACGGCGAGGACGTCGCCGCCGAGGCGCTGGTCGCCTGGCTCTCGCCGGCGTGGGCGGCCGAGGACGTGGTCCGCTCGTTCGGGCACGCGCCGCGCGACGCGCGTCTGTGGCTGGGCGCCTGGCCGTACCTCTACCTCGGCCGCGACGCGGTCCGGCGCCTCCACCGAGAGCGCGAGCGGGCCGCGGCCGCCGCGGGCAGCCCGCCGGAGCCGCCGGCCTCGCGCGCCGATCCCCACCTCGCCACCCGCGTGCTGCGCGCGCTCGACAAGGTCCGGCGCGTCGACGCGGTCGGCTACGCGATGCTGCTCGAGTTCGTGCGCGACCGCTTCAGCCCCTCGACCTGGCAGAAGCTCCTCGCGTGCAGCGAGGCCACCGTCACCGACCGCAAGTACCTCGGCATCTACCGCTACGCCGTCTACTTCCACGAGGTGCTCGAGAGCGTCGAGCCCCACGAGGCCGCGGTGGCGCTCTCGACGCGGCGCTTCGCGCCCGGCGAGCCCGGCGATCGCGCGGCGCTCGAGGCGACGCGGGCCGCGCTCGCCGATCCGGGCCTCGGCCTCGCGGCGTGGCGCTCGCTCTACCGCGAGGGCGCGCTGCATTCGCTCGCGCTCCTGGCGGCGCCGGAGGCGCTCGGGTCCGAGGTGATGAGCCAGGTCTCCACCGCGTTTCGGCGGGTCCTTAGGGTAGATTGAGGCGAGGAGAGGCAGCGTGGCGAGCGAAGAGCGAGACCCGAACGAGCGCGCCCTGCGCAGGCGCGTCGCCGCGCCGCTCGCCTCGTTCGCGTGGGACGGCGCCGCCGCCCACCTCGATCCCGATCTCGTCGTGCGCCACGCGGCCGGCGAGGTCTCGCCGCAGGAGGCCGTCGAGGCCGGGAGGCACCTCGCGGTGTGCGACGACGGCCGCTGCGTCGAGCTGCTCCGCGCCGAGGCGGCCTCGCTCGGAGCGGCGCGCGAGGCGCTCCTCGCCGGAGAGGACGAAGAGGCGCTCGCCCCAGCCCGGAGGAGCGCGCGCACCTTCGAGTGCCGCGACGCGCTCTGGGCGGAGTTCGAGGCGCTGGCGCGCGAGGTCGGCTGCCCGATCGACGATCTCGTCAACGACGCGATGAAGCAGCGCGCGCGCCAACGGAGCTTCTCGCTGCACGAGCCCGGCTCGCCCGCGGGGACCGCGCGCGCCGAGCCCGCAGGGGCGCCGGGGGCCCCTCCGGGGATGGCGCCGCCGCGCCAGGCACCGCCGCCGCCGATGTCGCGTCCGGCCTCGCCGCCACCGTCTCGCCCGGCGCCCGCCGCGCCGCCGATGTCGCGCCCGGCGCCGCCGCCGATGTCGCGCCC
>CAYJPW010000221.1:0-15263 GCA_964372055.1 uncultured Polyangiaceae bacterium
CCTCGCTCCCACGCTCGCCGCCGCTGCCTCCGGCGCGAGCATCCGCCCACGGGCTCGCGTCGACGAGGCAGGGCGATGGTCACCCTCCGCGGGAGGGGCTGCCGCTTGGGGGGCGGGCGCTGGCGATTGCGAGGCGGACGGTGTGCGCTCGCCGCCGCTGCCTCCGGCGCGAGCATCCGCCCACGGGCTCGCGTCGATGAGGTTGGGCGATGGTCACCCTCCGCGAAAGGGCTGCCGCTTGGGGCGGGCGCTGGCGCTTGCGAGGCGGACGGCGTCGTCAACGGCTCGCACGGGCGCTCGGGCTCAGAAGAACCCGCCCGCGGACGCGGCGCCCTGGCTCACGCGGATCACGCTGGCGCTCACCTGGTGGAAGATGCGCCGCAGCTCGGAGGCGCTCGCGCCGGTGGTGATGACCGAGGGGAAGCCCACGTCGGCGGCGAGCTGGGCGAGGTCGGCCGAGCCGAAGCCGGCGTACGCGAGGGTGTAGACCTCCTGGGCAGAGAGGGCTCTCGCTGCGGTTCGCACGTCGAGCGCGCTCGCCCGCGAGCTGTTGTCCTCGCCGTCGGAGAGGACGAAGAGGACGCGGCGGTTGGGGACGCCGTTGTCGAGCAGCGCCTGGCCGTAGGCGACGAGGCCCGTCATGCAGCCGAGGAGCGCGTCGTAGAGCGCGGTGCAGCCGTCGGGCGCGTACTCCGCAGGCCCGAGGGGCGCGTTCCAGCCGACGGGCTGGTAACCGTGGAGCAGGTTGGGCGTTCCGTTGAACACCCAGGTCGAGAGCAGGATCGAGGCCGCGGCCTTCGATCCGGCGAGCGCGGATCGCATGGCGCCGTAGGCGTCGATCACCGCGGCGCGGTAGGGCTGCATCGAGCTCGACATGTCGAGGACGACGCTCACCAGCGTCGCCTCGGAGGCGTCGAGGTCGTCGAGCGACGCCCCGACGCAGCCCATGAGGACCGTCTCGTTCAGGTTCTCGACCATGACGTCGCCGGCGGCGCGGGCGAGGCCGCCCGCCACCGCGCCGTGGATCATCGCCGCGACTTGCCCCTGGGAAGGTCCGCTGCCGTTCGATTGGCTCATGATTCTCTCCTCCTCTTCAGACCGCGTCCGCCGCCGAGACGAAGCGCATCCCGCGCTTGCGCCAGCCGTCGATCTCGCGGTTGGCCATCCCCTCGAAGTCGATCCCCGGCACGACGACGCTGCTGGTGCAGTCGCCGAGGAAGTGGATGCGCTCGATCACGTCGGGGCGCGCCGCGAAGTGCCGCATCATCGAGGCGCAGGCCTCGAGGACGCAGTGGCTCTTGGCCTCGCCGGCGACGTAGATGCGCTCGTGCGTCTCGAGCAGGCGCAGCATCGTCGTGTTGAGCGAGCCGTGCGGGTGGGTCGGGACCTTCACCTCGGGCTCGAAGGGCGAGTAGTGCTCGGTCACCGGGATCATCCCCTTCTGGAGGAAGATCGGCTGCGAGCGCCGCGCCACGGCGTGCCAGTGGATCGCCTCGAAGAGCGCCGGGTCGAGCGCGTGGCCGACGCTGCCGATCATGGTGTGGAACGGCCAGAGGTAGAGCGCCTTCTTGGACGTCTGCTCGAGCTCGGCGACGTACGCGAGCGACCACGCGGCCTCGCGCAGCGGGCGGTACTTGCCGCGCTTGATCGCCTCGGCGTCGATGACGGTGTGCGGCGGCGGGTGATCGCCGCGGTCGTCGGCCCACCAGGTCGGGTAGAAGATCTGGAAGGCCATGTGGCTGTCGAGGCTCGCCACCACGGTCTTGATGCGCGCCGCGTTCCGGTAGAGAAACTCGATGGTGCGGCGGAGATCGCCCTCCGCGCCGGGCACGCGGAGCGAGCCGTCCGCGTGGCAGAAGTCGATCTGGAAGTCGACGAGGAGCAGCGCGTACGGCGCCTTGTCGTGGGCGGCCGCGGGGAGCTTCGCCGCCTGCGCGTCCTGGGTGACGCGGGTGAGGTCGGGCTTGAACACCGTGCCGACGGTGCGCGGATCGTAGAAGCTGGGGAGCGTCATCACGGGCTTCTTCCTTTCATGGCTGCGGGTGGACGAGCCGCACGCGGCGGCCGTGGGCGACGAGGAGCCCGTCGCCCGAGGGGGCGAGGAGCGCGTCGGCGGAGGTCATGGGCTCGGTCGCGGCGAAGAGGCGCTCCTCGGCGATCGCTCGGGGAGCCGCCCCCGGCGCGCCCGCCGCGGCGTAGCGCTCGCGGGCGACGCCGCGATCGGTGGGCAGGAGCAGGCTCGCGCCCCCGAGCGCGGCGCCGCGGACGACGCCGCCGGCGAGGCGAGCGGTCGCGCTCGCGTCGCTCGCGCCGACGAGGCGACCGTCGCGGGCGAAGATCGCGGTCCGGACCCGATCGACGCCGGCGGCGCGCGTCCGCCGGAGCAGCGCCACCGCGTCGGCGGCGAACACCGCCTCCTCCTCGAGGATCGACTCGCCCGGGGCGAGCGCGGGCACGGCGAGCTCGATGCGCCGGCCGGCGTCGATGGCGAAGTACTGCCTCTCCCGGAGGACGCGCGAGCAGCCGAGGACGAGCTCGCGGGCGCCGGGACATTTGCCGGCGGCCAGCCAGGTCTGACCCGCCATGACCGACGTCACCGGGCGCTCGTCGAGGGCGCCGCCCGCCGGCGCGCACGCCAGGACCACCCCGCCGGCGATCCGGTAGAGGCGCGTGGCCGAGACGGCGAACGCGGCGCGGCCGCCGCCGAAGCGCTCGGTCGCCGTCGGGTGCGCCGGAGCCACGGAGACGCCGTCGAGCGCGAAGAGCGTCAGCGTCCCGCCGGCCGAGAGCGCGCAGAGCGACGGCCCGAGGTCGACCTCGAGATCGGCGGCGGCCGGTCCGAGATCGACGCGGTCCTGACGGCGCGAGCTCGCGCCCGCGGTGTAGAGGACGACGCGGCCCTCCTCGATCGCGACCGCGCGCACGATCGGCCCGAGCGCGGCGAGCGCGACGATCGTCCCGGCCGCCTCGATGACGTCGGCGGCGCCGCACGGGCCGGCGGTCTCCACCACGACCCGCGGCGCGGCGGCCGCGCACGACGGGCAGCGCCGGCGTTCGCGAGGGTGCTCCGACCCGCACGCCGCGCAACGGACGAGGCCGTCGGCGTACGCGGCGAGGGCCGTCAGCGGGAAGGCGCCGCGCGCGCCCCGATCGAAGAGGTCGCGCATGACGCCGAGGAGCTCGTCCGAGAGGACCTCGAGCGAGTAGCCGACCTTGGCCGGGTACCGCACGGTGGGCGCGAACACGCTCCGGCGGGCCGCCGCGCGGCGCGGCAAGGTCGCGATCCCCGGATCGACGCCGCCGTAGGGGTGGACGAGCGTCAGCGCGCGGAAGAGCAGGACCGCGAACGCGTACCAGTCGCTGTCGGTCGAGAACACGCGCGGTCCGGCCGGCGAGAGCACCGGCGCCGCGAGATCGGGGCCGTAGAGCAGCGGATCGAGGAACGCCTCGGTGGCGACCACGCACGCGTGACCCGGGAGCTGGAACGAGTCGGCGTCGATGAACGCGACGGGCGGCGCGCCGTCCCGAGGTCCCGCGGCGCCCGGCGGCGCCCCCGGGTCCAGCGCGTAGAGCTCGTTCTGATCGTTGAGGTCGCCGACGACCACGCCGGCGCGGTGGATCGCGGCGAGCGTGGCGTGCACGTCGGTGAAGAGCGCCGCGACGGCGAGCGCGCCGACGGCGGCGCGAGCCCGGTGCGCCCGGAGCGAGAGGGACGCGAGCGGCTCGCGCCCCGCGAGCGCACGCATGGCGAAGCCGACGACGTCGCGCCCACGCGCGTCGTGAACGAGCGCGATCGGCAAGGCGACCGCCTCGGGCATCGAAGGCGCGAGCCGGAGGAGCGCCTCGAGCTTGCGCGCCCGCTCCGGCGAGGGCTGGTGGTAGACCTTGACCGCGAGGTCGCCGTGCCGGAGCACCGTCGCCTCGCCGCCGTCGCCGAGCGTGTTCCTCGCGGCGAGGGACACACGTCGGCCCTGGATCCTGACGTCCATCGAGCACGCTCTCCTGAGGAAGCCGAGCTAGGGCGCGGGTCGCCCCGACCGCTCGGCGGTCACGATCGTCGCGTCGTCGCGGAAGTGACCTCCGCGCGAGCACACGTTCATCCATCGCTTGAGCGCGTGACCCCGGCGCCCGAACGCCGAAGGCACGAGCTCGGGATCGAAGCCGTCGGTCGCGACGGCGATGCGCGCCACCGCGGCGGCGTCGAAGCGGCGCCACCCATGCGGCATCCGCGCGGCCGGGGCGCCGAGCGCCGCGTAAGCCGGGTAGCGCGGCCGATCGGCCTCGTCGAGAACGACGACCTCGCCGTCGAGCGCGACGAGCCCGTCGCCGCACCAGAACGCGATGCCCTCGCGGCCGCGGACGCAGAAGCCGACCACGGTGGTGAGCAGGTGATCGCAGACGAAGTCGATGCGGCGGCGCGCGTCGCCGCCGCCCGAGGCCACGGCGTCGGCCAGCGCGGCGAACACCTGCAGCAGGCGATCGAGCGCCATCGCCGGCAGCTCGCCCGCAGGCACGCCGCCCGCGAGCCCGCGCTCGAGCTCCGCGCCCAGCACCGCGGCCGCGAGGCCGGCGCCGATCTCGCTGCGCTTCCCCTCGCCGCAGCCGTCGCAGACGACGCCGAACGCGGCGTCGGCGCCGACCTCGCCCGCGGCGAACGCGTCCTGCGCGTTCTTCCGGAGCGCGGCGTGATCGCGGCCGAGCACGGTCGCGCAGGCGAGGGCGTAGGCGCTCACCGGCCGCGCGCGAGGCGGCGTGGCCTCGCCCTCCCGGGCGCGCGGCGGCGCGCCTTCGATCGACCCGCGGGCTCGTTCCCGAGACCCGAGCGGCCGGCGGGCTCGCGCGACGCGGGGCGCGCGCCCGAGCCGCCCGCGCGCGCGGACGCGGCGGCGCCTTCGGGCCGCGCGAACCGGTAGAGCTGCGCCGGCCGGTGCGCCCCCTCCGAGCGCTGCCCCGCGATGGGCACGACGAGCCCGTCGCCGAGCACCTTGCGGCGGAAGTTGCGCTTGTCGATGGGCCGGCCGAGGACCGCCTCGTGGACCCGCTGCAGCGCCGCGAGCGAGAACGCGTCCGGCAGGAGCTGCGAGCCGATCGGCTCGCGTGCCGCCTCGCGGCCGAGCTGCCCGGCGTGGCCGAGGCCGGCGCGGAGGTGCGCGATCGCGTCGGCGACGATGGTGGCGTGATCGAAGGCGAGCGCCGGGGGCGCTTCCACCGGGAACCACGCCGCCGCGTCGGCGTCGGTCGACGCCGAGGGCACCTGGGCGTCCGCCCGAACCAGCGCGACGTAGGCGATCGACACGACACGCCCGCGCGGATCGCGCCCGGGATCGCCGTAGGCACGGAACTGCTGCAGGAAGACGGGGCCGAGCCCGGCCTCCTCGCGCAGCTCGCGCTCGGCGGCGGCGCCGAGGCTCTCGTGCTCGAGCACGACACCGCCCGGCAGCGCCCACTGGCCCTTGAACGGCTCGACGCCGCGGCGAATGAGCAGCAGCGAGAGGCGGCCGTCCTTGATGGCGAGGAGGACCACGTCGACCGCGACGACCATGCGGTGGGGGCCCGGAGCGCGGCTTCGTGTCGTCACAACACGAAGCTAGTGTCTCATCGACACTAAGTCAAGCGGTCCTCGCCCGAGCGGCTCGCGAGCGTGGAAGGAGCGTCCGGCGTAGACCGCGCGGCGGCCACGAGGGTAGCGTCTCGCGGGTGCGGTGGGCAGGGCTGCGAGGCCGCGCGCGTCGGATCTCGAAGCGATGAGCGACTCCCCTCCCCGGTCTCCGCCGTCCGCACGACGGCTGCGCGTCGCCGATCACGTGATGGCGCGGCGCCACCTCGTCGACGGCGAGGAGGTGATCGTCCTGCACGACGCCAACACCGGCGGCCTGGTCCGGCTCGGGCCCCGGGAGTGGGGCCTGCTCTCGTGCGCCGACGGGAGCCGAGACGCGCTGGGCGTCGCGCTCGCCGCGGCGCGACGCGGCGCGCACGCGCGCGAGCCGGCCGTCGCGGCGTTCCTCGCGGAGCTCGAGCGAGCCGGGCTCGTCGTGGACGGCGGCGCGGACGCGCGCGAATCGACCCTCTCGGGCTCGACCTCACCCCAAGCTCGGGGGCAGAGCCCCGATCGTGAGGCGCCGGCGGCGGTCCCCGCCGACGCGCCGCTCCGCGTGCTCCCCGACTTCGGGCTCCACTGCGACGGCGGCGGAAGCTGCTGCCGCCTCTACGCCTCGGTGCTGTTCGCGCCCGAGGAGGCGGCGCGCGCGCGGGCCACGCTGCCGCTCGTCGCCGGCGGCGGGGCGCAGCCGGAGCAGGCGTTCTCGCCCGAGCGCGGGCTCGACGGGCCCGCGCTCGCGGTCACCATGATCGACGGGCGCTGCGCCTACCTCGAGCCGGCCGGTGCCGGCGGCGGCTCCCGCTGCGCGCTCCACGCCGCCGCGGGCGCGGGCGCGAAGCCCGTCGGGTGCCGGCTGTTCCCGGCGAGCTTCGCTTACGACGGCGAGACGGTCCGCGTCTCGGTCGCCGTCGAGTGCGCCTGCGTCCTCGCGAGCGCGGGGCGCCCGGGCGGCGAGCCGCTCGTCGCGCCGGGCGCCGCGCTCCGCCGCGATCTCGGGGAGCACCCGGACCTCTTCGTCGTCCCCGAGCGCGTCGCGATCACGGCCCACGACGGGGTCCCACGCGCGCGCTTCGTCGACTGGTCGGAGCGGCTGCTCGCGCAGCCGCCTCCGGCCGATCCGCTCGCAGCCTTTTGGACGCTCGGCGCCGGCGCCAGAGAGCGCGGGCTCGATCCGGGCTCGGCGGCGCGCCCCGCCTCCCCGCGCGCGTCCGAGCTCGCGCCCTGGCTCGCCGCGCTCGCCGCCCGCGCGGCGAGGCGAGCGCGCGACGACGCCGCCTGGCGCAGCGAGCGCGATCTCGCGCGCCGCGCCACGCGCTGGATCGCGGCGGCCGCAGAGGCGCTGCTCGCCGGCGGGGCCGCCGATCGTATCGAGCGCGGCCCCGCGGCGCCCGCGTCCGAGGCGCTCTACTGGAGCGCGATCCTCCACGGCCACGCGCTCGCGCGCGATCTGCCGCTGTCACGGGCGCTCGCCGATCGCGCCGTGCGGCTCCTCGTCGCGCGCGCGCTGCCGGACGCGATCGGGGCGGAGGCCGCCGAGGGCGATCCGGCGCTGGGCCACCCGCTCGCCCTGGTCGAGGCGATGTTGCGCGGGCACGGCCTCGAGGCCTACGCCCACGACGTGGCCGAGCCCTGAGGCGCGCCGCGCCGCGCGCTTCGGCCGCGCGCCACGACGTCGGGAACGCGTGCCGACCGCCCATCTCATGCATTGTTGCGCATGAATGACTTTTCCTGTTGCATGGATCTAGATGAACGCATAGATCGTGATCGTGGCTTCGTTCTCCGACACCCCGGGCCGTGCCGTCGCTCAGAGCGGGCCGGCCGCCCGCGCCTCCTCGCGGTGGGAGCTGTACCGGCTGCTGGCCGATCCGGTGCGGCCGCGCCTGCTCGCGCTCGTGTCGATCGAAGAGCTCGGCGTCGGCGAGCTGGCCGAGCTGCTGCGCGAGGGCCAGCCCAAGATCTCGCGCCACGCCGGCGCGCTCCGCGAGGCCGGCTTGCTCGCGGCGCGCCGCCAGGGCACCTGGACGCTGCTCCGCCTCGCCCCCGGGGCCATGGACGATCCGGTGATCGCCGACGCCGTCCGGGCCGGGCTCGCCTCGTGCGAGGCCGACGGGACGCGTGCGCGCATCGAGGCGGTCCTCGAGGCGCGCGACACCGACACCCGCGCCTTCTTCGCCCGCGGCGGGCGCCCCGGCCGGGCCGGCCCGCCCGGCGAGCTCGCCGCCTACCTCGCCGCGCTCGCGCCGCTGCTCCCGCACCGGCGGCTCGCCGTCGACGTGGGGACGGGCGACGGCGCGCTGCTCGAGGTGCTCGGTCCGGTGTTCGAGCGCGTCATCGGCCTCGATCGCTCCGAGGCGCAGCTCGCCCTCGCCGCCGAGCGGGTCGCGCGCCGCGAGCTCGACAACGTCGAGCTGGTGCGCGGCGAGGCGTCGGGACCCGAGATCCAGAAGGCGATGCGCGCGGCCGGCGTCGCCGGCGCCGACGTGGTCTTCGCCTCGCGCGTCCTCCACCACGCCCCGCAGCCCGGGCGCGCCCTCGCCGATCTCACCCTCCTCGCGCGCCCGCCTCGAGGCGACGAGCCCGGCGGCGCCGTGTGCGTCCTCGACTACCAGGCGCACGAGGACCAGGCGCTCCGCGATCAGGAGGCCGATCTCTGGCTGGGCTTCGAGCCCGCCGAGCTCCGCCGCCTCGCCGAGGAGGCCGGCCTCACCCGCGTCGAGGTCCGCCCCCTGCCCGCCGCGTGGCGCGGCGAGGGGCCCGACCGCCACCTCGTCTGGCAGCTCTGCACCGGCCTCCGCGCCGGCGCGGACGTCGCAGCAAAGAAGCCCTCGCGCGCGGCCGGCGCCGCCGACCGCTCGCGCGCCCAGCACCCCACAGGAACGAAGAGAGGATCGTCATGAACGAGAAGCCCGGAAGCTACAAGGTCGCCGACATCAAGCTCGCGGACTGGGGCCGGAAGGAGATCCGCATCGCCGAGAAGGAGATGCCCGGCCTCATGGCGCTCCGGGCCGAGTACGGGGCGAAGAAGCCCCTCGCGGGCGCGCGCGTCGCCGGCTGCCTCCACATGACCATCCAGACCGCCGTCCTCATCGAGACGCTGGTCGCCCTCGGCGCCGAGGTGACCTGGACGAGCTGCAACATCTACTCGACGCAGGACCACGCCGCCGCCGCCATCGCCGCCGCCGGGGTCCCGGTCTTCGCCTGGAAGGGCGAGACGCTCGAGGAGTACGACTGGTGCATCGAGCAGCAGCTCAAGGCGTTCAAGGGCGGGAAGGGCCCGAACATGATCCTCGACGACGGCGGGGACCTGACCATCGCCGTCCACCAGAACCACCCCGAGTACTTCACCGGATCCGACCCGATCCGCGGCCTCTCGGAGGAGACGACCACCGGCGTGCACCGCCTCTACGAGATGCACAAGGCCGGCAAGCTCAAGGTCCCGGCGATCAACGTCAACGACTCGGTCACCAAGAGCAAGTTCGACAACCTCTACGGCTGCCGCGAGTCGCTCGGCGACGGCATCAAGCGGGCGACCGACGTGATGTTCGCCGGCAAGCTCGCCGTCGTCTGCGGCTACGGCGACGTCGGCAAGGGCTGCGCCCAGTCGCTGCGCGGCCTCGGCGCGCGCGTGGTCATCACCGAGATCGATCCGATCTGCGCGCTCCAGGCGGCGATGGAGGGCTACGAGGTCAAGACGATGGAAGCCGTCGCCCCGCTCGGCGACATCTTCGTCACCGCGACCGGCTGCAAGGACGTCATCCGCGGCGAGCACATGCAGGCGATGAAGGACGAGGCCATCCTCTGCAACATCGGCCACTTCGACTCCGAGATCCAGATGAGCTGGCTCGAGAGCCACCCCGAGATCAAGGAAGAGAACATCAAGCCGCAGGTCGACCACTTCGTCTTTCCCGGCGGCAAGCGCCTCATCGTCCTCGCGCGCGGCCGCCTCGTGAACCTCGGCTGCGCCACGGGCCACCCGTCCTTCGTGATGTCGACCTCGTTCTCGAACCAGGTGCTCGCCCAGATCGCCCTCTGGACCGAGAAGTTCACGGTCGGCGTGCACATCCTCCCGAAGAAGCTCGACGAGAAGGTCGCCGCGCTCCACCTCGGCAAGCTGGGCGTCGAGCTGACCAAGCTCACCAAGGACCAGGCCGAGTACATGGGCGTCCCGGTCGAGGGCCCCTTCAAGGCCGACAACTACCGCTACTGATCGCTGCGCCCGACGGCCGAGCTCACACGCGGCAGCCCGGGCGGAAACGCTCGGCGCGGCCGCGGCGGGCCCGCCGCCCAGCCGATCGGGCGCAAGTCCCCCGGGTCGCGCGGCGGTGTATAAGGCGCCGGTGGAGTCCCGGTACAAGCGCGACGAGGCGCAGCGATTCGTCGATCGATACGGCGCGGAGCACGGCGAGGACCTCGCGCTCCGCGTCTACACCTCGCGCCTCTTGGGCGAGGACCCGTCGCTGGTCCTCCACGGCGGCGGCAACACCTCGGTCAAGTCCACGGTGACCGAGCTCCTCGGCGAACGCACCGAGGTGCTCTACGTCAAGGGCTCGGGCTGGGACCTCGGGCGCATCGAGCCCAAGGGCTTCCCCGCCTGCCGCCTCGCGCACCTCAAGCGCTGCTGCGAGCGCGCGTCGATGACCGACGAGGAGATGGTGGCGCAGCTGCGCGGCCAGATGATCGATCCGGCGAGCCCGACGCCGTCGGTGGAGGCGCTCCTCCACGCCTACCTCCCGGCGAAGTACATCGATCACACCCACGCCGACGCGGTCCTCGCGGTCGTCGATCAGCCGGGCTCGGCCGAGCGCGTGCCCGAGGTCTTCGGCGAGCGGGCCCTCTTCGTCCCTTACGTGATGCCGGGGTTCGTCCTCGCCCGGCGCGTCGCCGAGCTCTGGGCGGCGCGCGTCGCCAAGCGCGGCCCCGAGCCGACGGTGATGATCCTCGACAAGCACGGGATCTTCACCTGGGGCGCGACGGCGCTCGAGAGCTACGAGCGGATGATCGCCCACGTCACGCGCGCCGAGCGCTGGCTCGACGAGCAGGCGGCCGCCGTCTCGCGGCGGACCATCTCGGTCCCGGGCCCCGACGTCTACGCGGCCGTCGCGCCCCTCGCCCGCGGCGCGATGGCGCGCGCCTCGGGCAAGCGCTGGATCGCCTCGTGGCGCTCGAGCGCGGGGGTGGTCGCGTTCAGCGACCGCGACGACCTCGGGCGGGTGAGCTCGCGCGGATGCATCACGCCCGACCACGTCATCCGCACCAAGGGCCGCCCGCTGGTGGTGCCGCCGCTCGACTGGACGGACGCGGGCGCCGTGCGGGCCGGGCTCGACGGCGGCATCGCCGCCTACGCGGCGAGCTACCACGACTACTTCACCCGCTGCGCCGAGGCGCGCGGCGTCGCGCCCAAGGAGCTCGACCCCTACCCGCGGGTCATCCTCTTCCCCGGCCTCGGCGCGCTGGCGCTCGGCAAGACGCTCGCCGACGCCGAGATCGTCGCCGATCTCTACGAGCACACGGCGGACGTCATCCAGAAGGCCGACGCGCTCGGCGGCTACGAGCCGGTGGGCGAGCTCGATCTCTTCGACGTCGAGTACTGGAGCCTCGAGCAGGCCAAGCTCGGCAAGGCCGCCCGCGAGGGCGAGCTCGCGGGCCAGGTGGCGCTGGTCAGCGGCGCCGCGAGCGGCATCGGGCTCGGGACGGCGAGGGCCCTGCTCGCCGCGGGGGCGCACGTCGTGCTCGCCGACCGCGATCGCGAGGCCGTCGCGCGCGCCGCCGAACGCCTGGGCGCCGAGCACGCGGGCAGGGTGGCGTCGGTCGCGTGCGACGTGCTCTCCGAGTCGGACGTGAGGGCCGCCGTCCGGCTGGCCGCGACGCGGTTCGGCGGGCTCGACGTGGTCGTCTCGAACGCCGGCGGGGTGTTCACCGGCGGCCTCCACACGCCGGACGGCGACGCCGCGCTGCGCGCCTCGCTCGAGCTCAACCTCCTCGGGCACCAGCACCTCGCCCGCGCCGCCGTCGAGGTGATGCAGGCGCAGGGTACGGGGGGCGCGCTCCTCTTCAACGCCTCGAAGTCCGCCTTCAACCCCGGGCCCGACTTCGGGCCGTACGCCGTGGCCAAGGCGGCGCTCGTCGCGCTGATGCGCCAGTACGCCGTCGACCTGGGGCCCTCGAAGATCCGCGCCAACGCCGTCAACGCCGACCGGATCCGGACCGAGCTCTTCGGCGCCGGGGTGCTCGAAGCGCGCGCCAAGGCGCGCGGGCTGGAGGTGGACCAGTACTTCACCGCCAACCTGCTCGGGCGCGAGACCAAGGTCGACGACGTGGCGCGCGCCTTCGTGTACCTGGCCACCGCGGAGGCCACCTCGGGGTGCGTCGTCACCGTCGACGGGGGCAATGCCGCCGCGTTCCCGCGCTAAATAAATTGGACTTGGGTCCCCCGCTTCGCGCCCGCCGGCGCCGCGGCTCACCCCTGCGAGGGTCGGCGACACCTCCGACGCGGGGCACCGGCGCGGCCGGCTCCCGACGAACGGGGATTGAACCCCCGGGCCCGCTCGGGGTAGAAGCCGGCATCATGGAGAACTCGAAGGGGAGGACGGGCCTCGCGCTCGGCCTGTGCGCGGCGCTCGGCATCGCTTCCACCGGCTGCATCAAGCAGATGCTGCTCGACGGGCAGATCGAGTCGACGCGCAAAGCGTCGGCGGCGATCGACACCCTCAGCGACTACGAGGTCGCGAACGGCATCGCGTTCGCCGGGCTCGGGCAGATGGAGGGCATGCACTACCTCGCCCCCGAGAACGAGAACGGCCTCTTCATGCTCACCAAGGGCTGGGCCGGCGCGACGTTCGGCTTCGTCGAGGACCAGATGGAGCAGGCCGAGGACCTGGAGGGCGGGCTCGACGGGCCGCTCTACAAGTACCACCAGGCGCGGGCGCGCGCGGGCTACGACCGCGCCATCCACTACGGCATCGAGCTGCTCGAGATGAAGAACCCCGGCTTCGAGGCGGCGAAGAAGAACGACGAGACCATCCGCGCCTGGCTCAAGGGCTTCACCGATCCCTCCGACGCGCCGGGCCTGTTCTGGACCGGGCAGGCCTGGATGGCCAAGACCAACGTCCTCAAGGAGGAGCCGGCCATCGTCGCCGAGCTCTTCATCGGCGTGGCGATGATCGAGCGCGTCGTCGAGCTCGACGAGAACTACCTCTTCGGCAGCGCCCACACGGTGCTCGGCGCCTACCACGCGCGCAGCGCCATGGCCGAGCTCGACGAGAGCAAGCAGCACTTCGACAAGTCGATCGCGCTCTCGGGCGGCAAGCTCCTGATGGCCAAGCTCCAGCTCGCCGCCAAGTACTACTGCACCAAGGGCGAGAAGGACGCCTACGTGAAGACGCTCACCGAGGTGGTCGAGGCCCAGGACGTGCTCCCCGAGCAGCGCCTCAGCAACACCATCGCCAAGCGGCGGGCGAAGCGCTACCTCGGCAAGGAGCGCATGAAGAACTGCGGCTTCTGACCTCACCCGCGACCCCTCTCCCTCGCGGGAGAACCTCACCCCCGACCCCTCTCCCTCGCGGGAGAGGGGCGGACGAGCGCCTGCTCAGAGCGTGATCCGCTTCCAGTCCCCCGAGCGGAACTTCACGGTCATCACCGTCGCCAGCACGACGACGTAGGCGACGGCGGCCGTCCACACGCCCATCAGCCCGAAGCCGAGCGTGATCCCGAGCACCCACGCCAGCGGGACCAGGCAGGTGAAGTGGAGGATGAGCTCGGCGATCATCACGAAGCGGGTGTTGCCGGCGCCGAAGAGCGCCTGGGTGAGGATCATGCCCACGGCGATGAGCGGCGTGCAGATGCCCATGACGCGCATCGGCATCAGCGCCGCCGACTGGACGAGCTCGCTGTGGCTGACGAAGGCGAGCACCTGCGGGGCGAACGCGGCCTCGAGCAGGCCGACGACGCCGAAGATGGCGAGCCCGAGGCGGACCGAGGCCCAGCCGAAGCGCTCGGCCTTGTCGCCGTCCTTCTCGCCCAGCGATTGGGCCACGAGCGTCGCCGTCGAGGTGCCGAAGGCCAGGCACGCGGTGAAGGTGAGCTTGAGGACGCCGACGACGACCGTCGTGGCCGCGGCGTTGACCGGCTCGCCTTCTCCGCCGGGGCAGACCGCCGAGGCGACGCCCGACGGGACGAGCTGGTCGAGCTTGCTCGCGATCCCCGAGAACAAATAGAAGCCGGACATGATCGCCACGGTCGCGATGGCGCTCGGGATCGAGAGCTTGAGGATCGACCAGGTGACGCCGGTGCTGAGCTTCTGGAACGAGAAGGGGCGGTAGCGCGAGCGGTACTCGGGCAGGAGCGCGTAGCCGACGAGGATCAAGAGCCCCACGTACGTCGAGACGAACCCGGCGACGCCGGCGCCCGCGATCCCCATCTTCGGCAGGCCGAGCGTGGCGTTGCCGAAGATGAGCAACAGACACAGGACGATGTTGAGCGCGTTCATCACCACGGCCGAGACCAGGTGGACGTGCGTCTTGCCGATGCCGTCGAAGAAGGCCTTGAACGCGAACGTCGCCGCCATCGAGACGATGCCGAGCAGGCGCCAGCCGAGGTAGGCCTCGGCTGCGGCGCGCGCGCCCGGCGCCTTGACGATGTGCGAGAGGAGGAACGGCATCGCCAGGTAGGCGAGCGCCGTGAAGAGGATGCCGCCCGCGATCGCGAAGAAGACGGCGTTGGCGAGGACGGCGCCGGCCGCCTCGGGATCGCGCTCGGCGAAGCGGCGGCCGGTGAAGGCCTGCGTGCCCACCGAGATCGCGCTCAGCGAGCCGCCGAACGCCCAGAGGATGATGAGCGAGGGCAGGAGCGCCGCCTGCGCGTTCGACGACTCGGGGCAGGGCAGCCGCGCGAAGAAGACGATGTCGATCTCGTTGACGATGCTCTGGGTGAGCATCGCGCCGACCGTGGGCAGCGCCAGCCGCAGGATGGCGCGGTGCGCGGGCCCGGAGGTGACGGCGTTGCCGGCGATCGGCTGGGCGAGGGTGGCCATCGGGGCGAGGCGGTATACAACGCGGAGCGTCGTCGGACGAGGGAATGCATGCTGCCGCCCCGGACGGGCGCCGGGCGGGCAACCACCGACGCCGCGTCGAGCGCTCGATTCCCGCCGGGGGACTTGCCCCCGACGCCCGATCAGTCGTGCTTCTTGGCCAGGCGGCTCTTGCGCTTCTTGCGCGCCTTCGCCGTCTCGTCCTTCTTGGGAGCCAGCCGCTTGCCCGGTCGTGCGTGCGAGGTCTCGGCCCGGGGCGCGGCCGCCGGCGTCCTCGCCTCGGTGACGGAGCCCTCCGCGCCCTTGCTGCCCCGGACGGGCGGGGCGGCTGCGGGGGCGGTCGGCTCGGGCGCGGGCGAGGGGGTGGCCTCGGCGGGCGCCGGCGCCGCCGGCTCGGTCGCCGCGGGCTCGACGAGGCCGGGCTCGGGTCGCTCGTCCGCGGAGGCGACGGCCGCGGGGGCGGGCTCGGCCGCGGGCGGCGCGCCGCTGCCGGCGACCTCGGCGGCGCTCTCGGCGGGCGCCGCGATCGGCGCCGTCGGATCCGGCGGGGGAGCGGCGGGCAGCGCGACGGCGGCGACGGGCGCCGAGGACGTGTGCGCGGTCTCGCTCCGCGCCCGCTTGCGCGTGGGCTCCCGCCCG
>CAYJPW010000222.1:0-15234 GCA_964372055.1 uncultured Polyangiaceae bacterium
GGCCGATCCCGCGGCGGCGGTCGAGCTGCCCGGCGCGGCGGGCGCGGGCGCGCTCGGCGGCGCGCCGTACGACTCGCCGCAGAGGTCGACCACGCCGTCCGGGTCCGGCTTGCCGTCGGCGTTGCGGTCGGAGGCGACGACCGCGCACGCGGGCTTGCTCGGGTTGTTGAACTGCCACCACTGGTCGATGATCTTGTCGCCGTCCGAGTCGCGCTCGCGGCGCGCGAGGCGGCCGCCATCGTAATAGTCCCAGGTGTCGATCTTGTTGTCGTAGTTGGTCTCGCGCTCCTTGCGCACGACCACCCCGCCGCTCAGGAACACGATCTCGTCCGGGCGCCCGTCGCGATCGAAATCCGACTCGCGCCGGCGCTCCTTGCCGGCCTCGTCGTAGTAGATGAAGGAGTCGGGCGCGCCGTCGAGGTTCAGGTCGACGATGCGGCAGACCTCGCGGCCGCCCGACCTGACGTGGGTGATGTCGGGCTTGCCGTCGCCGTTGGCGTCCGTCTTGGTCGCGCTCGACGAGTTGCCGTCGCAGGTCTCGTGCTTGAGCTCGGTGTCGCGCTCTCCGTGGCCGTCCGGCGTGGCCGCGCCGGGCTTGCCGGTCGAGCTCGCGCAGGCGGCCAGCCCGGCGACCAGCAGGAGACGAAGCGCGGGGGCCCGGGGTCGGATCGCCCCTCCAAGAGGTCCAGTCATTCGCGGTGGTGGGAGTCTAGACCGCGCCGTTGGGGGCAAGCAAGCAGGCCCACCTGCACCTACGTGGTGCGGGCCAACCTCGTGAAATCCCGACGACCACAGCGGTCATAGGGTGGAGAGCCTTCCGACAATCCCGATTGACAACATACCGCGTGGCATCTAGGGTAACGCCTTGTCAGCTGCCCTCTCTCGGAGGAGCTTCGGCGGGGGGTGACAATGCTTTCGTCCCAAACGGCGCCCCCTGCCGGCGCCGGCGGCCGGCGTGACATGTCGCGTAAGAAAGTCTCGACGACCATCTACATCACGCCCGAGCAGGCGGAGCGCCTCAAGCTGCTCCACGACCGGACCAAGGTGCCCATCGCCGTCTACATCCGCGAGGGGATCGACATGGTGCTCAAGCACTACGAGCACGTGCTCCCTGGCCAGATGACGCTGGACGCCACCCCTTCGAAGAAGTGACCGCTCGGGGCTGCGCGCCGCCCCGCCGGCGGCCGCAGAAAACCGCCGCGCCCATGGCGCCGGCGACCCACCCGCGCTAGAGCGCGCACCCCATCCATGCCCGCGGATCCCAGGTTCATCCGTAACTTCTCGATCATCGCGCACATCGATCACGGCAAATCCACGCTCGCCGATCGGATCCTCGACGCGACGGGGGCGCTGAGCGCCCGCGAGAAGCAGGACCAGTTCCTGGACAAGATGGACCTCGAGCGCGAGCGGGGGATCACCATCAAGGCGCAGACGGTCCGCCTCGAGTACACGGCGAAGGACGGCCAGCAGTACCGGCTCCACCTCATCGACACGCCCGGGCACGTCGACTTCAACTACGAGGTCTCGCGCAGCCTCCAGGCGTGCGAGGGGGCGCTGCTGGTCGTCGACGCGGCCCAGGGGGTCGAGGCGCAGACGCTCGCCAACGTCTTCCTCGCCCTCGACAACAACCTCGAGATCATCCCGGTCCTCAACAAGATCGACCTCCCCTCGGCCGACCCCGACCGCACCAAGCGCGAGATCGAGGACGTCATCGGCCTCGACTGCTCCGGCGCCATCGCCGCGAGCGCCAAGACCGGTGTCGGCATCCCCGACATCCTCGAGGCGGTGGTGACGCGCGTCCCGGCGCCCAAAGGCAACCCGGACGGCCCGACGCGCGCGCTCATCTTCGACACCTGGTACGACAGCTACCGCGGCGCGGTGGTCATGATCCGCGTGATCGACGGCACCATCCGCAAGGGCCAGAAGGTCCGCTTCATGGCGACGGGGCGCGACTACGAGATCACCGAGATGGGCGTGTTCTCGCCGCACCCGACGCCGCTGACCGAGCTCGGCCCCGGCGAGGTCGGCTTCTTCGCCGGCAACATCAAGAGCGTCGTCGACACCAAGATCGGCGACACGGTCACCGACGCCGTCCACCCGGCGACCGTGGCCCTCCCCGGCTTCAAAGAGGTCAAGCCCATGGTCTTCGCCGGGATCTTCCCGACGGACTCGGCCCAGTACGAGGACCTCCGCGACGCGCTCTCGAAGCTCCACATGAACGACGCCGCATTCGTCTTCGAGCCCGACACGTCCGAGGCGCTCGGCTTCGGCTTCCGGTGCGGCTTCCTCGGGCTGCTCCACATGGAGATCATCCAGGAGCGGCTCGAGCGCGAGTACAACCTCGACCTCATCACCACGGCGCCGAGCGTCGTCTACCACTGCTACCTGACCGACGGGTCGATGAAGACCATCGAGAACCCGGCGAGGATGCCGTCCCCCGGGCAGATCGAGCGGATCGAGGAGCCGATCTTCCGGATGACGATCCACGTTCCGGCGAGCTACGTCGGCGCGGTGCTGGCGCTCTGCGAGGACCGGCGCGGCGAGCAGAAGTCGATCCAGTACGCCTCGAGCGACCGCGTCATCATCACCTACGACATGCCGCTCAGCGAGGTGCTCTTCGATTTCCACGACAAGCTCAAGAGCGTGTCGCGCGGCTACGCGTCGATGGACTACGAGCTCGTCGGCTACCGCCCCGACGATCTCATCAAGCTCGACATGCTGGTGAACGGCGAGCCGCTCGACGCCTTGAGCGTCATCGTCCACCGCGAGAAGGCCTACGCGCGCGGGCGCGACCTCGCGGTGAAGCTCAAGGACATCGTCCCCCGCCAGCAGTACGAGGTGGCGATCCAGGCGGCCATCGGGTCCAAGGTCATCGCCCGGACCACCGTCCGCGCGATGCGCAAGGACGTCACCGCCAAGTGCTACGGCGGCGACATCAGCCGCAAGCGCAAGCTCCTCGAGAAGCAGAAAGAGGGCAAGAAGCGCATGAAGATGGTGGGCAGCGTCGAGATCCCGCAGGAGGCGTTCCTCGCCATCCTCAAGATCGACTGATGGCCGATCGAGTATAAGGGCGGCATGCGAAAGGCCGGCCTGACGTTCGCTCTGCTCCTCGTCGCTGCGTGCGAAGACCCCAAGCCCGCCCCGGGCGCCGCGAGCGCCGCCGCCACGGCGTCGGCGGCCCCCACCGCCGCCGCCACCGCGACGGCGGCGCCGACCTCCGCCGCGGCGGCCAAGCGGCCGATGCCGCCGCGGCCGTTCCCGGTCGGATCGAGCGGCCCCGTGCAGCCGAGCGCCCCGCCCGATCAGCAGATGATGGCCATCCAGTACACGATCGCGATGGTCTCGCCCCAGGGCACCGATCCGCTCGTCGACCGCCCCTGGGTCGAGTCTGCGATCAAGAAGATGGAGACCGCGGTGCGCGCCGCCGACAAGGGCCGGACGCCGCCGAGCCCGGTGAAGGAGATGAACGGCGGCCGCAAGCTCTACGCCGACATGGGGAAGGGGTGCACCGAGAAGGTTCCCTCGAGCCTCGTGGGCGGGCGCGGCGCCGGCCTCAAGACCGCGTTCGACGCGGGCGTGCTCGTGGTCGCCTGCCGCGACGACAAGTGGGAGTGTCACCAGTCGACGCGCGACCCGGACGACGTGCTCTGCCTCGCCGCGCCGCGCGCCTCGCGCTAGAGCAAGCGATCCGATGGCCACCCCCCTCGTCCACCACGTCCAGGCGCCGCGCCCCCGGCGCGATCCCCGCGCCGAGCTCTGCGACGAGCTGAACCGCGGGCGCCAGCCGCTCGCCCAGGTGCACCACGACGCGAGCATTCCGTTCGGGCCGGCGATGCGGATCGATCGCTACGTCCTCGGCAACGGTCTGCGGGTGCTGGTGCTCGAGGACCACGCCGCGCCGGTGATCAGCCTGCAGACCTGGTTCGGCGTGGGCTCGCGCCACGAGCGCGTCGGCAAGACCGGGATCGCCCACCTCTTCGAGCACCTGATGTTCGGCGAGACCGAGAACGTCCCGCACGGGGCGTTCGACCAGCGGCTCGAGGAGCAGGGCGCCGAGACGAACGCCGCGACGTTCCTCGACTGGACCTACTACCACATGAACCTCCCCAAGGAGGCGCTCGAGCTCGCGGTCAAGCTCGAGGCCGAGCGGATGACGCGCCTCGTGCTGCGCGAGAAGCAGGTCACCAGCGAGAAGGAGGTCGTGGCCAACGAGCGCCGCCAGCGCGTCGACGACGACGTCGACGGGGCGGTGAGCGAGCTGCTCTACAAGTCGGCGTTCGACGTGCACGCCTACCGTTGGCCCACGATCGGCTGGATGGAGGACATCCAGGGCCTCGACACCGAGGACTGCATCGGCTTCTACAAGACCTACTACGCACCGAACAACGCGGCGATGGTCGTGGTCGGCGACGTCGACGTCGCCGAGTTGCTCCGCCACGTCTCCGACCACTACGGCGCCTTCCACCCCGCCGCGATCCCGGTCGAGGACGTGCGCCCCGAGCCGCCGCAGACCGCCGAGCGCCGCGTCCGCGTCGAGAAGCCCACGCCCACGCAGAAGGTCGCGATCGGCTACAAGGGCCCCGCGCTCGGCGATTTCGATCACGCGCCGCTGACGCTGCTCAGCGAGGTGCTCTTCGGCGGCCGCTCGTCGCGCGCCCACCGCCTCATGGTGCAGCGGCTCGAGATCGCCACCGAGGTGCGCGGCTGGGTGGGGACGTTCCGCGATCCGGCGCTCTTCGACATCTTCGCCAGCGCCCGCGCCGAGCACACCTGCGAGGAGCTCCTCGGCGCGCTCGAGACGCTCTTCGAGGAGGTGCGGCAAACGCCCGTCTCCGACGCCGAGCTCGAGAAGGTCAAGGCGCGCATCGAGCTCGGCGCTCTGCAGGGGCTCGAGACCGTGGGCGGGAAAGCCGAGCCGATCGGCTTCTACGAGACGGTGCTCGGCGATCCCGCCGCCCTCTTCCAGAAGCTCGCCGCCTACCGCCGCGCCACGCCCGGCGATCTCCTCCGCGTCGCCCGGCGCTACCTCGTCACCTCGGCGCGCACGGTCGTCGAGGTCTACCCCGACGGCTCGGTGGACGACGACGGCGCAGACGACGACGACGAGGGCGAGAGCGAATGACCACCCCGGTGTTCGTCGAGACCAGCCACGATCTCCCCCTGGTGAGCGTGGTGGTCGGGTTCCGCTCGGGATCGGCGCACGATCCTGCGGGCAAGGACGGCCTCGCCCGGATCACCGCGCGCATGCTCCGCCGCGGCGCCGAGGGATGGAGCTCCGACGCCATCGAGGACCGCATCGACACCCTCGGCGGCGAGCTCGCCGCAGACGCGTCGGCGAGCGCCCTCTCGGTTCACTTCGAGGTCATCGGACGCTCGCTCGAGCCGTTCGTCGATCTCTGCGCCGCCCTCCTCGGCCGCCCCGCGTTCGACCTCGGCGAGCTCGAGCGCCTCCAGCGCGAGGCGGAGGCGGAGATCATCGAGGCGCGCGACAGCGATCGCTCGCTTTGCAGCCGCGGCTTCCGGCGCACCCTCTTCGAGGGACACCCCTATGGGCGTCGCGTCGCGGGGACGATCCCGGCGCTCCGCGCGATCCAGCGCGACGACGTGGTCGGGTTCTACCGCCGCCACTTCACCCGCGAGAACGCGGTGGTCGCGATCTCGGGCGACATCGAGCAGGCCGAGGGCGAGGCCCTCGCCGCGCGTCTGCTCGCGGGCCTGCCCGAGGGCGAGGCCATCGGCGATCCGGTGCCGCCGCCGGCGCCCCGCCGCGGGCGCCACCTCGTGTTCGTCGACAAGCCCGAGCGCACCCAGACCCAGATGGTCATCGGCGGCCTCGGCACCGACGCCAACGACCCCGACCACATCCCGCTCATCGTCGCCAACACGGCGTTCGGCGGCACCTTCACCGCGCGGCTGATGCAGGAGATCCGCGCCAAGCGCGGCTGGTCGTACGGGGCCTACTCGCGCGTCGGCTTCGACCGGCAGCGCGACGCGTTCACGATGTGGACCGCGCCCGCCGCGACCGACGCCCCCGCCTGCCTCGAGCTCGAGCTCGAGATGCTGCACGCCCTGCTCACCGAGGGCCTCCGGCAGGAGGAGCTCGATCAGGTGAAGAGCTACCTCGTCCGCTCGCACGCGTTCGAGATCGACACCGCGCGCAAGCGCGTCCACCAGAAGCTCGAGGCCGAGCTCTTCGATCTGCCCGAGGGGTACCACGAGAGGTACCTCGACGCGGTCCGCGCCGTCACCCTCGACGCCGCCAACGCCGCCCTCCGCGCGCGCATCTCGGAGCAGGATCTCGTGATCGGCGTCGTCGGCACCCACAAGGACCTCGGCGAGAAGCTCGCGCACAAGATCCCCGGGCTCTCCGGGATCACCGTCCTGCCGTTCGACTTCGAGTGAGGCGGCAGCGCCCCCGCTCGAAACTGACGCGCCGGCGCGGGCGCCGCGCTCAGGCGGCGGGCTCGCTCGGCTCGGCCGCGAGCATCCAGAGCACGGCCATCCGCACGGCCACGCCGGCCTCGACCTGATCGAGGATGACGCTGCGCTCGCCGTCGGCGATCGAGGGATCGATCTCCACCCCGCGGTTCATCGGCCCGGGGTGCATGACGATCGCGTCGCGCTTGGCGAGATCGAGGCGGGCGCGGTTGAGCCCGAAGGTGCGGCTGTACTCGCGCGTCGTCGGGAAGAACGCGCCGCCGAGGCGCTCCCGCTGCACGCGCAGCATCATGACCACGTCGGCGCCCTCGAGCGCGGGCTCGAGGCGATCGAACACGCGAACCCCGAGGCGGTCGGCCGCCTCGGGCAGGAGGGTGCGCGGGGCGGCGAAGCGGACCTCGGCGCCGAGGGCGCGGAGCAGGTGCGCGTTCGACCGGGCCACGCGGCTGTGGGCGATGTCGCCGCAGATCGCGACGGTGAGGCCCTCGATCTTCCCCTTGGCGCGGCGGATGGTGAAGGCGTCGAGCAAGCCCTGCGTCGGGTGCTCGTGGGTGCCGTCGCCCGCGTTGACGACCGCGACCTTGGTCCGCGCGGCGACGTGGTGCGGCGCGCCGGAGGCGGCGTGCCGGATGACGAGCACGTCGGGGTGCATCGCCTCGAGGTTCTTCACCGTGTCGCTGAGCGTCTCGCCCTTGGTCGCGCTCGAGGTCGCCACGCTGATGTTGATGACGTCGGCGCTGAGGCGCTTGCCGGCCAGCTCGAACGAGGTCCGCGTGCGCGTCGAGGCCTCGTAGAACAGGTTGATGACCGTCTTGCCGCGGAGGGTGGGGACCTTGCGGACGCTCCGGCGCGAGACGTCGAAGAACGACTCGGCGGCGTCGAGGATGGCGGTGATCTCGGAGGCGGCGAGGCCCTCGATCTGGAGCAGGTGCCGGTGCGGGTAGCGGGCGCGCTCGCTCACGTGCCCTCCGTGCCCGGCGATCCGGCGCCCGGCCGGGCCGGGCGCTGGCTGGGGACGCCCGGCGGGACGACGATCGCGGTGAGCTCGCCGCCGCGCTCGACGACCTCGACGTGGCGGTCGGGCGGGACCTCGACCGCTTTGACCACGTAGTCGGGCTGGATGGGCAGCTCGCGGCCGCCGCGATCGATGAGCGCGACGAGCTCGATGCGGCGCGGGCGCCCGTAGTCGAGCAGCGCGTCGACCGCGGCCCGGATCGTCCGCCCGGACATGAGCACGTCGTCCACGAGCACGACGCGCCGGCCGGCGATCGCGAAGGGGATGTGGCTCGGGCCGATGCGCGGGTTCGGGAGCGCGGTGGCGGCGTCGTCGCGATAGAGCGTGATGTCGATGGAGCCGACGGCGGGGGCCTCGCCCTCGAGATCGGCGAGCAGCTGCGCCAGGCGCTGCGCCGGGGCCTCGCCGCCGCGCCGGATGCCGACGAGCGCGACGTCCTTCACGCCACGGCCGCGCTCGGCGATCTCGCCCGCGATGCGCCGCAGCCCTCGTTCGATCGCTGCGGCGTCCAGGAGCACCTCGGGCATGGCGGGGGATGGCTAGCGACGAGAGCGCGTGGGGTCAAGGGGCACGCGACCGGCGTCGCGATCGACGTCAGTCCGGTTGATGGAGGACCTTCTGCGTCGGATCGACGAAGTAGAAGCGCTCGAAGCCGGCGCGCTGGAAGGTGATCGCGCCGAAGGCGTTGACCGCGACGGCCGCGACCCCGAGCGCCCAGAAGGGCACCGAGAGCCGGCGGCCGCCGGCCGCGATCATCACCATCAGGAACGGGGCGAAGTCGTTCGAGAAGCGGTAGCCGAACTGGATCCAGCCGCTGTTCTGGTAAAACAGGCTCGGTAGCGCCACCGCGAGCGCGGTCGCCGCCGCCGCGGCGTAGAGCCCCGACGCGCGCCGGGGCCAGAAGGCCCACGCGTAGAACGGGCTCGTGATCCAGAGCGCGAGGCCGTGCGCGTTGATCTGGAATGGCGCGCCCGCGACCTTCGTGAACGGGAGCCCGCTCAGGATCACCGCGAGGTTCCTGCCGAGGTAGTGCACCGAGAAGAGGCCCCACTTGTCGATGCGCCCGCGCCAGCCGATCGCGAGGAGGCGGTGCCCGAACTCGAAGGGATCACCGAAGCGGGCGCGGTTGTGCCAGAACAGCGCCGCGAGCGCGAGCGAGGCCGGCGCGGCGAACGCGGCCGCGCGCGCGAACAGGTCGAGCGGCCCGCGATCGGCCCGGCGGTGCGCACGCCACGCCTCGAAGGCGAAGAACGGGAACGCGAACCCGAGCGGCGTGCGCGTGGCGAAGCCGAGGCCGAGGCACAGCCCGGCGAGGGCGGGGTGCTGTGCGTCGATCGAAAAGTACACGTACAGGCACGCGAGGGCGACGCCGACGACGTGCGCCGCGAACCACACGGTGCCCTGGACCGCGCTGAACCAGTAGACGGTCCCGAACGCGAAGAGCAGCGCGAGCGCCGCGTTCTCGACGAGGGTCCTCTTGGTGCGGCCGGCGCGCGCGAGCTTCTCCAGAGAGAGGAAGAGGACCGCCGGGCCGATCCCGGCGAACCAGAGGAAGAACTGCCCATCGCGGACGCGCTCGGCGCCGCCCGCGAGCGCGACCACCGGCGCGATCAGGACGGCCGGGAAGGGAGGGAAGCTGACGAAGTACTTGCCGCCGTGGACCGCGAAGTCGTTGTTCTGGGTGTAGTCCGGCGGTGGGCCGCCGAGGTCGAGCCGCCCGTGGAGCCACGCCTCGGCGAGGAGGGCGAAGTGATTGAACGGCGTGTGGTAGGCGAGCCGGACGGGCGGCGTCGTCGCCAGCATCGCCGCCGTGACGATCGCATAGAGGACGGCGGCGATGGCGGCGCGGCGGCGCATCACCGCCTTCCATACTACCTTCCGCGGCCGTTGGTGCTATGGGATGCCCCTTCCGATGGCTCGCTTCGTCATCCCCGCCAACGACATCGACACCTCCGGCGTCGCGGTCGACGCCGCGATCCCGGTCGACTGGCTCGAGAGCGAGCTCGCCGACGCCGAGGTCGGCGCGCCGCATCCGGGCCACCTCGCGGCGCGCCTCTCGCGCTCCGGCGGCGACGAGATCGTGGTCCGTGGCCGTGTCCGAGCCGGGGTCACGGTGCCGTGCGCGCGCTGTCTTCAGCCCGCCCCGATCGAGGTCGACGGCGAGCTCTCGCTGCTGCTCAAGCCCGCCCCCGGCGAGCGCCGTGTCGGCGCGGCCGGACAGGCGCGCGAGGCCGGGGCCGACGAGGGCGGCCGCCGCCGTCACGGCGACGGCGCCCGCGCCGGCAACGGGCGGGCGCGCGGGGCCGGCGGGGGCGCCTCGGATCGCGACGCCGCCGGCTCGCGCGGCAAGCGCAAGGACATCGAGTACGAGTTCAGCGCCGACGAGGCCGACGTCGACACGTACGACGGCGAGCAGGTCGTCCTCGATCCGTTCGTGCGCGAGGCGATCCTGCTCGAGCTGCCGAACTTCCCCTTGTGCTCCGAGGCGTGCCCAGGTATCGCTCCCGGCGCGTCGTCGTCACCGGCCGAGCCGGCCGCCGGCGCGCTTTCCGTGGATCCCCGCCTCGCCCCCCTCGGCGCCCTGCGCGCCAGGCTCGGGGCCACCGCGGGCGAAGCCCCCCCGGCGACACTGCCCAGGGCGGCCAAGCGGAAGGCGAAGCTCCCCGTCAGCCTCACCAAGGCCCCCAAGAAGAAGCCCAGGAAGAAGAAGGAGTAGGCCGTGGCCGTCCCCAAGCGAAAAACCACCTCGAGCAAGAGCAAGATGCGCCGCGCGCAGCACGACAAGGTGACTCCGGTGCAGCTCGTGTCGTGCGAGAAGTGCGGCGAGGCCACGCTGCCGCACCGCGCCTGCGCGGCGTGCGGGCACTACAAGGGCCGCAAGGTCCGCCCCTCGACCGCTTCGTCGTAGGCCATCGGGCCGCGCTCCGGGTGGCGGTCGCGCGGCGGCGGGGCTAAGAGCGAACCGCCATGACGTCGGCCCCCGTCACCCCGAAGAGCCGCATCCTCGGTACCGGACACTACACGCCCGCGAAGGTCGTCTCCAACGGCGACCTCGAGAAGGTCGTCGACACGTCCGACGCGTGGATCGCCGAGCGCACCGGCATCCGCCGCCGCCACATCGCCGCCGATCACGAGGTGACGAGCGACATGGCGACGGCCGCGGCGCGCGCGGCCCTCGAGTCGGCGCAGCTCAACGTCGCCGATCTCGACATGATCATCGTCGGGACGATCAGCGGCGACACGCCCATGCCGGCGTGCGCCGTCCACGTGCAGCAGAAGCTCGGCGCCGACGAGATCCCCGCCTTCGACATCTCGGCGGCCTGCGCCGGCTTCGTCTACGGCCTCACCATCGCCGATCAGTTCATCCGCACCGGCGCCGCCCGCTGCGTCCTCGTGATCGGCGTCGAGCTGCTCTCGCGCATCCTCAACTGGCAGGACCGCACCACCTGCGTGCTCTTCGGCGACGGCGCCGGCGCCGTGGTGCTCGGCGCGTCGAAGGACGGCAGGACGGGCATCCTCTCGACGCGAATCTTCACCGACGGCTCGCTCGCCGGCGCGCTCATGATCCCGGGCGGCGGCTCGCAGGAGCCGCTCACGCCGGCGACGCTCGAGCGCAAGCGCAACAAGGTCCACATGACCGGCCAGGAGGTCTTCCGGGTCGCGATCAAGAACCTCACCAGCGCCTCGACCATCGCGCTCAAGGCCGCCGGGCTGACCAGCGCCGAGCTCGATTGGGTCGTCGCCCACCAGGCGAACCTGCGGATCATCACCCAGGTCTCCGACCGCCTCGGCTTCCCGCTGGAAAAATTCGTTCTCAACATCGAGGAGTACGGCAACACCTCGAGCGCCTCGATCCCGATCGCCCTCGACGAGGCGGTGCGCGACGGCCGCATCAAGCCGGGCCAGACGGTCTTGATGTGCGCGCTGGGCGCCGGCATCTCGTGGGGCGCCGCCATCGTGCGCATCTGACGCGCGGCGACACGGCGAAAGCCGCGTGCCGCTCGGTCCTCCTTCGCGACCCGTGCTTGGCCGCGCTCCTGTCGCGCTGCGCCAGCCAGACCGACGAGAGCGAGGTCTGCGGCGGCGACGGCGGCGCCGGCTCGACCTCGAGCGCGACGGGCTCGACGACCGGGCCAAAAAGGCCGACGGTGCTCCGGCAGAGCTGTGCTAAGCGCACGCCTCCGCAATGAAGGTCGCGTGGCTGTTCCCCGGGCAGGGCTCGCAGGAAGTCGGGATGGGCAAGTCGCTCGCCGAGCGATCGGCCGCGGCGCGCGACGTCTACGCGCGGGCCGATCGCGTGCTCGGCGAGCCCATCTCGCGGCTGTGCTTCGAGGGCCCGCTCGAGGCGCTGACGCTCACGGCGAACACCCAGCCGGCGATCGTCGCGACCAGCGCCGCGCTCGTCGCCGCGCTCCGCGAGGCGCACCCGAGCCTGCCCGATCCGGCGTTCGCCGCGGGCCACTCGCTCGGCGAGTACAGCGCGCTCTGCGCCGCCGGGGCGCTCGCGCTCGAGGACGCCGTGCGGCTCTGCCGGCTCCGCGGCGCGGCGATGCAGGAGGCCGTGCCGCCGGGCGAGGGGGCGATGGCCGCGATCATGGGCCTCGAGCCCGACGCGATCGCCGCCGTCTGCGCCGAGGCGGCCGAGGGGCAGGTGGTCAGCCCGGCGAACTTCAACGCGCCGGGGCAGATCGTCATCGCCGGCCACGCCGCGGCCGTCCTGCGCGCGAGCGAGCGCGCCGCGGCCCGCGGCGGCAAGGCGATCCCGCTCAAGGTGAGCGCGCCGTTCCATTGTGCGCTGATGCGCCCCGCCGCCGAGCGGCTCGCGCCCGAGCTCGCCAAGGTCACGGTGCGTCCGCTCGGGTTCCCGGTCGTCGCCAACGTCGACGGCGAGCCCAACGCCGATCCCGCCGGCGTCATCGATCGGCTCGTCCGCCAGATCGACGGCCCGGTCGAGTGGGTGCACTCGGTCGAGCGGATGGCGGCCGAGGGCGTGACGCACGCGCTCGAGATCGGGCCGGGCAAGGTGCTCGCCGGCCTCGTCAAGCGCATCGCGAAATCCATCAAGGTGCTCGGCGTCGCCGACCTCGCCGCGATCGAGCGGGTGCCGGCGTTCTTCCAGGGCGAAAGCTAAGGGCTTCGGCCCGTAGGGGAGTCTCATGTTCGACCTCAGCGGCAAGGTGGCGGTGGTGACGGGGGGCTCGCGCGGCATCGGCCGCGCCACGGCCGAGGCGCTCGCGGCGCAGGGCGCCCACGTGGTCGTCAACTACGTGCGCGGCGAGGAGGAGGCGAAGAGGGTCGTGGACGGCATCGTCTCGCGCGGCGGCAAGGCCGAGGCGGCCGGCTTCGACGTCGGCTCGATGAAGGCCGCCGAGGACGCCATCGCCGAGATCGCCAAGCGCCTCGGGCGCCTCGACATCCTCGTCGCCAACGCGGGCATCGCCGTCGACGGCCTGCTCCTCCGCGTGAAGGAGGAGGACCTCGATCGCATCTTCGCGGTGAACGTGAAGGGCGCGCTCGCGTGCGCCCGCGGCGCCGTCAAGGTCATGATGCGCGCCAAGCGCGGGCGGATCGTGCTCATGTCGAGCGTCGTCGGCGAGATGGGCAACGCCGGACAGGCGGCCTACGCGGCGTCGAAGGCGGCGCTCCTCGGCCTCACCAAGACGCTCGCGAAGGAGTACGCCTCACGGAACGTGACCGTGAACGCCATCACCCCCGGCTTCATCGACACCGACATGACCACGTCGATCACGCCCGAGATGAAGGAGGGGATGCTCCAGGCGATCCCGCTCGGCCGGACGGGCACCGCGCCCGAGGTCGCCGCCGCGGTCGTGTTCCTCTGCTCGGACGAGGCCGGCTACATCACCGGTCACGCGCTGCGGGTGAACGGCGGCATGTACGTGTAAGCCCGTTCGCACCCGCGTCCGCGCGGAGAAGCGCTCGTCGGCTTCGCGAAGCCCAGTCGGAAGCGACGGCCGTCGCACATTATGGGTGCAATGGCCGTGAAAAGAGGTTAGTAGGGGTTCCGTTTTTCCTGGAGGAGCTACCCATGGCGGAAGGTCGCGACATCACGGCCGAAGTGAAGCGGATCATCAAGGAGCAGCTCGACGTCGACGAGAAGGACGTCAAGCCGGAGTCGACGTTCATCGACGATCTCGGGGCGGATTCGCTCGGCCTGGTGGAGCTCGTGCTCGCCTTCGAGGAAGCGTTCGAGATCGACATCCCCGACGAGGACACGGAGAAGATCCGCACGGTCCAGGACGCCATCGACTACATCGAGAAGCACGCTAAGAAGTAGCGATGTCGGGCGGCGCGGAGGCAGGCAGCCGGCGTGGGCGGAGCGCCCGCGCCGCCGTCGCCGCCGGGCCGCTCTCAATCACGATGGGGGCTCTGCCCCCAAGCCCCCGGAGAAATTGACCCCACGGGTCAATTCGGTCACGAGATGGAACGCGTCGTCATCACCGGGATCGGGCTCGTCACTCCCAACGGCATCGGCACCGACGCCACCTGGCGCGCCGTGCTCGCGGGCGAGAGCGGGATCGCCGACATCACCCTCTTCGACGCGCACGACTTCCCCACGCGCTTCGCGGGCGAGGTGAAGCGCTTCGCCCCGGAAGAGTTCATCCCGAAGAAGAAGATCAAGGAGATGGGCCGCTTCGCCCAGCTCTCGGTCGCCGCGTCGCACCTGTGCATGAAGGACGCGGGCCTCGAAGGCCACCTCTCGGACGAGGACCGCGACATGTGCGGCACGTTCATCGGCGTCGGCCTGGGCGGGCTCGAGTACCTCTACCAGCACTCGATCACGCTGCGCGACAAGGGGCCGTCGAAGGTCAGCCCGTACTTCATCCCCACGGTCATCGCCAACCTGGCGGCCGGCCAGGTGGCGATGGCGTTGAACCTCCGGGGCCCGAGCTACTGCAACACCAGCGCCTGCGCCTCGAGTGCCCACGCGCTCGGCGAGGCGTTCGAGTGGATCCGCCGCGGCCGCACCGGGATGATGCTCGCCGGCGGCGCCGAGGCGACGATCACCGGGCTCGGCATCGGCGGGTTCAGCGCGATGTTCGCGCTCTCGCGCCGCAACGGCGAGCCGCACCGCGCCAGCCGCCCGTGGGACAAGGGCCGCGACGGCTTCGTCTGCGGCGAGGGCGCGGGCTCCGTGGTGCTCGAGTCGCTCTCCCACGCCAAGAAGCGCGGCGCCAAGATCTACGCCGAGGTCACCGGCTACGGCGCCTCGTGCGACGCCTACCACCTCACCAAGCCCGCGCCCGAGGGCGAGGGCGCGCAGCGCGCGATGCGGATGGCGCTCGACGACGCCAACCTCGATCCCGCCGACATCGACTACGTGAACGCGCACGGGACCTCGACGCCGCAGGGCGACATCGAGGAGGCGCGCGCGCTGGTCAAGATCTTCGGCGACCACGCGCTCTCGAAGAAGCTCTGGGTGAGCTCGACGAAGTCGGTGATGGGCCACCTGCTCGGGGGCGCCGGCGGCGTCGAGGCGGCGCTCTGCGCGCTCGCGATCCACGAGGGCAAGGTGCCGCCCACCGCGAACCTCGAGGATCAGGACCCCGAGTGCCCGCTCGATTTCGTGCCGCTCGTCGCCCGCGAGCGCCGGCTCAAGCACGTGATCTCCAACTCGTTCGGCTTCGGCGGCACGAACGCCACGCTCGTGCTCTCGCGCTTCGAGGGCTGATGCCGCGCGCGTCCGACGTCGGACCAATTGACCCGCCCGAAGCGAAGCGGAGGGCGGGTGTCCGGCCGGCGAAAGCCGGCCGGCAATTGCC
>CAYJPW010000223.1:0-15217 GCA_964372055.1 uncultured Polyangiaceae bacterium
CCCCCCCCCCCCCCCCCCCCCCCCCCCCCCCCCCGGGGGGGGGGCGGCGGGGGGGGGGGGCCCCCCCCCCCCCCCCCCCCTCGCGACTGAAACCGCTCTGGAAAGCGGCGGCCGGTCGGTGCTTGACCCCCGCGCGGCCGCGGCCGAAGCTAGCGCCAAGCGGCGGGCGCCCGGCTGGACGGCGCGCGGCCGACTCGAGGCGCCATGACTTGTCTTTCGCGCACGCCTTTGCTCGCTTCCGCGTCGCTCGCGGCGCTGCTCGCCGCCGGCCCGGCCGCGGCCCAGACGAAGACGTTCACCATCAACGCCGACTTCGACGCGGGCTCGTTCAACAACGCGGTCGACACCAACCCGAACAACCAGATCGTCCTCGGCCCGACGGCCGTGTCGAAGACGCACCTCGTCTGGGCGACGAACTACCTCTATGGCTGGGTGGTCCGCCTCGACTCGCTGACCGGCAAGCAGACCAGCCGCTTCGACTCGTCGCTCCAGTTCATCAACGGCCAGCCGACGGGCGCGCCGCCTCCGAACGAGTACTGCAACTTCTCCTCGACCGGCAACTGCCCCGGCCGCGTCGCCGTCGACGCCAATGGCGACGTCTGGATCGTGAACCGCGCCTTCGGCAAGCAGGGCACGCTCTCGAAGTTCTCGGGCGACCTCGCCCACTGCATCGACCGCAACAACAACGGCATCATCGACACCTCGTTCGACGCCAACAACGACGGGCAGATCAGCGTGGTCGCCGGCGCGGGCGAGTACTTCGGCCAGAACGACGAGTGCATCCTCACCACGATCCCGATCGGTCCGGTGAACATCTACCCGCGCGGCGTCGCGGTCGACAAGCGCGGCAAGATCTGGGTCTCGACGCACAACGACGGCAAGGTCTACCGCTACAACCCCAACGAGCCCGTCGCCCTCGAGGCGACCCTGACCGTGGGCGGCAACCCGTACTCGCTCGCGACCGGCAAGGACTACCTCTTCATCTCGAGCAGCTCGGGCAACCTCATCCGCCGCACCCACATCACGAACCTGACGACGCAGACGGTGGCGTGCTCCGGGCTCGTCGGCACCTACGGCGTCGTGGGCGACCCCGGCGGCGACATCGCCTGGTTCGGCGGGTACTTCACCGGCAACGGCGTGTGGCGCGCGAACTTCGCCAACAATACCTGCGTCAACTTCAACACCGGCAGCGTCGTCACCGCGATCACGCTCGACCTCCAGGGGAACATCTGGGCCTGCGGCTACAACACGAACACGATCCACAAGATCAGCCCGGCCGGCGTCATCCTCGGCACCTACCCGGCCGGCGGCACCAACCCGCACGGCATGTCGGTCGACTTCCAGGGCAACCTCTGGGTCATCAACCACGGCCCCACGCCCAACGTCACCAAGGTCAACGTCAACACCGGCGCGATCATCGGCACCTACCCGCTCGGCGGCCCCGGCGTCCCCAACGCCGATCCCTACCTCTACAGCGACTTCACCGGCGTGCAGATCGATCGGCAAGCGCCCTACGCCCGCCTCGGCAGCTGGGAGGCGGTGTTCGACGGCGGCGTGCCCAACATCCCCTGGAGCAAGGTCCAGTGGAACACCGAGCCGCAGGGCGCCGTCCCGGCCGAGACGTCGATCGCGATGAGCGTCCGCGCCGCGAACTCGCTCGCGCAGCTCGGCGTCGCCCCCTACCAGCAGGTGACCAACAACCAGCCGATCGCCGGCGTCTCCGGGCAGCTCGTCCAGGTGCGCGCCGATCTCGCCGGCCCCGGCTTCGTCACCCCGGCGCTCTCCGACGTGAAGGTCGTCGGCGCCTGCGACGTGGTGAGCCCGAGCTGCTGCGTCACCAACGCCGACTGCAACGACGGCAACGCCTGCACCGCCGACGTCTGCCCCTTCCCGGGCGGGATGTGCCAGCACGCGCCCATCTTCGACTGCTGCGCCGGCGACGCCGACTGCAACGATCAGGACCAGTGCACCGTCGACACCTGCGACGTCGCGGTGAACACGTGCGCCCACGTCCAGCAGCCGAGCTGCTGCAACTCGAACTCGAACTGCGACGACGGCATCTTCTGCACGGTCGACGTGTGCTCCGGCCCCGGCGGCACCTGCTCCTCCACACCGATCAGCGGCTGCTGCGAGACCAACGCCGACTGCGACGACGGCAACGCGTGCACGGTCGACGTCTGCCCTCCCAACAACCTCTGCCAGCACACGCCCACGCCCGGCTGCTGCGTGGTCGACGACGACTGCAAGGAGAGCCCGGACGATCTCTGCACCATCAACGGGTGCGACGTCCCCACCGGCACCTGCACCGTGCAGGATCTCAAGCCGCTCGGGTGCTGCAACGTCGATCCCGACTGCGACGACGGCGACACCTGCACCAACGACGCGTGCACCGGGCCGGGCGGCACCTGCCAGCACACCGACAAGCCCGGCTGCTGCACGCCCGACGATCCCGACATCGGCAAGCCCTGCGACGTGCCGCAGTCGCCGTTCGATCTGCCCCCGTGCCAGGCCGGCCAGCTCGTCTGCAATAGCGGGCAGTTCGACTGCATCGGCGCCGTCGGTCCCGGCCTCGAGGTCTGCGACGGCAAGGACAACGACTGCAACGGGCTCTCCGACACGCCGGTGACCTGCCCGTCGCCCGACGACATCTGCCTCTGGGGGCAGTGCGTCGCGCCCTGCGGCAACGGCGAGTTCCCCTGCCCGAGCGGCTACGTCTGCTACGACGATCACTGCGTCCCGGCGAACTGCAACGGCACCGTCTGCCCCGACGGGCAGGTCTGCGTCGACGGCATCTGCGGCGACTCGGGCGCGGGCGGCGGCGGCGGCATGGGCACCGGCGGATCCGCGACGGGCGGCGGCGGCGTCGGCGGGCAGGCCGGCGGCACGACCGGCGCCGGCGCCCAGGGAGGCGGCAGCTCCTCGGGCTCCGCCCCGAAGAGCGACGAGGTCTACGGCCTGCCCACCGGCGGCGGCGGCTGCGGCTGCAACACGCCCGGCGAGCGCGGCAACGCGGGCGCGGCGCTCGCGGCGCTCTGTGCCGCGCTCGGGCTCGTCGTCGCGCGGCGCCGGCGCGACGAGCGCGGCGCTTCGCGGCGGAGCCAGCCGTGATCAGGCGCGCTGCTCCCGCCGTGGCGGGGCAGCGCGGTCCAAAGGGAAATCGAAAGGGCCCATCGATGAGCCGAGTGAAAGAGCTTGCCGCGCTGGCGACCGTCCTCCTGGCGGGCGTTTCGGCCGCGGCCTGCACGACCGACGCCTACTGCTTCACCTGCGACACCGCGGGGCAGGGCGGCGCCGGCGGGTCCGGCGAGGGCGGCGGCGGCGGCCCCGTCACCTGCGACGAGGGTTGCGGCGCCGACGAGCTCTGCTGCGACGGCCTCTGCGCCGATCCGCTGACGAACGCCGACCACTGCGGCGACTGCGGCAACGCATGCGACGACGTGCACAACGGCCTCGGCGCCTGCGTCGACGGCGAGTGCTCGTTCGCCTGCAACCTCGGGTTCGCGAGCTGCAACGGCCTCTCGGACGACGGCTGCGAGGTCGACCTGGCCTCGGATCCGGCGCACTGCGGCGACTGCGACACGATCTGCCTCTTCGCCAACGCCGTGCCCGAGTGCGAGGCCGCGGTCTGCGGCATCGCCATGTGCGCGCCCGGCTTCGCCGACTGCAACGGCATGCTCGCCGACGGCTGCGAGGTCGACCTGGGCACCGATCCGGCGAACTGCTCGGCGTGCGACGCCGCGTGCACCCCGCCGCCGAACGCCGACGCCGATTGCCTCGCCGGCATGTGCGCGTTCGGAGGGTGCCTCGTCGGGTTCGGCGACTGCGACCAGTCGCTCGGCAACGGCTGCGAGATCGACCTCACCCAGGACGCGCAGAACTGCGGCACCTGCGGGTATGCCTGCCCCGGCCTGCCCAACGCGACCTCGGCTTGCGTCGACGCGGCCTGCGCGATCGGCCTCTGCGACGCCGGCTACGCCGACTGCGACGCCTCCACCTTCGACGGCTGCGAGACGTTGCTCGCGACCGACGTGAACCACTGCGGCGCGTGCGACACGCCCTGCGGCGCGCTCCCCCACGCGTACCCCGAGTGCGTGGGCAGCGCGTGCGCCATCGGCGGCTGCGAGGCCGGCTACGCCGACTGCGACGGCCAGGTGGCGAACGGCTGCGAGGTCGACCTCTCGTCCGACGTGCAGAACTGCGGCGGCTGTCAGGTCGCGTGCCCGGCCGTCGCCAACGGCACGCCCGCGTGCGCCGGGTTCGCCTGCGGCATCGGCGCCTGCGATCCCGGGTTCGACGACTGCTCCGGCGGCGCCGCCGACGGCTGCGAGACCAACCTCACCAACGACGCGAGCCACTGCGGCTCCTGCGCCACCGTCTGCCCGGCGGTCGCCTTCGGCCAGAAGGCCTGCATCGCGTCGACGTGCGGCATCGCCGCGTGCGCGCCCGACCACGCCGACTGCAACATGAACCCGGCCGACGGCTGCGAGTCGGACACGACGACCGACGTGGCCAACTGCGGCACCTGCGGCAACGTCTGCGTCGATCCGCCCAACGGCACCGCCTCGTGCGAGGCGAGCGCCTGCACGCTCGACACCTGCGACCCGGGCTTCTCGGACTGCAACAACAGCGCGGCCGACGGCTGCGAGTTCGACACCCTCTCCGATCCCAACAACTGCGGCGGCTGCGGCGTCAAATGCAGCTCCGGCACCTGCAACAACGCGGCGTGCGTCTGCCTGACGACGGTGCTGTTGCTCAAGGACGACAGCAACAGCGGCTCGATGACGATCGCGAACGCCATCACCGCCGCGGGCTACACCGTCACCGTCAGCGCCGTCCCCTCGTACCAGTACAACGGGACCAACCCGCCGCTCGCCGCCTTCGGCGCCGTCGTGGTGCTCAGCGGCGGGCCCGGCGCGTCGTTCTCGACCGACATGCCCGTCGCCGGCCAGCAGGCGCTCCTCGACTTCGCCAACGTCGCCGGCGGCGGCGTCGTCCTCACCGAGTGGGCGGCGTTCCACGTCGCCTCCAACCGCTGGCAGACGGTGAAGCCGCTGGTGTTGCTCCAGCGCACGGTCGCCTACAGCGGCCAGGTCACCTACACGGTCGACCCGCCGTTCGCGCAGCACCCGATTTGGACGGGCCTGCCGCCGAGCTTCACCTTCGCGTCGACCTCGAACGTCGGCGTCACCAAGGTGGCCCCCGGCGTGACCCGCATCGCCGGCAGCCCGCAGGCGATCGACGGTGTCGCCATCCGCGACACGCCCGTCGGCCGCGTCGTCCACATCGCCCACGCCGGCAACTACGCGCCGAACGGCTGGAGCAACACGAACGTGCAGAAGCTGGTGACGAACGCCGTCGGCTGGGCGGCGCGCTGCCAGTAGCGCCGCGGCGATCGCCTCCGACCGACGCGCGCCGGCGAACGCGCGTCGCGACCGGCGTCACCGGCGGACCGCTCCCGCCGCGTCGCCGACCGTCGCGCGCGGGGAGGGCGGAGCCGGCGATCGGAAAGTGGTATCGTCGCCAGCGCCATGGCCGACCGCCCTCTGCTGATGATCCCCGGCCCGATCGAGGTCTCGGAGGCGGTGCTGCGCGCCGCCGGAGGCCCGCCTCCGAGCCACGTCTCGCCGGCGTTCATCGAGGCCTTCGGCGTGGCGCTCCGCCGGATGCGCGACGTGTGGCTCGCGGCGCCGTCGAGCCAGCCGCTCGTCGTGTCGGGGAGCGGAACGCTGGCGATGGAGATCGCCGTCGCCAACACCACGCAGCCGGGCGACCGCGCGCTCGTGGTGCACACCGGCTTCTTCTCGGCGCGGATGGCCGAGATGCTGCGGCGCCGGTCGGTGGAGGTCGAGGTCGTCCGCGCTCCGTTCGGCGACGCGCCGGCCGCGGAGGAGGTCACCGCGGCGCTCGCCCGCGGCGACGAGTCCGGGCGCCCCTTCAAGGCGCTGTTCGCGACGCACGTCGACACCTCGACGGGCGTGCGCGTGGACGCCGAGGCGCTCTGCAAGGCCGCGCGCGCGCAGCGCGCGCTCTCGATCGTCGACGGCGTCTGCGCGACCGCCGCCGAGCGCTTCGAGATGGAGGCGTGGGGCGCCGACGTCTACCTGACGGCCTCGCAGAAGGCGATCGGGCTTCCTCCGGGCCTGGCGCTGCTCGTGCTGAGCGAGCGGGCCCTCGAAGCGCGCGCTCGTCTCGCCGTCGTCCCGCCGCTCTCGATCGACGTGGAGCAGTGGCTCCCGATCATGCGCGCGTACGAGGCCGGCCAGCCGAGCTACTTCGCGACGCCGGCGACGGCGCTGGTCGCGGCGCTCGCGGTCGGGCTCGGCGAGATCCTCGCCGGGGGCGCGTCGGCCGGCGAGGCGATGGACGCCCGCTTCGCCCTCCACGCCCGGGCGGCCCGGGCGATGCGCGCCGCGTGGAGCTCGCTCGGGCTCGCGCTCGTGCCGGCGCAGGCCGAGATCGCCGCGCACACGCTGAGCGCCCTCTACTATCCCGCCGGCGTCGACGCGTCCGCGCTCGGGCGCATCGCCGCGCAGGGCGTCATCGTCGCCGGCGGCCTCGATCCCGAGAACAAGGCGAGATACTTCCGCGTCGGCCACATGGGCTACTCGGCGACCCAGCCCGCCCACTTGCTCCGCGCCGTCCGCGCGGTCGCGCTCGGCCTCGGCCGCTCCGCCGACGAGGCGCGCGCCGCCGAGGCCGGCGCCGAGGCCGTGCTCTCCGCGCCGGCCTGAGCGCGCGGGCGCTCGGCGCGACACCTCGGACGCGTCGCTAGGGAGCAGGCGCCGCGGCGAGCAGCCCCTTGCCGGGGACGTGGTTCACCTCGAGGCGGATGCCGTCGGGGTCTTCGAAGAGCACCGAGTAGTAGCCCGGCGCCCAGCCTCCCTCCTCCGGCGGGTGCACGATCTTCGCGCCGAGCTCGCAGAGGAACGCGTGCACCGCGTCGACGTCGGCGCGCTCGCGGGCGCGGAAGCAGACGTGGTGCAGGCCGACCCGCCGCTGCACGAAGCGCTCGCCGCGGTGCTCTTCGTCGGCGCGCGAGATGGCGACGCCGGTGCGGGCGCCGACGCAGTAGAAGAAGCCGTCGAAGCGCATCACCGGCGTCAGGCCGAGGAAGACGAGGAGCTTCTCGTAGAACGGCTGGCACGCCTCGAAGTCGCCGACGGTGAGCTGGATGTGAGCGATGCCGTTGATCTCCATCCGCCGGCTCTACACCGCGCCGGCGCCGGGCGCGAGGAGCCGCCGCCGACGCGCACCGGGGGTGCCGCCGGCTACGCGGGGAGCGCGCGGAGATCGAGCGCGCCGTCGCGGAGCGGCGGGCACCAGTAGTACCCGCCCGAGAGCGCGCGCGAGAACCGGAGCAGGCCGTCGACGATGCCGTCCTCGAGGCCGGCCATGCGGCCGAGCACGCGCTCGAACGGATCGAGCGTCGCGCCGTAGGCGACGAAGAAGAGGCCGTGCTCGGCGGCGCCGCCCCAGGGCATGGAGCGGCGCAGCATGAAGGCCGGCGGATCGAAGCTCTCCTGGGCGGAGCGCTTCACGTGCGCGTACGGCGGCGCGTCGTCGATCTCCTCGTTGTCCTCGCGGCGCCGCCCGATGAGGTGATCGCGCGCGTCGGGTGCCATCCGCTCGAAGCGCGCGAGGTCGTGCACCCAGCGCTGGACCGCGACGAAGCTCGAGCCGTCGAGCCCCTCGCCGGACCCGGAGACGATCGCCGCGGCCGCCGCGGCTTCGCCCTTGGGGTTCTCGGTCCCGTCCTCGTACCCGGTGAGATCGCGGCCGCCGGCGTACGCGAACGCGTGCACCTCCTCGTCGAGCCGGAACGCGTCGCCGCAGAGCTCGACGAGCGCTCGGGCGCGGTGCAAGAGCGCGCCGGGATCATCGCCGCCGACGACGGCCCAGAGCGCGCCCTGGGTGGACGGGAACGCACAGCCGGGCCCGCTCAGACCCGGGAACGCGCGCAGGCCCGGGACGGCGCGCCCGAGGGCGCGCACCAGCGGCTCGCCCAAGCCGATCACCGTGCCCGCGTCGAAGCGCGCCGCTCCGACGCGGCTGAGGGCCGCGCGCGGATCGGCGCCGGGCGCGAGCCCGAGCACGAGGAACCGCGCCGAGGATGGTACGGGGGCGAGGATGCCTGGCTGGGGGTGGCTCATGGCCGGAGCGTAGTCCGGCGAGCGCCGGTGCGCGACCCGGCCCGCCGTCGAGCTCCGGCCCGCGCCAACGCCGCGATCGACGCGAGCCGGCGCCGCGATCAGTGCGCGCCGTTCGTGCCGTTCGAGCCGTTGGCCCCGTTCGCGACCTTCTGGAAGAGGACGACCTTGTACGAGTCGGTCCCGTTCTTCATCGTGTCGTAGAGGTTCGTGCCCGGGTTCCGGTAGAAGTTCTCCATCGCCAACCGCGCCTCGCGGCGCTTCTTCCACCCGAGGACCGGGATCCGGAACCCGAGGAACCGGTCGAGGCACTCGTTCACGTACGCGTGCACGCGGGCTTTGTCCTCGTCGCGCGCGACCACGGCCTCCTTGGTGACGTCGCGGACCTCGACCTGCTTCATGCCGATCGACGCGAGGTAGTCGAAGCAGGGCTTCCAGGTGCTGTCGGGGATGGCGTTGCCCCAGACGAGGAAGCCGCCGGGCTTGAGGACGCGGTGGGCGGTGCGGAAGAAGCGCTGGTCCTCGTCGGTCGCCTGGCCGGCGTGCTCGGTCACGTGCGTCTCGCAGACGGCGACGATGTCGGCCGCCTGGTCCTTCACGGCGAGCTGCGTGCAGTCGGCGCGCGTGGCCACGAGGCGACCGCCGAGGCGCGGCACGAACTTGCGCTTGCAGGTCTCGATGGCGGCGCGCTGCATGTCGAACGCCTCGTAGGTGCACTTGGGGAGCACGTGCTCGCAGACGTGGTGCGCGCCGGCGCCGGTGCCGCAGCCCATCTCGACCACGTGCACGCGGCCATCGCGCGCCGCGACGTAGTCCTTCACCTGGGCGAACTCGAAGAGCCCCGTGTACGCGTTCTTCCCGAAGCGCTGGGGATCGGTCGACTTGACGGGCTTGTCGCCCCAAGCGGCCGGCCAGTCGTAGCCCCAGGTGTTGAAGGTGAGCTCGTACGGCTCGCCCGTCTCGCTGCGCACGACGCCCATCGAGCGGTAGAGCGAGTAGAGGAGGGAGTAGATCGACTGCTTGGTGTAGTCGTCCTCGGAGACGTCGCCGTTCTCGACGGAGATCTTCTCCTTGCCTTCCACGACCGTGCTCAGGACCCACGCCCCGAGGATGAGCTGCAGCTTCGTGGTGGAGTAGTTCGACGACGCGTCCAAGCGCGTGAGAATGTCCATGTGTCTCGTCCTGGGTACGGGGGGATGGCCCCGTACGCGAGACCATGGCAGAAGCGACCCGTCACGCGGGTCGGCGCTCTGCGCGTATCACGTTTCCGTCCGAAAAGGACGGGCGACGTCGTGCGTGACGGAATTGTTGCGGGCGTTGTGGTCGGGCGAGAAGTTTCAGCCCCAGCCGCCGTTGTCCGAGCAGGCGCCCGGGCACGTCGCCGCTTCGCTCGCGCAGCAGCCGTTGTTGCAGTAGCTCGTGTTGATCGGCGTGCCGTCGTTGCAGTTGCACACGATGTTCGGGCAAGCGTCGGGCGTGCTGCACGAAGCTTCGCAGGCGCTGCCGGTCGTCGAGCTGGTGGTGCCGCCGCTGGTCGTGCCGCCGCTGTCGGTGCCGGAGCCGCCGCCGCTGCCCCCTCCGGTGTCGTCGCCCGAGCAGGCGACGAGAGACAGCGAGAGGACCGCAAGGGTGGCGAGCGCGCGGAAGAGATGGTTCATCGATGCCTCCTCGGATCCGCGAGCGGCCGCTCCGTGCGGCGCGTGGTCGCGATCCGTCAGGCCTTGGACGGGCGCCGCGCCAGCGCCGCGCCGATCCGTCGCTGATCTCCGCTGAGGTGGCAAAGCGTCGCCGTTCCGGGTAGTTGTGCACCGTGTCGCGTCCGCGTCCTCGCGGCCCTCGCGGGGCCGAGCGCCTGCCGCTGCGCCTGCGCCTGCCGAACCCGCCGCCGGTGTTCGTCGGGCGGCGGCGCGAGGCCGACGCGCTCGAGGCGGCGATCCGGCGCGCGCCGCTGACGTGCGTGGTCGGCTTCGGCGGCCTCGGCAAGAGCGCGCTCACCTTCCACGTCCTCCACACGCGCTTTCCCGCCGAGGTGCCGCGAACGCTCGTGGTCCGGCTCACCCCGGACGAGTCGGTCGATCACGCCCTGCTCGAGGTCGCGCGCGCGGTCGCCGAGGTCGGGGGCATCACCGGCGTCGACTGGCGCGCGCTCCTCGGCGATCGCGAGGCGCTGGTGGCGACCGCGATCGATCTCGTCGAGGGCGCCGGCTCGGCGAAGGGCGGCCGCGACGCCGCGCCGTTCTGGGTGGTGCTCGACGATCTCCACCACGCCGATCCCGCCCGCGCCGGCCACGTGCTCGAGCTGCTCGCGCGTTACGCGCGCCGGGGGCGCTGGATCGCGATCAGCCGCACCAACCCGGCGCCGGGGGAGGCCGCCGGGCAGGCGATCGCGCTCAAGGCGATGGCCTCCGAGGACCTCCTCGCGCTCGCGGCGGGGTGGGACGGAGGCGCGGTGGTCGACGATCGCGTCGTCGGCGCCGCCGCGGGCTCGCCCTGGCGCCTGAAGCAGCTGCTCGCCGGGGCGCAGCCCGGGCTCGAGCCGGGCGCGGGCGATCCGTTCGATGGGCTGCCGGCGGAGGCGGTCTCGTTGCTCCTGGACTTGTCGCTCGTCGACGGCGAGCTCACCGAGCAGGCGCTCTCCCGGTTCACGGCTCTGCCCTCGCAGGAGACGCTCGACGCGCTCGAGCGGCGCGGCCTCGTCGAGCGGCAGCCGCAGGGGCTGCGGCTCCACGACGTCGCGCGCGCGCTCGTGTCCACGCGCATGGACGCGTCGGCGCGGCGGGACCGGGCGCACCGCGCGGCGCACGCGCTCGCCGACGCGCCCGAGGAGGCGGTGTGGCTCGAGGGCCTGCGCCTGCTCATCGCCGAAGGCGAAGCGGAGGAGGCGGCGCGCGCGCTCGACGAGCGCGGGGCGGCGCTGCTCGACACCGCGCACGTGCTCAGCCTCTGGCGCGTGCTCGAGCGCGCCACGGCCCCGGAGCTGGCGTCGTGGCGCCTGCGCTGCGCGACCGAGATCGGCGGTCCGCCCACGCTCCGCGGCGTGCCGCTGCCCGCCTTCCCGAGCGCGGCGGATCGCGCCCGGTGGGCGCTCTCGCTCTTCCAGCAAGGTCGCTACGAGGATGCCTCCGTCGCCGGCGAAGCCGCGCTCGCTGCGGCGGTGGAGATCGACGACGCCGCGCTCGCGTTCGACGTGCGGCGCACCATCGCGCGCGCCGCGCTCGATCGCGGCGACGTCGAGCGCGCGCTCGCCCTCTTCGAGGCGCAGGTGCCCACGACGCCGCGTCAGGCCGCGCAGCGCGACGTGGACATCGCCGCCTCCCTGGTGAGCGCCGAGCGCCGCCCCGAGGCGCTCCTGCGCGTCCGCGCGGTCGAGGCGGCGATCGCCGAACGGCCCGAGCTCGGCGACGGCTCGCTTCACCACGCCGTGGCCTGGGTGCTCTACCAGCTCGGCGAGCTCCACCTCGCCGAGCGCGCCGCCGAGCGGCTCACGGCGGCCGTCGGCGCGGTGCGCCTCCATGGCCTCGCCTCGGCGCGCTACCTGTTCCTGCACGCCGGGCTCGCCTACGATCGCGGCGCCCTCCCTCGCGCGGCGGCGCTGCTCGAGAAGCTCGAGCCGCTCGCGCGGCGCTCGCCGGCGTACGTCGCGTTCGTCGGGATCCAGCGCGTCCAGCTCCGCCTCGCCTCCGGCGAGCTCGAGGGGCTCGCGGGCGAGGTCGATCGCGTCCGCGACGCGGCCGCACGCACCTCGCGCGACGACCTCGTCGCTGCCAGCGCGGCGCTGCGCCACCGGCTCGCGCTCGCCCTCGGCGAGCCGCCCGCCGCTCCGCCCTCCGGCCTCGGCGCGGGCGAGCACCCGCAGGGCGATCAGCTCCTCCTCTGGGAGGCCATCCACCACGCACGCCATGGCGCCGTGGAGCCCGATCCCGTGGAGGTCCGTTCCGAGGTGCCGGAGGTCCGGATCCTCGCGCTCCTCGCGCGCGCCGAGGTCGCGCTCGCCGGCGCGCGGGCGACCGGCGCCGCGCGCCTCGCCGCCGAGGCGGCCGACCTCGCCGCACGCCAGGGCTACGGCGTGCTCGAGGCGCTCGCGCGCGCGACCGAGACCGCGGCGTGCGCCGTGTCGGAGGCCCCCGAGGCGGAGCTCCTCGCCTCGGCCCGGCGGCTCGACGAGATCGCGCGCGAGCGGGTCATGCCGCCGCTCGTCGCCCAGGCCGAGCTCCTCTCGCTCGTCGCCGGGCCGTCGCGGTTCGATCCGGCGCGGCTGCAGGCCCTCGCCGAGCGCGCCGGCCTCGGGGCGTCGGCGCGCCAGGCGCGCGCGCTGCTCGGGGACGACGCCGCGCTCGATGCGCTCGACGCCGCGCTCGTCGGCGCCGCGCGGCGGCGGACCAGGCTTCGCGTCGAGTCGGTCGCGCGCGCGAGCGCCCTCGACGCGAGCGCCGGCGCGCCTCGTGCGGCGTGGTACCTCGACGAGCGCTCGAGCACCGTGTGGCTCCCGGGCCGGAGCTGCTCGCTCGCCGATCGCGCGCTCCTCTGGCGCATCCTCACCGTCCTCGCCGACGCCGGCGGCGCCGCCGACAAGGAGGCCATCGTGCTCGGAGCGTGGCAGCAGCGCGACTACCACCCGCTCCGCGACGACGGCCGGCTCCACACTGCCGTCCGCACCCTGCGCCGCCTCATCGAGGACGACCCCGCGAATCCGGCGCGCGTGGTGACGACGCCCTCGGGCTACGCCCTCGGCCGCGCCGCGCCCGCCCGCCGCATCGTCCCCGCCGGGAACGACGCCTGAAGCGCTCCGTTCGCGATGGGCTACCCTGCCGGTCGTGCGCCTCGCAGCCGCCATCGCCGCCCTCGTCGTGCTCCTTCTCCTGACCACGTCGGCGCGCGCCGAGTCGCCGCTCGAGCAGCGCGGCTGCGTCGCCTGCCACTCGCTCGACGGCTCGCCCAAGCGCGGCCCCACCTTCCGCGGCCTCTTCGGCGCGAGCCGCACCGTCCAGCGGGGCGCCGCCCCCGCGACGGTCACCGCCGATCACGCCTACCTGGCGCAGTCGATCCGCTCTCCGGACGCCGACGTCGTCGTCGGCTACGACCCCGGCTCGATGCCGGCGTTCGCCCTCGCGGACGCCGATCTGGCGCCGCTCGTCGACGCCATCGCCGAGCTCCGCGGCGACGCCGAGCCCGCCGCGCCGCGCTCGGTCGGGCTCCTCGCGGCCTCGGCGCTCGCGTTCGTGGGTCTCCACCTCGGGCTCTCGTCCCTGCCGGTGCGCCGGCGCGTCATTCGCTCCGTGGGGGAAGGCGCGTTCCAGGGCATCTACTCGCTCGTCGCGCTCGCCTCGTTCATCGGGATCATCGTCGGGTTCCGGCAGGCGCCCTACGTCGCGCTCTGGCACGTCCCCCGCGCGCTGCGCCTGCTCCCGAACCTGCTCGTGCCGATCGCGTTCGTGCTCCTCGTCTGCTCGGTGACGACGAAGAGCCCGACGATGGCGGGCAAGCCGGGCGCGCCTCCGACCACGAGCACGGTGGGCATCGTGCGCATCACCCGGCACCCGATGCTGTGGGCCTTCCTGCTCTGGAGCCTCTCGCACCTCGTCGTGAACGGCGACCTCCGCTCGCTCGTCCTGTTCGGCAGCTTCGCCCTGCTCTCGGTCGCCGGCATGCTGCACATCGACGCGCGGCGCGCCGCGGCGTTCCCCGACGAGTGGAGGGACGTCGCGGCGAAGACGTCGGCCGTGCCCTTCGCCGCCATCGCCGCGGGCAAGAACCACCTCGAGCTCGGCGAGATCGGGGTCTACAGGCTGCTCGGGGGCCTGCTCCTCTGGGCGGCGTCGCTGCACCTGCACAAGATGATCATCGGCCTCTCGCCCCTGCCGTGAGCTCGCGACGCGAAGGCGCGCCCCTCGACGGTCTGCGCGCGTGCGTTAGATTCGCCCGATGAGCCGCCTCGTCCTCGGCACCCGCCCGCTCGGCTTCCCGTGGGAGACGGCGGACCCGTTCCTGTTCTGCGTCCACCACGACGACGCCTACCCCGCGGGCAACGAGCGCATGGGGCCGGCGGCCTCGCTCGCCGGTCGCGACCTCGGGCAGGACTTCGAGGGCAAGGACGGCTGGAGGATGTACCACGGCCGCGTCGTACCCGGGTTCCCGCAGCACCCTCACCGCGGGTTCGAGACGGTCACGATCGCGCGCCGCGGCTACATCGATCACTCCGACTCGCTCGGCGCCGCGGCGCGCTTCGGGCGCGGCGACGTCCAGTGGCTGACCGCGGGCGGAGGGATCGTCCACTCCGAGATGTTCCCGCTCCTCGAGAAGAGCCAGCCCAACCCCGTCGAGCTCTTCCAGATCTGGCTGAACCTCCCGAGCGAGGACAAGCTCGTCGAGCCTCACTTCGCGATGCTCTGGGACAAGGACATCCCGCGCGCCGCCTTCGTCGACGGCGCCGGCAAGACGACCGAGGTCACCGTCGTCGCGGGCACGCTCGACGGCAAGCGGCCGCCGCCTCCGCCGCCGCGCTCGTGGGCCTCGCGCCCGGACACCGATGTCGCCATCTGGTGCATCCGGATGGAGGCCGGCGCCTCGTGGACGCTCCCCCCGGCATCGCACGCGACCGCGGCGCGCACGCTCTACTTCTTCGCCGGCCCGTCGCTCGCAATCGGCGATCACGTGCAGCGGGCCCACGCCGGCCTCGCCCTGCGCGGCGACGCAGCCGCGCGGCTCGTCGCCGGCGACGGGGAGTGCGAGGCGCTGCTGCTCCAGGGCCGCCCCATCGGCGAGCCCGTCGCGCAGTACGGCCCGTTCGTGATGAACAGCCGCGCCGAGATCCAGCGCGCCATCGCCGACTACCAGCGGACGCGCTTCGGCGGGTGGCCCTGGCCGGTCGACGACCCCGTCCACGGACGCGACGAGGGGCGGTTCGCCAAGCACGCCGACGGGCACCTCGAGCGCATCGATCGCTGAGGCGAGCAGTGATGCGCCGACGGCGGCGCGCGCGCTCAGTCGCGAGGGGGGGGGGGGGGGGGGGGGGGGCGCCCCCCCCGGCGCGGCGGGGCGGGGGGCGGGGGGGGGGGCGGGGGGGGGGGGGG
>CAYJPW010000224.1:0-5337 GCA_964372055.1 uncultured Polyangiaceae bacterium
GGGCGGAAGCGGCGGCGCGGGCGGCACCGGCGGCGCGGGCGGCGCCGGAGGCCAGGGCGGCACCGGCGGCAACTGACCGGCGCGCGCGGCGCGCCGCTACGACGGGGACGACGTGCCGGTCGCGGGGGGCAGCTCGCGCCGGAGCGGCGGCGAGAACCGGGCCGTGAACCAGCGCGCGAGGTAGGGGAACCAGCGCACGATCCCGTACGTGCGCGGGTAGATGATGCGCGGGCGCCTCCGCTCGACGGCGCGGCGGATCATGCGCGCGAGCTCGTCGGTCGTGCCCACCGGCGAGAGGCGCGCAGCCAGCGTCGGCTCGTACTTCGTATAGCCCGCCTGGCCCATCGCGGTGTCGACCGGGCCCGGGTAGACGGTGAGCACGTGGACGCCGGTGCCGCGGAGCTCGCCGCGCAACCCCTCGGATGCGTTGCCGAGGCCGCCCTTGGCCGCGTTGTAATAGAACATCCCCGGCATCGGCGTGAGCCCGGCCATCGAGGCGATGTCGACGATGGCGCCGCGCCGCCGCTCGATCATCCCGGGCAGCACGGCGCGCGTGAGGCGCAGCGGCGTGAAGACGTTGAGGCGCAAGAGCTCCTCGCCCTTCTCCACGTTCGCGATGTCGGTGGGCTCGATGTTCTGCACGCCGGCGTTGTTGACGAGCACGTCGATGGGCCCGAGCGCCTCCTCGGCGAGCGCGAGCCAGTCGCAGGCGCGCGACGGGTCCGACAGATCCGCGCCGACCACGTGGGTCTTGCCGCCGACCTCCTTCGCGATCTGGTCGAGGCGCTCCTTGCGGCGCGCCACCAGCGTCACCGCCGCCCCGATGCGCGCGTACTCGCGCACCAGCGCCTCCCCGATTCCGGCGGACGCGCCGGTCACTGCGACGTGCATGGATCGCTCTTCTCCTGCCTCGGCGAGGGCCGAAGCGTCGTGCCTTCCGATCGGCGGCGCATCCTACGCCGCCATCGCCGTGGCGTGCACCTCGCGCGCGCGCCCGGGGCCGGCCGGCGGCTGCCCCCAGAACGCGGTCCGCTGGTCGCGCCCCGCCAGCCGGCCGAGCGCCCCGAGCGCGAGCCAGCCCGTGCGTTCGAGCGCGCCCACGGGCAAGAGGCCGCGCGCGATCGTGTATGCGAGGTTGTCGCCCGTGACGTCGGCGTAGACCTTGGCCTCGACGGCGCGGTAGCGCCCGAGCGTCTCGGCCTGGGTGAGCGGGTCGGGCGCGTAGCGCCGCGCGATGGCCTGGCAGTACCGGAGGTGGCGCTCCTCGTCGGCGGCGACGGCGCGGAAGACGTCGGCGCTCTCGGGATCCACGGCGCGGAACACCGGCTCCATGATCCCGAACTGGGTGACCGCCCGCTCCTCGATCACCTGGAGCAGCAGGTAGGCGTTCATCACGTCTCTTCGGTCGCGGACGCCGGCGTCGAAAGGGTTCCCGAGCGCCGCGCCGAGGCGGTCGACCATCCGGAGCTCGGGCGGGACCGGCGGCGGCGTGACGCCGGTGCGCTCCACGCACGCCCGGAACATCGCCGCGTGCCGGACCTCGTCATCGGCGTGGCGCCTCACCAGGCGGGCGAGCTCCGGATCGTCGATCCTGGCGAGGATGCGATCGAAGACTTGGCTCTCGCCGTTGCTCTCGGCCTCGGCGGCCTGGCTGAGGATGTGCGCCCGCCCCGCGGGCGTGGACACGAGGGCGGTGAGGAAACGACGGTTGAGGCGCTGCTGGAGGTTCATGGGGCTCCTTGGAAGATGGCCTGGTGACTGAATCGGTTTTCTGGTCATTCGATGGCGCAGAGGAAGGCAGAGCAGGAGGCCAGGGCATGGCCGAAGCCCGCGTGGGATCACGCGGAGGCGGGCGCGGGCTCGCGCGTGCGCAGCCCGTGAAGGACGAGATCGAGCGCGGCGCGCGCGCGCCGCTGCAGGCGCTCGCGCTGCGCGGCCGGCCCGCCGCTCGCGGTCACATTCTCTCCTGCCTCGGCCTTCGGCCTCGGGTGTCGTAGACCTTCGCGCCACCCGTCGGCCCCCCAGGCCGCCGGTTGGCCCGGCCGGTTCTCCCGCACGTGCCACATCATCGTCGCGAGCTGGATGTCCTGGAGGATGGCCGCCGTCTGCTCCACGTCGAGATCGGCGCGGAAGCGGCCCTGCCGCACCCCGAGCCGGAGGATCTCGGCGCCGTTCGCGGCGCCGAGGGCGCGCAGCTCGTCGAGCCGGTGCGCCCAGCCCGGCAGCAGGCCGTGGTAGATGCCGAAGAAGAGATCGCGGACGAGCGGGTGCTCCTCGAGGTAGACGACGCCGAGCTCGGCGACGAGCTTGAGCAGCTCGTCGGCGCCGACGCGCGGATCGATGAGCTTGGACATCTGGCCGAGCCAGCTCCGCACCTCGCGGTGCACGGCTTGGTAGAAGAGGTCCTCCTTGCTCTCGCAGGCGAGGTAGATGGTCCCCTTGGCGACGCCCGCCTCCTTGGCGATCTCCTCGACCGACGCCTTCTTGAAGCCGAGCTTCGCGAAGGCCTTGGCGGCCGCCGTGAGGATGCACTCCTTCTTCGCCTGTTCCATGGGGACCGCCGGCGCTCTCCGCCGACCGAATGACCCATTCATGGTATCTGGTCAGTCGCGTGTCAAGGGCCGCTTGGTCGCTTTGCCGCCCTGCCGTGGAGAGGTCCGTCGCGCGCTCGGAGCAGCTCACCGACTCGCTCGGCCCTTGGCGGCCTCGGTCCGCCGTGGGATGGGCCGGCGGTGACGATCTCCCCGAGCGATCTGGACGGGCAGCGTGGCGAGGCGAAGGTGGCCGGACGCGTGGTCGAGACCGACGGCCTCGACCTCGTGCTCGCCGACGCGTTCACCTCGGTCGCCGTGGAGCTCGAGCGCGCCGAGGCCATCGAGCCCGGCGACCTCGTGGTGCTCGCCGGGCGCGTCGAAGAGGGTCGTCTGCTGGGCGCGCGCCTCGTCGAGCGCTTCGCCCCGGCGTCGCCTCCCGTGCTCGCGCCCGCCGACGCGATCGATCTCGATGCGCCCGCGGCGAGCGAGACCGAGCGGCTCGTGGCTCGCCAGGTGGGCCAGGCCCTCGTGGCGCGATCGGTCGCGATCGCCACCATCCGCCGCTTCTTCGGGGAGCGACGCTTCCTCGAGGTCGACACGCCGGCGGTGGTCCCCTCCCCGGGCCTCGACCTCCACCTCGACGCCTTCGAGGTGAAGGACGACGGCTACCTGGTCACGTCGCCCGAGTACCAGATGAAGCGCCTGCTCGCGGGCGGCGTGCCGCGCCTCTTCCAGCTCGCGCGCTGCTTCCGCCGCGGCGAGCGCGGCCGCCGGCACAACCCCGAGTTCCTGATGCTCGAGTGGTACCGCGCCTTCGCCGGCGTCGCCGAGATCATCGACGACACCGAGGCCCTGGTGCGCTTCGCCGCGGCCGAGCTGCTCGGGGCGACGCACCTCGAGGTCGGCGGCACGCGGGTCGATCTCGAGGGCCCCTTCGAACGCCTCACCGTCGGCGACGCGTTCGCGCGCTGGGCGGGCGTCTCCGCCGACGAGGCGATCGCCATGGCCGGCGCCGACGAGGAGCGCTTCTTCCGCCTGCTCGTCGACCGCGTCGAGCCCGAGCTCGCGCGCGCGCCGCGGCCGGTGTTCCTCGTCGATTACCCGGCGCCCCTCGCGTCGCTGGCGCGCCTCCGACCCGACGATCCGCGCGTCGCCGAGCGGTTCGAGCTCTACGTCGGCGGCGTCGAGCTCTGCAACGGCTTCGGCGAGCTCACCGATCCGGCCGAGCAGCGCGCCCGCCTCGAGCGCGATCAGGAGGCGCGCTCGAAGCGCGGGCTGCCCGTCTACCCCATCGACGAGCGCTTCCTCGCCGCGCTCGAAGAGGGCATGCCGCCGGCGGGCGGGAACGCGCTCGGCGTCGAACGCTTGATCGCGGTGCTGCTCGGCGCCGACGACATCGCGACCGTGCAGGCCTTTCCGGCGGGTTGGCTGTAGAGGCCGTCGCCGCCGGCGACGGACGCGCGCGGCTAGCGCTTCTTCTCCGCCAGGGCTTTGAACTGAACGCCTTCGAGCCGGTAGACGTAGATGCGCTGGATCCCCTTGTCCCAGAGGCGCTGCGCGAGGCCGAGGTGGATGAAGTGCATCGCGCCCTTGCCCTCGGGGTGCGGCGTCTTGTGGTCGGCGCCGGGGCCGGTGACGAGGAAGATGCCGTCGCCGACGGCGACCGCGTGGTTGGGCAGGGCGATCACGTTGGCCCTGGAGGCGGCCTTGCCCCACGACGAGCTCGGCGCGTCGGCGACGACGAAGCGCGAGAGGTTGTCGTCGACCCAGGAGAGCATGGGGATGCACTCGCCGAGCTCCTCGAGCACCTCGGGCTGGCCGATGTGGAAGAACTTCCGCTGGGGGACGGGCTCCTTCTCGGCCTCCTCTTTGAGCACGTCGAGCCGGCGCAGCACGCTCATGCGCTCGCATCATAGCGCGCGTGGACGCGACGGCATGGCTTGCTAGGATGCTCGCGTGCGGGGGACCGGGGGCAGCATCAAGGGAAGCGTCCTCTGCTCGCGGCTGGCGTTCCTGCGCGAACGGCGCGACGGCGCCACGCTCGATCGGGTGCTCGCGCGCGTCCCGCCGGACCGGCGCGTCCTGCTCACGCGCACCATCCTGCCGAGCGCGTGGTATCCGTTCGACGTCTGCGCGGCGCTCGATCAGGCCATCGCCGAGGAGCTCGGCAACCCGGAGCGGACGCTGAAGCAGCTCGGGGAGATCTCGGCGACGCACAACCTCGGCGCCTCGCACCGCGTGTTCGTCCGCGATCGCGATCCGCACGGGCTGCTCCGCGAGACGGCGGCCATCTACGCGCTCTACTACGACACCGGCCTGCGCACGTACACACGGGTCTCGGACCACGGGGCCATCCTGCGCACGCTCGACAGCGTCTCGTTCTCGCGCGCCGACTGCCTGACCGTCGTCGGCTGGCACGAGAAGGCCATCGCCATGTGCGGCGGGGTCGAGCCGCGCGTGACCGAGCACCTCTGCCGGGCGCGAGGCGACGCGCTCTGCGAATACTCGTGCGAGTGGAAGTGACGCGGCCTCGGCCCAAGCGCGATCGGAAGCCCGAGCGCGGTCCGCCTCCGCGGTCGCTCGAGCCCGAGCGCGATCCGCCTCCGCGGTCGCTCGAGCCCGAGCGCGATCGGCCTCCGCGGTCGCTCGAGCCCGAGCGCGGTCCGCCTCCGCGGTCGCTCGAGCCCGAGCGCGATCCGCCTCCGCGGTCGCTCGAGCCCGAGCGCGATCGGCCTCCGCGGTCGCTCGAGCCCGAGCGCGGTCCGCCTCCGCGGTCGCTCGAGCCCGAGCGCGATCCGCCTCC
>CAYJPW010000224.1:5437-13180 GCA_964372055.1 uncultured Polyangiaceae bacterium
TCGCTCGAGCCCGAGCGCGATCCGCCTCCGCGGTCGCTCGAGCCCGAGCGCGATCCGCCTCCGCGGTCGCTCGAGCCCAAGCGCGATCCGCCTCCGCGGTCGCTCGAGCCCAAGCGCGATCCGCCGCCGCGGTCGCTCGAGCCCAAGCGCGATCCGCCTCCGCGGTCGCTCGAGCGCCTGGCCGAGAAGTACCGGACCCTGGGCGAGCTCCGCCGGGCTCGGGCGCGGGGCGAGCCGCTGCCGCCGCGCGCGGTGTTCAAGGCGATCGCGGACGAGTTCCCCGGCGCGCTCAGCGAGCTCGATCTCCTGCCGCTCGACGAGATCGATCGGCGCGAGCGAGCGCTGGCGGACGCGGCCGTGGGCGGCCCGGTCGAGGCGTGGATGCGCTGGCTCGCGGGCTATCACGCGCTCATGCGCGCCGCCCTGCACATCAAGCTTCGCCTGCGCGGCGCGCGCGACGTCGGAGGCGACCTCGCGCGCTCCCTCGCGGCCGACGCCTCGGCGATCGCGGGCGACGAGGTCGACGAGGAGCTGGTGCGCGCGGTCGCCGCGCCGCCGGGCGGGCGCATCCATCGGGCGGTGCTGGCGCGGCTCGCGCGCGAGGCAAGCGAGGATCCGGAGGCGATCGCCGACGCGCTCTTCCCGCGGCGCCGCGCGATCCGCGGTCGTTCGCGGGACGGCTGACGCCTCTCCAGGCGCCGTTGACGTTCGTCAAGTCGGGCGTTAGACCGGCTGCTCCGATTCGGCGACGGGGCAGCGCCCCGACTCCGATGCCGTCCCGCAGAAGAGCAAGGAGTGTGACATGGGGATCCAGCTGGGGGGCCTCGCCCCCGACTTCACGCAGGAGTCGACCGAGGGCACCGTCGTGTTCCACGAGTGGATCGGGGACAAGTGGGCGGTGCTGTTCTCGCACCCGAAGGACTTCACGCCGGTGTGCACCACCGAGCTCGGCACCGTCGCCAAGATCAAGGGCGAGTTCGACAAGCGCAACGCCAAGGTGATCGCGGTGAGCGTCGACGACGTCGCCTCGCACCAGCGTTGGATCGGCGACATCGAGTCGACGCAGGGCACGAAGATGAACTTCCCGATCCTGGGCGACGCCGACAAGAAGGTCTCGAACCTGTACGGCATGATCCACCCGGAGGCGAGCGACACGCTCACCGTGCGCTCGGTGTTCATCATCGACCCGAAGAAGAAGGTCCGGGCGATGATCACCTACCCGGCGAGCACCGGCCGCAACTTCGACGAGATCCTCCGCGTCATCGACAGCCTGCAGCTCACCGATCGGCATTCGGTGGCCACGCCGGCGAACTGGAAGGACGGCGACGACTGCGTCATCGTGCCCTCGATCACCGATCCCGAGGTCATCAAGCAGAAGTTCCCTAAGGGCCACAAGGAGCTCAAGCCGTACCTGCGGATGACGCCCCAGCCCAACAAGTAGAGCGCACACGCGCGTGCGTCGGAGGGCCGAGGGCGCACCCCTCGGCCCTCTGCGTTCGTGCTCGCCGAGCGCCGTCCGCTTCGCGGTCGCTCGAGCCCTGACCGCAGCCGCCGGATTGGCCGGCGCCGCCCGTCAGGAGATCGCAGCCAGATCGGCGGACGTCGGATCGGCCGCGGGCGCGGCGGGATCGATGGGAACGCCGTCGCGGAACGCGACCACGTTGCCGAGCACGGCGGGGACGCGCGGGCCGGGGGTGATGACGCCGACCAGGTTGAGCGGATCGCACGCGGAGAGGCGCACCACCTCGCCGCGTCTGGGCTCGCGGCGGATGGCCCGGAGCGCCTCGAGGGCCTCGGGCGTCGCGAACTGCTCGCCCACGAACCCGCCGACGAGGCGGCCGCCGCGGATCTCGCCGCGCATCTCGAGGCGGCGGTAGACCTGGAGCAGCTCGCGCCACGTCGGGAGCTTGCCTGCGTCGGAGGCGCGGCCCATCTCGCGGGCGAGCAGGTCCTTGAAGACGATGCCGTAGCGGGCGAGGTACTGGCGCGCCAGCGCCTCGACGGGATCCGCCTCGCCGGCCGGCGCGGGGGCGCGCAGGAGCGCCCAGCGACCGGCGGCGACGAGCGGCGCGGCGGGGCGGCGCCAGCGGCCGATGCGCCCGCGATCGCCGAGGCTGCGCTGCGCCGCCGGAGCGAGGAGGGCCCGCAGCCCCGAGAAGCCGTCGCCGGTGACCAGCCCGGCGCCGACCAGCTCCCAGAGCGCCTCCTCCACCTCGGCCGGCGCCCGCCCCGCCGCCGCGGCGAGATCGTCGGTGAACGCCGCGCCTCCTTCGCGGAGCGCGCGCAGCACCGCGCGCGCGGGATCCGAGAGGCCCTCGTCGCTCGGCTCGCCGCGCGCCGCGAGGAGCCAGGCGAGGTCCTTGCGGCGCGCCAGCGTGATCGGCGCGGCGCGCGTCGGCGCACGGCGCGTGCTCTTGCCGGCGTCGACCGCCTCGCCCGAGAGGTCGGTCGCGAAGTCGCGCGGCGAGAGGCGGCCCCAGGCGATCTCGCCCGAGAGGCAGAGCGCGTCGAGCCACGCGGGCTCGTAGCGCGCGACGCGCGCCGGCAGCACCTCGTGCTCCCACGCGCCGGCCGCGAGCTCGACGCCTTGGAGCTGCGCGACCGTCCGCCGCACGCCCTCCTTTCCGTGGCGATGCGTGCCCGGCTTGAGGCCCTGCCAGCTCAGGAGGAAGCGGATCACGTCCGCCGCGGTCACCGGCTCGATCTCGGCGCGGAGCCGGTCGACCGTGCGCCGGTGGATGCGCGCCAGGAGCCGGCGATCGCAGAACTCGATGGCGACCGAGGAGGGCGCGCCGGCCTGATCCCGGGCCTCGTCGGCGGGCGGGGCGCCCGCACCCGGCAGCGCCGCACCCGGACCGGTCCGGAAACGCCCACGGATGGCGTTGCCCTCGTTCTCGACGCGCGCGAGGGCGATCGTCGCGTCGTCCTCCTCGATCGCGAGCGCGGCCGCGAGCTCGGCCGCCGTGATCGGCCCGGCGAGCGCCAGCCGCGCGCGGACGATCTCGACCAGCGCGTCGTCGCGATCCCACGCCCGGGCGCCGGGCGATCCCTCGGGCGCCGCGAGCTCGGGCTCGAAGCGCCGCTCGCGCCACACCGCCGCGGCGATCCCGCGGCGCTCGGCGGCGACCCAGAGCGCGGATCCGCCGGCGTCGACGAGCCGCGCCGCGCGGCGGGCGGCGACGAGCACGTCGAGGTGCGCGCGCCAGCCGGCCGCGCCTCCGTCGCGCTCGGGGAGGGCGCCGAGATCGAGGAGCACGTCGTGGAGCTCGTCGGGATCGCGCACCTCGGGGCGCGCCTCGGCCACCACCGCCGCGATCGCGTCGGCGTCGAGCCCGCCGATGCGATCGGCGACCTCGGCGGGCAGGCCGCGGCGCACGCTCACGGCGCGGGCGCGGCGCTCCTCGAGCGGCGCGTCGTCGAGGAAGGCGTACGGGTTGGCGTTGAGGATCTCGTGCGAGAACACGCTCGGCTCGGGCGTGTCGACCGCGACGCGAGCGATCGCCCCCGAGCGGAGACCGGCGAGCACCTGGCGCAGGCCCGCGACGTCCATCGCCTCGGTGAGGCAGTCACGGATCGTCTCCTTGACCAGCGGGTGATCGGGCGGATCGATGGCGTCGCGCATCACGCCGCCGTGGTTGTCCTGGCAGCCCTGCTGCTCGGGAAAGACGGCCGCGAGCAGATCGTCCGAGCGCATCCGCAGCAGCGGCGGCGGGACGCGCTTTCCGCCGTTCTGGCGGCGCAGCGCGAGGGCGCGCGTCGCGTTCCAGCGCCAGCGCGTGCCGAACATCGGCGCCTGGAGCACCGCCTGGACGAGGATCTCTTCGACGCCGTCGGGGTCGAGCATCTCGAAGACGGCCTCGAGCGGGAACGAGTGCTGCGGGCCGAGCGAGAGGAGCACGCCGTCGTCGGTGGCTGCGGCCTGCAGCTCGAAGTCGAAGCTCCGGCAGAACCGCTTGCGGAGCGCCAGGCCCCATGCGCGGTTGATGCGCCCGCCGAACGGCGCGTGGAGCACGACCTGCATCCCGCCGGCCTCGTCGAAGAAGCGCTCGGCGACGACGGTGGTGCGGCTGGGGACGGCGCCGAGGGCGGCGCGCCCGGCGAGGACGTAGTCGCGGAGCAGCTCGGCGCCCCGCGCGTCGACCGCGCACGCGTCCATGATCGGGACGAGCCCGCGCGGCGCGGCGGCCGCCATCGGGCCGCCGCCGCAGGCCACGGCGGCCGCCTCCTCGCGCAGGGCGCCGACCTCGTCCGAGAGCTCGGGCGTGCGCGCCGGCGCCTCGCCCAGCCAGAACGGGATCGTGGGCGCCGCGCCCTTGGCGTCCTCGACGCGGACCTTGCCGGTCTCGACCCGGCGGATGCGCCACGAGGTGTTGCCGAGGAGGAAGACGTCGCCGGCCATCGACTCGATGGCGAAGTCCTCGTCGAGCGTGCCGATGCGGGTGCCGTCCGGCTCGAGGACCACGTCGTAGTTGGCGTTGTCGGGGATGGCGCCGCCGGAGGTCACCGCGGTGAGGCGCGCGCCGCGGCGCCCGCGGAGCACGCGGTTGACCGCGTCGCGGTGGAGGAGCGCGCCCGAGCGCCCGCGCCGCGTGGCGATCCCCTCGGAGAGCATGGCGACCACGGCGTCGTGGTCTTCGCGGCGAAGCGAGGCGTACGGCGCGGCGCGGCGGCAGAGCTCGAAGAGCGCGTCCTCGCCCTGGGGCTCGGCCGCGCAGGCGGCGACGATCTGCTGCGAGAGCACGTCGAGCGGCGCGTCGCGGAGCGCGATCGCGTCGAGCACGCCGCGGCGGGCGGCCCGCACGATCCCGGCGCACTCGACGAGCTGATCGCGCGTGAGCGGGAAGAGCCGCCCCTTCGGCGTCTGCCCGAAGGCGTGGCCCGAGCGGCCGATGCGCTGCAGCGCGGTCGCGATCGATCGCGGCGAGCCGACGACGCAGGTCAGCTCCACCGAGCCGACGTCGATGCCGAGCTCGAGCGACGCCGTCGCGACCACGACCCGGAGCTCGCCGGCCTTGAGGCGGCGCTCGGCGTCGAAGCGGCGCGCCCGCGAGAGGCTTCCGTGGTGGGCGGCGACCGCCGCCTCGCCGAGGCGCGCGCCGAGGTGGTGGGCGACGCGCTCGACGAGCCGGCGCGTGTTCACGAAGACCAGGGTCGAGCGGTGCCGGCTCGCGAGCTCGGCGAGGCGCGCGTAGAGCTCGTCCCACTGCTCGTTGGTGCACACCGCCCCGAGCTCGTCCCGGGGCAGCTCGACCGCGAGATCGAGATCGCGCCGCTGGCCGACGTCGACGATCGCCGGCGCCTCGCGCCCGTTGCCGACGAGCAGGCGCGCGGCGACCTCCATCGGCCGAACGGTGGCGGAGAGGCCGATGCGCTGCGGTCGCGGCCGGCCGGACGCGACGACGAGGTCGTCGAGGCGCTCGAGCGAGAGCGCCAGGTGCGCGCCGCGCTTGTCGCCGGCGATCGCGTGGATCTCGTCGACGATCACGGTGCCGACCGACGCGAGGCCCTTTCGGCCCGACTCCGAGGTGAGCAGGATGAAGAGCGACTCGGGCGTGGTGACGAGGACGTGCGGCGGGCGCAGCGCGGCGTCACGACGGTCCTTCGCGGTGGTGTCGCCGGTGCGGAGCGCCGTGCGGATGGGCGGCGGCGCCAGGCCGAGCCCGGCGGCGACGTCCGCCATCTCGGCGAGCGGCCGCTCCAGGTTGCGCTGGACGTCGTTGGAGAGCGCCTTGAGCGGCGAGACGTAGAGGACGTGGGTCTGGTCCGGCAGCGAGCCCTCGGCGTCGGCGCGCCGCACCAGCGCGTCCAGGCACCCGAGGAACGCGGCGAGCGTCTTCCCCGATCCCGTCGGGGCGGCGATGAGCGCGTCGCGCCCCGCCGCGATCGCCGGCCAGGCCTTCTCCTGGACCGGCGTCGGGCGCCCGAAGCGACCGTCGAACCAGGCGCTGACGATCGGGTGGAACATCGGCTCGAAGCTAGCACGCCAGGGCGGCTCGTCCGTCCGCGGTCGCGGCGGAGGGCCAGCCGCAGCTTTCGCGCTAGCATCGCCCGCGGAGGGCGCCCGTGAAGAAGTGGCTCGAAGGCGCGGTGCAGAGGGCGAGCGAGGGGCTCGCGAAGAAGGCCGCGGAGCGCGCCGCGCGTCAGGCCGTGGACGGGGCCAAGAAGGGCGCGCGCGATCTCCTCGAGCGCGCGGAGGAAGCGCTCTTCGGCGCCGAGAAGGATCCGGAAGCGTCGGACCGGGGCGGCGCCGCGCCTGACGACGAGGCGCGTGGGGGGGAACCCGCCGCCGATCGCGACGAGGCCGCCACCCGACGGGCAGCGCGGCGCGCTCGGCAGCGCGAGAGCCTCGCGGGCGCCCACGAAGCGGCCGCGAGGAGCGCCGAGGAGCGCGCCGCCGGCGAGGCGCGCCGCGAGGCCGAGATCGACGACGAGCTCGCCGCGCTGAAGAAGAAGCTCGGCAAGAACAAGAAGTAGCGCGGCTCGGCCGGTGCCGGTGCTAGTCCACCGCGCCGCCCGGCTCGACCCAATACGTCTGCTTGTGGCCGCGCGCCTCGAGCTCGCGGGCGAGCTTCCGCGCCTCCGCCTCGCTCGGTGCGACGGCGACGAGGAAGACCTGCCCGTTGTCGTCCACCCGGCGGACGCGCCACGGACGGAGCGCCTGCCGCCTCGCCTCCTCGGGAGCTCCCGGCCTCTCGACCATGCCGAGCAGGTAGGGTCCGAGCGCGAGGCTTCAACCCCGGGCGCGGTCGGCCGCCCGCGCCCGTTCTCGGGCTCGGCCGGCGCCTTCGCGTCGTTAGGGCTTTCTGCGATCCGCCCGGTGCAGTAACGGCATCGTCGATGCTCGGGACGGCGGCGGAGATCTACCGGCAGACGCGGAAGAAGCACGACCAGCTCTTCAATACGTACTTCATGAGGCCGCTCGCCGCGGGCGTCGTGGCGATCGCGGCGCGCACGCCGGTCACGCCCAACCAGCTCACCCTGCTCAACCTCGGCATCTTCGTCGTCGCGGCGGCGCTCTTCCCCGCCCTGCCCGACGCGCGCGGCGCCCTCGTCGCCGTGGGCGTCCTCGAGCTGAGCTACCTCTTCGACTGCGCCGACGGGATGCTGGCCCGGCACAAGAAGCTCGCCTCGAAGGAGGGCCACCTCTTCGACTTCTTCACCGACGAGCTCAAGGCGGTGCTGCTGATCGCCGCGCTCGGCCTCCGCGCCTGGCGGACGGGCGGGCTCGGCATCGACCTCACCTTCTGGGAGGCGGGCCGGCCCGCGTTCCTGCTCGCCACGGTGGGCGGCGTGGTCGTCATCGCGTCGGCGATCTCGCTGACCAACTTCGTCCGCCGCCCCGAGATCTCGGGCAAGGAGACCACGGTCGAGGCCTACTACGAGACGCTCGCCCACGATCGGCCCGTGTCCTCCGTCGCCGCGGTCGCGGGGCTGGCGATGACGTTCCTGCGCTTCCTCAACCACTACCCCAGCCACATCTGGATCTGGGCGCTCGCCGGCCGGCTCGACGTGTTCTTCTGGGTCTACGGCGCCATCAACGCGCTCTACCTGGCGAAGGGTTGGCTCGGCCTCGTCCTCCGCTTCGGCCGCCGCTGAAGAGGTGTCGGACATTCGTCCGAGCAGCGCCTCTCGAGGCCCGAGGTCCGACGCCTCTTCGGCTCCGGGGGCGCGGGGGGGGCGGCCCCCCCCGCCCCCGGGCCCCCCCCCCCCCCAAAAAAGGCCCCCCCCCGCGGGTTTTGTTTT
>CAYJPW010000224.1:13190-15114 GCA_964372055.1 uncultured Polyangiaceae bacterium
CCCTTCCGGCGCCGGCCCCCCGCCCCGGGGCCCGGGGGGCCCGGGGGTGGGGGGGGGGGGGGGGGGGGGGCCCCCCCCCCCCCCTCGCGACTGGACGCAGACGCGCCGAAAACTGGCCCCTCCCCGTCGGTTTTGCTTTACGGAGCAAGCATGCTCCGCCGCGCGCTCCTCGTCGCCGCCGCCGCCCTCGTGGCCGCGTGCGGCCGCGCCGAGGGCAGCGCGCCGAGCCTGTCCTCGGCCTCGAGCGACGCGCCCGCCGCGGCGGGCAGCGCGGCGGGAGCCCCCGCGGGGAGCGCCGACGCCGACGCCGCCGAGGAGAAGGCCGCCTACTCCATCCGCGGGCCCGCGGTCGTCGATCTCTCGGGCGCGTCCCATCCGCCCGCCGCCGCCCCCGAGGGCTCGCCGCGCGTCGCGAGCGTCGCCCTGGTGACCGACGTCCGCTCCCGCCCGGATCCGGCGGCGAAGCGCGTCGGCTATCTCCGCGCCGGCGCCGTCGTCGCGATCGATCCCGAGCCCAAGGGCACGGCGGGCTGCCCCGGCGGCTGGCGCAAGCTCGAGCCGTTCGGCTACGTCTGCCTCGGGCCCGAGGCGACGCTCGACCTCGCCCACCCCATCGCGCGCGCCTCGACGCGGCGGCCCGACGTGACCCAGAAGCTGCCGTACATGTACGGCGTGGTCACGCGCGGCGGCCCGGCCTACGCGCGCCTCCCCGGCGCCGCCGATCTCGAGCGCTTCGAGCCGAACCTGGAGAAGCACCTCGGCAAGTGGCGGCGCGACAAGGAGAGCGGCGCGAGCTACGGGCAGGAGCTGTGGCTGAAGTGGCGCGGCGGCGAGCCGCCCGATCCGCTGGCCGCGCTCGAGGCGAAGACGACCGACGCGGACATCCCGTGGTTCCTGAAGGACGGCCAAGCGGCGCCGAACCTCTCGGGGCTGATCAAGAGCGCCGACGCGGTGAAGATCGACGAGGTGGCGCGCCGCAACGGCGTCGCGTTCGTCGACTCGTTCCTCTACGAAGGGCGCCGCTACGCGGTCTCCACCGATCTGCGCGTCCTCCCGGCCGATCGCTTCCGCCCCATCCGCGGCTCCGAGTTCCACGGCTACGAGATCGGCAAGGACATCGAGTTCCCCTTCGCGCTGGTGCGCGCCAAGAACGCGAAGCGCTGGCAGTACAGCGCGGCCAAGAAGAAGCTCGTCGAGGCGGGCGATCTGCCCTGGCGCTCGGCGGTGCAGCTCACCGGCAAGCAGAAGTTCTACGGCGGCAAGCTCCACTACGAGACCAAGGAGGGCGACTGGGTCGACGACCGCAGCGCCGGCCGCATCGATCCCGCGAAGAAGATGCCGGCGTGGGGCAAGAACGGCGAGAAGTGGATCGACATCAACATCACCAAGCAGGTGCTCGTCGCCTACGAAGGGACCAAGGCCGTCTACGCGACGCTCGTCTCGAGCGGCGAGGCCGGGCTCGACGATCCCGAGAAGACGCGCTCCACCAAGCGCGGGATCTTCCGCATCCACACCAAGCACATCTCGGTCACGATGGACTCGGACACGGTCGGCGAGGAGTTCGAGCTCCGCGACGTGCCCTACGTGCAGTACTTCGAGGACGGCTACGCGCTCCACGGCGCTTACTGGCACGACGTCTTCGGGCAGCCGAAGAGCCACGGCTGCGTGAACCTCGCGCCCGAGGACGCGCGCCGCCTCTTCTGGTGGACCGAGCCCCAGGTGCCGCCGGGCTGGCACGGCGTCGCGAGGTCGCTGACCGGCACCGTCGTCTTCATTCATCCTTAGCTACGGGGGCGGCCGCGCCGCCGGTTTGGCGTACCCTGCCGCCATGCTTCGCCCGGCCGGGATCGCCGCTCGCCTGGCGCTGTGCGCCGCGGGCCTCGCGGCGGCGGGCTGCGTCGGCGACGCGCTGGCGCAGCAGCCC
>CAYJPW010000225.1:0-15063 GCA_964372055.1 uncultured Polyangiaceae bacterium
GGCGGGCGTGGCGTGGGCCCGAGCCCGGCGGCGCCCGGAGCGACGCCGCCGAACCCTCCGTTGTCGAGCGCGCGCTGGAGCTCGCGCAGCGTCGCCTCGTCCTCGGCCGAGGGCGGCGCTTCGGGTCCGGGGCCGAAGTCGCCGCGCGAGGGAGGATCGCTGCCGCAGGGCCCGGCGTAGCCGAGCGCGGCGCCGTGGCCACCGACGAAGACCGCGGCCGCGACGGCGTCGGGGCGGAGCGACTGGGTGGCGCGCGCTCGCCGCGGGAAGGTCGCCTCGAGCGACGGCGTCGCGAGCGCGGCGCCGAGCCGCAGCACCTCGGCCCCGCGCTCGTGCGCGCAGGCGAGCAGCAGGTCGGCGCCGGCGCGCACCGGCTGGCAGCGCGCGACGTCCTTGCCCACGCCGAGCAGATCGGCGTCGGCGATGGGGCGCGCGCTCGCCGCCCCGAGCACGCGCAGGCCGCCGTCGCGCGCCACCAAGAGGGCGAGGCCGTCGTGCGCGGCGAGCGCGTCCGGGGCGTGGGGCGCGCCCCTCTCCACGCGCGCGCCGAGCAGGGCGCCGGCGAACGCGGCGTGGGCGATCGCCTCGCTCGGCAGGCTGCGGCTCGTCGCGCGCAGCTCGGCGATGCGATCTTCGAGCGGCGCGGGACCGTACTTCGCGTCGCCTTCGGGTCGCGCGGGCGCGGAGCGACCCCGCGCGGAGGCCGGATCGTCGAGGCGCGCGAGATCGCCCGCGGGGCCGAGCCGGAGCTCGGGGCGACCGGCGAGGCCGGAGAGCACGACGGCGCCGTCGGCCTCGGCGATCGCGGTGGTGACGTGACCGCGCGCGGCGACGAGATCGACGAAGCTCTTGCCGCCGTCCGTGGTGACGCCGGCGCGGCCGAGCGCGTCGACGCGCACGCCCCGCTGCTCGTCGAGGGCGAGCGCGTCGGCGAGCCCCGGCGTCGTCACGCGCGTCGCCGACGAGAGCGCGGCGTCGAGCAGGATCGGCCCGCGGTCGGTGCGCAGGAGGACGCCGTCGAGCCACGGCCGCGCGCCGCCGGTCGCGCCGACGTCGACCACCGGCTCGAGCGCGCCGAGGAACCCCTTCGCGTGGTAGGTGCGCGCGTCGGACCAGACGAGGAACCCGCCGCCCAAGCGCGGTGGAAGAGACCGGAAGCCGATCAGCGGCTCGGCGGCGCGCGCCGAGCCGACGACGACGCCGCCCTCGACGAGGAGCCGGACGCCGCCGACGATCGCCGGCTCCACGCGCGGCGCCGGCGAGCCCCGGCCCGCCTCGTCGAAGAGGGCGCCCACGCGATCGGTCAGCACCCACCTCGCCGGCCCGGGGAGCTCGAGGTCTTGGGCTCGGCGAGGCGCGCTCGCCGCAGCGGCCCGCTCGGACGCGGGGCGCGCGGCGCGCGGCGGCGATCCGCAGGCGGTCGCCGCCCCCGCGAGCGCCGCGATCGCGAGCGCGGCGACGGCGCGCCTCGCCGGCCGGCGCGTCATCGGTCCCCTTCGGGCGAGGGTCGATCGGCGGCCCGCGCGCCGAGCCCGCCGACGCGATCGCAGCGCAGCCGCTGCCGGACCTCGGCGCCGTGCGTGACGAGGACGAGCACGCCCGGCCCGCCGGGCTCGCCGCGCGACACCGGCGCGTCGAAGCGCGCGATCACCTTGCGGAGCGCGCCGGGCTGCTCGTACGAGCCCATCTCCGGCTCGTAGCGCTCGTCGCGCGCCGAGAGCTCGACGGCCTCGACGCAGGCGCGCACCGGCGACCAGCGCACCACGGCGAGGCTCGTCGTGCCCATCGGCGAGACCCCGGGGAGCGAGCCGGGCACGAGGCCGATCTCGGAGTCGAAGGCGATCACGACGCGCGCCTCGCCGGCCGCGGCGCCGGCGCAGCGCGGATCGGTCGCGAGCGCGGCGCCGGCGAGCGACGCCAGCGCCTCCTCGGCGCCGAGCGTGCCGCGCTCCGGATCGACGGGCGCGAGCACGGCCGCGCCGCCGCCGTCGACCGCGACCACGACCGGGAGCCCGCCGCGCAGGCCCACGCCGAAGGTGTGGGCGCGCGCGCCGGCGGCCGCGGTGCCGATCTTGCGGAGCTCCCGGGGCGCCGCCAGGCCGCCGTGCTTGGGCGCGTCGAGGATCGAGATCACGTGGCCGTCGAACGGCGAGTGGACGAACAGCGTGCGGCCGTCGGGCAGCGCGGCGCCGAGCGTGGGATCGGGCCAGCAGCCTCCGAGCGGACGCGTCACGCCGGCGGCCTCGAGCAGCGCCGCGGGGCAGGTCTCGCCGGGCCCGAGCGGGATGGGCTCGACGTGTCCGTCGCCGTCGACGACCCAGCCGAGGCGGACCTCGTAGAAGCGCCGCCCGCCGCCGAGCCCGGCGCGGCCGAGGGGCACGCTGGCGCGCCGGACGCGCGCGTCGAGATCGAAGGGCGCGATCCAGCCCACCTCGACGTCGCCCTGCTGCGGGACGAGCGCGCCGCCGGCGTAGGGCACGTGCATCGCGCCGAGGAGCCCGAGGCGCGCCGGCTGCATCCCGCGCCCGAGCGGCTGCGGGGTGACGCCGAAGCCGTAGGAGTCGCTGAGGTGGCTGCCCTCCGCCTTGCCGGTGAACCGGCAGCCGATCTCGAGGATCGCCGGCGGCGTCGTCGATCGGCGGTAGCCCCGCTGCTCGCGCAGGGCGCGCTCGAGCACGGCGCGCTCGGCGCTCGGGTCGGCGGCGCCGGAGCGCGCGGCGGCCTCGCCGTCCCAGCCGAGGCGGACGAAGCCGCCGATGCGGCAGCCGACCGAGGTGCACGAGGTGGGCCGCGCGAACGGCGCGCCCGGGGGCGGGGCGACCTCGCGCCACGTCCCGCCGCGATCGACCGACTCGAAGAGCTTGCCGTCCTCGGTGCTCGCGAGCGCGAACGCGCCCGAGTGGGCGAGCGCGCTCACGCGCGGCGGGCCGGGCATCACCCGCACGCGCCCGCGGTCGTCGATGCGCACCGAGGCGAGCCCGGCCGGCGGCGTGCTCGACGGAAGGAAGCCCTCGAGCCCGCCGTCGCCGGTGGCGCGGAGGGCGCGCGAGAGCACCACCGGCGACGCCGACGCGTACCTCGGGAGCGCGAGCGGCGGCTGCTCGCGCGCGACGCGGAGGATGCGCAGGTCGCCCCTCGCCTCGAAGCGCTCGTCGTCGGCGACGATCGCACCGGAGCGCGCCACGAGCGCGATCGCGCCCCCGCCCGGGCGCGGCGCCCACGCGATCACGTCGGCGGCGTCGGCCGGCTCGAGGCGGTGCTCGATCCAGGAGCCGCGCGCCGCCCGCGCGCAGAAGACGGGGCTGTCCTCGGTCGAGCCCGGGCGCGGCGACGCCCCGCTCACGGCGTCGGCCGGGGCGTGGACGGGCGCCGCGCCGTCGCACGGGCCGATGAAGCCGAGCGCCTCGCCGTCGGTGCCGACGAAGCGATCGAGCTCCGCGCCGGCGACGTCGAACGCGCGCTCGACGCGGAGCGGCCCCTCGGCGTCGAGGACGAGCGCGCGCTCGCGGGACGCGCAGACGACGAGGAGCGCGTCCTGGGTGCGGATCGGCGAGCAATCGCCCGACGCCTCGGGCAGCGTCGTCGCCGAGAGCGCCCCGGCGCGGGAGAGATCGACGCGAGCGACGATCGGGCCCGACGCCGCCAGCGCGGTCCCGTCGGGCAGCGCGACCCCGTCGGTGACCGCCGCCTCGAGCGCGCCCGCCCCGGCGCCGGCGGGCCAGCGATCGCCGTCGTCGGGCGGCCGCTCGCCGCGCCGCCTCCCCGCGGCTCCCCCCGCGTCGGCGCGGCCGTCGGCGCCGACGGCGCGCTCGCGGCCTCCGGCGAGCGTGACCACGAGATCCTGACCGCGGACGAACGCGCCCGCGGCGTCGCCGATCTCGGAGGTCGCGTCGCGGAAGCTCTGGCCTCCGTCGGCCGTCACCAGCGCGTGCCCGAGCGCGGTGAGCGCGAGCGCGCGCCGCGCGTCGACCGCCACGGCGAGGGCGGCGGCGGCCACCGGGAACGGCGACGGGCGGCCCGCGTCGGGCCGCACCACGACGGTGCCCGTCCGGAGGCGCAGCCCCACCCCGTCGAGCCACTCGAACGCGCCGCTCACCTCCGCCGGGAGCGTCGCCACGCGGCGGAGCTCGCCGGTGAAGCTCGCGCTCGCGTAGAGCTCGCGTCCCTTCCAGAAGAGGTACGCGGCGGGCGCGCCCGGCGGCGCGGCCCACGGCGGCATCGCGAAGCCCGCGTCGACCTCGGGCTCGACGGGGCCGAAGGCGATGGGCTCGCTGCCGCGGGCCTCGATGCGACGGCCGTCGGCGACGAGGCGGTCGACGCCCTCGGGGCTGCGCTCGATCCAGCCCGCGAGCCCGCTCGCGACGAGGTAGCGCGCCGGCCCGGCGGGTCGCGCGGCGCGCGTCGCTGCGCTCGCCTGCGCGTGCGTTCGCTGGGGCGCGCCGGGGGAAGCGCCGCAGCCGGCGAGCGCCCCGATCGCCGCGAGCGCCGCGACCGCCGCCATCGCCCTGGGCGCCGCGAAGCGAGCGCGCGCGGTCACGGCGCCGCCTCGCGGCGCGGCGCGGGGCCGACGCGGCACGCGAGCCCCTGCGCGAGATCCGGCCAGCGCAGCGCGCCGCGGCCGGCGGCCTTGATCTCGCCCGAGCCGCCTGCCCACCGGACGACGAGCGCCGCCTGCGCGCCCGCCTCGAGCCGCCTGCGCGTGTCGGTCACGACGAAGTCGATCGCCTCGAGGCAGACGCGCTCGCGCCCCCAGACGACGCGCGCCATGCCCTGCCCTCCCAGGGCGACGCCCGGCAGCGCCGCCGGATCGAGGTCGAGCCACGCGGCGGGATCGAGGAGGACGATCGCCCGCCAGCCGCCGCGCTCGGCGTTGCACCGCGGATCGTCCGCGGCGGTCAGCGTCGACCAAGGCGCGAGGCGGGTCACGAGCGACGGCGGCGCGCCCTCGGCCCCGCGCGGTCCGAGCCCCACGAGGCGGTCGAGCTCGGCGACGCCGGCGGTCTCGGGGGCGGCGCCGTCGAGCACGAGCACGCCCGCGGCGCCGTCGTCGCGCCGCGCCAGCGTCAGCTGACGTTTCTGCAGCGTGTCGCGCTCGAGGCCGACGAAGAGCGGCGGCGGCAGCGAGGCGTCGCCGTGCTCCTCGAGCGCGGTGCGCCGCCGCACGTCCCCGAGCACGAGGGCGCGGCGGGCGCCGGTGCGGAGGCCGGACCAGCCCTGGCGATCCCCGGTGAGGTAGCGCCGCGTCTCGAAGGGCCGGAACGAGGCCACGTCCTCGGGCGAGACCAGGAGCTCCTGCCCGTCGCCGACGAGGAGCAGCGAGACGTCTCCGCGCTCGCCGAGCAGCGGCGTCGCCTGCACGCGGCGCTGGCCCCCGAGGCTCGCGTCGCTCGCGTCGAGGCGGCGCGCGGTCGCGTCGGGCTCGAAGGGAGGCCGGTACACGAGCGCCTGCGTCCGCGGCGCGCGCGCGCTTCGCGCTCGGCCCTTGCCAGGAGCGGCCGCGCCCGAGCCGAGCGCGGGTCGCGGCGGCTTGCCCTTCGGTCCGAGGCTCGCCGACGCGGGCGCGACCGGCACGGCCGGCGCGGTGGCCGGCGGCTCGGGGGCGCCGGCCTCGCGGACGAGATCGATCGCGTCGCCGTACGGCGTGGCGATGCTGGTGCGGCCGCCGGGTGGCGGCGGCGGCGGCCCGGCGAGCGGGGCCGGCGCGCCCACAGGCGTGCACGCGAGGCGCGGGACGTCGGCGCCGGCCGCGGGCGTCTCGGGCAACGGGCCGGTCGCGGCGCGCACGCGGGGCGCGTCCGACTCGGCGGTCCCCCACCCGACGCGCACGACGCCGCCGAGCGCGCAGCCGAGCGCCGAGCAGCCGCCGCTGAACGCCGCCGGCGGCACCGGCGAGAGGCCGGCGCCGCGCCACGAGCGGCCGTGATCCACCGTCTCGTAGAGCCGACCCGAGCGGCCGATCGCCACGCCGAAATCGCCGGTCACGACCATCCCGGCGAGCTCGGGCGGGAGATCGTGCACCACCGGCCGCCCTTCCCTGCCGAGCGTCACGCCCGCGGCGAAGCGCCCCTCGTCGCCGTCGGCGCTCGAGGCGAGCCAGCCGTCGACGCTGCCGTCGGGGCGCGCGCGGAAGGTCCGGACGATCGGCGGCGAAGGGCCGCGACCCGAGGTGCGTGGGCCCGGCCGTCCCCAGAACCAGCCGTCGATCTCGCGGCGGAGGCGCACCAGCCGCACGCTCCCGCGCTCGACGACGCGGTCCTCGCCGGCGCGGTCGGGGAGCGAGCCGCCGTCGCCCTCGGGGCCGAGGAGGAGCGCGACGGCGCCGCCGTCCTTCCTCGGGATCCAGGCGTGGAGGCTCGGCGCGAGATCGGCGTCGACCTCGCGCTCGGCCCAGTCTCCGGGCCCGCGGCGAACGCAGAAGAAGCGCGCGGGCTTCGCGTCGCCTGCGGGATCGAAGCGCGACGGATCCGACGGATCGACGAAGCGCGGCTCGGCGCTGCACGAGCCGACGTAGCCGAGCGCGCCCTCGTCGTCGGCCACGAAGTAGCCGTCGTCGGTGAGCGCGCGCTCGAGCTCGGGCCCGCCCGCCTCGGTCCAGCGCAGCACGTAGGCGCCGTAGCCCTCGAAGCGATCCCACGCGCACGCGAGGAGCACGCCGTCGTCGGCGCGGAGCGGCTGGCACTGGAGCGAGGGCGGGAGCCCGTCGGTCGAGAGCCAGCGCGCCTCGGCGGTCGTGAGGTCGACGCGCGCCAGCGCTCCCTGGATGAGCGCCAGCCCCGCGCCGCCGGGCAGCGCCGCTCCGGAGAGGACCGCGGCGCCGAGCGGCGAGGTCTCGCGGAACGCCCACGGCCACCCCTCGCGCTCGGCGGTGCGCGCGCCGCGCAGGAACGTCTGGAACGCCTTGCCGTACTCGGTGCTGGATCGGACCACGACGTCGGGCTCGCGGAGCCGGCCGCCGTCGCCGAGCACGAGGCGCGACTGGTAGGTGTCGAGACCGAGCTCGCCGTCGGTGACGAAGAGCGACCGCACCGCCACCCCCGCGGTCGGCGTGGCGTCCCTCCAGCTCGCGCCGCCGTCGACGGTCGTCGCGGCGCGGCCGAACGCGTCGAGGCGCACCGCGCGCCGCGCGTCGAGCGCCGCGAGGTCGAACAGGCCGGGCTCGGGAACCGGCGACGCCTGCGAAGCGCCCGGCGCGAGCGCGAGCGGGCCGGCGTCGGTCGCGACCAGCACCGAGGCGAGCCCGTTGCGCGCGCCGCGGACGGTGAGCGGGCTCCGCGTCGCGCGCCAGAGCGCGACGGGCGCGAGCGGTCCGGTGAACTCGGTGGAGCGGAAGGCGCGCGAGGCGGTGAAATGGAGAAAGCCCCCGCCGAGGTGGGGCGCGATCGCGAGCGATCCGAGGAGCGGCTCGCCGCGCCCGTCCGGCACATCCCACGCGGCGGCGCGGACCTCGCCCGTGGGGCCGAGCTCGAGCCGCGCCCCGGCGGCGACGACACGGTCGAGGTCGTCCGCGTGCGCAACCCAGTAGGCCTCGTCGGGCGTCGACTGGAAGTAGCGCGCCGGCCCGAGGAGCGCCGCGCTCGGCGCGCCTGCGCCGCGGCCCGCCTCGCGCGGCGCCGGCGGCTTCGCGGCGCACGCGGCCAGCGCGACGGCCGAGAGCGCGACGGCCGCGGCGCGCGCGCGTGGTCCGAGCGCGGGCGCTCTGCTTCCCTCCGAGTCGCCCGCGGCCCGCATCGCGCTTCGTTCGACCGTAGCGCCGGCGAGGTCCGGGTTCCAATGCGGAGCGAGCCCCGCGGCCGCCCCCATGGTAGAGCGGCCGAGCCATGGCACCCATCCGCCCCCTCGGAACGCCCGGCGCGTCGAGCTTCATCAAGCGCGCCATCCTCGCCGGCGTCCTCCTCGTGGTCGCGCTGCTGGTCTCGTCGTCGTGCGTCGCGCGGGTCGACGCCGCCCACGTGGGCATCCGCGTCAAGCTCGCCGGCAGCTCGCGCGGCGTCGACGACATCCCCGTGGTGACCGGCTGGGTGTTCTACAACCCGCTCACCGAGCAGCTGGTGATGTTCCCTACAAGTGTCCAGAACATCATCTGGACCAAGGACCCGCACGAGGGGCAGCCGAACGACGAGTCGATCACCTTCTCGTCGCAGGAGGGCGTGAACATCAACTCCGACGTGGGGCTCTCGTTCCACATCGAGCCGAACATGGCGCCGCACCTTTACCTGCGCTTCCGCAAGCCGAACCTGCTCGAGCTCGCCGACGGCTACGTGCGCAACGCGGTGCGCGAGGCGTTCAACGTCGTCGCCTCGCAAATGCCGGTGCAGGGCATCTACGGCGCCGAGAAGTCGAAGCTCGTCGAGAACGTGACCAAGCGCCTGCAGGACCAGCTCGGCAAGGACGGCATCATCATCGACCAGCTGACCATCAACGGAGCCCTGCGCCTGCCCGACAACGTGGCCACCGCGATCAACCGCGCGATGGAGGCGACGCAGCAGGCGATCCAGGCCGAGAACAAGGTGCGCCAGGTGAAGGCCGAGGCCGAGCAGGCGATCACCCTCGCCGAGGGCCAGGCCTCGGCCGCCCGCGCCCGCGCCAGGGGCGAGGCCGACGCCCGCCTCATCACGTCGAAGGCCGAGGCGAAGGCGAACCTCATCCTGCGCTACTCGACGACCGGCTCGGTGCTCCAGTACCGCGCGCTCGAGCGCTGGAACGGCAAGCTCCCCATCATGAACGGCGGCGGCTCGCTCCCGCTGCTCACGTTCGACGTGAGCAAGATGGGCAAGGGCGACACCGACGACGAGAAGAAGCTGCGCGAGCTGCTCGGCGACGACGACGAGGCGACGACCACCGAGAAGCCCGACGCGGCCAAGGCCGAGCCGGCCAAGGCGGCCGACAAGCCCGAGAAGAAGGACGAGCCGGCCCCGGCGCCCAAGAAGTAGCCGCGCTCAGGCGCGGGTGGCGACCAGAGGGCGGAGCCTTCGGCGGACGACGGCGGCCGCGACGAAGAGCCCGGCGACGAGGACCAGGAGCGAGCGCGCGCCGCGCTTGCCGCCGCCGCCGCCCTTGCCGCTCGCGTCGGCGGCGGCGGCGCCGGCCAGCGGGCACGACGCGTTGATCCCGTCGGCGGCCACGATCCAGTTCTCGACGGGGCTCTGGTCGCCGGCCGCGCCGAGGACGAGGTCGTCCGAGAGCGCTGCGCGGGGCAGGTTCGCCTCGAGGCGCGTCAGCCACACGTCGCGGGGGTGCAGGCCGGCGAGCGCCTGCGCGAGGTCGTCGAGCGGGGCGCCGGCCGGCGGCGCGGGGCACGCGAACACCTGCGCGGCGAGCTCGCCGGATTCGGGCGGGTTGCACTCGCCGTTGACGTCCGGGCACCCCGACGCGACGACGCTGCCGCTCGCGGCGAGCTGCGTCGCGAGGTCGAGGCACCCGAACGTCGAGGTCTCGCCGTTCACGAACGCCTGCGCCGCGAAGGCGGCGGCGATGGTCGTCGACTGGTACGAGCCGACCGAGTACTGCACGAGCGAGCCGTTCACCGGGTTCGCGAGCGGCGCGAGGAGCGCGCCCTTCTTGGCGTACGACGTCAGCCACGTACGACCGCCGTCGGCGGCGAGGGTCTGGTCGCGCAGGGTCGTGTAGTTCGAGGCGCCGAGGTTGAAGTCCCAGACGATCTCGGAGAGGGGCGGCTCGGCGTGGGGGAAGTTCGCCGGCTCCCAGCGGCCCTCGCCGATGACGAAGAGCGTGAGCCCGACGTTGGCGCCGGTGCCCGCCGCGACCATCCGGAGCGGGAGCGTGGCCACGATCCCGGGCTGCACGACGCGCACCGGCTTCATCTGCTGGATGCCCTGCTCGGGCAGGAGGCGCAGGGCGATGAAGTCGAACCCCTCGCCGGAGTAGGCGTCGATGACCGGCTGGATGTCGGCGTCGATCGCGTAGCCGTTGTCGATGAGCCAGCTCGCGAGCGCGCCGGGCACGTCGGAGTGGAGGGTCACCGTCTCGTACGGGCCGGCCGAGCCGCGGTGCACCACCGTGACCGGGTCCGGCTCGGCGGGCTCGCCGCCGGCGCTGTCGACCTCGGACGCGGCGCAGCCCGCCATCGGACCGCAGCCGAAGCCGGTGCCGCCCTGCGAGCACGCGAGCGCCGGGGCGTTGATGCGCGTCGCCGTCGCGGCCTCGAGCGTCTCGAACCACGCGTCGCTCGCGACCTCGACGCGGGCGCCGGGCTTGACCGGGAGCACCCACGCGAACTCGCCGGGAGAGCCCGAGTACTCGACCTGGTCCCAGAGCACCGTCTGCACCGGGCTCACCGAGAGCGCCATGCGGTGGCTGGTCACCACCGAGACCTGCTCGGGCGACTGCTGCTCCTGGTGAAAGCAACCGCCGCAGGCGCGGGCGTCGCGCGCGGCGACGAGGGACACTACGGCCACGCCGCCCAGGGCGGCGAGAAAGCGAAGCTTGGTCATGCGCTCCTCCGAAGAGTCGACGTGAGAACCGCGGCGGGGCTGTCATAGCGCCCGCCGCGAAAGCAAGCGGATCCGAGCGCGAGCGCGGATCGAACCCTCGCAAAGCAAGACGAGTGCCGCGCCCGCGCGCGACGACGTCCACGCGTGCGGCGCCCGATCGACACCTCTTCAGTGCGTGGGCGGGGCCGGCACGCTGCCGGGCGCCGGCGGCACGCTGCCGGGCGCCGGCGGCACGCCCGCGGGCGTCGGCTCGGCCGCGGCCACGCGGATCCGGGTCACCCCCGCGATGCGCGGGAGCGCGTCGCCCCTCCGACCGAGGCGCCCGCCGCGGCCGTGGTACGCGGGGAACGGATCGTCGGGCTCGATCATCGCCGCGACCACCTCGCCCCGGCGCGTGACCACGAGCACGGGCACCGGCGGCCTCCCCGCGCCGGCGTCCGGATCGTCGTGGCGGAGGACGATGCTCACCCCCTTGTCGCCGGTCACCGAGATCACCGCCCCGGCGCGCGTCGCCGCCGGCCCGACCAGGCTCTCGATCCGCCAGGCGCGGCGCTCGGCGTCGGCGAAGTCGGGCGGCGTGGCGTCGAGCTTCGCGGCGTCGATCGGCGCCGCCTCGACGCCGTCGACGTCGACCGCGACGTGGAGCGCGCGCGGCGCCGCCGTCGACTCGGGCGGCGGCGGCTTGGGCATCCGCTTCGTGTCGTTGAGGTCCTCGGACGAGCGGCTGCACGCGGCGAGCGCGGCGAGCGCGCAGAGCCAGAGCGCGGCGCGGACGGCCCTCATACGTCGGTCTCGGCGAAGTCGAGGCTCGCTCCGGCAGACGATGGAACCAGCAGGTCCTCGACCGGGCCGGCGGCGCGCACCGCGCCCCCTTCGAGGATCACCATGCGGTCGCCCATCGCGCGCACCTCGTTGCGGTGGTGGGTCACCATGATCGCCGGGATCCCCAGGGCGAGCACCTCGGTGCGCAGATCGGCGCAGAGCTCGCGCCGGAGCTCGCGGTCGAGCGCCGAGAAGGGCTCGTCGAGCAGGACGATCTCGGGCGACCGCGCGAAGGCGCGCGCCAGCGCGACGCGCTGGGCCTCGCCGCCGGAGAACGTCGCCGGGCGGCGGCCGGCGAGGTGCCCGACGCGCATGCGCTCGAGCATCGCCACGGCGCGGCCGCGCCGCTCGGCGCGCGGGACGGCGCGGTCGATGCCGTACTCGACGTTGCCTGCCGCCGTCATGTGCGGAAACAGCGCGAGCGACTGGAACACGAAGGCGACGCCGCGCCGATGCACCGGGCGATCGACGCCGCGCTCCGAGTCGAACCACACGTCGTCGCCGAGCCGGACGCTCCCGGCGTCGGGGCGCACCAGGCCCGCGATCGCCGCCAGCGTGGTGCTCTTGCCCGAGCCGCTCGGGCCGAACAGCACCGTGATCCCCGGGCCGGCCTCGAAGGCGACGTCGAGCGAGAACGGCTGCTCTCCCCCGCGCGCGAGGCGGAGGCGCGCTTTGAGCGCCCGCCCCGCCGGCGCGGGCGACGCCGGCGTTGCGCCGCGAACCGGAGCGTCAGAGCGCATGCTTGCGCCCGGTCATCTTGTTGACGGCGTAGAGCGTGACCACGGCCACGGCGCTGAGGACCGCGATCATCCCCATCGCCTCGCCCTCGCGGTTGGCCTGGATGGCGTCGTAGATGGCGAGCGAGGCGGTCTGCGTCTCGCCCGGGATGTCGCCGGCGATCATCAGCGTCACCCCGAAGTCGCCGAGCGAGCGCGCGAACGCCAGCATCAGCCCGGCGACGATCCCGCCGGTCGCGAGCGGCAGCTGGACGGTGAGGAAGGCGCGCGCCGGCCCCGCGCCGAGCGTGCGGGCGGCGCGGACGAGCGTCGGATCGACGCCCTCGAGCGCCGCCCTCGCGCTCTTCACCACGAGCGGGAGCGCTCCGATCAAGGCCGCGAGCACGGCGCCGGTCCGGGTGAAGACGATCGACGAGCCGGTCACCGACTCGAACGCCGCGCCGATCGCGCTCCGCCGTCCGACGGCGACGAGCACGTAGTAGCCGAGCACGGTCGGCGGCAGCACCATCGGCGCGGTGAGGAGCACATCGAGGAGATCACGCCCCGGGAACCGGCCCCCGGCGAGCAGCGCCGCCAGCGCCACGCCGAGCACGGCCGCGAGCGCGGTCGCCGCCGCCGCGACCTCGAACGAGAGGAGGAGCGGCGACCACTCCACTACGGCCCCTTCGCGGTCGCCGCCGCGGGCGTGTCGCCGCCGGCGACCGCCTCGCCGGGCAGCGCGAAGCCGTACCGCTTCATGATCTCGCGCCCCTCGGGCGATCCCACGAACGCGGCGAGCTCGCGGCCTCCCGACGGATCGCTGCCGTGCTTGCAGACGACGAGCGCCTGATCGAGCGGCGCGTGCAGCGCGTCGTCCACGAGCACGTAGCTGCCTCCCGTGGTCGCCAGCGCGAGCGACAGCGCGACGACCGCGACCTCGACGTTGCCGGTCTGCGCGAACTGGAGCGTCTGCTGCACGTTCTCGCCGTTGACGATCCGTCGCTCGACCGCGTCCCACACGCCCGCGGCGCCGAGCGCCTGCTTGGCCGCCCGCCCGTAGGGCGCGTGCTCGGGGTTGGCGATGGCGATCTTCACGAAGCGTGGATCGGCGAGATCGGCGATCGTCTTCGGCGGGGCCACGCCGCCGTCCTTCGACCAGAGCACGATGCGCCCGCGCGCGTACGGCGCCTTGGTCTCGGCGTCGCACGCGCCGGCCTTGATCACGTCGTCGACGAAGGAGACGTTCGCGGCGGCGAAGAGATCGTAGCGCGCGCCCTCGGCGATCTGCTTGGCGAAGTTCCCGGTCGATCCGAAGCTCAGGGTGACCTTCTTGCCGGTCTTCTTCTCGAAGGCGGCCGCGATCTCCTTGAACGCGGGCCCGAGGTCGGCCGCCGCGGCGACCTTGACCGGCCCGGCGCCCTCGGCCGAGCGGTCCTTGCCGCACCCGATCAGCGCGAGCCCGACGACGAGGAGGGCGAGGACGCGGCGGAGCGTGGAGGTCATGGGGCCAGTGTCGGCGGAGCGCGGCGGGGCGGATGTTACATCGTTGTGACAGACGCGGCCGCCGGCGCGCGGAGCGCCTCGCGCCAGCGCTCGAGATCCGCGAGCGCCCGCTCGGCCATCGCCTGGTAGCGCTCGCGCTTGTGGAGCCGCTTGCCCGTCCCCTCGAGCGGCGGCAGGTGCGCCCAGGTGATGTTCGACGGCTGGTACGAAGGCTGGACCCTCGCGAGGTGCGTGAGGATCCCGCCGAGCGCCGTCGTCTCCGGCGGCGGCCGCAGCGCCGCGCCGGCGAGCCGCTGCGCGAGGAGGAGAGCGCAGACGAATCCACCCGCGGCGCTCTCGACGTACCCCTCGACGCCCGAGATCTGCCCGGCGAGGTACACGCCCGGGACGGCGCGGAGCTGCATGGCCGCGTCGAGGTGCTTCGGGGCGTCGACGAACGTGTTGCGATGGACCGAGCCCAGCCGCAAGAACTCGGCCTGCTCGAGGCCGGGGATCATCCGGAAGACACGGAGCTGCTCGGCGTGCTTCATCCGGGTCTGGAAGCCGACCAGGTTGTACGCCGAGGCGGCCGCGTCCTCGGGCCGGAGCTGGACGACGGCGAACGGCCGGCGGCCGGTGCGCGGATCCTCGAGACCGACCGGCTTCATCGGCCCGAAGGCGAGCGTCCGCTCGCCCCGCTCCGCCATCACCTCGCAGGGCAGGCAGCCTTCGAAGTAGCGGGCGCTCTCGAACTCGCGCGCCGGCACCTTCTCGGCGGCGACGAGCGCCGCGACGAAGTCCCGGTACTGCGCGGCGTCGAACGGGCAGTTCACGTACGCCTCGTCGGCGCCCTCGCCCTCGCCCTTGCCGTAGCGCGACTGCTTCCAGACCTTGTCCCAGTCGATCGACTCGGCGCTGACGATCGGGGCGATGGCGTCGTAGTAGGCGAGGCTGTCCTCGCCGAGCTCGCGCACCAGCGCGCCGGCGAGCCCGTCGGTCGTGAGCGGCCCGGTGGCGAGGATCACCGGCCGCTCCGGCGGCAGCTCGGTCACCTCGCGATGGACCACATCGATGCGGGGGTGGGCCCGGACCGCGCCCGTGACCTCGGCGCTGAAACGCTCGCGATCGACGGCGAGCGCGCCGCCGGCCGGCACCGCGGTCGCGTCGGCGCAGCGCATCACCAGCGAGCCCATCCGGCGGAGCTCCTCCTTCAGCAGCCCCACCGCGTTCGAGAGCTGCGCGCCGCGCATCGAGTTCGAGCAGACGAGCTCGGCGAGCCCGTCGCCCGACTGGGCCGGCGTGCGCTTGTGCGGCTTCATCTCGACGAGGACGACCGCGGCGCCGCGCTCGGCGAGCTGGAAGGCCGCCTCGCAGCCGGCGAGGCCGCCACCGACCACCGTGACTCGCTGGGAGCTCATGAACCTCGCAAGCGCCCGGCGGGGCGCCGGGGTCCGCGGAGCCTACTCGGTCTTCGGCGGCGAGGCTCGCGTCGCGGCGCGCGCCGCGCAGGCGAGCTCGTGCGGTGCCCTCGCCACGCAGGCCGGGAGATCAGGTGCCGTGCGCGGCGCCGCGCGAGGGGCGCCGCTTGACGG
>CAYJPW010000226.1:0-15055 GCA_964372055.1 uncultured Polyangiaceae bacterium
GGACCCCGCCCCGCGCGGGGCCCCCCCCCCCCCCCCCCCCCCCCCCCCACCGCCGCCGGGGCCCCCTCCCCACGCGGGGCGCTCGCGCCGTTCGGACGGTCGAGATGCCTCGCGGTTGGCGCTGTCGTTGCTTTGACGATCGACCCTGGATTCCCGTTGGGAGCGGGATCTGGAGATGACCAGGCCACCGCGCTGCGCCTCGTTCGCTCGGTGATGCGAGTTGTGGAGCGACGGGGACTCGAACCCCGATTCCTACCTTGCGGGGGTAGACTTCTGCCCGATTGAATTATCGCCCCGAGTGGCAGGGAGCCCAGGAATCGAACCGGGTCGGCGCGGGTTTTGGAGGCCCGCCGGCGTCCATCGCCTGCTCCCCATGGCGCCCACGAGGGGAATCGAACCCCCCTCACTCGATTGACAATCGAGCCGCTTCACCAGATGCGTACGCGGGCAAGAACGTGGCACCCGAGTGGGCAAGGCGGTTTCATACGGGATTCGAACCCGGTGCTCCGCTGGAGCTACCATGCTTGTAGGCCTTGCACGGCCAGGTGCCGGGTGGGCGTACGGGAATCGAACCCGCCTCCGCAGGGTCACGACCTGCCCTCCTCCCAGAGGAGTAACGCCCACGTGATGCGACGTGACGGCGGGCCCGCTCGGAATCGAACCGAGGTGTGCCGGGTTTCGACCGGCCGCAATCACCAGATTTGCTACAGGCCCGAACAGCGCCCCCAGCGAGGATCGAACTCGCGTCGCCGGGTTGAAGGCCCGGCATCCTGGCCGCTGGACGATGGGGGCGATGGTGCCCCGGAGCCCTCATCCGGAATCGAACCGGAACCGCCTGTTTACGGGACAGGTGCTCTGCCGACTGAGCTCTGAGGGCGTGCGGCTCCGGCGGGAGGAATCGAACCTCCATGAGGTCGGTTAACAGCCGACTGCCTTGCCATTAGGCTACGCCGGAACGATGGCTTCGATTGTCAAACATCGCGCGCCGGTCGAGAGAATGGGCGCTTGATGGCTCCGGGAGCAGGGTTCGAACCTGCCTTGGCGGATTCAGAGGCCGCTGTCCTACCTGCTGGACGATCCCGGAATGTCGGTGGGAGGCATGGGAATCGAACCCACCTCTGTCGGATTAAGAATCCGCTGCGTCTCCTTGACGCCAACCTCCCTCGTGCCTGGAGCTGCCCGGCGCCGGCCGACGTTCGCCGGCCGCGGTGGGCCCGGTGGGATTCGAACCCACGCGCATCGCTTAAAAGGCGAGCATGCTCCCGCTACATCACGGGCTCGGAGCGCATCGGTGTGGGCAGGAGAGCCCGCTCCGACCTCGACCTCGGGCCTCGGGCTCCGTGAGGCCTTCGGGCCGCCTCGCGGCCCTGGAGAGACGGTCGCCAAACGAAGAAGGCCGCCTCGGGTCGATCCCGGGCGGCCTCGCGGAGAGACGTTCTCCGGCGGCGCCGCCTAGGTGCTCCTCGCCCCGCCTTCGCGGGCCGACGGGGCTCGATGCATGTCGCTGTCCCTCGGGCTCATGGGCTGATTGACGCCGAGCGCGCGCATCTCTGACGCGGACGCGGCAGAAAAACGCGCTGCCCGTCGGTGACCTCGGGCAGGCTCCTCGGGAGAGGAGGGGCTCGGTCAGCGGGCGGAGCGGTACTTCGCCGCGAGCACCGGCAGGCCCGCAGGCGACGGCTCGCGCCGGACGCCGTGCCACGGGTTGGCCGCCAGGTGGCGGAGGATCCAGAAGACGGTCTCGACGTCGTCGGTGCGCACGAGCTTGGCGATCGACTCGACGTCGAGCGCCTGCCCACGCTGCGCGCGCAGCGCGGCGACGATGCGCGCCTCGAGATCGAGCACCTCCTGCGCCGCCTTCTTGCCCGCCTCGACGCCGGGCTGGTGGTAGGCGTTGATGTGGACCAGGCTCGCGTAGAGGCCGACCGCCCGCTCGTAGAGCGCGATGAGCCTGCCCACGGCCGGCGCGTCGACGCGCGCGATCGAGAGCGTGATCGACTCTCGACCCGACTCGGTGAGCGCCTTGCGCGTGCCCTGGAGGAAGCCGGAGAGGTAGTCGCCGGAGGTGATGCCGGGCTCCACCTCGACGACGCCGCGCGCGGAGGCGCGCTCCTCGAGCACCTCGATGAAGGTGACGAAGAAGTTGTCGATGCCGTCCCGGAGCTGCTGCACGTACGCGTGCTGATCCGTCGAGCCCTTGTTGCCGTAGACGGCGATGCCTTGGCAGACCTCCTTGCCTTCGAGATCGAGGCGCTTGCCGAGCGACTCCATCACCAGCTGCTGCAGGTAGCGCGAGAAGAGCTCGAGCCGGTCCTTGTACGGCAGGAGGACCATGTCCTTCTTGCCGGCGCCGCCGGTGGCGGAGTACCAGGCGAGCGCGAGGAGGGCGGCGGGGTTCTTGCGCGTCTGGCGCGCGCGGGTGGCCGCGTCCATCTCGCGCGCGCCGCGGAGCAAGCCGGCCGTGTCGAGCCCCTGGAGCGCCGCGGGGAGCAGGCCGACGGCGGAGAGCTCGCTCGTGCGCCCGCCGACCCAGTCCCACATCGGGAAGCGGGCGAGGAAGCCCGACTCGGCGGCGAAGCGGTCGAGCTCGCTGCCGTCGCCTGTGACCGCCACGGCATGGCGGGCGAACGAGAGGCCGAGCCGCTCGTACTGCGCCTTGGCCTCGAGCATGCCGTTCCTCGTCTCCTTGGTGCCGCCGCTCTTGGAGATGACGACGGCGAGCGTCTCGCCGACGCCGTCGCCGAGGGCGTCGAACACCCGATCGATGCCGTCGGGATCGGTGTTGTCGAGGAAGAACGGACGCATCCGGTCGGCGGGCGTGGAGAGCGCGTCGGCGACGAAACGCGGGCCGAGCGCCGATCCGCCGATCCCGATGACGAGCACGTTCGCGAAGCGAGCGGCGCGCTCGGGACGAACGCGGGCGGCGTGGACGTCTCCGGCGAACGCGTCGATCCGGGCGGCGGTGTCCTCGATGGAAGCGCGGAGATCGGCGGCGGGCGCGAGCTCGGGCGTGCGCAGCCAGTAGTGGCCGACCCGTCGCTTCTCGTCCGGGTTGGCGACGGCGCCGGCCTCGAGCTCGGCCATCGCAGCGAGCGCGCTCTGGATCCTGGGCTCCATGGCCTCGAAGAAGCCCGGCGGGAAATGGATGCGGCTCGTGTCGAGCGCGAGCTCGAGCGCGTCGCTGGTGAAGAGGAGCTCCTTGAAGCGCTCGAAGAGGTCTGCCGCCATGGCGGCGTCATACGCGGCCCCGGCGTGGGGATCCAGGCCGCCCCCACGGTCGGCGGGCCGGCGGCCGAGCGGCGGGGGCGCTCGCCGGGCCCGCCACGCGACCCCTGGCGCCTGGACGCGTCCCGGAGTATTCCCTCTACCTTACGTGATGCAGCTGGACTTCGGAATCAACGCGGGTTTTGTCGAGGAGCTGTACGCCCAGTACCTCGAGAACAGGGACTCGGTCGACGCGAGCTGGCGCGCGTATTTCGACGCGCGGAGCGGCCGGTCGGCGCCCACGAGCATCCGCTACGAAGCGTACAAGAACGGCAATGGCGAGGCCGCCGCGCTCGCGAACGGCGAGCTCGTGCGCACGCTCGACGCGGCGTTCGCCCGCACGCTCTCCGAGCACCCGCAGGCGGCTCCCGACTCGGGCGTGCTCGCGCAGGCCGCGATCCAGGCGCGCGTCTACCAGCTCCTCAACGCGTACCGCGTGCGCGGGCACCTCTTCGCGCACGTGGATCCGCTCGGCCTGCCGCCCCCGGCGCCGCCCGAGCTCGACCTCAAGAACTTCGACCTGAGCCCCGACGATCTCGACAAGCCGTTCCCGACGGTCGACCTGCCCGGCCCCAAGGTGAAGACGCTGCGCGAGATCATCGCGCACCTCGAGGAGACCTACTGCCGCTCCATCGGCGTCGAGTTCACCCACATCGAGGAGCCCGAGGAGCGCAACTGGCTCCGCGAGCGGATGGAGTCGAGCCGCAACCGTCGCGCGTTCGGGCGCGAGGAGCAGCTCCGCGTCCTCACCAAGCTCTCCGACGCCGAGATCTTCGAGCAGTTCATCCACCGCAGCTACGAGGCGGGGACCAAGCGCTTCTCGCTCGAGGGCGGCGAGGCGCTGATCCCGCTGCTCGATCTCCTGGTCGAGCGCGCCGGCGAGCACGGCGTCGACGAGATCGTGATGGGCATGGCCCACCGCGGCCGGCTCAACGTCCTCGCCAACATCCTCGAGAAGAGCCTGCGCGAGATCTTCGCCGCGTTCGAGGACGCCGACGCCGAGCGCCACCTCGGCAGCGGCGACGTGAAGTACCACCTCGGCTACTCGACCGACCGGAGGACGCGCGGCGGGGCCAGCGTGCACCTGACGCTCACGTTCAACCCGAGCCACCTCGAGTTCGTGAACCCGGTCGTCGAGGGGCGCACCCGCGCCAAGCAGGACCGGCTCGCGGCCGCGAACGCGGGCGCGAACGGGCAGTCGAGCGCGCCGACCACGGCGATGATGCCGCTCCTCATCCACGGCGACGCGGCCTTCATCGGCCAGGGCGTCGTGGCCGAGACGCTCAACCTCACCGGGCTCGAGGGCTACTCGACCGGCGGCACCGTCCACGTGATCGTCAACAACCAGGTCGGCTTCACCACCGACCCGAGCGAGTCGCGCTCGACGCGCTACGCCACCGACATCGTCCGGATGCTCAAGGTGCCCGTCTTCCACGTGAACGGCGAGGATCCGGAGGCCGTCGCGCACGTCGCTCAGCTCGCGATCGACTTCCGCCAGCGCTTCGGCAAGGACGTCGTCATCGACATGTACTGCTACCGGCGGTACGGCCACAACGAGGGCGACGAGCCGCGCTACACGCAGCCGCGCATGTACGCGGCGATCGACAAGAAGCCCACCGTCCGGCAGATGTACGTCAAGCGCCTGGTCGAGATGGGCCAGGTGACCGAGCAGCAGGCCGAGGAGATCGTGGTGCGCCGGCGCGAGGCGCTGGCCTCGGCGCTCGAGGAGGTGAAGCAACGCGGCTTCGCCCCGGTCACCTACGCGATGGGCGGCGTGTGGACGCACTACCGCGGCGGGCCCGACTCGGCGACGCCCGAGGTGTCGACCGCGGTCCCGGCCGAGCGCCTCCTCGAGCTCTCCGAGCGCCTGCTCCACCTGCCCGCCGGTTTCCACGCGCACCCCAAGGTCCTGCCGCTGCTGAAGACGCGCCACGACCGCCTCGCCGCCGGCGAGCCGTTCGACTGGGGCACCGGCGAGATGCTCGCCTACGCGTCGCTCCTCGCGGACAAGACGCCGGTCCGCCTCTCGGGGCAGGACGCCCGGCGCGGGACCTTCAGCCACCGCCACGCCGTGGTGATGGACACCGAGACGAACGAGGCGTTCTTCCCGCTCTCGCAGGTCGCCCTCCCGCCGGCGCGCTTCTCCGCCTACAACAGCCCCCTCAGCGAGGCCGGCGTCCTCGGGTTCGAGTTCGGCTACAGCCTCGACTACCCCGACGCGCTCGTCATCTGGGAGGCGCAGTTCGGCGACTTCCTCAACGGCGCCCAGGTCATCGTCGACCAGTTCATCACCTCGAGCGAGGACAAGTGGCACCGCCTCTGCGGGCTCGTCCTCTTCCTGCCGCACGGCTACGAGGGACAGGGCCCGGAGCACTCGAGCGCGCGCCTCGAGCGCTTCCTCCAGAACAGCGCCGAGGACAACATCCAGGTCTGCAACCTGACCACGCCGGCGCAGCTCTTCCACGCGCTGCGCCGCCAGGTGGTGCGCCCCTGGCGCAAGCCGCTGATCATCATGACACCCAAGAGCCTGCTGCGCGTCGCGGCCACGTCGAAGGGCCCGCACCGGCCGGTCTCGACGATCAAGGACCTCGCCGAGGGCAGGTTCCAGCGCGTCATCGGCGACACGAGCGGCGTCGCTCCGTCCGAGATCAAGAAGATCCTGCTCTGCTCCGGCAAGGTCTACTACGACCTCGCGCAGACGCGCGACGCGCGCGGGCTCAAGGACGTGGCGATCATCCGGCTCGAGCAGCTCTTCCCCCTCAACGAGGAGATCTCGAACGCGCTCGCCCCCTACCCCGACGGCACGCCGCTCGTCTGGGTGCAGGAGGAGCCGCGCAACTACGGCGCCTGGTACTTCATCCAGGCGAACCTCCTCGACGCCATCGGCCGGCGCTTGCCGCTCTCGTGCGTGGCGCGCGCCCCGAGCGCGAGCCCGGCGACCGGCTCGAAGGCGAGCCACCTGCTCGAGCAGCGGATGCTCCTCGACGAGGCCTTCGCGTGACCGGCGCCGCCGGCGACGCGGGCCCGGCCGCCGGGAGCGCGAGCCTGCAGGAGACGTTCGCGCCCAACGGCATCTGCTTCGGCTGCGGCCCGGCGAACCCCGAGGGGCTGCACATCCGGAGCTTCGCCGCCGGCGACACGCTCGTGGCCGACTTCACCCCGGCGCCCCATCACGCCGCGTTCCCCGGGATGATGAACGGCGGCATCATCGGCACGCTGCTCGATTGCCACTCGAACTGGGCGGCCGCCCACCACCTGATGAAGGCGCGCGGCGCCGACGCGCCCCCGTGCACCGTGACCGCCGACTTCCACGTGAAGCTCCGCCGGCCGACGCCGCTCGGCCCCGTGCGCCTCGTGGCGAGGGTCGTCGAGTCCGAGGGGGACCGCTGCACGGTCGAGGCGCAGCTCTTCTCGGGCGACGTCGAGACGGCCACCTGCAAGGGGCGGTTCGTGGCGGTGAAGGAAGGCCACCCGGCGTACCACCGCTGGGGGTAGCGCCGGTTCACGATCCGCCGCGCGGGGGCCGAGGTGGCGGCTAGGTGATCGTGAGGCCGCCGTCCGCCACGAGCGTGTGCCCCGTGACGAACGACGCCGCGTCCGACGCGAGGTAGAGCGCCGCGCCCGCGATCTCGTCCGGCTGCGCGAAGCGGGCGAGCGGGGTCTTCGCGATCACGAGATCGGCGATGTCCTTGTTCGAGATGATGGCGCTGGCGAAGCGCGTCTCGACGAGGCCCGGGGCGATGGCGTTGACGCGGATCTTGCTCGGCGCCAGCTCCACCGCGAGCGTCTTGGTCATCGAGATCACCGCGGCCTTGGTCATGCCGTAGATGCCCTGCAGCGGGGCGGCCTCGAGGCCGTTGATGCTGGCGATCTGGATGATCGAGCCGGGTGCGCCGCGATCGACGAGGTGCCGGGCGACGGCGCGGGCGCAGAGGAAGTAGCCCTTGGCGTTGACCTCGAAGGTCTTGTCGAACGCCTTCTCGTCGGCGCCCATCATCGGGCCGAAGTAGGGGTTGGTCGCCGCGTTGTTGACGAGCACGTCGATCTTGCCGAGCTTCGCGACGACGTTGGAGACGAGGGCCTCGACGTCGTCCGCCTTGCCGGTGTGGCAGGCGAACGGCTCCACGGTGACGCCGAGGGCGCGAAGGCGCTCGGCGGCCTCGGTGACGCCCTCGATCTTGCGCGAGGCGATGGCCACGCGGGCGCCGCTCTGGCCGAGCGCCTTGGCGATGGCCTCGCCGATGCCGCGGCTGCCGCCGGTGACGAGAGCGACCTTCCCTTCGACGTGGATCCAGGGGCTCATGGGACCGGCATCCTAGCGCCGGGCCGCGGAAAGATCGCCACGGGTTGCGGCGCCGCCGCGAGGCCCCGGGCGCGGGGCCGGCTGGGAACCGGGCGGTCGACAATCCCGTCGCGTGCTCTAGGATGCGCCGCGTGAAGCTGTTCGTGACCCTCGCGGTGCTCGAGGGCTGCCCGCGCGGGTGGCTCGACGACGTCGAGGCGATGCGACGGGCCCTCGAGGCGGCGGTCGCGGCCGGGCCGTTCACGCACTACCAGACGGTGGTCCAGCCGTTCTCGCCGCACGGCGTCACCGCGTGCGCGGTGGTCGGCGAGTCGCACCTGGCGCTCCACTCGTGGCCCGAGGAGGGGCGCCTCTTCGTGGACATCGCCTCGTGCAGCACCCTCGAGAGCACGCGCCGCGCGCTCGAGGCGATCCGCGCCTCCGCGCCCGAGGGGCGCGTCACCGTGCTCGACGAGCGCGAGATCGACCCGGCGCTCGCCGCGGCTCGCCGCGCCTGATTCCCATTGACCCGCGGCGGGTTTGGAGGGAGTTGCAAACTCCATGGCGACGTCGACGACGCTGGGTACGGGGGCCGTTCCTTCGCAGCAGGGGAACCTGTTCGGGCACCCCACGGGCCTCTTCACCCTGTTCTTCGCCGAGATGTGGGAGCGCTTCTCGTACTACGGGATGCGCGCGCTCCTCACGTTCTACTTGATCAAAGGCTTCCTGGGATACGGCGACAAGCAGGCATACGCGGTCTACGGCGCGTACACCGCGCTCGTCTACATGACGCCCTACTTCGGCGGCATGCTCGCCGATCGGCTCCTCGGACAGCGGCGGGCGGTCGTGCTCGGCGGCCTGCTCATGGCGGCCGGCCACCTGCTGATGACGGTCGAGAACAAGATCGCGTTCTTCACCGCCCTCGCGCTCCTCATCTGCGGCAACGGCTTCTTCAAACCGAACATCTCGACGATCGTCGGCTCGCTCTACCCGAGCGGCGCCAAGAAGGACGCCGGCTTCACCATCTTCTACATGGGGATCAACCTGGGCGCGGCGATGTCGCCCGTGCTCTGCGGGTACGTCGGCGAGACGTACGGCTGGCACTACGGCTTCGGCCTCGCCACCGTGGGCATGCTCATCGGCGTCGCGGTCTTCGTCGCGCCGGTGCGCCTCACCCAGATCCTCATCCTCGGCGGCGCGCTCCTCACGGCGGTGGCGATGCCGTTCCTGCAGGACAGCCTGCTCCAGCTCGCCGTCCGCATCCTCCTCGGCCTGGCCCTGGTGGCTGCGGGCATCGTCGCGTTCGTGGCGCTCGGGCGCGGCGGCCTGCCCGCCGGCGCCGGCGCCCCGCCCGATCCCTCCGCCCTCGGCAAGAAGCTCGGCGGCGTGCTCCGAGCCGATCTCGCCGTCTACCTCGGCGTGCTCCTCGCCGTGCCGCTCCTCGCCTTCGTGGTGCAGCGGAGCACCATCGCCGGCGCGACGCTGACCGTCACCGGCGTCATCGCGCTCGGCTACATCCTGGTCGAGGCGTTCCGCTCGGAGAAGGTCGAGCGTCAGCGCCTCTTCGTGGTGCTCATCCTCATGTTCTTCTCCCTGCTCTTCTGGGCGTTCTTCGAGCAGGCAGGGAGCTCGGTCAACAACTTCACCGACCGCAACGTCGATCGCGTCTTCGAGCAGCAGCACGTCACCCAGACCGAGGTGGGCACCAGCATCAAGATGCGCGTCTCGGCCAAGGCCGACGATCCCGAGCTCGCGAAGCTGCCGATGCTGACGCAGGAGCAGCTCGGCAAGCACAACGGCGAGGCGCTCTTCACGATGACCGAGCTCACCAAGCTGCGCGACGCCGCGAACAAGGAGGGCGCGACGCCGGAGCAGAAGGTCGTCTCGTGGACGGTGGCCCCCGACAACGTCGGGATGGGCGTGGGAGGCGCCGAGATCCCCGCCTCCGAGTTCCAGGCGGCGAACCCGGTGTTCATCCTGCTCTTCGGCCTCGCGCTCTCGGCGCTCTGGAGCTTCCTCGGTTCGCGCAACCTCGAGCCGAGCACGCCGTTCAAGTTCGCGCTCGGGCTGCTCCAGCTGGGCTTGGGCTTCGGCGCGATGTGGATGGGCGCCTCCGGCGCCGATCCCCGCGGCATGGTGGCGATGAGCTGGCTGCTCATCGGCTACCTCCTCCACACGACGGGCGAGCTATGTCTGTCACCGGTGGGCCTCTCCATGGTGACCAAGCTCTCGCCGAAGCGCATGGTGAGCACCGTCATGGGCGCGTGGTTCCTCGCCACCGCCTTCTCCAATTACCTCGCCGGGATGATCGCCAGCCTCACCGGCGTCTCGGGCGAGGAGGGCGCCGAGCAGGTCATCCCGCCGCCCGCCGAGACGGTGCACATCTACGGCGGCGTCTTCGGGAAGATCGCGATCACCGCGATCGCCTCCGCCGTCATCTGCTTCGCGCTCGCCCCGCTTCTCCGCCGCTGGATGCACTCCGACGTGGCCGAGGAGCACGAGGCGCCGCCCGCCGCGGCCGGCGAGGTCGCGACCGACGCCGGCGGCGCGGCGCGCAGCGGCTGACGAGCGCGTCGACGCCCTCTTCGCGGCGTCGGGTCCGTTCGCCGACGGCGCTCTTCGGCGCGCCGGTCAGGTCTTCTCGCCGACGGCGCTCTTCGCCCGGGTGCCCACGTAGTAGAGCGCCCCGGCGATGAGGCCGAACATCACGATGCCGCCGAGGTTGCCGGTGGCGATGGCGCCGAGCCGCGGGCTCAGATCGAACATCGCCTCCTTGCCGAGCCCCGCCACCAGCGCCGCGACGAGCCCGGCGATCGATCCGCCGGCGATGTAGCCCGACGAGAGCAGCGTGCCGGGGCTGAAGTCGTCCTCGGTGCCGCCCTTGGCTCCGCGCATCTTGTCGACCACCCAGCGGACGATCCCTCCCGCGAAGATCGGCACCGACGTCGAGAGCGGCAGGTAGACGCCGACCGCGAACGGCAGCGAGGCGACGCCGCAGAGCTCCATCATCAACGCGATCATCACCCCCACGAGCACCAGGCTCCACGGCAGCTTCCGGGTGAGGATGCCGTCGATGATGAGCGCGAAGAGGCTCGCCTTGGGCGCGTCGAGCTTCTTCACCTCGCGGAGGTGGTAGGCGAGCTTGCCTTCCGCGGCGAGGTAGCGGCCCGGCTTGAGCGCACCCGACTTGCCCTCCTCGAGCTCGAGGAGATCGTAGGCTCTCCGGTCCGGGCCCATGCTCTGTCCGCGCGCCACCGCGGCCTCGGGGACGGCGCCCTCGATCTTCTCGGGCGCGTAGGGCACCCGACCGCCGATGCCGGGATCGATCACGAACGCCACCGCGCCGGCGTCGTCGACGAGGTACTTGCCTTGCGGGATCTTCGCGCCCGAGTCGGCCTGGTACGCGACGCGGTAGCTCTTCCCGTCGGGCGCCGTCATCTGCTGGGCGGTGATCGCCGAGGCCGGGAGGGGATCGACGTACGTCTCGGCGGCGGTGGTCGTGTACGAGCTGTTGAGGAAGAGGAGCGTCCAGCCGATGAAGAGGGCGCTCGTGACCACGCCGACGAGGAGACTGATCTGCTGGCGGCGCGGGGTCGCTCCGACGAGGAAGCCCGTCTTCAGGTCCTGGCTGGTGGTGCCGCCGTTCGACGCGGCGATGCACACGATCGCGGCCGTGGAGAGCGCCATGGCGCGGTACTGCACGCCCACCCAGCCCATCGCCAGGAAGAGGAGGCAGGTGATGAGCAGCGTGGCCACCGTCATCCCCGAGATCGGGTTCGACGACGAGCCGATCTCGCCGGTGATGCGCGAGGACACCGTCACGAAGAAGAACCCGAAGAGCATGATGAGGAGCGCGGGCACGAACTGGATCTCGAGCATCGGCGCGAGCCAGATGAGCAGGAGGAGCCCGAGCGAGCCGTAGATGACGACGCTGAAGGGCAGGTCCTGGAGCGTGCGCGGCACGGCGACGGCGGCGCCGCTCTTCGTCTTGCTCGCCTTGAGGTTCTTGAGCCCGGCGCGGAACGCGTTGACGATCGTGGGGAGCGCGCGGGCGAGGCTGATGAAGCCGCCGGTCGCGACGGCGCCGGCGCCGATGTAGAGCACGTACTTGCTGCGGATCTCGTGCGGATCCATGTCGCGGATGAGCTTGATCGCCGGGAAGATGGGCTCGGCGATCGAGTCGCCGAAGAAGGCGATGAGCGGGATGAGGACGAGGTAGGCGAGGACGCCGCCGGCCATCATCACCGAGGCGGTGCGCGGCCCGATGATGTAGCCGACGCCGAGCATCTCGGGGGTGAGCTCGCCGCCGAAGCTCGCGCCCTTCCAGGACGCGAACTGGCGATCGGGGTTCATGTTGAAGAGCTTGAGCGGGTCGCCGAAGAGCTTGTAGAGAAAGCCCAGGCCGAACCCGCCGAAGACCGTCTTGGCGTTGGTGCCGCCGGTCTCGCCGACGATGAGCACGTCGGCGCAGGCGGTGCCCTCGGGGTACATCAGCTTGCCGTGCTCCTCGACGATGAGCCCGTGCCGGAGCGGGATCATCATGAGCACGCCGAGCAGGCCCCCGAGCACCGAGATGACGAGGACCTTCATCGCGGCGAGCTCGTAGCCCATGAGGAGGAGCGACGGCAGCGTGAAGGCCACGCCGGCGGCGATCGACTCGCCCGCCGAGCCGGTGGTCTGGACGATGTTGTTCTCGAGGATCGTCGCCCGCCCGAAGAAGCGGAAGATCGTGATCGAGAGCACCGCGATCGGGATCGAGGCCGAGACGGTGAGGCCCACCTTGAGCGCCAGGTAGACCGACGAGGCCGCGAAGACGACGCCGAGGACGGCGCCCACGGCGACGGCGCGGAACGTCAGCTCCGCCGGGCTCTGCGAGTCGGGGACGTAGGGCGCGTGGGCCTTCGGCGACGCCTCGTCGGCGGCAAGGGCCCCGGTGGCAGGCGTGCTCTCCTGGGTCTTCGCGAGCTCTTCGGCGGACTTGGACATGGCGAGTCCGCGCAGCATACGCGGCCCGCGGTGCGTGCGCGAAATGGGCTGCGGGAAGGCCGGCGGTCAGCGGTCGCGGGCGGCGGTGCGCGTGAGCACCAGGACGTCGGATTTGCCGGCCGCGAGGCGGACCTCGATCGATCCCGTCTTCGCGGCGGGGCCCGCGCAGAGGCGATCGGCGACGACGTGCCGGGCGCGCGAGAGGGCGCTCTCGCCGGTGGAGGCGTCGACGAGGCGGAGGTCGACGCCGGCCCCGCCCGCGTCGGCGGCGGCGATCACCTCGACGCAGCCGTTGGCGGGCACGCTCAGCGGCAGCGTTCGGCGCGTCGCCGCGTCGAGCGGCACGGCCTGTACCGATTCCGCCGCCGACGCCGCGGCGGGCTCGGCGCCCGCGTTCATCCTGCCGAGGAGGCGGCCCGCGGCGACCGGATGCGACACGAGCAAGGGCGGCGACGATCGCTCCTTGCGGAGCTCGATCGCGAAGGGGCCGGGGCGCGCCAGCGCCTCGAGATCGAGGCGCGCCGCGCCGCCGGGGCCGCAGGCGAAGAGCGTCGCGCCGGCGCCGCCGCGCGAGGCGCCGAGGAGCGAGCCCTTGTCGTCCCAGAGCTCGGCCTCGACGGAGGCGAGCGGCTTGCCGGCGACGACGTCGATGCGGGCGCAGCCCTGGGGAAGCTCGACCGGGAACGAGGCGCGGGTGCCGACGAGCGCCTTGCCCGTCGCGACCGTCTTGGCCGCGCCGTAGCCGCGGCCGGCGATCGATCGCTCGTGCGCGACCCGGGCGTCGGGGAGCTCGCGCGTCTCGGTGAGGTGCGCGATCGACGCCGCGTCGGCGAGCTCGGGCTCGGCGCCGATCGCCGAGCGGCCGACGATCACGGCGCCGAGCCCCTGCGACGCCCGAGGCCGCACGGCGATGGTCACCTCGGCCGCTTCGGCCGAGCAGAGGAGCAGGGTTCGGTCGCGGCCGCGCTCGCGCGCGCGCGCCACGATGCGCCCCGTCGGATCCTCGGCGACGACCTCGACCGAGGAGACCTCGTCGCTCGGCGTCACCAGGACGTCGAAGCACCGCCCGGCCTCGATGGTGATCGACATCCGCGTGGCGGCGCGCGGATCGAGCGGCATGGCCGTGCGGCGGACGTCCTCCCAGCGCGAGCCGAGGCGCGCGCGGTGCTCGCGGATCTTCGCCTCGAGGCCCGGCCACGACTCGAGCCGGCCGCTCTCCTCGCCGGGGCGGCCGCGCGCGCCGACGGCGTGGGCCACGGCGTCGGCGGCGCCGCGCGGCACGCTCTGGACGCCGACCGCGAGCACGCCGCTGCCCGACATCACCCGCGCCGCGACGTAGAGGCGGCGCGGGTGCGGTGGGCACACGAGCACGGCGGAATCCGAGTCGGGCGTCTCGTCGCTGGCGAACGGGTCGCCGTCGTCCTCGTAGGCGAAGAGATCGACGTCGGCGATCGTCGGCGACGTCCGCGCGATCGCGAGCACGCACTCGTCGGCGGGGATCTCGACGAAGGCGCCGACGCGATCGCCCTCGGAGGCCAAGTCGGCGCCGAGCACCTGGAGCGGGCCGGCGCCGACGGCCGCCGCTCGCGCCGCGGCGCCCGCGAGCCACGTCCGGCCTTCGAGCCGGTCGGCGGTGACGTGGAGCGCGGCCGGGCCCGCTTGGCGGGGCGGGACCGGAGGCGCGGCGGGGCCGCCGCCCCCCGCGAGCGCGGCGGCGAGGCCGATCCCGAGGAGCGAGGCGGCGCGCGCGGTCACGGGCGTGCGGCCCCCAGCTGCCAGACGACGAGCGCCCACCACGGCGCGCTGCCCCGCGTCTCGACCTCGAGCCGGGCGGACGTCTCGGACTCGGAGCAGAAGGCGATCGCCGCGGCCTCCGGCCGATCGACCACCTCGTCGTGCGGCGAGCGGCCCCCGACGTCGGCGGCGAGCCGGAAGCCGCGCGAGTCGCCGCGGATGAGCGCCACCGACGCGAGGTAGCACGCGCCCGGCTCGATCGCGATCGGGACCATGGTCGCGCCCTGGACGCCCACGCTCTCGAACACCGGCTGCTCGCGCGGCTCGGGCGTGCGGCGCCGGCGCAGGGCCCCGGCGAAGCCGCCGCGCGCCCGCGCGCCCCAGTGGACCGGAATCCCCTCGGCGAGCGGCCAGCTCGCGTCGGACACGGTCACCTCGACGGGGCCGGACGCGCCGGCGTAGGTGAGCTCGACGCGGGTGGCCTCGCCGACGCACGTCTCGAGGCGCGCGTCCGCCGCCTCGGCCCGATCGCGGGCGAGCACGCGGTCTTCCTCCGGCTCGCGCAGCTCGGCGTCGACGTCGGTCACCCGCCGCGGCGACACGTCGGGCACCTTCGCCATCACCTCGAGGCGGTGGCAGCCCTCGGCGAGGCGCAGCTCGAGCTGGCCGGCGCCCGACGCCGACGCTCGGGTCGCGGTGCGGGTGACCTTGGCGGCGCCGTCGGCGCGAGCCCGGCGCTCGGCGCGCGCGACGCGCTCCGGCAGCGGCGCCGGGTCGGCGGGCGTCCCC
>CAYJPW010000227.1:0-14849 GCA_964372055.1 uncultured Polyangiaceae bacterium
GCGCCCCGGTCGAGCCCCGTAGCTGGTACCACCCTCGGGCGAGCAGCGCCGCCGCCGTGGAGGCCGCCGCCGCCGCGCGCCTGCGCCGCGGCGCTCGCCGCGACGCACGCGACTCCATCGCCACGGCGGCCTCGGTCGCGCTGCCCCGCGCCGGCGTCCCCGCAGACGCCGCGGACGGCGAGGCGCCGCGCCCGGCCGCGCCGGCCCCGGAGCCCGCGGCCGCCCCGTCGCCGGTCGTCCCGACACCGGCGGGCCCGGCGAGCGTCGCGTCGTCGGCCCTGCTGGCGGCGTCGCGCGGATCGAGGAGCATCGCGCGCACCCGCGCCGAAGCGAAGGGCGCCAGCGCGACCATCATTGCGCGCGCAGTCGGGAAGCGGCGCTCCCGGTCCTTCTCGAGGCAGCGGCGGACGACCTCGTCGAGCTCGGGCGCGATCTCGCCGCGATGCGCGCGGAGGGTGGTGACCGGCGTGGTCAGGATCGACGCCATGATCGACGCGCTGTTGTGCCCCTCGAACGGATAGCTCCGGGTCAAGAGCTCGTAGAGGATGAGGCCCATCGACCAGATGTCGGTGCGACCGTCCACGTTCTTCGCGCTCGAGACCTGCTCGGGCGACATGTAGCGCGGGGTGCCGAGGACGGCGTTCGCCGCGGTGGTGGTCCCGGCCCTGAGGCCGTCGGGCTCGCTCTCGTCCATCACCTTCGAGATCCCGAAGTCGAGCACCTTGATCCGGCGGCCCTCCGCGAGCTCGACCAGGAAGAGGTTGGCGGGCTTGAGATCGCGATGGACCACGCCGAGCTTGTGGGCGGTGGCGATGCCCGAGAGCGCCTGCATCACGTAGTCGACCGCGTCGCAGATCGCCTCCGGCTCGCCGCGCTCGAGGACGGTCGCGAGATCCTCGCCGCGGAGGTACTCCATCACCATGTAGGGCGTGCCGTCGTCGAGGGTGGCGACGTCGGTGACGCGGGCGACGTAGTCCGAGGCGACCCTCGCCGCGGCGCGCGCCTCTCGCAGGAAGCGCTGCGCCAGCTCGGCGTGCTCGGCGATCGCGGGGCGCATCAGCTTGATCGCCACGTCCTGCTCGAGGACCTCGTGGCGGGCCTCGAGCACGGTGCCCATGCCCCCGGTGGCGATCACCCGCTCGACACGGTACTTCCCGGCGATCAGCGCGCCGCGCCGCGCCAGCGGGGAGGTCTCGTGCTCGTCATCGTGGGACACGTCGCACGCCGAGGGTACCCCGCCCCATCGGGCGAGACCAGACGCGAGGCATACCCAGGCCGCGGGCCCATCGAGTATCGTGGATGCGGGGACAGCCATGCCGCCATCCGCACGTCGATCCGCAGCACGCACCCTGGCCCGCGTGCTCGCCGTCTCGCTCGGCGTCGCCGGCTGTCAGGCCCTCACCGGGCTCGACGATCTCGAGACGGGCCCCTCGGCGGGCACCGGCGGCGGGGGGACCACGACGGGCGCGACGACCGCGACGACCGGCGGCGGGAGCAGCTCGACCAGCAGCGCGTCGACGGCCGGCGGCGGAGGTGCGGCGACGAGCTCAAGCTCCTCCGGCGGGGGCGGAAACGACTGCCCCGCGCCGATCGCGCCGACGGCGTGCTCCACCGGGCCGATGCTGTGCCCGGGCATCTGCGTCGCCCCCGACACCTGCGCGGTCGCCTGCGGCCAGAGCCCCGGCTGCAACCTGCCTCCCCCGAACGGCAACACGGTCGCGTGCGGGCCACCGACCAGCGGCTACGCGTGCGAGATCACCTGCCTGGGCGCGTGCGCCGGCAAGACCATCGAGTGTCCCGCGAGCGCGCCGTGCGAGGTGATGTGCAACGCCCCCGGCAGCTGCTTCGGCGCGACGATCACGTGCCACGACGGCCCCTGCCACGTCACCTGCAACGCCGGAGCCTGCGACGGCTCGACGCAGCTCAACTGCGGCACGCAAGAGTGCGTAGCGACGTGCGCCGGCGCCTCCTCGCTCTCGGTACCCCCGAGCGGGGCCTGCTACGTCGACGTGGCCAGCTGCCAGTGACGGGCGGCCGCGGGGATCGGGCGTCGCGCTCGGCATCCCGCGGCGAACGCTGGAGACGGGAATGCGGCGACCGAGGCCTGAGCCAGGTATCCTTCTTCCACAGGGGGCGCGATGGGGTGGGAGGTGGCGATCGTCGGAGACGTCGAAGCAGCAGCGGGCTGGCGCTCGCGCCGCGTCGACTCCGAGCGGCAGCGCCCCGCGGCGAAGACGTTCCGCGAGTCCGCGGAGCTCCCCGCCGCGGCGGCCCTCGAGGTGGTTCGAGCGCTCCACGCCGAAGGGGCGTTTCGCGTCGTCGAGCGGGGGGGGAGCCTGGAGATCCGAGGCCTCGTCCCGCACGAGGTCTTCGCCGAGCGCGCGCGTCAGATCGTCGGGCTCGTCGCTGCGCTCGCCGGCGACGACGGCGATGCAGACGTCCTCCTCGTCGGGGTCGGAGCGCTGCTCGGGTACCGAATCGCGATCTCCGGCGGCGACGCGCGCGTGACGAAGCTGCGCGCCGCCGAGGCCGCGGTGCTCGAGTCCGACCCGCGCGTGAGGCAGGCGATCGAGCTCTCCGGCGAGAAGGTCGGCGCGGTCGCCGGCCGCGTCGAGCCGCCCGTCGCGGCCGCGGCGCCTCCGCCTGCAGCGCCGCCCGAAGGCGATCCGGCGTCGATGCTGGCGGAGCTCTCCGCCGATCCGATCGCGTCGCTGCGAGAGGGTCCGGAGCCGCACTTCGCAGAGCTCGCGACGCGCGCCGCACCGCTGCGGCGGCTCGTCCGCGGGCTCGCCGCCGCCCGGTACGAGCCGGCCCATGCGGCGCTCGTGGCGATCTGGCGCGAGCATCCGTGGCCATCCCTACGCGCCGACGTCGAGCGGGCGGGCCTCGACGCCGGCGTGCAAGACATCGTGCGTGGTGTGGCGGCGCGCCTCGAGGACGAGGCGAGGCGAGTCGACGCCGATGGCGCGCGATCGATGACGGCCGTGGACGCGACGTTCCGCCTCGATCCGAAGAACGCGGTCGACCGTCTGGCGCCCTACTTCCGCCGCGCCGAGCAGGGCGATCCGCTCGGCGTGGCCGTCACGCAGTCGGTCCTCGGTCTGCTCGCGTTCGCAGGCGAGCGCGGCCTCGCCTTCGCCGAGCAAGCCGCGCGTTCTCGCGGTTGGCTCGAGGCGGATGCACGCTGGCGAGACATCGCCCTCGACACGCTCCGCGAGCGGAGCGACTCGGCCGTCCACTCGGCGATCGCGATCCTCACGCTCACGCGCGATCCACGCGGCCCTCTGGCCGTGGTCGACGCCCTCGCCCGCGAGGCGATCGACGTCGCGGCCGCCAAGAGCGCCCTCGCCGGCGTGCGCGACCCGTCGCTCGAGCCGCGGCTGCGCGAAGAAGCTCGGCGCCGCAAGGGCCGCAAGGCGGAGGCGAAGGCCCTCGACGAGCTCGCGAGCCGCGTCGGCCGCCTCTCGTGAGCCACGCCTCGTCGCCGTCGAACGCTGCGGTGGGGCGGAGCTCCGCGGTGCGGCTCGGGGCCGTGCAGGCTGCGCTCGGAGCCTTCGGCGCCGCGCTCATTCGCCTGTGGCTCAGGATCTTCGGGCGTACGGTGGAGGCCGCGCACGCGCCGTGGCTCGTAGGCCCGACCGGCCCGAGCGACGGGGCGATCGGCGACCGCCCCTACGAGCTCGTCGCGGCGCGCGAGAAGCTCACGATCGATCGGACGCCGGACAAGGCCGGGCTCGTCCCCGATTTCGGCGTCCTCGCCGGTCCGAGCTTCGACGTGGAGCGCGTCGACCCCGAGGTGCGCCGCTTCTACGAAGCGACGTCGCGCTACCACCTCGAGGTCTGGAGCCACGCGCCATTCCCCGCGAGGCTCTTGCTCTGGCTCCTGGTGAGCACCGTGAGCCGGACGATGAACCAGCTCAACTTCCCGGTGACCGCGATGGAGCTCGCGCGCGGGATGACCAGCGAGGTGATCCCGCTCCGGGACGACGGCGGCGCGACGCGCTACACGGGATGGCTGCGGCGGGCCGCCGGCGACGGGCGCGTCGTGTACACGGGCTTCTATTCGACCGAGAAGCCGCCGGGCCACGCCTCGCGCTGCGTGAAGGTCGTGTTTCCTCTCCCGCGCGGCAACGCGACCGTCATCCTCAAGCCTCTCCTCGAACAGGGGCGATTCCGGCTCGTCTCGGCGGGAGAACGATTCGGCGATCCTGGATTCTACCGCGTGCTCGAGGTCGGCGACGGCCGCTACAAGGTCCGCTACCTGCGCACGCTTCGCGAGTACTTCGCCGTCTACACGGACGACGAAGGCATCCTCCGCTGCGATCACGAGGTGCGCTTCCTCGGGATCACGATGCTGCGGCTGCACTACAAGATGGTCCCGCGTGGCGCCGCCGCGCAGCCCGCGTCGGCGGCCGCCGCGACGGCCTGAGAGCGTGGCCCCGCGTCGGTCGACTCGGCCAAGCCCTCGACCGACTACGGCCCATCGCGCACACGCCCAAGAGAATCGGCCGGGCGATCGCGAAATCGCGTCCGCCGCCAGCTCTTGATCTCGAGAGGTGGGACCGCTGCCCCTCGTCCGCTCGTCGCGGCTTCGCCATCCTGCCGCCGCCGCGCGAGACGCGGCCGCGTCGAGAAAGGACGTCCCCATGGCCGTGAACCGCCGCCCCGTGGCCGAGGGCGCGAAGCCCTCGATGCCGTCCGCCGACATGTTCTGGGGCGATCGGATGGCGCACGTCGTCGACCCGTTCAGGCAGAAGTGGGCGCTCGCCAGCAAGGTGCGTGACATGACGCCCGAGGAGATGCAGAAGGCGCAGGACGAGATGATCGCGAAGATGAATGGGGGCTGACCCCTCGTTCGGCACGGGCGGCATCGGCTGGCCGAAGCCCGGGCTCACACCCTTCGCGCGGATTCCCCTTTCGTGGCAGGGTGCGCGAGATGACACGCTGGGCGACGCGGACCTTCGGCTGCGCGGCACTCGTTACCGCGTCCAGCTTCGTCCAAGCGGCTCACGCGCAGCAGGCGACCCCTCGCGGCATCGAGCTCCGCTGGTCGGCGCCGGCGGGCTGCCCCGAGGCGGCGCAGCTCGCGGCCGAGGTGGAGCGGCTCCTCGGACGTTCCCTCCCCGAGTCCGCGGTCTCGTTCACGGCGGATGCGACCGTCGAGCGCGACGATGCCGGCCGGTGGCACATGCACCTGGAGACCCGCGCCCGCGACGATGCGAGGACGCGCGAGCTCGACGGCGAGAGCTGCGACGACGTCGCGAACGCGACCGCCGTCATCCTGGCGCTGGCCATCGACGAGGAGCAATCCACCCAACGCACGCGTCGCGTCGCGCCGAGCCCTACAACGGCGCCCGCATCGGAGCGTGCCGACGCGGGCGCGGAGAGCGTGGATCGTGAGCGCTGGATTTGGGCCGCGCGCGCCCGGGGCGCCGTCGACGTGGCGAGCCTGCCTCAGGCCAGCGCGGGGTTCGGCGCAGACGTCGAGCTGATCCGGGGGGCGCTGCGGATCGAGCTCGGCGCGATGATCTGGATCCCGAAGAGCGCGGCGGTCGCCGACCACGCCGGCGCGGGGGGGACCGTCTCGCTGTTCACCGGCGCGCTGCACGGCTGCTTCGTGCCGATCCGAGCGCGCGCCGTCGAGCTCGGCGCTTGCGGCGGGCTCGAGGCGGGGCGCATCGCCGCGGAGGGGTTCGGCGTGACGTCGCCCGCAACGAACTCCGGCCTTTGGCTCGCTCCCGGCCTGGGCCTCCTCGCTGTCTGGAGGGCCGGCCCCCGGCTCGGGATCGTCGCCGAGGCCGAGGCGCTGGCGCCCCTCGTGCGCGACGAGTTCACCCTCCTCAACGTCGGTGACGTGCATCGGGCACCGCCGCTCACCGGGCGCGCGGCGGTCGGGCTCGAGGTGCGTTTTCGGTGACGGAAACGGCGATCGCCGGCCACTCCGCTTCGATGACCGGGGTCCCCACGGCCGAGGTCCGCCCAGGCGACCCCACCGCCGAGGAGGAGCCCGCTCGTCCCGCCGTCGGACCGAAGGCGGCCGCGTCGAAGCTCGAGTCCTTCGTCGCGCTGTACGACCTGCACTTCGATTTCGTGTGGCGAAGCCTTCGGCGCCTGGGCGTCCGCCAGGCGAGCCTCGACGACGCGGCTCAGGACGTCTTCGTGGTCGTCCATCGCCGCCTCGGCGACTTCGAGGGAAGGTCCTCGGTGAAGACTTGGCTCTTCGGGATCGCCATCCGTGTGGCCCGCGATCACCGCCGCACGGAGCTACGCAAGGGCGGCCACGATCCGTTGCGCCCCGGCCTCGCGGATCGGAGCCCCGGCCCGGCGGAGCAGGCGGAGGCGAACGAGGCGCGCCGCACGCTCGACGCCCTGCTCGGGCAGCTCGACGACGACAAGCGCGCGGTCTTCATCCTCGCCGAGCTGGAGCAGATGACCGCGGTCGAGGTGGCCGAGGCCGTCAGCGCGAACCTCAACACCGTCTACTCGAGACTGCGCGCGGCGCGCCGCGAGTTCGAGCTGCTTCTTCGCCGCCACCAGGAGAGGTCCCGATGAACGAGCTCAGCGCCGAAGCGCGTGCGCTCCTCGAGGCGGCGCAGCGCGGCGAGGCCCCGGCGCCGGAGGCCCGTGACCGAGTGCGGCTCGCGTTGGCCGCGCGACTCGGGCTCGCGACGCTGGCGCCGCTCGACGCCGCGCCATCCTCGCCTACGCCAGGCGTTCCGGCGGCCCCAGTGGGGCCCACGGCAGCAGCATCCGGCAGCCTCGTCGCGAAGATCATCGGCGGCGGGCTCCTCGTCAGTGCCGTCTCGTTCGGCGCAGGCTGGTACGCGGGTCGAGCCGGTCTCGGTCCGCCGATCGAGCGCGCCGCCGTCGATCGCCCGGTCGACTCGCCGCAGACGTCTCCCAGCGCAGCAGCAGAGCGGGCGTTGAAGCCGGACGTGGTGGTCGCGCAGGCACCGGAGGCCGCGCCCGTGTCGGCGGGCGTTGCTCCCCCCGCACCTTCAGGTCCCGCCCAGGCGCACGCGCGGAAGCCCTCACGCGCCGGCGAGGCCGAAGCCGAGCCCGAGGTGACGTCCCCGCTCGAACTGCCGGCTCGTCAAAGCACACTCGCGATCGAGACGACGATGCTGCGCGAAGCGCATGCCGCCCTCCGGGGCAACGATCCCGCGGCCGCGCTCGCGAAGCTCGACGAGCTGGCGACGCAGCACCCCGAAGGCGTACTGCGCGAGGAGCGCATGGCCGCGCGGATCCTCGCACTCTGCGCGGCCGGGCGCGTCGCGGATGCGCGCACCGAGGCGGAGCGCTTCCTCGTCGAGCTGCCCCACTCACCGCAGGCGGATCGCGTCCGCAGCTCGTGCGCGCTCCGAGGTGGAATCGCCGTCACGGATCCGCGTGCGGCCGGCCACTCAGGGCGATGAACACGACCATGCATCGAAGCCTGCGCCGTCGCGGCAGCGCCCTGCTCGCGATGGGGCTTCTCGCGGCGCTCGTTCACTGCAACTCCGAGGAGCTCCCGATCGGCGCCGACGCGACGGGCGGAGCGACCACCGGCGAACAGAGCTGCAGGAGCGCCGAACCGCCCGACACGTCGGGTGTGTGCCCGTCCGAATGGACGAGCGAGGTCGGCGACGGCTTCCCGTGCAACCTGCCGGCCGGCGAGACCTGCGTGTGGGACTACCCAGGGTCGTGGGCCGCCTGCACGTGCTCGTGCGTCAACCAGGGGAAGTGGACGTGCTTCGGTATGTCCGGCGCGCCGACGTGCCCAACCGAGCAACCACAGACGGGTGACGCGTGTCCGAGCAACTCTTCGATGGAGTGCTGGTACTTCCCGAGCACCCATTGTGCGTGCGAAGGCGGCGCGTTTTCGTGCGGGCCGGCGGACACCGAGTTCTGGTGCGCGAACGGCGACTTTGGCACGGACGAGATCGGTGCCAGCGGCATCGCCCCGAGCACGCCCATCAACGAGCTGAGCGACGAGGCGGCTGCCGCGTGGTGCGACTGGTACACCATGCATTTCCCGGGTGGCGGGGTATCTCCCTACGAGCCCAGAGAGGGTGTTGTCTTCGGCGGTGCCACCGCGCACTGCGACCCCGGCTGCGTGATGAACGTGCCGCCCGAGTACTGCGTGCAGAACCTCCGCCTGGACGGCTGCGACATACCGCTCGTCTGGCTCGAAGACTGTGTACGTACCATCTGGAACCCCTGCGCCACCGTCGGTCGCGGGTGCGGCGCGTGGCGTCAGTGCGACAAGTGCTCCCGAACGATCGTGCAGACACCAACCGGCGAGGCGTACTCGGAGACGATCCCGGAGAGCTGCGTCCTACCGATCGAGTAGCGGGTGCGGCCTGCGCTGGCCCGTCCAACCCTGGGACCTCCTGATACGACGAGGCCTAACCGCGCGCTTGACGGATCGGCGCATCGCGAGCAAGACGCGGCAGCGTGGACGGCATCATCGCGGGCGAGCCGTTCTGGGTCTTCGGTTACGGCTCGCTCCTCTGGCGCCCGGGCTTCCCCCACGCCGAGCGCGCCGTCGGCTACGTGGTGGGCTGGTCGCGGCGCTTCTGGCAAGGCTCCACCGACCACCGCGGCGTGCCCGGCGCGCCGGGGCGCGTGGTCACGCTGGTCCGCGACGAGGGCGCGCGCTGCTGGGGGGCCGCCTACCGGGTCGAGCCCGCGGACGTCGCGCACGTGCTCGCAGAGCTCGATCACCGCGAGCAGGGCGGCTACGACCGCCATCGCACCGACGTCCACCGCGCCGACGGCTCGGTGATCGGCGCGGCGCTCTTCTACGTGGCGACCGAGGGCAACGCGGCGTACCTCGGGCCCGCGCCGCTCGACGAGATCGCGCGCCAGGTCCGCGCGTCGGCGGGGCCCAGCGGCCACAACCTCGAGTACCTCGCGCGCCTCGCCGCAGAGCTCGCCGCCATGGGCGCGGAGGACCCGCACGTCTTCGAGCTCGCGGCGATCGCCGGGGCGGCGCCTCCGCGATCTCCGTAGCTCGCGCCGACGCCACCGCGCACGCGCGAGCGCCCGCGACGCGACGCGACGCCGCAGCGCCTCCGCGCCGGCTCAGAGCCCGCGCAGCCGGCAGCCTGCGCGCGCCGACGGCTCGATCTGGAGCGGCGGGCGCGCCCGCGTGTCGGCGTGGACCCGCGCGGTCACCGCGACCGAGCCCTCGAGCGTCCGGCGCGCGAGCTCGCCGGCGATGCCGCCCGCGATCTTGCCGAGGCGCGCCGTGACCACCGAGACGCTGAGCGACGTGCAGGGGATGGCGCCGGCGAGATCGAGATCGACGGTCGCCTCGTCGCGCCCGCCCTCGCGCACCCGCGCGGCGCTCCCCTTGCCGCGCAGCGCGAGCGCGCCGGCCGCGAGCTCCACGGCGTCGAGCCGGGCGCGCTCGCGCGTCTCGTCGAGGTGGAGGTCGAGCGTGACGCGGCTCTTGTCGCCGAAGACGATGCCGTCGAGGTCCTTCGAGTGCGGGGGAACGAAGCCGGAGAGATCGAGCACGAGGTGCCCGTGGATGGGCCGCGGCGTCTCGGCCACCGGCCAGCGGAGCGACAGCTTGCCCGCCACGCTCGCGCCTCGCAGCATCTCCGCGGCCGCGTCCGGGAGGGGCACGGCGGCGAGCGGGAGCGGATCCCAAGCGAGCTCGAGATCGACGCCGCCGTCGTGACGCGCGGCGTGGGCCCGCACCCGCGCCTTGGCCGGGTCCTCGGCGCCGAGGCCGACCGCGATGCCGTCGCTCCCGACGGTCCAGGCGATCACCACGGGCCCGAGCTCGCGCCCGGTCGCGAGCGTGCGGTCCGCGCGCAGCCGACCGCCTGCCGGGCCCCACTCGAGCGGTCCGGCGGCCGCGATCCATGGCGGGGCGCTCTCGCCCTCGTACAGGCTCAGATCCGCGCGATCGGCGGAGAGCGGCGGCGCTTCGGACCCCGCCGCGGCCCGGCGCTCGGCGAAACGAGCGAGCTCGTCCACGACGCGCCCCGCCTCGCCCGAGAACGCGACCGTCAGGCTTCGCGCCTCGACCTTCCGCGGCGTCAGCCCGTCGAGCGCGATCCGGATCTCGTCGGCGCGCCCGCGGGCGCTCGGCGCGTCTTCGAGCCGGAAGGTCACGTCGCGGAGCACCGCCGAGCCCCAGCCCAGCTCCACCTCGAACCCGCGCAGCTCCACGCCTGCGCGCAGGGCCCCGCGCTCCACGAGCGCGCGCGCGATCGGGCCGGCGGCGGCCGCGAGGGCGCCCGCCACGCCGATCGGCGCGAGGGCCCAGAGCCAGCGGCGCTTGCTCATCGTGCGGCAGTCTAGGACGGGAGGGCGCGCGAGGCCCGTCAGTCGCCGCCGGCGCCCGCCGATCCGCCGGACGTCCGTCGGCTGCGCTCCGACGTGCCGAAGGCGCGCGGCGACTCGTCCCGGATGGCTTCGGCGCGCGCGAGCGCGAAGACCCCCGGCGCGCGGACCAGCGCCGGGCCGAGCGCGAGGTACGCCCGGCCGACCAGGAGGTCGTGGTCGCCTTCCGACACGCACACGGCGACGTCGCGCAAGAGCGCGGTCACGTCGCCTGGCGGGTTCCGGCCTTCGCCGTAGTCGATCACGAGCGAGCCCGGGCGCGCCCCCGTCGGCTCGCCTCGACGCGCCGAGCGGATCGCGAAGAAGCCGTGCGCCGGGCTCCTGGTGCGCCGTCCCGTGAGAAAGTCCACTGCGGCGTCCAGAGAGACGGCGCGGGCCGGCGGCGCGTCGAGCCACGGCCCCTGGTCGTCGTTCTGGCGCGTCCTCAGGTTCCAGCCGCCGGACCTCCCGCTCTCCGCATCGTGGAAGAAGACCTTCCGGAACTTGCGGAACCATCGGGCGAAGCCGGCGGGTGTCCCGAAGTTCATCCCGAGGTACTCGTACCCGGCGAGCCGCTCGAGCTCGACCGGGTGTCCAACCTCGAAGATCCGTTCGAGCTCCGGTGGCGTGAGAGCGGCGAGCGCGGCGAGCTTGGAGGCGCTGGGGTGCAGGGCTTCCATCGTCATCCCACCAATAGCTCGAGCACGCGCTGCGTCAGGCCGGGGAACGCGCCGGCGAAGCGGCCGACGATCTTCGCGTCGATCCCGATGGCGACCTCCGCGCGATCGCCCACGGCCGCGCGCCGGATCGCGCGCGCCGCCTGGTCCGCCGAGAGGCCGAAGCGGCTCGACTCGACGCGGGAGAGGAAGCTCGCCGTGGCGCTCGACACCTCCCGACCGAGGATCCGGAAGCTCCCCTTCGTGGCGTGCCGGGCGAACTCGGTGCGGACGATGCCGGGGTTCACCACGACGACGCGTACGCCGTCGCGCGCGACCTCGGCGCGGAGGCCCCGCGAGAAGCCGATGACGCCGAACTTGCTCGCGCAGTAGGGCACGGTGAACGGCGTCGCGAGGATGCCCGACATCGAGGCGACGTTGACGATCACGCCCGACCGCCGCTCTCGCATCCGCGGCAGAACCGCGAGCGTCGTGTAGATCGTGCCCAGGAGGTTCACGCCGAGGATTCGCTGCCACTCCGCGGGCGCGATCTCGGCCACGCCCGCGTAGACCCCGATCCCCGCGCAATTGACGAGGACGTCGATCCTGCCTCCGGCCGAGTGGGCCGACTCGACGAGCGCCGAGACCTCGTCGGGGCGGGAGACGTCCGTCGGCACGCCGAGGGCGCTGCCCCCGAGCCGCCCGATCGCCGGCTCGAGCGCGGCGAGGCCGTTCGCGTTCGTGTCCGCGAGGACGAGGAACGCGCCTTCGCCGGCGTACCGAAGGGCGAGCGCGCGCCCCATGCCGCTCGCGGCGCCGGTGATGAGGACGCGAGCGCGGTCGTCGGAGGGTGCAGAGGGCATGGGTGTCTCCATGGGGTGGGGGGCGTCAACGCCGAGCACGCGCCCGCGGGCGCTTGCGCTTCGGCCAGCGCGCGCGCGGGCGCACGCCCGGCGAGAGGAAGCCCGCGAGCAGCTCCGCCAGCGACTCGGCGGTCGGGCCGGGGTGGGTCTGCCACCACAGGGCGACGAACTCGACGGCGCCGTTGATCGCCTGCGCGAGCACCTCCGCCGTGTGGGGATCGAGGTGCCCTCCGTCCCGGCGGGCTGCCTCGGCGACGAGCGCGGCGACCAGCGCGACCTCCGCGCGTCGCATCTCGGCGATCTCGGCGCTCCCTCCCGACTCGGTCGAGAGCAGCGCGGCCCAGCCCTTGCGGCGCGAGTGCACGAAGCGCAGGAACGCGAGGATGCCGGCGTGGAGCTTCCCCGCGAGATCGGGCGGCCCGGCGGCCGCGGAGGCGACCTCGGCGGTGAGCTCCTCCTGGACGCTCGCCATCACGTCGCGGAAGAGCTGCTCCTTCGAGCCCGCGAGATCGTAGATGACGGGCTTCGAGACCCCGACCCGCCGCGCCAGCTCGTCCATCGACGCGCCCTGGTAGCCGCGCTCGACGAAGAGATCGTGGGCCTCGGCGAGCAGCTGCCTGCGGCGGAGCTCCCGCGGCACCCGTCCGTGTGCGTGGACCGCGAGCTCCGCGGCCAGGGCCTTCTCGTTCATGCCTCCTTCGTTTAACACCTTGCGAACCTACCGTCAGTAGGTTACTGATGGTAGCCATGAGAAACGCCGGCGCGGAGCACCACCGAATCGCGATCATCGGGACGGGCTTCTCCGGCCTCGGCGCTGCGATCCGGCTCCTCGAGGACGGCGAGCGGGACCTCGTCGTGCTGGAGAGGGCCGGCGACGTCGGCGGCTGCTGGCGCGACAACACCTATCCCGGGATCCAGTGCGACGTGCAGTCGGTCGTCTACTCCTTCTCCTTCGCCCCCAACCCGTCGTGGAGCCGGGAGTTCGCCCGAGGCGGCGAGATCCAGACCTACCTCCGGGGATGCGCCGACCGCTTCGGCGTGCGGCCCTTCCTCCGGCTGCACACCGAGGTGCTCGGCGCGACGTGGGACGACGGCGCGCGGCTCTGGCGCATCGAGACGTCCAAGGGGCCCTTCACGGCCGACGTCCTGGTGTCGGGCCACGGCGCGCTCAGCGCTCCCGCCTGGCCGCGGCTGCGCGGGCTCGAGAGCTTCGGGGGGCCGGTGTTCCACTCCGCCGAGTGGCGTCACGACGTCTCCCTCGCGGGCAAGCGCGTCGCCGTCATCGGCACCGGCGCCTCGGCGATCCAGATCGTGCCCGCGATCCAGCCCGACGTCGCGCGCCTCTTCGTCTACCAGCGGAGCCCGGCGTGGATCCTCCCCCGCCCCGACTTCGAAGTGGGCTCGGTGCGCCGCTGGCTCCACCGGAACGTGCCCATCACCCAGAGGCTCGCCCGGGGCTTCCGGTTCGCCGCGCTGGAGACGCGCGTCCTCGGCATCCTCACGCGCCCCGAGCTGATGCGCGTCGCCGAGGCGTCGGCGCGGCGATACCTCCGCAGCCAGGTCGCCGACGAGCGTCTTCGCGATCAGCTCACGCCGAGGTACGCGATGGGATGCAAGCGCATCCTGCTCTCGAACGACTTCTACCCCGCGCTCTGCCAGCCCAACGCCGCCCTCGTCACCGACGCCATCCGCGAGATCACCCCCACGGGCGTCGTGACCGAGGACGGCTTCCGCCGTGACGCCGACGTGATCGTGCTCGCGACCGGCTACCACGTGGCGGATCACCCGATGACGCGGAAGCTGCGGGGCCGCGACGGGCGCACGCTCGCGGAGCACTGGGAGCGCGGCGCCCGCGCCTACCTCGGCATGAACGTCCCCGGCTTCCCGAACCTCTTCTTGCTCGCGAGCGGCCCGCACACCGGGCTCGGCCACAACTCCATGGTCGCCATGATCGAGGCGCAGCTCGACTACCTCCGCGCCGCGCTCGCCGAGCTCCGCCGGCGCGACGCCGCGGCGCTCGACGTTCGCGAAGGCGCCGCGCAGGCGTTCACCGAGGAGATGAGGCGGCGGCTCGCGGGCACCGTGTGGAGCTCGGGGTGCACCTCGTTCTATCTCGACGACAAGGGCCGGAACGTCGCGCTCTGGCCGGGCTTCGCCGCCACCTACCGGCGGCGCACGCGGCGGTTCGAGCCGGACGACTACGCCTTCCAGGGCCCCTCGCCGCGCCGCCCCGTCGCGGAAGCGTCTCGCTCGGAGCACGCATGACGACGCTCGCCGCGCCTCTCCGCCTCGCCTGCGGAGCGATCCTGCCGAACCGGCTCGCGAAGGCATCCATGAGCGAGCAGCTCGCCAACGGGAGCGGCTCCCCCTCCGAGGACATGATCCGCCTCTACGAGCGCTGGGGTCGCGGCGGCGCCGGGCTGTTGCTCAGCGGGCACGTGATGGTCGAGCCCCGCCACGTGGCCGAAGCGGGGAACGTCGTGCTCGAGGACGAGCGCGGGCTCGACGCGCTCGGCAGGTGGGCCAAGGCCGCCACGGCCGGCGGCGCGCACGCGTGGGTTCAGCTCAACCACCCGGGGAGGCAGACCCCCCGCCTCTTCGACGGCGCGCCGGTCGCGCCGTCGGCGGTGCCGCTCGAGGTCGGCGGCGGCATGTTCGCGGCGCCCCGCGCGCTCACCGAGGGCGAGATCTGGGGCATCGTCGAGCGCTTCGCCCACGCCGCGGCCCTCGCCGAGAAGGCGGGGCTCACCGGGGTCGAGATCCACGGCGCGCACGGCTACCTCGTGAGCCAGTTCCTCTCGCCGACGACCAACCTGCGTCGCGACGGGTGGGGCGGCGACGCGCCGCGGCGCCGCCGCTTCCTGCTCGAGATCGCGCGCGCGATCCGCGCCGCCGTGGGGGGGGGGGGGGGCGGGCGCGGGGGGGGGCCCCCGGGGGGGGCGGGCGGGCGCCCCCACGCCCCCGAGGTCCGCGCCTGGATCGAGCGCGCCGCGGCGACCGTCGCGCCGCT
>CAYJPW010000228.1:0-14531 GCA_964372055.1 uncultured Polyangiaceae bacterium
CGTCCGGGCAACGCCTCTCGAGGCCCGAGGTCCGACGCCTCTTCAGTCCCGGGGGAGCGGGGGCAGAGCCCCCGCTCGCGCCTGAAGAGGTGTCGGACCACCGTGCGACCGACGCCACTGGAAGTCCGAGGTCCGACGCCTCTTCAGTCCCGGGGGAGCGGGGGCAGAGCCCCCGCTCGCGCCTGACGCGCCGCGGCGGTCGATCCCGCTTGGACGCCCCGGGGCCGCGCGGTAACTCCCCGAGCCATGCCGCGATCCGCGATTCTCGGTGTCGGCCACCACGTGCCGGCCAAGGTGGTGACGAACGACGATCTCGCCAAGCTCATGCCCACGAGCGACGCGTGGATCCAGCAGCGCACCGGGATCAAGGAGCGGCGCTTCATCGAGGCCGACGGCGTCGGGGCGAGCGATCTCGCCGTCCCCGCCGCCAAGCTGGCGGTCGAGCGGGCAGGGCGGTCGATGAAGGACGTCGACATGATCGTGTTCGCCACCCTGAGCCCGGACGTGAACTTCCCCGGCTCGGGCTGCCTGCTCGGCGACAAGCTCGGGCTCGCCGGCGTGCCCGCGCTCGACGTCCGCAACCAGTGCTCGGGCTTCCTCTATTCCCTCAGCGTCGCCGACGCCTGGGTCCGGGCGGGCGTCTACCGCAACGTGCTCGTCGTCGGCGCCGAGGTGCACTCGACGGGCGTCGAGCTCAACGAGCGCGGCCGGGACGTCGCGGTGCTCTTCGGCGACGGCGCGGGCGCGGCGCTCGTGGGGCCGAGCGCGAGCGAGGAGCGCGGCGTTCTCTCCCTCGCCCTCCACGCCGACGGCTCCGGCGCGAGCGATCTCTGGGTCCAGGCGCCCGCCTCGCGGAGGATGCCCCGCCTGACGCACGAGATGCTCGATCGCGGCGAGCACTTCCCTCAGATGAACGGCAAGCAGGTCTTCCGCTGGGCGACCGAGAAGATGCCCGAGGTCGCCCTCGAGGTGCTCGGGGCGGCGGGCATCGGCGTCGCCGACGTCGATCTCTTCGTCCCGCACCAGGCCAACATGCGGATCAACCAGCACGTGGCGAGCAAGCTCGGCCTCCCCGAGCACAAGGTCGTCCACAACATCGAGCGGTACGGCAACACCACCGCGGCCACGATCCCCATCGGCCTCTCCGAGTCGTTCGCCGAGGGCAAGCTCGGCGAAGGCAAGACGGTGCTGCTCGCCGCGTTCGGCAGCGGCTATACCTGGGGCGGCGCCGTGGTGAGGTTCTGATGCTCGCTCCCCCGCTTCTCGACGCGCTCATCGATCGAACCCTCGACGAGGACCTCGCCGGCGGCGATCTCACCACCGAGGCCTGCGTCGACGCGGCGGCGAGCGCGACGGGCACCGCGGTCGCGCGCAAGCCGCTCGTCGTGTGCGGAGGCGCCGTCTTCCGGCGCGTCTTCGAGCGACTCGACCCGGCCGCCTCGTTCGAGGAGCTCACGCCCGACGGGACCGAGGTCGCGACCGGCGCCGCGCTCTGGCGCGTCCGCGGCAAGGCGCGCGCTCTTCTCATGGCCGAGCGGACGGCGCTCAACCTCACGCAGCGGATGAGCGGCACCGCGACGGCGGCGCGGAGGTACGTGGCCGCGCTGCCGGCCGGCTCGTCGACGCGCGTCGTCGACACCCGCAAGACGACGCCCGGGCTGCGCGCGCTCGAGCGCTACGCGGTCCGCACCGGCGGCGCGCACAACCACCGCGACAGCCTCGGCTCCGCCGTGCTCATCAAGGACAACCACATCGTCGCCGCCGGCGGCATCGAGGTCGCCATCGAGCGCGCCCGCGCCCGCGCCCCGCACACCTCGCGGATCGAGGTCGAGGTCGCCTCCCTCGCGGAGCTCGAGCGGGCGCTCGCGGCGCGCGCCGACATCATCATGCTCGACAACTTCTCGATGGCCGACGTCCGCGCCGCCGTCGCCCGCGTCGCCCCCGTCGTGCCGCGGCCGATCCTCGAGGTCTCGGGCGGCATCACGCTCGAGCGCATCGCCGAGCTCGCGGCCGCGGGCGTCGACGTCATCAGCGTGGGCGCCCTGACGCACTCGGCGCCGGCGGCCGACATCGCGCTCGACCTCGCCCTCGGATGAGCGCCGCGCCGCTCGACGCCGCCGCGATCTCGGCCGCGCTCGACCGCATCGGCAGCCCCCTCGGGCGGCCGCTCTCGATCGCCGAGGTCACGCGCTCCACGAACGATGACGCCCGCGCCGCCGCCGCCGCGGGCGCGCCCCACGGCGCCGCCTTCCTCGCCGAGGCCCAGACGGCGGGCCGCGGGCGCGGCGGGCACGCCTGGCATTCGCCTCCCGGCGAGAACCTCTACTTGTCGGTCGTTCTCCGCACGCGCCTCCCCGCCGCCTCGATCGCCCCGGTGACGCTCGCGCTCGGGCTCGGGGTCCTTCGCGCCGTCGAGCGCAGCGGGGCGGCGGGCGCGCGCATCAAGTGGCCGAACGACGTGCTCGCCGAGGACAGGAAGCTCGCCGGCATCCTCGTCGAGGGCCAGCTCCGCGGGGCCGAGGTGCAGAGCCTCGTCGTCGGCGTCGGCATCAACGTGCTCACCGACCGCTTCCCGGACGAGCTCGCGCCGATCGCCACGTCCCTTCGCCTGCTCGGCGCGACCGAGCTCGACCGCTCCGAGCTCGCCGCCCTCGCCATCGCCGAGATCGGGCGGGCCGCCGCCGCGTTCGAGCGCGACGGCCTCGGCCCGCTCCTCTCCGAGCTCGCGGCGCGCGACGCGCTCAGGGGCGAGCCGATCGCGGTGGGCGAGATCGAGGGCGTCGGCGCCGGCATCGACGCGGAGGGCCGGCTGCTCGTGCGCGACGGCGCCGGCTGGGTGCACCGCTTCGTCGCCGGCGAGGTGCGGAGGCGACCGCTTGCGTCCGGCGCCGGCCGCGGGCCAAGCTCCGCGCCGCCGTGAAGGAAGACACCCTCGTCGTCCACGAGATCTACGCGAGCGTGCAGGGCGAGTCGACGTTCGCCGGTCTGCCGTGCACGTTCGTGCGCCTCACGGGGTGCAACCTCCGCTGCACCTGGTGCGACACGCCGCAGGCGTTCTACGGCGGCACGCGCATGCCCCGGCGCGAGGTCCTGGCGCGCGCGCTCGAGCACGAGACGCCGCTCGTGGAGCTCACCGGCGGCGAGCCGCTGCTCCAGCCGGGCGCGCTCGACCTCATGCGCGAGCTCTGCGACGCCGGCCGCACCGTCCTCGTCGAGACGAGCGGCGAGGCCGACGTGTCGCGTGTCGACCCGCGCGTCCACAAGATCATGGACCTCAAGGCGCCCGGCTCGGGCGAGCAGCACAGGAATCGCTGGTCGAACCTCGATCACCTCGGCCCGCGCGACGAGATCAAGTTCGTCCTCGCCGGCCGCGCCGACTACGAGTGGATGCGCGCCACCATCGCCGAGCGCGGCCTCGCGCGCCTCGGCCCGGCGCTGCTCGCCTCCTGCGTCTGGGGCAAGCTCTCCCCCAAGGACCTCGTCGTCTGGGTGCTCGAGGACGCGCTCCCCGTCCGCGTCCAGGTGCAGCTCCACAAGATCATCTGGGGCGCCGAGGCGCAGGGCGTGTGATTCGACGAGCGCGGCTCGCCGATCAGGTTCGCCGCCCCGTTCCCCCGCCTCACGTCCACGAATCAGCGCGGGTCCCGCGGATCAACGGTAGGGTCCGGCCTGCTTCTGCCCGCCGTGCAGCGCGTTCGCCTGGAGCCGCTCGGCGAGCGCCTTGAGCGCGTCGACCAGCCGCGGCACCTCGGCGGGGTTGCGCGCGGGCGAGAGCGAGCGGAGCGTGATGCCGTCGTCGCGGATCTGCACGCTGCCGACGCGCTGGTGCAGCTCGAAGGCGCGCGCGCGGACCTCGGGATCGAGGACCGCGGCGATGCGCCGCGGATCGCTGGCCTGGATGACGAAGGCTCCGTCGAAGATCGGATCGCCGACGAGGAGGTCCTGCCCGCCGAAGAGGCGCGCCAGGCCGTCGAGCGCCTGCGCCGGCCGCACCAAGAGCCCCAGCCCGAGCGGCTCCTCGAAGCGGACCAGCACCTCGAGCTGGTAGAGCGCCGGACCGGTCCGCACCGCGTACGCCCAGACGTCGACGCCGCCGAGCCGCCCCCGGATGCAGAGCGGCGTCGTCATCCAGGCGAGCCCCATCGTCTGCGCGAAGCGGCCCCACTCCACCTGCTGCGCCTGCAGCGTCCACGCGGCGGGGACGTGCGGGCGCGACTCCTCGACGCGCCGGGCGACGTGCGCCGCCGTCCGGAGCGCCCAGACGAGCCAGCCCTCCTGCTCGACCGCGCCCACGCGGCTCATCGAGAAGCCGTGGTCGTTGAGCTCGAACTGGTTCCCGGACCTCGTGATCGCGAGCAACATCTGGCGCAGCGGCAGGGTGAGCAGCCGCGCGGCGCGCGCCGGCTCGTCGGCGCGGATGGTGAGGAGCGGGTCGAGGACCGGGTCGCCGATCTGGACCTCCTGCATCCCGAAGAGCCCCGAGATCGCGTTCTCGAGGAACCCCTCGGGGTGGATCGACAAGCCGAGATCGAGCGGAGGCGTCACCCCGGCGGCGATCACCGTGTACGCCCTGCGCGACTTGCCCGAGCCCCGCCACTCGAGACGGAGCTGCACGAGCTGGCCGTCGAGCTTCCCCCAGACCCGGTCGGCCGCGTAGTAGAGGCCGAGCCCCTGCGCGACGCGCGCCCAGGCGCGGTTGCGGCGCTCGGTGAGGTGGTTGCTCCACGCGAGCACCGCCGCGACGAGGGCGATCGGCGTCGTCATGAAGAGGCCGACGACGAAGACGGGGAGCACGCCGCCCTCAGCGCTCGCCGCGCACGAACTGCCCGAACACGTCGACGTCGTGGGCCGAGCCGAGCACGAGCGGGGTGCGCTGGTGGAGCTCGGTGGGCACGATGTCGAGGATGCGGTCGCTGCCGTTCGTCGCCTTGCCGCCGGCGGCCTCGAAGATGAACGCGAACGGGTTCGCCTCGTAGAGCACGCGCAGCTTGCCCTTCTTGCTCTTGGTGTCGGCCGGGTAGGCGAAGACGCCGCCCTTGAGCAGCGTCCGGTGCGCGTCGGCGACCATCGACCCGACGTAGCGGAGCCCGTAGGGGCGCCCGTCGGTCTTCTCGTCCTCCTTCACCCAGGCGTTCCAGCGCTTGACCTCCTCGGTCCAGTGCGACGAGTTGCCCTCGTTGATCGAGTAGGTCGAGCCGCGCTTCGGCGTGCGGATGTTCTCGTGCGAGAGGAAGAACTCGCCGCAGGTCGGGTCGTAGGTGAACCCGTGGACGCCTCCCTCCTTGCCGGTGGTGATCACCAGCATCGTCGAGGAGCCGTAGAGCGTGTAGCCGGCCGCGAGCAGCTCCCTGCCCGGGCGGAGGAAGTGGTCCTGCCTCGCCACCTCGCCGTCCGGCTTGCGGAGCACGCCGAAGATGGTGCCGATCGAGATGTTGACGTCGATGTTCGACGACCCGTCGAGCGGATCGAAGACGACGAGGTACTTCGCCCGCGCCTCGTGGGAGAGCAGCTGGATCTCGTCGAGCTCCTCGCTCGCGATGGCGGCGCAGTGGCCGCGCCTGCCGAGCGCGTGGATGAGCGTCTCGTTCGCCTCCTCGTCGAGCTTCTGCACCTTCTCGCCCTGCACGTTGGTCTGGCCCGTGTAGCCGAGGATGTTGGCGAGCCCGGCGCGGCGGACGCGCGCGGTGACGAGCTTCGAGGCGAGCCCGATCTGGTTGAGCAGCGAGGTGAACGCGCCCGTCGCCGCCGGGAACCCCATCATCCCCTCGAGGATGTACGTCTCGAGCGTGATCCCGACGCGTGAGTTCTGGGCCGGCGGTGTCCAGCTTTGAGTCATGGCTTGTTCCCGGTGGAGTTTCGAAGGGAACTCTAGACCCACGGCGGCGTTCGTCGGCGATTTTTCACGCGTCGGGGTGCGCGCCGGCGACGGTGGTGGCGAGCCGGCGCCGCCCGTTCTGGACGATCAACTCGCCCGCGGCGGCTCGCGGGAACGGGTTGCGGGGCGGCGGGGGTCGCCCTAGGCTCCGCACCCCATTACGCGGAGGATGTATGCCCACGACCGACCGAGTGAAGCAGATCCTGTCCTGGTACGCGTCCGATAACCCGGGCACGCTGACGAACCTCGCGCGCCTGCTCAATCACGGGACGCTCGCCGGCACCGGCAAGCTCGTGATCCTCCCCGTCGATCAGGGCTTCGAGCACGGCCCGGCCCGCTCCTTCGGCCCGAACCCCGACGCGTACGATCCCGACTACCACTTCCAGCTCGCCATCGACGCGGGCTGCAATGGCTACGCCGCGCCGCTCGGCTCGCTCGAGGCGGGCGCCGCCAAGTTCGCCGGTCAGGTCCCGCTCATCCTCAAGGTCAACAACTCGGACACGCTCGCCAAGGTCGAGCAGCCGTGCTCCGCCGTGACCTCCTCGGTCGCCGACGCCCTCCGCCTCGGCTGCGTCGGCGTCGGCTTCACGATCTACCCGGGCTCCGGCCTCCGCAACGTGCAGTACGAGGAGCTGCGCGAGATCACGCTCGAGGCGAAGAGCAAGGGCCTCGCCGTGATCGTGTGGAGCTACCCGCGCGGGTCCGGCCTCTCGAAGCAGGGCGAGACCGCGGTCGACGTCTGCGCCTACGCCGCGACGATCGCCGCGCAGCTCGGCGCGCACATCATCAAGGTCAAGCCCCCCTCGGCCCACGTCGAGCAGGAGGAGGCGAAGAAGGTGTACGAGAAGTTCAAGATCCCCATCGGCACGCTCACCGAGCGCGCGCGCCACGTCATCCAGGCGACCTTCGCCGGCAAGCGCATCGTCATCTTCTCCGGCGGCGAGGCCAAGGGCACCGACGCCGTGCTCGCCGAGGTCAAGGAGCTCGCGGCGGGCGGCTCCTTCGGCTCGATCATGGGCCGCAACGCCTTCCAGCGCCCGCGCGCCGAGGCGCTCCGCCTCCTCGCGGACGTGATGCAGATTTACAAGTCGGCCTGACCTCGCGCGGAACGGAGGCCCCCGAGCCGGGCCGAGACGGCGAGACCGCGCGCGCTCCGGGAGGCGGCGCGCGTGGTCGCCGGTAGGGTCGCCGCAACGTTCATCGACGCCTTTCGCATCTCGTGATTAGATGCCGCCCGCGACGGGAGCTTCTTCCCAGCGGGGGGCCCTCAGGAGATGGCATGCCGATCAAGATCACGCTGACGTCCTCCGACACCCTGACCGCTGCGGCCGAGGTCGCGGTCATCGGCGTGGCGGAGGGCGCCTCCTTGCGCGGGGGCGCCCTCGGGGCGCTCGCCAAGGCGCTCGGGGCGTCGTTCCAGAAGACGTTGAAGCGCGAGGAGTTCACCGGCAAGCGCGACCAGCAGGTCGATCTCTCCACCGGCGGTCGTCTCAAGGCGTCCCGCGTCCTGCTCGTGGGAATGGGCCAGGGCCCGCTGACCGCGTCCGACGTGCGCCTCCTCGGCGCGAAGGGCTCGCGGTTCGCCACCAGCGTCCGAGCGACGTCCCTCGCGCTCGAGCTCCCTGGTGCCGCCGCCGGGAGCGGCCCGGCGATCGACGGCGCCGAGCGCGCGGCGGCCGAGGGCATCGTGCTCGGCGCGTACCGGTTCACCAAGTACCTGACCGGCGACCGCGTCCCGAAGTTCACGCTCGAGCGCGCCGCCATCTGCACCCGCGGCAAGGTCACGCGCGAGGGCAAGGAGGCGGTGGTCGTCGGGCAAGCCGTCGGCGAGGCGATCTGCATCGCGCGCGATCTCATCAACGAGCCGCCCAACGAGCTCTACCCCGAGATCCTCGCCAAGGCCGCCGCCGACATGTGCAAGGAGCGCGGCCTCAAGTGCACGGTGCTCGACAAGGCCGGCATCGTGAAGCGCGGCATGAAGCTCATCGCCGCCGTGGGGCAGGGGAGCGTGCGCGATCCCCGCTTCGTCCACATGAGCTACACGCCCGAGGGCGGGAAGCCCAAGGCGCGCCTCGTCTTCGTGGGCAAGGGGCTGACGTTCGACACCGGCGGCATCTGCATCAAGCCCGCGCCCGGCATGGAAGAGATGAAGGGCGACATGGGCGGTGCGGCCAACGTGATCGCGCTCATGGCGGCCGTCGGCGCGCTCAAGCCCGAGGTCGAGGTCCACGGCCTCCTTGGGTGCGCCGAGAACATGCCCGACGGCAACGCCTACCGCCCCGGGGACATCTTCGGCTCGCTCGACGGCAAGACGGTCGAGATCATCAACACCGACGCCGAGGGCCGCCTCGTGCTCGCCGACGTCCTCGCCTACGGCAAGGAGCTCAAGCCGGACGCGATGATCGACAACGCCACCCTCACGGGCGCCTGCATCGTCGCGCTCGGCCCCACCGTCTCGGGCTTCTACTCGAACCGCGACGGGCTCGCCGCCCGCTTCAAGCAGGCGGCCGACGCCGCGGGCGAGGCCATGTGGCACATGCCGCTCGTCGAGGACCTGCGCGAAGGCCTGAAGAGCGACTGGGCCGATCTCAAGCACACCGCCGAGCGCTGGGGCGGCTCGATCACCGCCGCGCTCTTCCTCCGCGAGTTCGTGGGGGAGACGCCCTGGGTGCACGTCGACCTCGCCGGCCCGTCGAGCGCGAGCAAGGCGTACGGCATCTACACGAAGGGCGGCACCGGCCACGGCGTGCTCACCTACCTGCGCCTCATCGACGACTTCGCGCGCGGCGGGGCCACGCCCCCGGCGGGCGCGCCGGGGCCCGCCGCGCCAAAGTAGCCGCATGCCCTCCAAGGTCGAGCTCAAGCTCCAGCGCGCGATGGGGCGAGCGATCGCCGATTTCGCGATGCTGGCCGACGGCGATCGCGTGATGTGCGCCGTCTCCGGCGGCAAGGACAGCTACGCGCTCCACCACCTGCTCGTGGATTTGGCGCGACGCGCGCCGGTCCGCTTCAGCGTCGTCGCCGTGAACATCGATCAGGGGCACCCCGGCTACCCGGGCCACCTGCTCACCGAGTACATGGCGGCCGCCGGGCACGAGTTCCGGATGGTCGCCGAGGACACGTACTCGATCGTCACCGACAAGATCCCCGAGGGGAAGACGTACTGCTCGCTCTGCTCGCGCCTCCGCCGCGGCATCCTCTACCGGCTCGCGCGCGAGATGGGCTGCACCAAGATCGCTCTCGGCCACCACCGCGACGACGCCATCGCCACGCTGATGCTCAACCTCGTCTTCTCCGGCCAGCTCAAGGCGATGCCGCCCAAGCTCGTCTCGGACGACGGCGACAACGTCGTCATCCGCCCGCTCGTCTACTGCGCCGAGGCCGACCTCGCCGCCTACGCCGCCGAGCGCGCCTTCCCGATCATCCCCTGCGATCTCTGCGGCTCGCAGGAGAACCAGCAGCGCAAGGCGATGGGGCGGCTGCTCGGCGACCTCGACGCCAAGTTCCCGGGAGCGCGCGAGTCCATCCTCGCGGCCCTGCGCAACGTGAGGCCCAGCCACCTGCTCGATCGCGATCTCTGGAGCCGCCTCGGCCTCGAGGTCGCGCGCGAGCTCCCCGACGCCGCCCTCGCCGCCCCGGCGGGCGAAGGCCCCGCCGTGCCGCTCGAGCGCCTGCGGAGGAGCGCCGGGGCGGCCGGGACGGGGTAGGCTCGCCCGATGGCGTCCGCCCCGCTAGACGCCGGCCCGGCGAGCCCGCCCGAAGGACCGCCCGACGGGGTCGCGGCCCCGGTCCCCGCGCCGGTCGAGGATTCGCCGCCGCCGGTGCATCCGAGCCTCCTCGACGCGGCGCGCACGCCCCACACGCTCCAGACGCTCCTCGCCGCGCTCGCCGCCTGGGCGACCACGGTGGCGCCCGCCGCGTTCGCGCGCGGCGCACCGGCCCTCGCGGGCGCGGTGGCGGTGCTGGCGATCGGCGCCGGGCTCGCCGGCCCGCTCGTCGCCGCCTCGCGCCGCCGCGTCGGCCGCCACGTCGGCGTCTCGGCCTACCTCGGGCTCGCCACGCTCACCTGGCTGCTCGCCGGCACGGCGCTCCACCCCGCCCGGCTCGACCCTCTCCGCGCCGCGATCGGCGCGGTCGCCTGGGGCGCCTTCGCGCTCTCCTGGAGCGATCCCTGGCGGTTCGAGCAGACGCAAGCGGCCGATCCCAGCGCCCCGCAGCTCCAGGCCCGCGCGGCGCTCCCGGCCCAGGCGGTCCCCGTGGCCGCCGTGGGCGTGCTCTCGGCGCTCGCGTGTCTCTTCCTGGCCTGGCGCATCCGCGACCCCGGGCGCGCCATCCTCGGCCAGGCCGCCGCCATCGCGTGCGCGGTCGCGCTGGTCACCGCCGCCGCGACGGTCGCGACCTCGCGCGGCAAGCGCGCCCCGGCCGGATCGCGCCGCCTCGGCAAGTCGGTCGTGCGCCCGCTGGCCCTGCTCGCCATCGTCGGCATCGGCGGGGCCATCGTGCTCGCGCTCCGATGAAGGGCGGGCCATCGCGCCGGACAAGCGATATGCTCGCCGCCCGTGTCCCGCGCGATCGACGTCCTCGCCGTCGTGCTCCTCCTCGGCGCCGGATGTGCGTTCGCGCTGGGCGTCGCCGCGCTCGGTGATCAGCAGGACTTCAAGGCGATCTACCTGCTCGTCATCGGCGGCCTGGCGCTGCGCTCGTCGACCGAGATCCTGCGCCCCCGAGGGGGTGCTGCGTGACCGTCTCGGCGGTGGCGGGCGGTGGCGGGCGAGGTCGCGGGGGGCGCGCGATGATCGGACGCGCGGCGATCGCGCCGGCGGCCGTCCTCGCGCTGCTCCTCGCCCACGGGTGCGGAGGCCGCGAGGAGCCGGCGGCCCCAGGCCCTGCCCCGAGCGCGCTGGCGCTCGAGGCCGGCGCCGTCGCCCGCGTGGGCGGCGACGCGATCCGTGGCGACTCGGTCGGCCGCGTCGCCGCCGCACAAGGTGTCGATCCGAAGCGCGCGCGCGATCTCGCCATCCAGGACGCGCTCCTCGCGGAGGAGGCCCGCGCGCGCGGGCTCGACCGGCGCCCCGAGGTCGACCAATCGGTGCAGGCCCTCCTCGCGCGCCGGGTCCTCCTCGAGCTGCGCAGCGAGGCCGAGCGCGCCGGCCCCGTCACCGACGCCGAGCTCGCCGAGGTCACCGCCCGCCACTGGCTCGATCTCGATCGCCCCGAGGGGTTCCGCACCGTGCACGCGGTCGTGATCCTCGACGCGAAGGCCGACGAGGCGAAGCGCGGGCGCGCCGCCGAGGTGGCCCGCGCCCTCGCCGAGGCGGCCGCGGCGACGCGCGACGCGGTCGCCGCGACGGCGGCGCCGCCGCTCCACGGGTTCGAGTCGCTGCCCGACGATCCCGGCGCGGCCCTCTTCAAGGCCGCCGCCGAGAAGGTTCCCCACGCCGGCCTCGAGGTCAAAGTCGAGACGCTCGCCCCCGTGACGGCCGACGGCCGCGTGCTCGGCGCCGGCCGCTACGATCCCGCGTTCTCGGGCGCCGCAGGCGCGCTGGTCCGACGGGGCGACCTCAGCCCCGTCACGCAGGGCATGTCTGGCTTGCACGTCATCATGCTGCTCGACCGCGTCCCGCCCCAGCGCGTCCCCGCCGACGAGCGCCGCCGCCTCGTGCACGACGAGGTCATCACCGATCGCGCCCGGGCCGCGCAGGCCGCGCTGCTCGACCGCCGGCGCCAGGCCGTCCAGATCGACCGCAGCGTCGACGCATTGCTCGCCGAGGTCCCCGTGGAGCGCCCCGCGGGTCCTCCAACCGGCCCCCCCACCGTCCGGCCATGAGCGGTCGCGCGTCCTCTCGAACGGCCCGTGGCGTCCCGCTCCCGCGCGATCAGGACCAGTCCAGCTTCCACCGCATCCTCGATCGACTGGTCAACGCGACGGCGGGCGGGCTCGGCGCGGCGCTCGTCGATCACGAGGGCGAGACGGTCGACTACGCCGGCATGCTCGACACCTTCGAGCTCAAGGTCGCGGCGGCCCACTGGCAGATCGTCCTGACCCAGATCGACACCGAGAAGCTCGCCGGCGTCCGGCAGATCACGGTGCGCGCGCGCACGCGGAGCTTCGTCGTGCGGCAGCTGCACGAGGGCTACGCGGTCGTCCTCGTCCTGCACCGCCACGCCGCGTTCGCGCCCTCCGAGCGCGCGCTCCAGGAGGCGCACCGCCGCCTCTGCGCCGAGGCCGGATGGCCGGCGCCGCCGCGTGACGTGTGCTGGTTCGGCGTGGAGGTCGAGACCGAGCCGAACGACCGCACCCGGCCCGCGAGGCTCCGCGGAGCCCGCGGCTGGGAGCCCATCGAGGTCATGGGCTGCATGGTCGGCCTGCGCCCGCGCGAGAAGGGCTTCCGCGTGCGCCTCCCGAGCGGCGCCGAGATGTCGCTCGTCCGCGAGCGCCTCGGCCGCTGGTTCGCCGACGAGCGCGTCGAGGATTGAACGCAGCGCGACCATCCGCCCCCGAGGCCTCGGGCGCGCCCTCGGGGTCGGTCGAGGCGGCGCGGCCCAAGGCGCTTTGGGCTCGAGCTACGCGTCGCGCCTGCCCCGATCGACCGCGAACGTAGCGCCGATCCCAGGTCAGGGCGGGAGCGGCCGCATGCGGTACTTGGCCTTGTACGCCGCGCGGTACGCGTCGTGGCAGGCTTTGCAGGAGGCGCGCGTGGCCGCGACGTCCCCGCTCCGTGCCGCGGCCGCGCCCTTGGTCGCGGCCGTGCTCCACGCGCTCCAGGTCGCGTCGGGCGAGAGCTTGGCGGAGCGATCGAGCGCGGCGGCGAGCGCCTGCGTGTTGCCCGCGGCCAGCGCCGCCGCCACGTTCTTCTGCATCCACGCCTGCATCGGGCAGGTGGGCTGCCCCGGCTCGCCGCACGTCGGCGCCTGCGCCTCGGCGGACGACCCGGCGAGCGCCGCAGCGACGACGAGCGCGCCCATCCACGTCGCCCGAAGCCCATGCGCCCTGCGCAGCATCTTGCCCGAAGCGTAGCTCATCCGTTCTCTCGCGCCCGCCCGCCGGCCGCCTCCCACAGCAGGCAGACGCACCACCGCGAACTTTTCTTCAGCGGGCGTTGACCTCGCGTCGTCAGGGCTCATGTTGCCCGCCGTCGGTGGTTTTGCGGCGCCACGCCGCGCGCTCCTCGTTCTCGGCGCCGAGCGCCGACGAGGGGAGTTGACCTCGCGTCGTCAGGCCTCATGCTCGGCGGCGTTCGTTCTCGCGGCGCACGTCCGCGACGTCCGGGGCCCGAAAATCCAGCCCTCGAGACGAAGGGCGACGAGGCCCGTCGCACGACCGTGCTGGGCACGTGCGATTTTACGTTGACATGTGGATCGCGCTGACTAGAGTGCGCGCTCTCTCGACGGCCACACGGTCGCAGCCGCTGAAAAGCGGGTGCGATCGCCGGGCCGCCTAGCTCCTGCGGAGCTTCCCTCTCGCCAACAGGCCCTCGAACGACGAGGACCCCGACGCGAGAAAAAAGCGAAGCGGAGCGAAAAGAGAGGTTGACAGGCTCGGCGACACGCCTTAAAGTCGCCGCCCCTTCGACAAGGAAGCCCGGTTCCCACGCGGAACGGGCGTCCTGGCCGAAGCGGCCACGAGGGCTCACGGACCACACGGTCTGCCGCCTTCGGCTCGGTCCTTGAAAACTGGGTTGTATACCAAACGATGACGTGGGCCCCGAGGAGCGGCTTGTCCGCATCCTCAACACGTCATGTCCCAACGAGCGCCCGCTTCGGCGAGCGACTCGAGGGACGTGAGCCGTCACCACCCTTTAGCCGGGCGTGGTGACCTCCAGGTTTAACTGGAGAGTTTGATCCTGGCTCAGAACGAACGTTAGCGGCGCGCTTAACACATGCAAGTCGTGCGAGAAAGGGCTTCGGCCCCGGTACAGCGGCGCACGGGTGAGTAACACGTAGGTAATCTACCCCCAGGTGGAGGATAACCTTCCGAAAGGAGGGCTAATACTGCATGAGACCACGACCTCGAAAGGGGATGGGGTCAAAGCCGGCCTCTCTACAGAAGCTGGCGCCAGGGGATGAGCCTGCGGCCCATCAGCTAGTTGGTAGGGTAATGGCCTACCAAGGCGAAGACGGGTAGCTGGTCTGAGAGGATGATCAGCCACACTGGAACTGAGACACGGTCCAGACTCCTACGGGAGGCAGCAGTGGGGAATCTTGCGCAATGGGCGAAAGCCTGACGCAGCGACGCCGCGTGAGTGATGAAGGCCTTCGGGTTGTAAAGCTCTGTGGAGGGGGACGAATAAGGGCTGGCTAACATCCAGCCCGATGACGGTACCCCTTTAGCAAGCACCGGCTAACTCTGTGCCAGCAGCCGCGGTAAGACAGAGGGTGCAAACGTTGTTCGGAATTACTGGGCGTAAAGCGCGTGTAGGCTGCTTGGAAAGTCGGGTGTGAAAGCCCTGGGCTCAACCCAGGAAGTGCACTCGAAACTTCCGAGCTTGAGTTCTGGAGAGGATAGCGGAATTCTCGGTGTAGAGGTGAAATTCGTAGATATCGAGAGGAACACCGGTGGCGAAGGCGGCTATCTGGACAGTGACTGACGCTGAGACGCGAAAGCGTGGGGAGCAAACAGGATTAGATACCCTGGTAGTCCACGCCGTAAACGATG
>CAYJPW010000229.1:0-14226 GCA_964372055.1 uncultured Polyangiaceae bacterium
CCCCCCCCCCCGGCCCCCCCCCCCCCCCCCGCCGCCCCCCTGCGGCCCCCCCGGGGGGGGCGGGCCCGGCGGCCCCCCCGCTGCCGGGATGGTTCAAGTCTTGTCGCGGTGGTCTGGCTCTTGGGCTCAGGCCGCCGCGGCTCCTTTTTGTGCTCCGGAAACGACGGCGTTGCCCTCCCGGCGTCGGGGACGGTGGTGGGCCGCTTCACCGGACGGCTCGCGCGCGTCGCCGGCGTCGATCGGCGCCGACGTGGAAGGCCGCGCGGTCACGAGTAGAGTATGCTCCGCGGCCGCCGGCGCCCTGCGCGTCGCGCCGCTGGAGGCTTAGCCATGAAGAACTTCTTCGCCGCCGTCGGGCTTCTGGGGCTCGTGCTCGTCATCGCGAGCTGCGGCCGCACCGGTGCATTCGACGAAGGCGGGCTGGGGACCGGCGGCAACGGCGGACCGGGCACCTGCGGCGACGCGATCTGCTCCGGCGGCGAGACGTGCACCACCTGCTTCTCCGACTGCGGGCTCTGCCCCGGCTGCGGTGACGCCACCTGCGGCGCCGGCGAGACCTGCTCGAGCTGCCCGTCCGACTGCGGCTCGTGCGCGACCTGCGGCGACGGCACATGCGGCGCGGGCGAGACCTGCGGCAGCTGCACCGCCGACTGCGGCGCTTGCAAGACGTGCGGCGATTCGGTCTGCGACACCTCGAGCGAGACGTGCGCGAGCTGCCCGCTCGACTGCGGCGTGTGCTCCTCGTGCGGCAACGGCAGCTGCGATCAGGCGCAGGGCGAGACCTGCTCGTCCTGCCCGGGCGACTGCGGCGTCTGCACCAACTGCGGCGACGGCTTCTGCAACGGCGGCGAGGACTGCCTCTCCTGCGCGCCCGACTGCGGCGCGTGCGAGTCGTGCGGCGACCAGAGCTGCAACCCGGTCAAGGAGAGCTGCTTCCTCTGCCCCGCCGACTGCGGCATCTGCCCCGGCTGCGGCGACGGCCTCTGCCAGGGCACCGAGACGTGCGCCTCCTGCCAGACGGACTGCGGCGTCTGCTCGGTGTGCGGCAACGCCAAGTGCGAGGACTTCGAGACCTGCGCGATCTGCCCGCAGGACTGCGGCCAGTGCGAGCCCATCGGCTGCCTCGAGATCGTCACCTGCGCGCTCCAGTGCATCGATCTCGGCTCGAACCCGCCCGACTTCAGCGTGACCTGCGTGGCCAACTGCGTCGCGCTCGGCTGCGCCGACGTGCAGTTCTTCGTCGATCAGGTGCTCAACTGCGCCGTCGGCGCGCTGCCCACGTGCGGCGGCGACTTCGGCTGCATCCAGAGCGAATGCGACTCCGAGTTCGCCGCCTGCATCGGCGCGAACTGCAACTGACCCGGAGGGGATTTCACAGGGAGACGGGGAGACAGGGAGTATTTCCTGCGGTCGATCCGGGCCCACGCCTCACTCGGCGTGCACGCGGATCGACCGAAGAGAATCCTCCCCGACTCCCCGTCTCCCTGTGAAAATTGCCCGGGGGTTTGGGGGCGGAGCCCCCAAGTTGGGACTCAGTAGCCGAGGTGGCCCCAGTCGCGGAACACGGCGTTCGACGTGTTCCCGAAGCCGAGGAGGGTGCGGCCTCGGCTGGTGTCGAAGAAGCCGATGCCGCTCGAGCGGAGGGTGGGCTCGTCGGCGAGGGCGAGCTCGGCCCACGCCGGCTTGCCGGGGCGGGCGTCGAAGGCGAACAGGCCCGGCTCGGTGGTCATCGCGTCGGCCGTGCCGCCGAAGACGAAGAGGCGCGGGCCCGTGGGATCGAAGACGGTGCAGCCGTTCCGGCGGCCCGGCGGCACGGTGTCGCCCTCGGCGAGCAGCTCCCACTTCGGCGGATCGGCGCGCATGTCGAGCGCCCAGGTGTCGCGCGCCGGGTCGAAAGACGAGGAGGCGGCCGCGCTCGGCGTCGAAGCCCGAGAAGAAGCCGTAGCGCTTGCTCGGCGTCGGATCGGTGGTGAGCTTCTCCCAGGTGACGTTGTCACCGGCGAGGGTTCCGATCCACGTGTCGTTGAGCAGGGCGGTGCTGGCGCCGCCGAAGATGACGAACCGATCCGTCCCGGGATCGTAGGCGAAGGCGTGGAGAGCGCGCTTGGGCGGCGGGGTCGTCTGGCTGAGCAGCTTGAACGTGAGGCCCTGGCCTTCGATGGTGACGCGGTAGAGATCGCCGAACGTCGTCGCGCCCTGGTTGCCGCCGTAGCCGCCGAAGAGGTACGCGACCTTCTGGCCGGGGATGTGGGCCACGCGGCGTGAGCCGCCCGGCGCGGGCACGTCGCCCGCCGGGGTGACCGCGCTCCAGGTCCCCGCCGCGGTGTCGTAGCGCCACGCGTCGTCGAAGGGCTCGAGGTACGGCGTGTAGCCGCTCCCGCCGAAGAGGAACGTCTGCGTGCCGTCGGGATCGACGATGAGCGATCCATGCTCGCGGGCCTCGGGGCCCTCGGCCTCGGTCCACGTCGGGTTCTCGAGCCAGCGGATGGGCGCGATCTCCACGGCCACCGTCGTCGTGGCGGTGCCGCCCCTGCCGTCGTCGAAGGTGATGTCGAACGAGCTCGCGCCCGAGAGGGTGTAGTCGGCGTGGAGGGTGAGCACCGACGAGCCGCTCGCGCCGGTCGAGGTCTCGACCTCGAGCCCCGCCGGCGGGGCGGCGGTCGCGGTCACGGTGTCGCCGTCGGGGTCCTCGACGTTCAGGGAGAGCTCGATGGTCTGGCCCTGCCCGATCGCCACGGGCGCGGTGGGCGCGTCGTTCCACACCGGCTCCTTGTTGGGGGTGGTGGTCTGGCCGGTGCTGCCTTTGGTCTCCTCGACCTCGGAGCCGCAGGCGGGAAGCAGGAGCACGGCGGAGAGGGCGAGGAGGGCGGGTCGGAGCATGGGCCGCTCGCTCAGCAACCGGCGGGCCAACGTCAAACGCGAGGCATCTCGGCCGCTTGCGCCGGCGGGCAGGCCAGGCGCGTCGCCGGGGCCGTCAAGAAACGCGCACCGCGGGCAACGGACGGCGAGGGGAGTCACCGATCGGCCTCGCTGCCGGCGCGGCACGCCGGCGAGGCGTGTAGACTGCCCGGCCGGTGCGCGAAGTCTCCTGCCGAGCGACCCGGATGATCATCGAGGTGATCGACGGGGCCGGCGTCGACCCGGAGCGGCTCGTCGAGGGGCTGGGCGTCAGCCTCGAGCAGCTGCGCGATCCCGCCTGTCGGGTGGACTGGGAGGTGTTCGCCCGGTTCAACGACCGGCTCGAGGAGGTCTGCGCGGGGGTGCTCACGCCCGAGGAGGTGGGGGAGCGGCTTGTGGCGGTGCCGTCGTTCGAGTTCCTCCGGCGCGCGGGGCGGCTGCTCGTGAGCCCGCGCCAGCTCTATTTCGTCGCGCAGCGGCTGGTGGCCCCCGTCCTGTTCCCCAACGTGATCGTGCGGCACGAGTGGCTGCCCTCCGGGCGCATCGTGTTCACGGGCGAGCTCCTGCCGGGGTATCGGCCGTCCGAGGCCTTCTTCCGCGTCTGCCACGGCAACGTCGCGGCGCTGCCGCGCGTGCTGGACCTGCCTGCCTGCGCGATCGAAGAGCAGACGGTCGACGGCACCCGCGGGAGGCTCGTCGTCCTCCCGCCTGCGTCGCACACCGTCGGCGCGCGCGTGGCGCGGAGCGCGCGGGCGGTGATCGGGCTGCGCGATGCGTTCGCGGGGGTGGCGAGGCAGCAGCAAGCCCTCGAGGAGAGCCTCACGGCGTTGCGCGCCTCGCGCCAGGAGTTCCGGCAGCTGCTCGAGCGGCTCCCGGTGGGCGTCCTGATCCAGCGGGGAGGCGTGATCTCGTGGGCCAACGCGACGATGCTCGCCTCCCTCGGCCACGAGCGCCTCGAGGACGTCGTCGGTCGCGAGCTGCTCTCGTTCCTGCCGCCCGAGGACCGCGCCGCGATCGCGGCGCGAGTGGCCAGGGCCGGCGTGCGGCAGGTGGCGGCGCAGGGCGAGGAGTACCGGGTCATCAGGCCCGACGGCACGGTCCGCGTGCTCGAGGGCGCCGCGGCGCAGCACGTCGAGTTCGAAGGGGCGCCGGCGCGCCTGGTGGTGTGCCGGGACGTGACCGAGCAGCGGCGGCTGCAGGACCAGCTGGTGCTCGCCGAGCGGATGGCATCGCTCGGGACCCTGGCCGCGGGCGTCGCCCACGAGATCAACAACCCGCTCGCGTACACGCAGACGAGCCTCGAGGTCGCGGCGCGGGAGATCGAGGCGCTCGGTCGGCGCGCGGGCTCCGCCGGCGCGCCGCACATCGGTCGGATCGCCGAGGCCGTCGAGAGCGCGCGCGGCGGGGCGGCGCGCGTCCTCGGGATCGTGCGCGATCTGAAGACGCTCTCGCGGGGCGAGGACGAGCCGCCCGAGGCGGTGGACGTGCCGGCGCTCATCGCGTCGACGCTGAACGTGGCGGCCCGGGCGATCGAGGGCAGGGCGCAGGTCGTCCGCGGCTTCGGCCCGATCCCGGCGGCGCTCGCGCCGCGCGGGCGGCTCGGCCAGGTTCTCCTGAACCTCTTCCTCAACGCCGCCGAGGCGATCCCCGAGGGCGCGCCGGAGCGGAACCGGATCCGCGTGACCACCTCGACCGACCCGACGGGTCGCGCCGTCGTCGAGGTGGCGGACACGGGCGTGGGGATCGCTCCGGAGGTTGCGCCGCGCGTCTTCGATCCGTTCTTCACGACGAAGCCGGTGGGCGCCGGGACGGGGCTCGGCCTCGCCATCTGTCATGGGATCGTCACCGAGCTCGGCGGCGAGATCTCGTTCGAGTCCACGCCCGGCGCCGGCACCACCTTCCGCGTGGCGTTGCCGGCCGCGGAGCAGGAGCCGGCCCGGCCCCGTTCGGCCGCCGCGCCCTCGAGCCTCGCCGGAGCTCCGGCCGCGGGCAGGACGCGTCGCCGCGTGCTCGTCGTCGACGACGAGCCGGCGCTGCTCCGCGCGGTGAGCGAGCTCCTCGGCGAGGCGCACGAGGTCGTCGTCGCGTCGAGCGGTCGCGACGCGCTCGAGCTCCTCCGCGAGGGCCGGCGCTTCGACGCGGTCCTCACCGATCTGATGATGGCGGACGTGACCGGGATGGACCTCTACGAGGCGGTGCGCGCGGTGGAGCCCGGGCTCGAGCGGCGGATGCTGTTCATGACCGGCGGCGCCTTCACGCCGCGCGGGCACGCGTTCCTCGCGAGCGTGCCGAACACGTGCATCGAGAAGCCGTTCGGCGCCGAGGAGCTGTTCGCCGCGCTCGGCGAGTGCATGTCGAGGTAGCCGGGCCCCGAGCGCCGGCCACGTCGCACGAGGCGTCATGAGGCTCGCCGCGGCTCGACGCGCTCGAACGAGGGGCGTACCGTGCTCGATCGGCGACATGGTCCGAGCCACCGCCTCGAGGACTTGGAGGAGCACGACGATGGGCGCGGCCCTGCTGGTCGCGGCGTGCGGCGGCGATCCCGCTGCGGCCGGGCCGGCAGCCGGCGCCGGCGGCCAGGGCGCAGGCGGGGCAGCGGGCGGCTGCGCGCCGGGGACGCTGGCGCGCGACGACGGCACCTGCATGGCCGCCGGCATCGATCCGGCCGACTGCGCGCCCGGGTTCGTGTCCGACGGCGACGCCGGCTGCGCGCCGGTGCTGCCCGATGCGCCCTGCCCCGAGGGCGAGATGGCCGTGCCGGGCGAGACGACCTGCCGGCCCGTGGCGCCGTGCGGCGCGGGCAAGTGGGGCGACATCCCGGTCGAGCCCGACACGGAGTACGTCGACGCCGCCTACGCGGGGCCGACGAGCGACGGGTCGGAGGCGATGCCGTGGAAGACGGTCGTGGCCGCGGTGGCCGCCGCGGCGCCGGGCGCGATCGTCGCCATCGCCCCGGGGACGTACCCCGTCAAGATCGAGATCCAGAACAAGCCGGTGCGCCTCTGGGGCAAGTGTCCCGGCGAGGTGGAGCTCGCGACCGACGGCGACGTGACCGTCCTCGTGCTCGGGGCCGGCGCCGACGGGACCGAGCTCCACGATCTCGCCGTCACCAGCACCACCGACGGCATCGGCGTGAGCGGATCCATGCAGGTCGTCCTCGATCGCATCTGGCTGCACGACACGACGGGCCAGGGCATCAACGCGCAGAACGCGTTCGGCGAGACCGAGCTGGCGCTGCGCCGATCGCTCGTCGAGCGCACGCACAGCGCGGCCTTCCTGATCCGGGCCATCGACGTCACCATCGAGGAGTCGGTCCTTCGCGACACCCAGGCGGCTCCGAACGGCTCGTTCGGCGACGCCGTCGCGGTGCGTCACGACGCCTCGGGGCCCACGCCCGCGAGGGTGAGCGTCCGCTCGAGCGTCATCGAGCGGAGCCGCGACGCGGGCATCACCATCGAGGCCTCGGAGGTGACGGTCGACGCGACGGTCATCCGCGACACCGAGCCCGAGGCGAGCTCGGCGGACTTCGGGTTCGGCATCACGACCAGCGACGGCACGGGTCTGCGGGCGAGCGTCGCGGTCCGAGGATCGGTGCTCGAGCGCAACCACGCGGCCGCGATCTTCCTCACCGGCGCGGACGCGACGGTCGAGACGACGACGATCCGCGACACGCTCCCCCTCGCAGCGTCCGGCGCCGGGCGGGGCATCGAGGTCGCGCCGTCGGCATCGGGCGAGCCCGCGAGGGCGACGGTGCGCTCGACGCTCGTCGAACGGAGCGTCGGCTGCGGCGTCCTGGTGTCGGGCGGCGACGCCACGCTCGAGGCGACGCTGGTGCGCGACACGCAGGCGGCTCTCGACGGAAACTTCGGCCGCGGTGTCCAGGTCCAGCCGCACAAGCTCGAGGGTCAGGCGACCACCGGTCGCGTCGGCTCGCTGGCGATGCGTGGGTGCGCGGTCGAACGGAGCGTGGACGTCGGCCTGAGCATCGTGAGCGCCGGCGCCACGATCGACGGCACGCTGGTGCGCGACGTGGCCGCGCGCGCCGACGGTCTGCAGGGCGATGGCATCTCGGTGTTCGCCGACGTCGGCCCGGCCTCGGTCGTCGTCCAGGGATCACGGATCGAATCCGCCGCACGCGCCGGCTTTGCGAGCTTCGGCGGGAGCATGTCGATCGGCACGACCACGCTGTCGTGCAACCCCATCGCGCTCGACGGGGAGGAGTACGGCGGCCAGCCTTACGCGTTCGAGGATCTCGGGGGCAACGCCTGCGTGTGCGACGGCGTCGAGGAGGTCTGCAGCGTCCAGAGCGCGAGCCTCACCCCGCCCGACTCGCTGCTGCTTTGACCCGAGGTGCGCCGCTGCCCCCGACGCAGGGCGCGCTGCCTCGCGCGCTCGGTCGGCGTCTCGAGGCCGATCGCCCGCCGCCGCCGCCGCGCCGCAAGACAACTCGATCGCGGCGACGCCGGCCGGACCGCGCCGCCTCAGCTCGACGTGCACGTCACCCGGTTCGAAGGCACCGAGCCGTTCGAGGTGGGCGACGAGAACGTGCAGCTCACGGTCAGGACGAGGGCGCCTCCCTGGCGGACGGTGACGGTCGCGCTGGTGAAGGCGACGTCCGTGATGGTCTCGGTCCACTGCCGGTTCGGGCACCCCGGCGCTCCTGGGATCGGGGAGACGGGCGCGTTCGTCGTGACGGCGAACGGCGTGTTGCCGTTCTTGATCTCGGGCGCCGGGATCGACTGGGTGCCGGTCAACGTCACCGAAGCCGGATTCTGGCCCGGCGGCTGGTTGGCGCCCGAGGGATTCGTGCAGGTCGCGGTCGGGTTGCCCGTCGCGGAGAGCGTCACGAGCACGTCGCCTTCGCCGAGGCCGGCGAGCTCTCCGGCGACCGAGAGCGTGAGGCCATTGTCGACGAACGAGGGCTCCGCGTTTTTGCCTCCTTTGAGGTGCACGCTGCTGGCGAGCGCCACGCTGCCAACGTCCTCACCGGGATCCGACTCCGCGCTGCAGCCGGCGACGGCCAGGGTCATTCCGACGAGGGTGGCCAGATGAATCCGTTTCATTCGTCCTCCGGACAAGTGCGAGCGAACCTCTCGCTCGCGCCCCGAGGGCTGCAACGCCCATGCCCCTGCCCGAGCCGCTGCGGACGCCGATCGCGGTGGCCCGGGACCACCGACGACGGAGTCGGCGTCGGACGGCATGGTGCGTACGATCTTCCAAGGGCCTCGACGCCGCGCGACGGCCCGGCGAGGATCGGCCCGCATGTCTCCGCGGTGGGCCGGCGCGCTCCTCTTGGTGTTGTCGCTGCTCGTCCTGGCGCGGACGGCGCACGCCCAGGCGCCGCGGCCGGTGCACGCGCGCCGGCTCGGCAACGGGCTGCGCGTCGTCGTGTGCCCGGATCCCGGCGGCGTCGATGTCTCGGTCGTCGTCCGCTACGACGTCGGCTCGCGCGACGAGCCCGGCGGGCTCGAAGGGCTGGCGCATCAGGTCGAGCACCTCATGTTCGCGGGGTCGCGGCACGTCGCGCCGGGCGAGCACCTGCGCCTGCTCGACCGCGTGGGCGCGACCAACGTCAACGCGGAGACGGGCGCGGACTCGACCGTTTACCACGAGACGGTGCCGCCGGAGCGCCTCGAGCTCGCCCTCTGGCTCGAGAGCGATCGCATGGCGTATCCGCTGGAGCGCGTCGACGCGGCCCGCTTCGTGCGCGAGCGCGCCGTGGTGCTCAACGAGTACCGCGAGCGGGTCGTCGACACCGTGTTCGGGCAGGCGGGGGCGATCCTGCACGGCGAGCTCTTTCCGGAGTGGCACCCCTACCATCACGTCACCACCGGGAACCACGCCTCGATCGTCGGGATCGGCCTCCCCGATGCGCGTGCGTTCGCAAGGACCTGGTACGGCCCGGCGAACGCGATGATCGTGATCACCGGCCGCGTCGATCCGGGGACGGCGATGGCGCTCGCGGAGCGCTACTTCGGCACGATCCCGCCGCGGCCGCCGCCGAAGCGGCCCGCGCTCCCGGAGCTCCCGCCGCCGGAGCCCACGCGACTTCGCCTCGGCGCCCAGGTCACGCGCTCCGAGGTTCACCTCGCGTGGATCACCCCGCGGTACGGCGCGCCGGGCGACGCGGAGCTCGATCTCGTCGCCGCCGTCCTCGCCGGCCAGGACGCCGGCTGGCTGCAGCACGCGCTCCTCGGGGAGAAGAGGGCCGCGGTGCGCGTCGGCGCTCGTCAGAGCTCGATGGACATGGCCTCGATCTTCACCATCCGGGCCACCGTCGCGGATGGTCGGTCGAGGGACGAGGTCCTCGCGAGCATCGACGCGGTCCTCGCGCGGCTCCCGGCGATCACCGAAGCGGACGTCGCGCGCGCCAAGGTCGCCTTCATCAACGGGCAGCTCTTCGGGCTCGAGTCGAGCATGACGTGGGCCCTGCGCCTGCAGTCGTTCGCCCAGATCGGACCGCTGCCGAGCTCGTTCAACGGGCGCGACGCCCGCTACGAGCGGATCGCCGTCGCCGACGTCGTCGCGGCGGCGCGCCGCGACCTGCGATCGGACCGCCGCGTCGTCCTGTCGGCGGAGAGGATGCGAGGCGCTCCGATCGACGGCGTCCTGCGATCGCGCGAGGAGGTGGAGCCGTGAGGGCGGCGCGCCCCGCGCCGAGCCGGATCGCCGGCGCGCTCGCCGCCGTCTCGCTCACCGCGTGCGCGAGCGGACCGATGGTCGCGCCGCTCCGCTACGAGCCCGATCCGTCGGCGCCGGAGGAGGCCTTCCGGGCGAGCCCGCCCGACGCGTCGCCGGTGGCGCCGCGCATCGCGCTGCCCTGGCGCGAGACGGCTCTGCCGAACGGGCTGCGCCTCGTGCACCTCGAGCGGCGCGGCCTGCCCGTCGTATCGGTGCGCCTCGTCATCGCGCGAGGCCAGGCCGACGTCGAGGCGCCGCTCGACACGTACGGGATCCTCGGGCGCATGCTCGACGCCGGGACCGAGCAGCGGAGCGAGCGCGATCTCGCCGCCGAGTACGCGCGCCTCGGCGCGCAGCGGCGGACGGCGTTCGGCGTCGACGGGTGCGCGGTGTCGGCGCGGGGGCGCGCGGCCGATCTCGACGCGCTCCTCGCGCTGCTCGCCGAGGCGGCCACGCGGCCGCGCCTCTCGGCGCAGGCGTTCGGCGACGTTCGCGCGCGGTGGATGCTCGACTTCAGCTCCTCGCGCGGCTCGCCGGACGCCGCCCTGTCGCGCAACCTGCGCGCGGCGCTCTTCGGGCGCGCCCACGCCTACGGGTTCGCCGTGCCCCCGATGGAGCACGCGCGCGACATGGCAGGCGCCGAGGTCGCGGCGGCGTACGCGCAGCTGTTCCACCCGGCCCAGGCGACCCTCGTCGTCGTGGGCGACGTGACGCCCGAGCTCGCGCTGGCGGGCGCGTCCCGCTGGCTCGGGGCGTGGCGAGGCGCCGCCGCCCCGCCCGCGCGCGCGGAGCTCTCGCTGCCGCCGCCGGGAGGGCCTCGCGTGATCGGCGTCACCGTGCCCGCGCGCGTCCTCGCCGAGATCGTGATCGCCGCGCGCGTCCCGGTCGTGCCCGAGCCGGAGCTCGCGGCGCTCGACGTCCTCGCGCAGGCCCTCGGGGGCATGTCGTCGCCGCTCCACACGCACGTGCGAGACGAGCACGGGGCGGCGTACAGCTTCGGCGCGGGGACGAGCAGGATGCGCGCCGGCGCGATCGTCGAGATCGGCGGCTCGTTCCAGCGCGAGAAGGCGATGACCACGCTGCACGCGATGTTGCTCTCGATCCACGAGGCGCGTCGCGGCGTCATCGACGCCGAGCGCCTCACGCGGGCCAAGGCGAGCCTCATCGCCGGCTGGCGCAACCGCGTCTCCACGACCGAAGGCGTCGCCGGCATGGTCGAGTCGGCCCTCGCCCGCGGCGCTCCGCTCGACGAGATCGCCGCCTACCCGGCGCGCATCCAGGCCGTGACCGCTGCCGACGTGCAGCGCGCGGCCGCGACCCACCTCGCCGACGAGGCGCTGCGCATCGTCGTCGTCGGCGATCACACGGTCGTCTGGCAGGCGCAGGTGTCCGGGCTCGGCACCTTCGAGCGCCGGAACGGGCTCGCGCAGACGCTGCCTTGACGCGCGAATTGTTCGTTGATGCGTAGCAGCGGGGCTCCGCAACGTGATTGTGCGATCGCATTTGCGTAAGCTGCTTGGCCATGAAGACGCGCTTCGTGCTCGTGCCCGCATTTCACCACGTGTGGTTCACAACAGCGGCGGCATTGCTTGTGGGCATGTTCTCTTGCAGCGAGCCGATGACTCCCGCCCGGGCGATCGCCGCCTTGCGCAGCCCCGACGCCGAGGATCGACGCGACGCTGCCGACGATCTGCGCACAGGCGACCGGGTCCCCGTACAGGCGATCGCGCCCCTCGTTGAAGCGATGCGGATCGAGCGCGTGCCGAACGTGCGCGGCGCGATTATCCTGACGCTCGGCAGGTCGGGGGCACCGGAAGCGAAGCCCGTCATCGACTACTACATCCAGACGACGATCGATCCCGACATGCGGCGTTGGGCTGCCAGGGCGCTGAAGTACTGGATGATCGCGAACGGCGAGCTCTCGCCCGACAGCGACATGCCCGAAGACTGGCCGTACGGCTTCCCGGGGTATCCACCATCGCTCGCGGTGCCATCGAGGCGAGCCGCGATGCCGCTCCCGCCGCCGCCAATGCTCAAGGTGGGTCCGCCCGTTGGTCGGTGAAGGTCGCGCGCGAGCGTGAGGCCCGAACCCGGCTGGTCTCCAAATAGCCCGAGAAGGTCCCGACGAGCGACCGCGCGTTCGGAGCAACCCTTAGCTGGACCGAAGGGAGGGGCTGGAGGTCCCGCCCGCTTGCCTCGCGCACCGTGCCCACTGCGCGGCGCCGCGGGCTCGCGAACCCCTGGTACGCTCCCCGGAATGAGCCGCCGTCCTCTCGCCCTCCTCGTCGTCCTCTCCGGTCCGGCGCTCGGCTGCGGCGACGCCGAGCCGATCAAGCCGGTCGACGCGCCGGAGCCGCCCGGCGTCGAGGTGCTCTACGGGCCGGCCGCCGAGACGAACCTCGTGCCGTACCCGTCGGACCGCTACACCGTGGCGGATCCGGCGACGGCGACGGGGCGCCGCGTCGCGCTCGGTCCGGGTGCGACGGCGGATCCGCTCGTCCTCGGGTATCCGGTGACGGTCGAGGAGCTCAACGCGATGGATGGCTTCTCGACCACGGGCGGCGTGGCGGTGAGCTTCGCCGCGCCCATCGACATCCACGGCCTGGTCACCGATCCGGACGCCGATCCGCCGGTGATCGATCCGGCCCGCGACGCGTCCGAGTACACGACCAAGGGATCGCCGCTCGTCCTCGTCGACGTGGATCCGGCCTCGCCCGAGCGCGGACGGGCGGTGGGGCTCGTCCCGCGGTGGTGGGCGCAGGAGGCCGACGGGTACTACCCGACCGACGAGTTCACGCTGGTCGCGCAGCCGGCGGAGCCGCTCCGCCCGGCGACGCGGTACCTGTTCGCGGTCACCGCCGAGCTCCATGGCCACGACGGCCGCTCCGTCTCGCGGTCGGCGGCGATGGATGAGCTCCTCACGGCCCCGCCCGCCGACGACTACGCCGCCGAGGTCGCGGCGGGGCTCGACGAGCTCGAGGCGTCGCTCGGGATCGCGCGGGACGAGGTGCGGCTCGCGACCGCGTTCACCACCGCGAGCGTGCGCGAGGGCGTGGTGGCGATGGCGGAGGTCGCGAGGGCGGCGCCGACGCCGCCGCTCTCGCAGCCGTGGGAGGTCGAGACGCCGACCGAGGCCGACGGGCGCGTGCGCTTCCGCGCCGTGTTCGACACGCCCGAGTACCGGCGCCCCATGCCCGACGGCAAATGGGAGATGGTCGACGGAAAGCCCGTCGTCCAGAAGACCGTGGGGCTCGAGCTGTTCCTCGCCTTCTCCGACGGCACGCACTCGGGGCCGCGGCCGATCGTCGTGTTCGCGCACGGGCTCGGCGGGGACAAGGACGGCTGCTGGGGCACCGCCGAGCGCCTCGCGCCCATCGACGCCGCGGTGATCGCCATCGACTCGCCCGAGCACGGCTCGCGCTCGGCGGACCCCGACCAGAACCCGATCACCGCGAGCTTCTCGTTCTTCGGGATCGACGAGGCGACGCAGAGCTTCGACATCGGCAGGGCGCGCGACAACTTCCGGCAGATGGCGTCGGACCAGCTCGAGCTCGTGCGCCTCATCGACTCGCTCGGATCGCTGGATCTGTTGCCGGTGGGCGCGCCCGACGGGGTGCCCGATCTCGACGTGTCGCGCATCCTCTACATCGGGCACTCGTTCGGGTCGGTTCAGGGGCCCACGATCTTCGCGATCGCGCCCGAGATCACCCAGGCGGTGTGGAACGTCGGGGGCGACGGGCTCACCACGCTGCTCCGCGACTCGGGGACGTTCGGCGTGCTCGTGAACGCGCTCAAGCCGCCCGGCACCGCCGACGGTGCGCTGGCGCGCTTCTTCGCGGTCACGCAGGCGATCGTCGATCCCGGCGATCCGCTCAACTTCGCCCGCTTCGGCACGCAGGAGGCGCTGGCCGGCGTGCCCGGCTGGAAGCCGCGCGACGTGCTGCTGCAGGAGGTCATCGACGACAACATCGTCCCGAACTCGACGAGCGAGGCGCTGGCGCGCGCCACCGGCCTCGTCCTCGTCGACCCGAAGCGGCCCATCTCGGGGCTGCCGACGGCGCCGGCGCCGGTGACCGGCAACCTCGCCAGCGGGGCGACGGGCGCGATCGCGCAGTTCGACACGATGGATGGAGGCATGACCGCCAATCACGGCGGTCTCATCTTCTCGGCCGAAGCGCGCGCGCAGTACGTCGCGTTCTTTGCGAGCGGGCTCACCGCGGCGCACGCCACCGTCCCGCCGCCTTACTGAAGCGGCGGCCGTGACGGCCGGGGCTGGCGCGCGCGACAAACTGGATTCGATCGAGCGAGCCCGGTGTAGCATCCGATCCCGGTGGCTGACACGAAGGACGGAGGCGGTGGCAACGGCGGCAAGGCGCCGCCGCGGAAACGACCCCCGCAGCCCTCGCTCGTCGAGGGCGGCTGGGACGACCCCGCGGTCGAGGCCGAGGTCGAGACCGCGCCGCCGAAGAAGGCCACGACGATCACCGGCGGCACGCCCCTCGGCGCGGGCGCGGCCGGCTCGCCCGCCGAGGCCGCGGCGAGCGCGTCCGCGCCTCCCCGCGCCCCCGGATCGAATCCGAGCCGGGGCGCGCCGGTGAAGCCCGAGCCGGCGGGCGCGACGGCGCCGGGCGGCTCCATGTCCAGCGC
>CAYJPW010000230.1:0-14224 GCA_964372055.1 uncultured Polyangiaceae bacterium
CGCCGAAGCCCAACCCTCCCCCGCGCCGGCCCGCTGGGCCGCCGCCGGGGGCGGTGGCGCCGGCCGGTCCGCCGGCTGCGCCCGTCGACAAGCCCGTCGCGCGCGGCGTGCCGCGGCCGCCTCCGCCCGAGCCGCCCACGCCGGCGTGGGAGCTCCGCGCCCGGGCCGACCGGCTCCGCGAGAAGGATCCGGTGGGCGCCGCGCGCGCGCTCGTCGAGCTCGGGCTCCACGAGGAGCGGCAGAGCCACGACCGCGCCGCCGCCCGCAAGCACTACGACGCGGCGCGCGCGCTCGTGCGCGCGATGCAGCCGGCGGTCACGCGCGTCCGGCGCCTCCTCGAGGGCAAGGCGGATCTCGGGCTCGCCCTCAAAGCCGTCGACGAGGAGATCGCCGCGGCGGACGGCGACGCCCATCGCGCCGATCTCCATGCCGAGAAGGCGCGGCTCTGCGAGGCGCTCGGCCGGCCGGGCGACGCGCGCGCCGCCTACGGCGAGGCGCTCGCGCTCGTGCCCCAGCACGCCGCGTCGCTGCGCGGGCTCGAGGCGGTCCTGCGCAAGGAGCTCGTGCGATCGACCGACGGCTCCATCGCCGTGCCGCTCGCCGTGCACCTCGAGCGGATCGCCGACGCCTACGCGCCGACCGAAGGGCGCAGGGACGGCGATCCGCGGCTCGCCGCGTGGATCCACGTCGAGCGCGCCGACGTCCTCGACAGTCGGCTCAAGCAGGCCGACCTCGCCGCCGCGGCGCTCGATCGCGCCGTCGCCTTCGACGCGACGCCCGGCCCGGTGCGCGACGCGCTCAACCGACACCTCGTGCTCCACAGCTCGAGCGCCGCGCTCGTCACGTCGCTCTCGCTCGAGGCGGAGCACGAGCGCGACGACGACCGCGCCTCGCGCTTGCTCTACGGCGCCGCGCGCGTGGTCATCGACAGGCTCCAGTCGCCGAGCGACGCGATCGGCATCCTCAGCCGCGCGGCGGCGCGGGCGCCGGCGCGCACGCCGACCGAGCGGCGCGTGCTCGGCGAGCTCATCCGCCTCCTCGAGCAGGCCGGGCAGCTCGCGAGCGCGGCGGAGGTGCGCCAGAAGCGGCTCGCCCTCCTCACCGAGGCCGAGGCGGTGGCGCACGAGCACGTGCGCCTCGCCGAGATCTACGACACCCTCGGCCGCGCCGACCAGGCCGCGAGCCACGCGCAGCGCGCGCTCGCCCAGGATCCCGAGGACGGCGCCACGCGCGAGCGGCTCGACCGAGCCCTCCAGCGGCTCGGCCGCCACGACGAGCGCGTCAGCGCGTGGCTCGCCGAGGCCAACGCCAAGCGCCCGACGCCGGTGCGCGTCGCCGCGTTCGCGCGCGCCGCCGACATCGCCGACCGGCACCTCAAGCGCCCCGACGACGCCATCGCCTACCTCCGCGCCGCCTGGGTCATCGACCCCGGCAACACCGAGGTGTTCGACGCGCTCTCCGCGCTGCTCTCCCCCGGAGCGAAAGATCCGGAGACCGATCCGCGCGGCGTGCGCGCGCGCATCGACCTCTACACCCAGGCCGTCGCGGCGACGCGCGAGCCCGCGCGCAAGATCGGCCTGCTCGAGAAGCTCGTCACCATCTGGGAGGACGAGCTCTGCCAGCCCGCGCGCGCCATCGAGGAGATCGAGCGCATCCTCGAGATCGATCCCAGCCGGCGCACCGCGATCCTCGCGCTCCAGCGCAACGCAGAGCGCGCCGGAGACGACAAGCAGCTCGCGCGCGCCCTCGCGGCCGAGGCGGCGCTCACCACCGACCCGGCGCTGCAGCGGCGGCTGCTCCTCCGCGCCGGCGCGATCCTCGGCGAGCGGGTCGGCGATCGCGATCGCGCCCTCGCCCACCTGGAGAGGGCGCTCGCGCTCGACCCGACGGACCCCGACGCCCTGCGCGCGCTCTGGCGCCACCACGAGCGCGCCGGCCGCCCCGACGAGGCCCGCAAGGCGCTGCTCGCGCTCATCGCGCGCGAGCCCGTGAGCGCCAGCGCGTTCTCCCTCTGGATCGAGGTGGCGCTGCTCGACGAGCACCGCCTCAAGCGCCCCGCCGACGCGGTGGCCGCGTACCGCAGCGCCGCGCGCATCAAGCCGCGCCATCCGCTGCCGCAGCTCGAGATCGCGCGCCTCCTCCGCGAGACCGGGGACTACACCAAGCTCGTCGAGGTGCTCACCTCGCTCGCCGGCGACGCCACCGATCCGGCGGACTACGCGCGCCTCCTCTTCCAGGCGGCCGAGGTGCAGGAGCTCTCGCTCGGCAACGATCAGGCCGCGCTGAAGACGCTGGCGCAGGCCGACAGCCTGGTCGCGAACGTCGCCGAGGACTTCGCCATCCTCGAGTCGATGGAGCGCATCCACGTCCGGCACGCGGCGAAGGCCGAGCTCGTGGCGCTCTACAGCCGCTGGCTCGAGCGCCACCCGCCCGCGGTCGTCGACCACGGCCTCCGGATCGCGCTGGCGCGGGTGCTGGCCGAGTCCGGCCAGCAGAAGCAGGCCATCGAGCTGCTCCAGGCGCTCGTCGCGGTGGTGCCGGCCCACGTGCCGGCGCTGCGCATGCTCGAGCAGCTCCAGCGCGGCGGCGCGGCCGACGGGATGGCGGCGACGCTGCGCGCCGAGGCCGACGTGTACGGCTCGGAGCTCGCCCGCTGCGGCGCGCTCTGGGAGCTGGTGACGCTCGAGGAGCAGGTCGGTCCGGGCGCCACGTTCGACGCGCTCCAGCGCATCGTCGCCGACGCGCCGCTCGACATCGCCGCGCACGACGCGATCATCCGCCTCGGCGGCAAGCTGGTGGAGGGCGTGGCGGTCCCGCACCCGGCCGCGATCGCGACGCGCGCGCGACTCGTGGCATCCATCCAGGCGCGCAAGGATCTCGCCGCCGATCCCGTGGCCAAGGCCTGCTACCAGCTCGAAGAGGCCATGCTGCACGAGGCCCAGGCCGCCGACGAGTCGGTCGGCGTCCGCAACGCCCTCGCGGGCTACCGCGCGGTGCTCGCCCTCTGGCCGGAGAGCCTGATCGCGGCGCGCGGCCTCGATCGGCTCGCCCAGCGCGTCGGCGACCGCACCGCGCTCATCGCCAGCCAGCTCGCGCTCTCGAAGCTCGTCGACGAGCCGCGCCTCCGCGCCGGACACCTGGTGCGCGCCGCCGAGCTCACCGCCGACGATCCCGGCACCCAGCAGCAGCAGCAGGCCCTCGATCTCTACGAGGAGGCGCTCCGGACCGATCCCGACTCGCTGCCGGCGGCTCAGGCGCTCGCGCGGATGCTCGCGTCCGACGTCGGGCGGCTGCTCGACCGCCTCGGCGCCGCGCTGGAGCGCGCCACCGTCACCGATCAGATCGTCGTGCTCGGCTCGGAGATCGGGCGCGCGGTGCTCCGCCACAAGGACAAGGCGGCGGGCGCCGCCGACCTGGGCATCGGCGTCGGCGCGATGCGGCGGGTGCTCGCCGAGGCGCCGGACGACGTGCCCTCGCTCCTGCTCACGGCGAGGCTCCTCTCGGCGCAGCAGCTCTGGCCCGAGGCGCGCGACGTCGTCCTCCGCGTCATCGAGGTCGCGACCGATCCGCAGGCGCGCCTGGGCGCGCAGTTCGATCTCGCCGGGATCTACGAGGGGCCGCTCGGCGAGCCCGCGGCGGCGCAGGCGGTGCTCGAGGCGGTGCTCGCGGCCGATCCGAAGAACCGGCGGGCGCTGGAGCGGCTCCACCAGGTCGCCGTGGCGCGGGGCGATCGCGCCCTGGTGATGTCGATCCTCGGCCGGCTTGCCGAGGGCGAGACCGACCAGGCGACGCGCGCCGAGTACGATCTGCGCCTCGCCGACGCGTGCCGCGACGCCGGCGACAACGCCGGGATGGTCCGCGCCCTCTGCGACGCGGTGGTGAGCGCGCCGGGCGATCAGCGCCCGTGGGCGGGCCTGGCGCGCCTCTACCGCACCGACTCGCCCGAGGGGGCGGCCGCGTACGCCAAGGCGCTCGGGCAGGTCATCGAGATCGCGGGCTCGCGGCGCCTGCCCGTCGATGCGCGCTGGCTGTCGGCGCTGGGGATGCTCGAGGCCACGATCCTCAAGCGGCCCCACGAGGGGATCGCGCACCTGCAGCAGGCCGCGGTGCTGCAGGGCGCGCCGCCGGAGGCGCGGATCGCGCTCGGCCAGGGGCTCATCGCCGCCGGCCGCACCACCGAGGCGGTCCAGGTCCTGCGCGAGCTGCTCACCGCAGACGCCGAGACGCTGGTCCGGATCGCCGACGTGGCGCCCCCGCTGCAGGCGCTCGAGTCGGCGCTCGCCACCGACGGGCGCGCCGAGGAGCGCCTCGCGGTCGAGGAGGTGCGCGCCTGCCTCGGCGACGTGAAGCCGGAGCGGCTCGTCGCGCTCCGCTCGCGGCGCCTGCCTCAGGACCTGCCCTACCCGATGTCGCTCGCCGGCAGCGAGATCGCGCGGCTGCTCGTGCCCGAGGCGCGGAGCCCGATGATCGACGTCTCGGTCGCGCTCGCGCCGGTCGCGGCCAAGGCGCTCCGCTTCGAGCTCTCGAGCCTGGGCGTGAGCTCGCGCGATCGCATCGGCGCGCGCGACGGGCACCCGACGCGGATGCTCGCCGAGCGCCTCGCGCGGGCGCTCGGGATCGAAGGCTTCGAGCTCTACCTGACGCCGAGCTGGCAGGGCGCGGCCCGCGTCTACCCGGGCGATCCGCCGGCGATCATCGGTCCGACGTCGTTCGCCGAGCTGCCCGAGCCCGAGCAGGCGTTCGCGCTGGCGCGGCTGCTCACGCGCATGGCCCTCGGCGTGACCTGGCTCGACGAGCTCGCGCCGGACGCCGCCGACGGGCTGCTCATGGCGACGATGCGCACCGTCGAGCCGCAGTTCGGATCGGGCGAGATCAGCCCGTCGCGAGAGCACGCCGCGCAGGGGTTCGCGGCGGCGGTGCAGAAGGCCATCGGGCGCCGGCAGCGGAAGCTGCTCGAGGAGATCGCGCCGACGGTGTCGCCGATCTACGACGCGCGCGCGTTCACGATCGGAGTGCGCCGGAGCGAGTACCGGGTCGCGTACATCCTGTCGGGGGACCTGGTGTCGGCGATCGACTACCTGCGCCGGTTCGACCGCGAGATCGGGCGCTCCGCCGAGTCGCCGCGCGTGCTGCTGAAGCATCCCGTGACGAACGAGCTGCTGCGGTTTGCGTTGACGGCCGAGGCTTATGCGGAGCGCCGGCGGATTGGAACCTCCGGCTGACGGGCAACGCCGCGTTGCGTGCGTGCCGCCCGTGGGCGGGCGCTCGCGCCTTCGGCAGCGGCGGCGAGCGCGGGGCCCTGAACTCTTCGCTCGGGCGCGCCTGCGGCGCTTCCTCGCTCCCACGCTCGCCGCCGCTGCCTACGGCGCGAGCACCCGCCCACGGGCTGCCTCCATGGAAGGGGCGTTGGTCAGCCTCCGGTAGGGGGCTGCCGCGTGGAGTTTTTGGGATGCACGAGATCGCGGCTGGGACACGCGAAGGGGCGGGCGTGAGCCGTGACTTCGTGTCGTCGGCACACGAAGGCACGGGGGGGAGACACGATTTCGTATCGCCGAGACGCGATGGCGCGCTCGTGAGACACGATGTGGTGTTTCGGCGGCACGATGCAACGTCGACAGGTTGATCGCGCAAGCGGCTTCGATGGCACACGGACGGCGCGGCGAGGATGGCGGCGGCGTCGGTGCCGAGAGGGTGGCGGGCGCGGCGCGCCCCGGCGCCGCGGCCGCCGGCAAACGTGGGCCCCCGGCGGCGGGGGAGGGTTCTAGGGGGGATCCCTAACGCGCGATCAGGACCGTCCCGTGTCGCGCCCTTCGGCGTGTCCCTCCTACATTCCGTCCTTCGCGACGCACCCGAGGAGGCGCACGTGGAGCAACGGATCACGACCGCGGCGAGACGCGCCGAACGTCGCGGGCAGTCCGCCGAAAAAGCGCCTGCCGCGGGGCGCGAGGCGACCGGGAGGAAGAAGGCAGGTGCGGCCGCGTCCTCCGGATCGCGCCGCGCAGGTCGCGCGGCCGCCCCGACCGACGCGCTGGGGGACGTGCTCGATCGGCGCCTGTTGCTCGTCGCGCTCACCGCGCTCAAAAAGGGCGATTTCTCGGTGCGCCTCCCGCTCGAGTGGGAGGGGCTCGACGGCAAGATCGCCGACGCGTTCAACGACGTCATCGAGCTGAACCAGAAGATGGCGCGGGAGCTCGAGCGCCTCAGCCGCTCCGTCGGCAAGGAGGGCAAGATCGAGCAGCGCGCCTCGATCGGCGAGCTCTCCGGATCGTGGGCCGACACGGTCGCGTCGGTCAACGCGCTCATCAGCGATCTCGTGCACCCCACGAGCGAGATGGCGCGCGTCATCGGCGCCGTCGCCAAGGGCGATCTCTCGCAGACGATGGCGCTCGACGTCGGCGGCAGGCCGCTCGAGGGCGAGTTCCTCCGCACCGCGAAGACCGTGAACACCATGGTCGAGCAGCTCGGCTCGTTCGCGTCCGAGGTCACGCGCGTGGCGCGCGAGGTCGGCACCGAGGGCAAGCTCGGCGGCCAGGCCAGCGTGCCCGGCGTCGCCGGCACCTGGAAGGATCTGACCGACTCCGTCAACTCGATGGCCGGCAACCTCACCATCCAGCTCCGCGACGTGTCGAAGGTCGCGACCGCCATCGCCAACGGCGACCTGACCCAGAAGATCACCGTCGATGTCCGCGGCGAGATCCTCCAGATCAAGAACGTCACCAACACGATGGTCGATCAGCTCAGCTCGTTCGCCGCGGAGGTGACCCGCGTGGCGCGCGAGGTCGGCACCGAGGGCAAGCTCGGCGGCCAGGCCAACGTGCCCGGCGTCGCCGGCACCTGGAAGGACCTGACCGACTCGGTCAACTCCATGGCCGGCAACCTGACCAGCCAGGTGCGCAACATCGCCGCCGTCACCACCGCCGTCGCCAACGGCGACCTCTCCAAGAAGATCACCGTCGACGTCAAGGGCGAGATCCTCGAGCTCAAGGACACCATCAACACGATGGTCGATCAGCTCCGCTCCTTCGCGTCCGAGGTGACGCGCGTGGCGCGCGAGGTCGGCACCGAGGGCAAGCTCGGCGGACAGGCCGAGGTGCGCGGCGTCGCCGGCACGTGGAAGGACCTGACCGACTCGGTCAACTCGATGGCCGGCAACCTGACCAGCCAGGTGCGCAACATCGCCGCCGTGACCACCGCCGTCGCCAACGGCGACTTGTCCAAGAAGATCACCGTCGACGTCCGCGGCGAGATCCTCGAGCTCAAGAACACCATCAACACCATGGTGGATCAGCTCGGCTCCTTCGCGTCCGAGGTGACGCGCGTGGCGCGCGAGGTCGGCACCGAGGGCAAGCTCGGCGGACAGGCCGAGGTGCGCGGCGTCGCCGGCACGTGGAAGGACCTGACCGACTCGGTCAACTCGATGGCCGGCAACCTGACCAGCCAGGTGCGCAACATCGCCGCCGTCACCACCGCCGTCGCCACCGGCGATCTCTCCAAGAAGATCAGCGTCGACGTGAAGGGCGAGATGCTCGAGCTGAAGAACACCATCAACACGATGGTCGATCAGCTCAACTCGTTCGCGTCCGAGGTCACCCGCGTGGCGCGCGAGGTCGGCACCGAGGGCAAGCTCGGCGGCCAGGCCGAGGTGAAGGGCGTCGCCGGGACGTGGAAGGACCTGACCGACAACGTCAACTTCATGGCCGGCAACCTCACCAACCAGGTGCGCGGCATCGCCAAGGTCGTGACCGCCGTCGCCAACGGCGACCTCAAGCGCAAGCTCGCCGTCGACGCGAAGGGCGAGTTCGCCGAGCTCGCCGACACGATCAACGGCATGATCGAGACGCTCGCCACCTTCGCCGATCAGGTGACCACGGTGGCGCGCGAGGTCGGCGTCGAGGGCAAGCTCGGCGGCCAGGCCAGCGTGCCCGGCGCCTCCGGCACCTGGAAGGACCTCACCGACAACGTCAACCGGCTCGCCGCCAACCTGACCACGCAGGTGCGCGCGATCGCCGAGGTCGCGACCGCCGTGACCAAGGGCGATCTCACCCGGTCGATCCAGGTCGAGGCGCAGGGCGAGGTCGCGTCGCTCAAAGACAACATCAACGAGATGATCCGCAACCTCAAGGACACGACGCTGAAGAACAGCGAGCAGGATTGGCTGAAGACCAACCTGGCGAAGTTCTCGCGCATGCTCCAGGGGCAGAAGGACCTGCTCACCGTCGGGCGCCTCATCCTCTCCGAGCTCGCGCCCGTCGTCTCCGCGCAGCAGGCGGTCTTCTACACGATGGACGGCGTCCGCGACGAGCCGGTGCTCCGGCTCCTCGCGAGCTACGCGTACAAGCAGCGCAAGAACATCGACAACCAGTTCAAGCTGGGCGAGGGACTCGTCGGCCAGTGCGCGCTCGAGCGCGAGAAGATCCTGCTCGTCAACGCGCCCAAGGACTACATCACCATCACCTCGGGCCTCGGCGAGGCGACGCCGGCGAACATCATCGTCATCCCGGTGCTCTTCGAGGGGCAGGTGAAGGCGATCCTCGAGCTTGCGTCGTTCGAGCGGTTCAGCGCCACCCACCTCGCCTTCCTCGATCAGCTCGCCGAGTCGATCGGCATCGTCATCAACACCATCGAGGCCAACACCCGCACCGAGAACCTCCTCCGCCAGTCGCAGTCGCTGGCCCGCGAGCTCCAGAGCCAGCAGGAGGAGCTGCAGCTCACCAACGCGGCCCTCGGCGAGAAGGCGCGCCTCCTCGCCGAGCAGAACGTCGAGGTCGAGCGCAAGAACATCGAGGTCGAGCAGGCCCGCCAGGCGCTCGAGGACAAGGCGCGCCAGCTCGCCCTCACCTCGAAGTACAAGTCCGAGTTCCTCGCGAACATGTCGCACGAGCTCCGGACGCCGCTCAACAGCCTGCTCATCCTCTCCGAGCAGCTCTCCAGGAACACCGACGGGAACCTCACGCCGCGGCAGGTCGAGTTCGCCAGGACCATCCACTCGTCCGGCAACGATCTGCTCGAGCTCATCAACGACATCCTCGATCTCTCCAAGATCGAGTCGGGGACGGTCGTCGTCGACGCCGGCGAGGTGCCGTTCCGCGATCTCTCGGACTACGTCGAGCGGACGTTCCAGCACGTCGCCGACGCCAAGCAGCTCGATTTCCCGCTCACGCTCGCGCCGACCCTGCCGCGCTCGCTCCACACCGACGCCAAGCGTCTGCAGCAGGTGCTCAAGAACCTGCTCTCCAACGCCTTCAAGTTCACCGATCGCGGGCAGGTCGCGCTCGACGTCCGCCCCGTCAGCTCCGGCTGGCACGCCGACAACGAGACCCTGAGCCGGGCCGAGAGCGTGATCGCCCTCTCGGTGCGCGACACCGGCATCGGCATCCCCCGGGAGAAGCAGCAAATCATCTTCGAGGCGTTCCAGCAGGCGGACGGCAGCACCAGCCGCAAGTACGGCGGCACCGGCCTCGGCCTCGCGATCAGCCGCGAGATCGCGCGCCTGCTCGGGGGCGAGCTCGAGCTCGTGAGCGCCGTGGGGCGGGGGAGCACGTTCACGCTCTACCTGCCGCTGCGCTACAGCCCGAGGCGCCAACCGCTCGTCGCCGGGCAGGAGCGCGGCTGGGGCGCCCTCGCCTACGCCGCCGAGAGCGCGCCGATCCCGCTCCTCGGGCAGGCCGACCACCAGCGCGACGACAGGGTCGCCGTGGGCCCAGGCGACCGCGTCCTGCTCGTGGTCGAGAACGATCCGACGTTCGCCGATGTGCTGGTCGAGGCGGCGCGCGACCGAGGCTGGAAGGCGCTCTGCGCCCACGGCGGCACCGCCGCGCTCGCGCTGGCGCGCGAGTACAAGCCCGCGGCGATCACGCTCGACATCAACCTGCCCGACCTCGACGGCCACCGCGTGCTCGAGCGCCTCAAGCAGGACCTGGAGACGCGCCACATCCTCGTCCAGGTGATCAGCACCGCCGACGAGCGCGAGCGCGCCCTCCGGCTCGGGGCCGCCGGCGTGCTCAACAAGCCGCTCAAGAGCCGCGAGCCGCTCGACGCGACGCTCGCCGCGATCGAGGAGCAGCTCGGCCGCGCGCGACGGCGCCTGCTCGTCGCCGCCGAGGACGCGGGCGCGCTGCCGCTCGACCTGCTCGCGCACGAGGCCGTGGACGTCGAGGTCACCTGCGACGGCCAGAGCGCGCTCGAGGCGCTCGGGCAGCGCAGGCCGGACGCGGTCGTCCTCGGCACGACGCTCGGGGGCATGTCGCGGATCGAGCTCTTGCGCCAGATGCAGCGCGATCCCGTCCTCGCGGACATCTCGGTCGTCGCCTACTCCACCGGCGAGGTCGCGCCCGCGGACGACGCGGAGATCGGTCCGCTCACCCAGACGCGCGTGCTCAAGCACGTGCGCTCGCCGGCGCGCCTCCTCGACGACGTCGCGCTCTTCCTCCACCTCCCGGTCGTCTCGCTCGGCGAGGCGCAGCGGCGCGTGCTCGACGAGCTCCACCAGTCGGACCAGACGCTCGTCGGCAAGAAGGCGCTCATCGTCGACGACGACATCCGCAACATCTTCGCGCTCACGACGATCCTCGACGAGCACGGGATGCGGATCGTCTCGGCCGAGACGGGCAGGGGCGCCATCGAGCTGCTCGAGGCGTCCCCCGACGTCGACGTCGTCCTCATGGACATCATGATGCCCGAGATGGACGGCTACGACACGATGCGCGCCATTCGCCGCGACCTCGGCCTCGCGTCGCTGCCCATCGTCGCCGTGACCGCCAAGGCGATGAAGGGCGACCGCGAGAAGTGCTTCGAGGCCGGCGCCACCGACTACATCGCCAAGCCGGTCGACTCGGCGCAGCTCGTGGCGATGCTGCGCTTCTGGCTGCGCCGCTGACCGAGGCGAGTCGCGGGCGAGGCTGACATGAGCGACAAGGTCAACATCCTGCTCGTAGACGACCGGCCGGAGAAGCTGCTCGCGCTCGAGGCGCTCCTCCTCGACCTCGGCCAGAACCTCGTCCACGCCACCTCGGGTCGCGACGCCCTCCGGCGGGTCCTCGCCGACCGCTTCGCGGTCATCCTCCTCGACATCAACATGCCCGGGATGGACGGCTTCGAGACCGCCGAGCTCATCCGCCAGCACAAGGACTTCCGCCACACGCCGATCATCTTCCTCACCGCCTCGGGCGACGAGGTCTACGGGCGACGCTGCTACTCCCTCGGCGCGGTCGACTACATCCAGACGCCGTTCGTGCCCGAGATCCTCAAGACCAAGGTGAAGGTCTTCGTCGAGATGGCGAAGAAGAGCCGCCAGGTGGAGCTCCAGGCCGAGGCGCTCCGCCGGAGGGCCGGGCAGCTGCACGAGCTCGCCCGCGCCTCGCTCGCCATCCACTCCGCGCGGCCGATCGAGCCGCTGCTGCGGGCGATCTCGCGATCGGTGCGCGACGTCCTCGGCGCGCCGCTGGTGGTGACCACCGCGTCGATCGAGAACGGCCCGCCGCGGGTCGCGACCTCGGCGGCGGACGAGGCGGCGGAGGCGCAGGCGGCCTCGTCGTCGATGCGCCGCGCCGCGGACCTCGTCCAGGAGCGCCGGGCTCCGCTCCGGCTGGGGCGCCGGGTGCTCCAGGACCTCTTGGGGAGCGCGCGCGGCGAGCCCGACGCGCCGGCCGCGGTCCTCGCGGCTCCGTTGCTCCAGCCCGACGGGCGCGCCTTCGGCGCCATCGTGGTCGCCTACAAAGAGCCCGGAGGGCCGACGGCCGACGACGAGGCGCTCCTCCAGCAGCTCGCCCAGGTGGGATCGGTCGCGATCGAGAACTGCCTGTTCGCCGGCGTGCGCGAGGCGAGCCGCATCAAGGACGAGTTCCTGGCGACGTTGTCGCACGAGCTCCGCAACCCGCTGAGCGCCATCGCCGGGTGGACGCACATGCTCCGGGCGGGCTCGGGCGCTCCGGCGCAGCTCGCGCGCGGCCTCGAGGTGATCGACCGCAACGTCCAGGCGCAGCTCAAGCTCATCGAGGACCTGCTCGACGCCTCGCGCATCGCCAGCGGCAAGCTCGGCATCCAACCGCGGCCGCTGCGGCTCCGCCCGTTGGTCGAGGCGGCGCTGGAGACGGTGCGCGCGGCCGCCGAGGCGAAGCGGATCACCATCGTCACCGCGTTCGATCCCACGTGCGATCCCGACGTGTCGGGCGATCCCGATCGGCTCCTGCAGGTGGCCGCCAACCTCCTCTCGAACGCCGTCAAGTTCACGCCGGCCGGCGGCCACGTCGAGGTGGGCATCGAGCGAGTACGCCGCCCGGAGCCCGCCGATCGCGCTTGCCAGGGTGCGCCCGCCGAGCGGGCGGGCCCAGAGCCGCACGGCGATCGCCTGCGCCGCTCGCCGTCGGTGGATCGAGCGCGCTCGGACCAGTCCGGTACGCGCAGGCGTTGGGAGACCGCCGGCGAGCGCGTGGGGGACGCCGAAGCGCCGGGGCAGGATCGAGCCGTGTCCGAGATCGCGCTCTGGGTGCGCGACGACGGCGAGGGCATCGATCCCGAGTTTCTGCCGTTCGTGTTCGATCGGTTCCGCCAGGCGGACAGCTCGAGCAAGAAGGCGCACGCGGGCCTGGGCCTCGGCCTCGCGATCGTGCGCCACATCGTCGAGCTCCACGGCGGCTCGGTGCGGGCGGAGAGCTCCGGACGGAGCCGCGGATCGCTGTTCTGGGTGCGGCTCCCCGAGCTCGTGTCGCCCGTCGCGTTGCGCCAGCCCACCAGCGACTCGCCGTCGTCGGCGACGGCGGCGCGCGCCGGGGCGGCGATCCGAGGTGTGCGCGTCCTCCTCGTCGAGGACGAGCCGGACGCGCGCGAGATGATGACCGAGCTCCTCACGTCGCGCGGCGCGCTCGTCGCGGCGGTCGGATCGGTGCGCGAGGCGCTCGAGGTCTACCCGGAGTTTCGACCGACGGTCGTGGTGAGCGACATCGGCATGCCGGGCGAGGACGGCTACGCGCTCATCCGCGCGCTGCGCAACCGGTCCAAGGAGGACGGCGCGGAGGTGCCGGCGATCGCGCTCACCGCGTACGCGCGCGCCGACGACCACGCGCTCGCCCTCGCCGCCGGCTTCCAGCGCCACGCGCCCAAGCCCATCGATCCCGACGAGCTCGTCGCCGCCGTCGCGGAGCTGGCGGGCATGCCGTTCGCGCGGCCCGCCTCGCTGCAGGACGCCGAGAGCGGCTAGCGCCGCGGTCAGTGCTTCCTGGGACCCTTCTCCTTCTTGTCCTTGTTGTCCTTGCCTTTGCCTGGCCCGGGCGGAGGCTTCGTGGCGGGCGTCGTCGTCGGGGGCGCGCCCGTCGTGCCGGGAGGCGGCGTGCTCGTCGACGGCGGTTTCGCGGTTCCGCCGGTCGGGGGCGTGGTCGCGGTCGGGGGCGTGGTCGCCGTCGGGGTCGCGGTCCCGGTCCCCGTCGGCTTGAGCACGACTCCAGGCTTGGTCGGCTTGGCGGCTGTCGCGCCTCCGGTTGCGCCGGGCGAGGGAGGGTCGGCCGTCGGATCGGGCGCATCGGCGGAGGCTCCCGGCGCCGTCTCCTCGGCCACGGCGCCCGCTTCGCCGCCCCGGGTCGCGAACCAGACGGTGATCCCGACGAGCGCGACGAGCGCGACGGCGGCGGCGCCGACCATCGCCAGCATGTTGCGGCGCTTCGCCTCCGCCTGCGGAAGGGCTCCCGACGAGAGGCTCGCCGGGCCGGCTGCGGTCGCGGGTGCGCTCATGGCGCCGGCGATGGCGGCGCCGTGGAGGCTGGGCGGCGGCGCGTACCCGCCGGGGATCGACGGCGGCGGCGCGTACCCGCCGGGGATGGACGGCGGCGGGGCGTCGATCGGCGCGGGCGCGAGCCCTGAGGACAACGTGGGGGCCATCGGCACCGCCGCGCCGCGCTGCGACGCGGGCCCGGCGGCGAACGAAGGCGGCGCGTCGGGAACGCCGGCGGCCCCGATCGCGATGGGCGCGCCCGCGACCGCGACGCCCATCGCCGGGCTCGCGTAGCTCGGCGGCGGCGCCTCGGCGGCTCCGGTGCGCGTCGGCGCTTCGCGGAAGTCGGTGGCCGGCGCGGCGCCGAGCGGCGCGGCGCCGAGCGCACCCGTCACCGTCGGCGCGTCCTTCGAGAAGACCGCCGCGGGCGCCGTGGTGGCGTAGGCGGCGCCCGGCGCGACGATCGCCTCGGCGCCGATGCGGCTGGCCGCGCCCGGGCCGACGGTCGCCTCGGTGCCGATG
>CAYJPW010000231.1:0-14103 GCA_964372055.1 uncultured Polyangiaceae bacterium
CGCGGCGCCTGCGCGGGAGCGACGGGCGCGCGCGGCGCCTGCGCGGGAGCCGCGGCCGCCGCAGCCGGAGGCGGCGCCGCCTTCGCCATCATCGCCGCGACGTGCTGCTGGAACGAGGCGAGGTTCTTGACCTGGGTGGCGCCCTCTTCCTCGTCCTCGTCGTCGCCGCCGGCTCCTTGCTCGTCTTCCTCGTCGAGCGCCGCGAGCCCGCGCAACCCGCCGCCCGCGTCCCACGCCTCGAGCGCCGCGCGCAACGCGGCGAGCGTCGCCGTCCGCGCGCCCAGGTCCCGCGCCAACGCGCCGTCGAGGACCCGTTGCAGCGCGTCGTCACCCGCATCGAACACGGCGATCGGCGCGGCGTGCCCGGCCTTCATCCGCTCGCCGACCTCGGCGTCGTCGGCGCCGGGGAAAGGCAGCGTGCCGGTCAGCGCGAAATAGAGGAGCACCGCGACCGCCCAGGTGTCGTCGGCCGGCGTCAGGCCACCGCCCTCGGCGCGCTCGGGAGAGTGATAGCCCGGCCGATCGTGCGCGCTCCGGGCGTCGACGAGCAGCCCGCGCGAGCGGCAGCCGGCGTCGGCCGCGAGCACGACCTCGGCCGAGAGGTTGCCGTGCGCCACGCCGAGCGCGTGGATCGGCTCCACCGACCGCGCCAGGCGGATGGCCCAGCCGACGGCGTCCTGCGCCTCGAGCGGGCCTTTGCGCTCGATCAAGCTGGCCAGCGACTCCACGGTCCTATGCCTACGCTCCGGGGCCCATCGAGCCAAGCCCGATCCGCTTCGCGGCCGGTCGAGTTGACGCGCCGCGCCCGGACGGGTGACGATCGCCCCGCATGTCCAGGCTCCTGCTCTGCGCCGCCGGCGCGGCCTTGTTCCTCGTCACCACCCGCGCGGCGGCGGGCCCGCCCGACGCCGCCAAGGTCCGCCTCGCCGGTGAGGAGTACGACGCCGGCGCGCTGGCCTACAAGAACAAGGAGTTCGAGGTGGCGGCCTCGCATTTCGAGGCCGCCGACGCCGCGGTCCCGAGCGCGAAGGTGCTGCGCTTCGCCATCCGCGCCCGCTCGGAGGCGGGGCAGGGATCGCGCGCGGCGACGCTCGCGGCGCTCGCGCTCGCGCGCCACGGCGACGACCCCGAGACGGTGAAGCTCGCCCGCGAGACGCTGGAGAAGACCGAGCCGCTCCTCCACAAGGTGAGCGTCAGCTGCGCCCCGCCCTGCGTGCTCGCCGTCGGGACGCGCGCCGTGCCCGGTGAGGCGACCACGCGCTGGACGGTGTACCTCGACCCCGGCAAGGCCTCGATCAGCGCGAGCTTCTTCGGCAACACCAGCGCCCAGAAGGACATCGACGCCAAGGCGGGCGGCGCGAGCGACATCCGCCTCGAGCCGGCCGAAGCCGGCAACCCCGCCGCCGCCGCGCCGCCACCCGCGACGTCCGGCGACAAGCCCGCGGTCGACGCGCCCGCCGAGCCGCCCGACGGGCCGGCGCCGGACGCGGCCGCGGCCGACACCGGCTCGGGCCTGCCGCCGATCGTGTTCATCGGCGGTCTCGTCGCCACCGCCGCGCTCGGCGGCGTGACCATCTGGAGCGGCGTCGACACCAAGAACAACCCCGGACCCGACGCGGTCCGAAGCGCCTGCGCAGGGCAGGGGACGAGCTGCCCCGAGTACCAGGACGGGCTCGCCAAGGAGACGCGCACCAACGTGCTCCTCGGCGCCACCGCGGGCGTCGCGGTGATCACCGGCGTCGTCGGCCTTTTCCTCACCAACTGGGGCGGCAAGCCCACGCCGCCGAGCTCCACGAGCGCCTTCGTCGCGCCCACGGGGGCGATCTTCGAAGGCGGCGCCGCGCTCGGCGCCCGCGGCGCGTTCTAGGCGGGGGTCCGTGGCCAAGGTCAAGCTCCTCGATCCCGAAGGTGGGCGGCGGCGGCTCGACCGCTACGAGCTCATCGGCGAGATCGCGAGCGGCGGCATGGCCACCGTGTTCCTCGCCCGCCTCGGCGGCGTGGGCGGCTTCCAGCGTTTCGTCGCCATCAAGCAGCTGCACCCGCACCTCGCCGGCGAGCAGGAGTTCGTCGAGATGTTCCTCGACGAGGCGCGCCTCGCCGCCGGCATCCACCACCCGCACGTCGTGCCGATCCTCGAGGTCGGGACCAGCAAGGCCGGCGGCTACTACCTGGTGATGGAGTACATCGAGGGCGACACGCTCGCGCGCATCGTCGCCCGCGCCGTCTCGGGCGGCGATCACGTCCCGAGGCCGATCCTCCTCCGCATCCTCCTCGACTCGCTCGCGGGGCTGCACGCCGCGCACGAGCTCACCGACGGCTCCGGCCAGCCGGTGGGCCTCGTGCACCGCGACGTCTCTCCGCAGAACCTGCTCGTCGGCGTCGACGGGACCTCGCGCATCACCGACTTCGGCGTGGCGCGATCCGTCGCCCGGCTCTCGTCGACGCGCGCCGGCAAGCTCAAGGGCAAGCTCGCGTACATGTCCCCCGAGCAGACGAAGGGCATCGAGATCGACCGCCGCGCCGATCTCTTCGCCATGGGCGTCATCGTCTGGGAGGTCCTGGTCGAGCGCCGGCTCTTCAAGGCCGACAGCGAGGCGGCGACCTTGTCGCGCGTGCTCCTCGAGCCGATCACCCCGCCGAGCGCGGTGAACGGGAGCTTGCCCCACGCCTTCGACGACGTGGTGATGAAGGCGCTCGAGCGCGATCCGGCGCGCCGCTTCCAGACGGCGGCCGAGATGGCCGACGCGCTCGAGCGGGCCGCCCGCGAGGCCGCGAGCGCCTCGGCGACCGACGTCGGCGTGGCCTCCCCACGCGAGGTCGCCGCGTACGTGCAGAAGGTGATCGGCCAGGAGATCGCGGCCCAGCGCGAGAGCGTCCGCGCCTGGCTCGCCCAGAGCGAGCCGAGCGCGAGCGGCTCGCGCGAGGTCACCATCCGGATCCCGCTCGAGCCCGGCGACCAAGGCGCAGAGGCCTCGACGGGGTCTCGGGCTCGTGGGAGCGACGCAGCCGGGCTCGGCCATCCTCCGCTGCAGGCCGAATCGCCGCCCTCGAGCCGGACGCAGGTGGGGCTCGGCCAGCCCGCCCCGGCGCCGGCGTCGCGCCGCATCCCGCCCGCGCCGCCGACGAACCCCGGCATCGGTCCTGCGCCCTCGATGGAGCCGCCCGCGAGCCGGACGCCGGCGATGCCGTTCGGCATCCAGCCGCCCATGGCCGACCCGCGGATCGAGATCGCCCCCGCGATCGTGGAGGAGGAGCAGGACTCGGTCACGGCCCGCATGGACGCGACCTCGCTCACGTCGGCCAAGCCGATGCCGCCTGCGGTCGAGGTCGATCCGATCTCGATCCCTCAGCCTCCGCTCGAGCGCGGGCGGACGCGGTGGATCGCGCTCGCGCTCGCGCTGGTCGCGGTCGTCGCGGCGTTCGTCGCGTATCGCCAGCTCCGCGTGCAGCCGCAGCCGGGGCCCGACGCGTCCACCGACGCCCAGGCGGCGAAGCCGCCGCCCCCGCCGACCGCCGCTCCTCCGACCGGAGCGCCGAGCGCGGCGCCGAGCGCGCCCGAGCCGGCCGCGACCGCCGCGGCCTCCGCCGCACCCGCCGCCTCGACGGCCGAGGTCGCTCCTCCGCCGCGCGTCGGCGGCAAGCGGCCGCCCCCCGACAAGGCGGGCTCCAAGAAGGATCCGCCGAAGGACCCCCCGAAGGATCCGCCCAAGACCGGCGGCGACGATCTCTCGAACCCCTACCGCTGACGACGCGGCGAGCAGGGGCGGACGGGACCGGCCCCCGGCATCCTGGCGATCGGAGCCCAGATGGAATAGATCCCCCCGTCACCATGCTCTCCGAGACGCGCGAGAAGATCTTCGACCTCAAGAGGCGCTTTGAGGCGCTAAGGGGGCATCTTTGACGTCCCGAAGCTCGAGCGGATGCTGGAAGAGCTGACCCAGGTCACCCTGACCCCCGGGTTCTGGAACGATCAGGAGAAGGCCCAGGGCGTGCTCCGCAAGCGCGCCCAGTGCGAAGCGAAGCTCGAGCTGGCCCAGAAGCTCGGGCGCGAGCTCGACGACGCGAGCGAGTACCTCGAGCTCGGCGCCGCCGAGGGCGACGACGCCGCCGTAACCGACGCGACGGCGCAGATCGGCGCGATCGAGCTGCGCCTCCGCAAGGCCGAGCTCGACCGCATGCTCTCCGGCCCCGCCGACCGCGCCAACGCGATCATCAGCATCCACCCCGGCGCCGGCGGCACCGACGCCAAGGACTGGGCGGCGATGCTGATGCGCATGTACCTGCGCTGGGCCGAGCGCCGCGGCTACAAGACCGAGATCCTCGACTTCCAGGAGGGCGAGGAGGCGGGGATCGACGCCGTCTCGTTCACGGTCGCCGGCGACTCGGCCTACGGCTACCTCCGCTCGGAGGCCGGCGTCCACCGCCTGGTCCGGATGAGCCCCTTCAACGCCGACCACACGCGCCAGACGGCGTTCGCCGCGGTCGAGGTCACGCCCGACACCGACGACGAGATCGACATCCAGGTGGCCGACAAGGACATCGAGATCACGACGATGCGCGCCGGCGGCAAGGGCGGGCAGAACGTGAACAAGGTCGAGACGGCGGTCCGCCTCCGGCACTTGCCCACGGGTCTCAACATCGTCTGCCGCGCCGAGCGCAGCCAGCACCAGAACCGCGCCATGGCGATGAAGATGCTCAAGGCCAAGCTCTACGAGATGGAGCTCCAGAAGCGCGACGCCCAGGCCGCGGCGCGCGAGGCGGCGAAGAGCGCGATCAACTTCGGCAGCCAGATCCGCAACTACGTCCTCGCCCCTTACCGGCTGGTGAAGGACGTGCGCACCTCGCACGAGAGCGGCGCGGTCGACGGCGTGCTCGACGGCGATCTCGACGCGTTCATCGAGGCGTACCTGCTCGCCGCCGCCGGCGGCTCGCTCAAGAAGGGCGGCCAGATCGCCGAGGACTCGCCGTGAGCGGCGACAAGCCCAAGGCGCCGGAGCACTCCGCGGAGGAGGCGCTCATCGCCGCCCGGCGCGGCAAGGCCGCGAAGATCCGCGCCCGCGGCGAGAACCCGTTCGCCAACGACGTCGGCCAGGTGACCGAGCTCGCCGCCGCCCGCGCCCTCTTCGACGCCGCGAAGACGCCCGAGGGCCGCCACGATCCGGAGAAGGTCGAGCCGCACGCCCTCCACGTGGCCGGCCGCGTCCTCTTCGTCCGCGCGTTCGGGGGCGTGACGTTCGTGCGCCTGCGCGATCGCACCGGCGAGCTCCAGCTCTACTGCGAGGAGGCATCGCTCGGCGCCGAGGCGTACGCCCGGCTCGAGCACGAGCTCGATCTCGGCGACATCGTCGTCGCCGACGGCACCGGGATGGCGACGCAGAAGGGCGAGCTCTCGATCAAAGCGAGCTCGCTCCGCGTCGTCACCAAGGCGCTCCGGCCCCTCCCGACCAAGACGAGCTTCAAGGACGTCGAGTCGCGCTACCGCCAGCGCTACGTCGATCTGGTCGCGAACAAGGAGGTCGCGAGCGTCTTCCGCGCCCGCACCAGCGTCATCGCCTCGCTCCGCGAGTGGCTCGACGCCCACGGCTTCCTCGAGGTCGAGACGCCGACGATGAGCACCCTGGTCGGCGGGGCGACGGCGCGCCCGTTCACGACGCACCACAACGCCCTCGACCTCGGCCTGTTCATGCGGGTCGCGCCCGAGCTCTACCTGAAGCGCCTCGTCGTGGGCGGCTTCGAGCGCGTCTACGAGGTGGCCCGCTGCTACCGCAACGAGGGGCTGTCCACCCGGCACAACCCCGAGTTCACGATGCTCGAGTTCTACCAGGCGTACGCGACCTACGAGACGCTCATGGACGCGACGGAGGAGCTGCTCCGCCACGTCGACCGGCGCCTCGCCGAGGCGCTGCCCAAGGAGCACGCCGCCTGGGCCGCCGAGCGCCGCTGGAGCTTCGAGCGGTTCGAGCGGGTCTCGATGCGCGCCGCGCTCGCCCGCGCCCTGGAGAAAGCGGGCCTGCCCCCCGACGTGCCCGAGCGGGTCCACCTCGCCGACCTCGCCCAGGCCCCGATCAAGGAGTGGGCCAAGGCGTCGAAGGCCCACAAGCGCGAGATCGACTGGACCAACTTCCGCAAGGCCGCCCAGAAGTGCGAGAGCCCGGGCGAGCGGATCTTCTGCGCCTACGAGTACGTGGTCGAGCCGTTCCTCACGGTCGATTACGTCACCGCCGCGGGCAAGAGCGTCCCGGTCTTCATCGTCGACTATCCGGCCGAGGTCTCGCCGCTCGCCCGGCGTAAGGACGCCGACCCCTCGCTCGTTGACCGCTTCGAGCTCTTCGTCGACGGGCGGGAGCTCTGCAACGCGTTCAGCGAGCTCAACGATCCCGACGACCAGGCCGAGCGCTTCCGCGCCCAGGTGGCGAAGCGCCAGAAGGGCGAGGACGAGACCATGGACTACGACGCCGACTACATCCGCGCCCTCGAGCACGGCATGCCGCCGGCGGCGGGGTTCGGGATGGGCGTGGACCGCCTCGCGATGCTCCTCACCGGGGCTCCGTCGATCCGCGACGTGATCCTCTTCCCCCTGCTGAGGCCCGAGGCGAGTGGCGGTTAGTCAGCCCGTCTTCTACGTCTTTTACGCCGTCGTCGGCGTGCTCAGCGTGCTGCTCGCGGTGCGCGGCTACCGCCGGCTCGCCAAGAGCGTCGCGCGCGCGATCCTGTGGTGGCTCTCGGCGGCCTTCGGCGTCGCCTTCGCCGTGCTGACCACGCTCGCGGCCCGCATCCCCAGCCAGCCCGCCGCGCCCTTCAAGCTCGAGCAGGAGCTCACCCGCTTCGGCGCCCTCGTCGCCGGCGTGCTCTTCCTGCTCGGCGTGCTCTCGGCGGCGCTGCCGCTGATCCTCGACGCCCTCGAGCGACGGAGCTTTACCTCGTTCGTCGGAGCCCGCCACGTCCGCGCCACCAAGAGCGGGTTCCTCACGGTGATCTCGGTCCTCTCCATGGCCGGCGTCGCGGTGAGCTCCTGCGCGCTCTGCTCGGTCACCTCGATCATGGGCGGCTTCGGGCACGACCTGAAGCGCAAGATCCTCGGCAACAACGCCCACATCGTCGTCGACACCACCCGCCCCGGCGGCTTCGGCGACTGGGAGGACAAGCTCGATGCCGTCCGCCTCGCCGTCGCCTCGCGCGGCGGCGCGGCCACGCCCGTCGCCGCCGGCGAGGCGATGGGCTCGTCGGCGTCGAACACCGCCGGCGCGCTGGTCCGCGGCATCGATCCCGAGACCATCGGCCAGGTCATCGACCTCAAGAGCAACATCGAGGTCGGCAAGTTCGAGTACCTGACCGATCCCGAGAAGCTCGGGAACCTCGGCCCGGAGGAGATCATCGGCCGCGGGCCGGACGGCGCGCCCTACTTCAAGGGGCCCGATTTCCGCTTCCAGCCCGACATGGACCCGAGCGTCGTCGAGTACCTGAAGAAGGCGACCAAGGTCTATCCGGGGATCATCATCGGCCGCGAGCTCGCCAAGTCGCTCCACGTCCTCGTCGGCGACGAGATCACGCTCCTCTCGCCCATGGGCGAGCTCGGGCCCACCGGCGTCATGCCGCGCTCGCGCAAGTTCCGGGTGGCCGCGATCTTCTACAGCGGGATGTACGAGTACGACGCGACGCACGCGTACGTGAAGCTCGACGTCGCCCAGGCCTTCTTCAGCCTCGACGACCGCATCACCCACATCGACGTCAGGATCCCGGATCCCGAGAAGGTGCAGGACGTCCGCCCCGCGGTCGACGCAGCCATCGCCAAGTTCGCCGGCGAGGTGCAGAACAAGCGGCCGCTCGAGCTCAGGGTGCGCGACTGGATGGAGATGAACAAGAACCTCTTCAGCGCGCTCAAGCTGGAGAAGATCGCCACCTTCATCATCCTCTCCATCGCGATCGCCGTCGCAAGCTTCTGCATCGTCTGCACGCTGCTCCTCATGGTCACCGAGAAGGGCAAGGAGATCGCGATCCTCAAGGCGCTGGGCGCCTCCGACGGCGCGGTCATGGCCGTCTTCATGCTCGAGGGGATCATCATCGGCGGCATCGGCACCGTCTTCGGCGTCGGCACGGCCCTCGCCACCTGCACCGGGCTCATGTGGTTCGGCGTTCGCCTCGATCCGGACGTGTATTACATCGACCGGCTGCCGGTGAACGTGAACCCGTACGACTACGCCATGGTGGCGATCGCCGCCCTGGTCATCTGCACCATCGCCACCCTGTACCCGGCGCGGGCCGCGTCGAAGCTTTCGCCCGTCGACGGCCTCCGCTACGAGTAGCGCCCATGGCTCCCCCGCTCGTCATCGTCGAGGACCTGCACAAGAGCTTCATCCACATGGGGCGCGAGCTCTCCGTGCTGCGCGGGATCAACCTGGTCATCGAGCAGGGCGACGTGGTGGCGATCGTCGGCGCCTCGGGCGCGGGCAAGAGCACGTTCCTGCACTGCATCGGCACGCTCGACTTGCCCACGCGCGGGCGCATCCGCCTCGGGGACGACGAGCTCGTGGGCCTGCCCGGCTCGCGCCTGGCGGCGATCCGGAACCGGACCATCGGGTTCGTCTTCCAGTTCCACCACCTCCTGCCCGAGTTCAACGCGCTCGAGAACGTGATGATGCCCGGGCTCATCCAGGGCAAGACGCGCAAGGAGATGGAGGGCCCCGCCAAGGCGCTGCTCGGCGAGGTCGGCCTCGCCGAGCGCATCACCCACCGGCCCGGCGAGCTCTCGGGCGGCGAGCAGCAGCGCGTCGCGCTCGCCCGCGCGCTGGTGCTCTCGCCCAAGCTCATCCTCGCCGACGAGCCCACCGGCAACCTCGACTCGACCACGAGCGAGGCGATGCACGAGCTCTTCTTCCAGGTGAACAAGAAGCACGGCACCACGATCGTGGTCGTCACCCACAACCAGGGGTTCGCGAAGGCGATGCCGCGCGTCGTGACGATGCGCGACGGCAAGGTCGAGAGCGATCACCGCCGCGAGCGCGAGCAGCCCGCCTACCGCGGCGGGGCCGAGGCCGAGCCGACCGCCTGACCTCCGGCAGAGCCGGCGTCGTCTCGATCGCTCGCGTCGTCGTCGCCCGCTTCGCCATCACCCCCGTCTCTCTCCGCGCTCGCGCGAGCACGGGGAGCCGAGAAGAAGAGCGACGCGGCGCAGACGCCGGCGAGGCAGGCGAGGACCGAGACCAGGTAGAAGGTCGTCACGCCGATCATCGCCAGCATGACGGCGATGGCGAAGAGGACGGCGGGGCGGTGCGGCCAGAGCGGGATCGTGGCGGTGAGGCCCTCGATCGCGATCGCCCCGCGCGAGCTCCAGGTCGCCACCTCGCGGAGACGCTCCGGCTCGAGCGAGGCGCGCAGGGCGGGGTAGGGCCACTCGTCGCGCGTCAGGAAGTAGAGGTTGTGGAACGCCTCGCCGCTCGTGTACTCGGGCGTGAGCTTGCCGGCGAACGCGCCCAGGAACATGAGCGCGACCACCGAGCGCGCGAGCAGGCGCGCGTGGCGGGTGAACGAGGCGTCGGTGCGGTGGCCGTTGTGGGCGAGCCAGACCAGCCAGAGCGCGGCCCAGAACGAGGTCAGGAACGTCGCGTCGGAGCAGGTCTCGAGGTGCACGCAGGCGACGAACGACGCGACGGCCATGAGGATGGCCGCGGCCCTCGCGAGGGCGCGCCGCGGCCACGCGACCGCGATCGCCGCGAGCGCGGGGCAGAGCCACGCCGCCACCGCGACCGCGGGGTGCTCGAGCCACGGCGGCAGGCCGGCGTACGTCACGGGGTAGGCGAGCGCCTCGTCGCGGAAGTACTCGGCGAAGAACCCGGCCTTCCAGAACCACCCGGCGAGCCAGAGCGTGCCCGCGAGGCGGAACGCGCGACGCGCCGGCGCCGCCAGGGGCACGGGCGCCGGACGCGCGCGGCCGGCGCCGGCGGCGGGCGCGGCCGCGGTCGTCACCATGGCTCGGGCCTCCGGCGGATCACGAGGCGACCGCCCTCGACGGTGCTCACGAACGCGGTGCTCCGGGAGAGACCGCGGTAGCTCGAGGTCGCGAGCACGTGCGCCGGTGCGCCGCTCGCGGCCAGATCGGCGCGGTGCACCTCGAAGCTCATCCGCCCGGGGTAGTGGTTGAGCCAGTAGGCGTCGAACCGGACGTCGCCGGCCGCGATGCGCTCCTCGTCGAGCGGGGCGTCGCTCAGATAGACCCGGTGCGCCAGCGAGTACATCTTGGGTGTGACCTGCATCGCGGCCCACGACGCGAGCGACGGCGGGGTGAGGTGCTGGGCGTCCATCGCCGCGCCCTGGAGCGAGCGCGAGAAGGGCGTCGCCGCGCACACCAGCGCGACCGCGCCCATCGCGACGTAGAGCGCCGCCGCCCCGCGCTCCCGGATCACGGCGCGGCCTCGGCGGGGACGCGCCCGGCGCGCATCGCCAGCGTGCGCCCGGCGCGCTCCGCGACGGCGCCGTCGTGCGTGGCCACGAGCAGCGCGGCGCCGTCCGCCGCGATCGCGTCGAGCGCCTCGAGCACCGCGGCCACCGAGCCGGCGTCGAGGCTCCCGGTCGGCTCGTCGGCCAGCACCAGGCGCGGCCGGTTGATCAGCGCGCGCGCGATCGCGACGCGCTGCGCCTCGCCGGTGGACAGCACGGCGGCGCGCGCGCCCGCCCGTTCGGCGAGCCCGAGCCGCTCGAGCAGCCGGTCGGCCGCGCCCATCGCCGGCCCGCGCGATCCGCCGAGGCGCCAGGCCGGGAGCGCGACGTTCTCGCGGGCCGAGAGGTGCGGCAAGAGATTGCCCTGCTGGAACACGAACCCGATGCGCTGCAGCCGCAGCCAGGCGCGGCGCTGCGCGCCCTCGGCGTGGCCGTCGGTGCCGTCGAGGAGCACGCGCCCCGAGGTCGGCGTCTCGAGCAGTCCGATCATCTGGAGCAGGGTGGTCTTGCCGCAGCCGCTCGGGCCCACGAGCGCCACCCACTCGCCGGCCTCGACCGAGAGCGAGGCGCCGGCGACGATGGCGCGCCCGCCGACGCGGCGCGTGACCTCCTCGACGTGGAGGGCCGCCGTCACGTGAGCCCCCGGAGGACGGTCGCCGGATCGACCCGCGCCGCGCGCCAGGCCGGGTAGAGCCCGGCGCCGAGCGTCGCCGCCAAGACGACGAGCGCCGGCTCGACGAACGCGCGCGCCGCCGCCACGGGTCGGATCACGAACCCGTCGGCGTCGAAGAGCGGGTGGACCGCGAACCACCGGATGAGCGCGTAGCCGGCGCCGCTGCCGATGGCGATCCCGAGCGCCGCGGTGACGAGCGCCTGCAAGAGGAAGCACGCGAAGATCTCGCCCCGCGAGAAGCCGAGCGCGCCGAAGAGCCCGATGTCGCGCTGCCGATGGAGCACGTGGATGTAGAGCAGCGCCCAGACCGGGATCACCACCGCGGTGAGCGCCATCCCCTGCGACACCCCCGAGACGGCGCGGATCGATCCGATCGAGCTCCGGAGGTTGGGGCTCTCCTCCATCCACGAGCGGACCTCGAGGCCGCCGGAGGCCGCGCGCCCGGTGGGCGCGAGCTCGCGCTCGACCGCGTCGGCGAGCGCTTGCGCCCCGGCGTGATCGCGAGCGTACACGTGGATCGCGGACGCCGCGCCCGGGCGCCCCGCGGCCTCGGCGAGGAAGGCGCGGTCGACGAACACCGTCTCGAAGGCGCCGAAGGCGCCGACGCAGATCCCGCGGACCGTGACCGTGTAGCGCAAGAGCGACACCACCGGCGCGCGCTGCTCGAGCGCGTCGCAGTCGACGAGCCCGAGGCTGCACCCGTCGCGGAGGAGGTCGGCCGCGCCCTCCGACGGCTCGTCGCCGGTGCCCAGAATGATCCGCAGCTCGACGGTGTCGCCGACCGAGGCGCCGAGCCTGCGCGCGAGCGCGTTGCCGACGAGCACGCCGGCGTCGTCGCCGGGCGCGAGATCGGAGCCCTCGGCGAGGCGGTACGGGCGACGCGCGGCGGCCGGATCGATGCCCAACACCGGAGCCACGGCCGAACGGCCCTGGCGCGCGAGCGCTCCGGGCGCCGTCATGACGGGCTGCGCCGACTCGACGCCAGGGGTTCGGGCGGCGCGCGCGGCCAGCGCGTCGGCGTCGTCGATCCACGCGCCTTTCGCCGGTCGGATCCTCACGTCGCCGAACCACGAGCTCACGCCCTGCGCGAAGAGCTCGGCGGCGTAGGCCTCGAGGTTCGCGGTGTTGGGGATCTGGAACGTCACGGCGGCGGCGACGGCGAGGACGAGCAGCACCAGCGTGACCGGGCTGGCGCGCAGGCTGCGACCGGTGACGAAGAGCAAGAGGCCCGCCGAGGCCCGGACCGGACGCGATCCCTGGCTGCCACCGAGCATCGAACCCGGGGTACTACGTGTCGCGCGGGGACTCCACTCTGGGCAGACCGGTCCGCGCGGCATCGAGCACGCCGAGGGCGAGGTTCGACTGCGCGCGTTGCCCGGCGTACTGCTGCTCGGTCTACGTCCGCGTCGCCGTCGGGCGCCGCGACATCCGCCGCATCGCGCGCCACCTCGGATGGACCGAGGACGAGGCGCGCCGCCGCTGCACGCGCACCTGGGGTCGCGAGCGGATCCTGCGCCGCGCGCGCGATCCGGTGCTCGGCGAGGCGTGCGCCTTCCTCGATCGCGCCACGCGCCGCTGCGGGATCTACGAGGCGCGGCCGGACGTCTGCCGGGGGTTCCCGGGCGTCCCGAGATGCAGCTACTTCGACCTCCTCGAGTTCGAGCGGGGCCAGCAGAGCGACGAGGGCTGCCTGCCGCTGGTTCGGATCACGTTCGGCCCCCGCGGACGCGGCGGCAGCCTTTGACGGGGATCCGGCCTGCGGTGCTAAGATTACCGTTCGCCATGGTCGAGCCGTGGCGCGACGGAGGTCCGGCATGTCCCAGCCCGCGCAGGTGGTCATCGTGGTCGACCGGGATCCGGCCGAGCACGAGCGGATCGCGGCCGCGCTCGGCGGCGAGCACGCCGTGCTCGGCGCGACCACGTCGGCGGCGGCCATCAAGCTCGCCGAGAAGCGTCCGCCCGCCGTCGTCATCGTCGAGGCGACCGGCGACCCCGGCGGTCCCGCGGCGTCGGTGGGCGCGGCCGAGGCGCTGGTGCTCGAGCTCCGCAAGCGAGACCCCCACGTCCAGGCGATCTTCGTGTGCGGACCGGGCGCGGGCAGCCCGCCGCGCCTGGCCGCGCTCGGGTCGATCCTCGTCCGGCCCACCGAGCCGGCGGCGCTGCGCGACCTCGTCACCAACTGCCTTCGCCTGAAAGACGTCGCCGAGGGCGTCGACCGGCTCCACACGGGGGCCGGTCGCGCGAGCGACGTCCGCCGCAGCGCTCCGACGCGCCGCGAGCCCTCGCGCCGCTAGCAGCACCCACCGGCTCGAGTGGCCGTGGGGGACGTTCTCAGCCCCTGTTCGTCCCTCGTCGGAGGTCCGTGGGCCTCCTGACGAGGGAGCTAGGGCGCGGCGCGGGCGAGCATCTTCCGGAGCGGCGCGTCCTCGCCTCCGCGCGGTCGCGAGCCGTAGCCGTAGTGCGCCGACGTGCCGCTCGTCACGACGCAGTGGACCGCCGACGTGAAGCGGTCGAGCGCGGGCCCGGTCTCGGTCCCGGTCGCGATCTTCGCGGCGAGATCGTTGAGCGCCTCGTCGAGCGGGACGCACGCGCCGACCGGCGCGGGCAGCACCAGCGGCGCCGCCCCCGAGCAGCAGCGACCGCGCACGATCGCGAACGCCGCGAGCTCGTACCAGGACAGCACCGCCCACTCGCGCATCCCCTCGGTGACCTGGCCTCGGCTCGCGCCGACCACCGCCTCCTTCATCCGCGCGGCGCCGCGCCGCGGATCCGTCTCGCCGCAGACGTAGCTCAGGTCGGGCGGGCTCCTGAACGTCCCCGCCGCGAAGAGCGGCATCGCGCAGGCGCCGACGTCCGCGGGCGTGGCGGCGAGCGCCGGGCCGGTCGCTGCGGGGGCCGACGTCGACGGTCCCGCGGCCGCGCTCGTGGCCGGCATCGTGCCGGCGCTCGCGTTCGGCGGCGCGCCGGAGCTCGCGCCGGCCGTCTCGGTCGCGGCG
>CAYJPW010000232.1:0-13968 GCA_964372055.1 uncultured Polyangiaceae bacterium
CCACGGCGCGTCGCGGCGGCGCGCGGCTGCGCTTCGCACACCGCCGCCCCTCGCAGCCCGGCGCGGCCGCGTTCGAGCGCGCCGCGGCGCGATCACGGTGGACGGCCGCGCCGCCCGGCTCAGAAGCGGACCTTGCCGCCCGGGCTCTTCCCCGGCGCGGGCGGATCCTTGATGACCGGCGGCGGCGTCTCGGGCTCGCGGTCGGGCGGCGGATCGCGCCGCACCGGCTCGCGCAGCGGCGGATCGCGGAGCGGCCCCTTGCGCGGGGTCGGCTCCCTCAGGGGCGGGGCTTGCTCCGGTTCCTCCACGGGCGCCCGCGGCGTGGATCCCCATCGAATCGGCGGCTCTCGCATGGCCTCGCCCTCTCGGCGTGCGCAGCGAACGCACGCACCTGGCTGAAACCGCGTGGTGCAGCGGCCGTGCCTTCGCCACCGTCGTCGAGCGACCCCATCGATCCTGCTCGCAGCCAGCGGCGGCTGGCCCGCCGCAGCGCCTGCCCTGAGCCCGCCGCTCAGGGCGTGACGATCACGCTCACGACCTCGCCCGCTGGGGCCGTGAGCACGCGCAGGAGCCCGGGCGCGCGCTCGGTCTCGCAGCCGCCGCACTCGACGGCGTAGCCACCCGGATAACGCCGTTCGGGCACGGCGATCTCGGTCGGAGCCGCGCTCCGGCGGTCGGGCCGGTAGGTGACCTCGAGCCGCGAGGCCGCCTCGTCGTAGGCGATGCTCACCGGATCGCCGGCGACGCGCTCCGGCCACGGCCGGACGAGGACGTCGAGCAGCTCGGCCTTCTCCGAGCCGTCGGAGGCCAGCATCGCGTAGCCGTCGTCGCGCCCGTAGTCCCAGTACATCGCGCCGGCGACCACCGCGGCCGCCCCGTCGTACTGCGCGTCCATGTAGGCGGTGATCCCGGGAGCCGAGGCGACGCCGCCGTACTCGCCGATCCAGAGCGCCGCGTCGAGCGACCGCGCCTCGGCCGCGAGCGCCGCGAGGTTGTCGAGGATGGCGTCGCGGTGCGCGGGATCGAACCCGCTGCCGCCCTCGGCGTCGCGATCGTACGAGTGCGGCGAGTAGACGACGTCGCCGAACGGGAGCTTCACGAGCCCGGTGGCGACGCCGAGGTTCCGGCTCGAGGCCGGCTCGAGGAAGGCCACCCACGCCGGCGCCTCGGCGCGCACCGCGGCGACCACGTCCACGTAGAACGGCTGGAGCACCTCGGCCTCGAAGATCAGCATCGGCGTCGAGCCCCAGTAGGGCTCGTTCATCACGTCGAAGCCGACGATCGTGCCCGCGTCGCCGGCGAGCCGCGCCGCGACGCGCCGCCAGGCCTCGACGTAATGCGAGCGCAGCTCCGCCGACGCCCAGAAGCGGTCGTAGCAGCGCGTCACGTGCTCGTTCAGGTAGTTCAAGTACCAGGGCGAGATCGGCTCGTAGGCCGCGTACTCGGCCTCGTCGCAGGTCCAGCGCGGCGCGCCGTTGCCGCCGAAACCCTCGCCATAGACGTCCTGGTGCATGTCGAGCACGACCGAGAGGCCCGCCGCGCGCATCCACTCGACGCGCTCGGCGACCGCGTCGAGGTACGCGTCGTCGTACTGGCCCGACGCCGGCTCGATCGCCGCCCACGAGAGCAGGAATCGCACCGCGTTCATGCCCCAGGCGTCGCGGAGGCGCGCGTAGTCGGGCGCCTCGTGGAAGTCGAAGTACGGCGGCTGCTTGTGCCTCGACGACACGTTGGCGCCGCGGAGGAGGAGCGCCCGCCCCTCGGCGTCGCGGAGGAAACCGCCGGTCACGCGCCCCGGCGCGCCCGCGTCCGGCGCCGCCGGCGCGGCCGTCGTCTCGTCGCCGCAGCCGGCGAGAAAGGCGGCGAGGAGGAGGACGGCGGCGCGCATCGACGCCGATCCTATCCGATCGCGCGGTCGCGCCGTCACGGCCCTCGACCACCCCGCCCTCCGCGTCCCGGTGAGCGGATTACCCGCAGCACCGGGGGCGCATTCGCCGCCGCGACCGCTCCCCAGTGGGATCCGGGCGAGGCTTCGCCGGCGCGACCGCTCCGCAGCGCCGCGCCGATGCCGGCCGCGCCGAATACCCTCAGAAGGCGGCGCTGAGCTCGAAGAAGCCGACGCTCAGCGCAAGCCCGACGCCGGGGAAGTCGGAGCCCGCGCCCGCTCCGATCTGGAAGCTCGAGACCGTCGTGCTTTCGAACTTGAAGCGCAGGAGCTCGAGATCGAGGCCGAGCGCCCCCGCCGGCCCGCGGAGGGGCATCGGCCGCTCGTCGGACAGGTAGGCCGTCTGCTGGCCGGCGAGGAGCGAGAACGTCCCGAGGGCCGCGGGGGACCAGCGGCCCCAATTCCCCTCGACCCCGCCGCCGACGCGGAGCTGGAAGACCGTGCCCGCTCCGCTGAGCAGGCCCACGTCGGACTGCACCAAGAGCGCGCCGACGTTCGCGCGCGCGCCGACCGCGCCGCCGATGCCGCCAATCGTGCGCGCTCGAGAGACGTAGAAACTGCCGTTGCTCCGGGAGTACATCGACCAGCGGACGTCCGCCGCGCGCACGACGCCGGAGAGCGCCAGCGTCGCGGCGAAGAGCGCCGGCGCGACCGGCTTCATGGGATCACCCGCGCTTGGTAGGCGACCGCGGCCGCGGTCACGCGCGCGTTCGCGGCGAGAAACGTCGCGTCGAGCCCGGCGACGTCGTCGGCCGCGCTGTGATAGCTGTCCTGGCGCACCGGGCCCGTGTCGGTGAGCATCACCGCGGAGACGCCTCGCGCCCAGAAGGGCGCTTTGTCGGACCCTGCGATCCGGACGAGACCGAGCAGCGCCGACGTGCCGTCCCCCGCCGCGACCAGCGCCTCGACCCGGCCGATGTCGAGCGCCCGCGCGACGCCTCGCGTCTCCGCGGTGAGGTCCGTCGACGGCTCGTTGCCGATCACGAGCACGAAGTCGCCGCGGGACGGCAGAGGGATCCCCGGGACGCTCGGCTGGTCGGGCGCCGTGAACCCCACGCCGTCGATGTTGAAGAGGGCGACGATCTCGCCGGCGTGCGCGCGGGCGTACAGCGTGGCGCCGACCATCCCGAGCTCCTCGAGGTCGAACCCGACGAAGCGAACGGTGCGCTCGTACCGGCGGCCGCGAAGGACGCGCGCGACCTCGAGCACGACGGCGACGCCAGTCGAGTTGTCGTCGGCCGCTGCGTAGAGGGCGTCGTAATGGGCCCCCACGAGGACGACCTCCGGCGACGCGCCCGGAAGCGTCGCGATCACGTTCTCGACGGCGAACGCGCCGTCGTGGCCGCGCTCGCGCTCGACGTCGTAGCCGAGCTCGGCGAACGCCGCGGCGAGCCACTCGCGCGCGCGGACATGGGTCACCTCGCACATGTCCGGGTCCGGCGGCTCGAAGCTCGCGCAGCCTTCGGGCGTGTCGCTCTCGTGCGCGGCGACGAGCGCCTCGACCGAGCCGAGCACGCGGGCTTCGTCGACCTGGGCCGCGACGCTGCGCGCATCGGCGACGCGGCGCGGGTCGAGCGTGAGCTCGCCGCCGCACGAGGCGAGCGCGAGGCCGCCGAGCGCGAGCGCGAGCCGCCTCACAGCCGATACTCCGCGCGCAGAAAGCCTATGCCGAACACCGCCGCCGAGCCGACGAACGTCTGGCCGAGGCGGAAGTCCGCGAAGACGAGCCGAAGGTTGCCGACCCGGATCCGGACCGGCGTCGCGACGATTGCCAGATACACCGACCCGACGCGCTCGCCCTGCAACGCGGAGGCGCCGGCGGGCATGCCGGGCGCAGGATGATTGGGCTCGGTCAAGCCGCTGATGCCGAGCTCGGGCCCGAGGGAGGGTTCCATCCGCTCGCCCACCCTGCCGCGCAGCTCGAAGCGCACGAAGACCTCGAGCGGAACGTCCACCGGCGAGAACGGCGCGACGCGTACCCCGGAAGCGAGGGCGAGCGGCGGCATCCAGCGGCGCGCGGAGCGTGACCTTTCGAAGGACAGCCGTGAAGCGATCTCGAGGGCGTTGTGCCACGCGGACCCGGCGAACCACGACGTGGTCCCGCCGAGCAGCCCTACCGAGGCGTCGTGCGCCACGGTGACGTCCGCTGCTGCGCGCCCGCTCCACGAGAGGAGCAGGGCAATGCACCCCGCCGCCAAACGCGCTCGCATCGCGTCGACTGTCGCAACCCACGTGCCACGCAGGACCGTGGCCGAGCGCACGGCGACGGCTGCCCACGAGCGCAGTGGGTGCATCGGCGATCGCAGCCTTTGCACCGGGGCCGCTCGTGCGGCGGGCGCCGGACGCTGGCGCGGCGCTGGTCTACTGGCTGCACCGGCCGTGACCGGGTGTGTGCGGAGGCCGAGGTGAGCGAGGACCTTCCGGACGGCGACGGGCTCGATGATCGCACCACGACGGCAGGAATCACCGGGGCTTTGCGCCCGCTCGCTCGGACCTCTCGATCGCGATCGCGTCACCGCCGATCCGGCGCCCTGGAGGACGACCGAGCTCGACGCGGCGAGGGCGGCGACACGGCGGTGAGGATCAGCGGAGCGCGCAGAGCTCCGACTCTGCCGGGCGTGCGAGGCGCCAGAGCATGCGTGCGCATTCGGGCGGCTCCCAGACCTCCACCGCGTGGTACCGCCCGTCGAGCGACACTTCGAGGATGAAGAGCGGGCCGTGGTAGAGGCTCGGGGTCGGTGGCGGGGTCTCGAGCAGCGCCGTTCGTCGGATGCACGCCGCGATCTCCGACCAGTGGCGAGCGTCTACGGACATCGAGGCGATGCGCAGCCGCCAAGCGTCGGAGCGGCTCCCCTCTTCCACGAGCTCCTTGACCACGAGCTCCACGCCGCTCGCCGTCTTCACCGCGCGGATCATCCGTGGCGGTGTCGATTCCCGGAAGGAGACGCGCTCGGTCTCGGCGACGCGAATGAACTCGGTGGGAGCATGGAGCGGCGCCTCTCGCCAGGCAGCCAGCGTCGGGACGCGGGGGCAAGCCGCGGGATCGATGCGGCAGATGTCACCATCCACCTCGCCGCCAACCATCTCGAGCCGGTCGGCCGCCTTCAGCTCGGCAGGATAGGACTCGACATCGAACGGCAGCGAACGCGGGCCCTCGTCGACGACGGTCACCGGCGCAGCCCCGCGGAACCGCGAAATGTGCTCGGGGCACCTGGGCGTGCACGCCGCACACGCGGCGGCCGTCGCCGCGATGAAGGCCGGGAGGACTTGCTCGTATCGGGCGGCGCGCTTCGAGAACCCCCAGCGTCGCACCAGCACCGCGCTGCGGAAGTCGTTCACGAGGCGCCTCCCGTGACCGAGCGGGCCCGACGAGCTCGGCGTGCCATGCTCACTCCAGGAGCGTCAGCGCGCCGTCCTCCTCGACGAGCACGGTGATCCGCTCACCAGGTCTGCTCGCGGTGGCGCACTGGGCCGCGCCGCCGGTCGCGATGCCGAGCACGAGACGTCCGGCGCTGTCCATCGCGTAGCTCGTCGGGGCCCCCGGCAGGCGGATGGCGGCGCGCTGCACCCACCGTCCGTCGCGGCCTCGGTGGATCACGCCCACGTCGCCAACGCAAAGCAGCATGTGGCAGAGGCCCGAAAGAACGAGCACGTCGTCCGCTCGATCGACGAACCGGAGCGGCAGGGCGCCGCCGAGGTAGCTGCTCGTTCGCGTCCTCGCGTCGTCGACCTCGAGCCAGCCGCCCCACTCGCCGCGGTGTCGGCCCACGAAGCAGCTCTTGTCACGAAAGTGAACGACGAGGTCGTCGACGAGAGCCTCGCACGGTCCAGCGGCGTCGACCTGCTCGAGGGCGGTCATCCCAACGGGCGCCAAGTCGATCCCTTGCGCGCCCGCTCCCTGGCGATCGCGCCGGGCCTCCGGGGAACGTCGGGGGCACGCGAAGTCTCCACGCCACGCCTGCAAGCGAGCGGGTGCGTTCGCGAGCGCTGCCGCTGCGTCCGGAGTCGCGAGCTCGCCGAGCGCGACGAACGCGTCGTGCGATTCGCCGGTGTCGGTGCTCCGCAGCGCGTCGGCCATCGCCGTCACCGCACGAGGGTCGCGGCTCGCGACCAGCGCGCGGCGGACGACGTCGCTCGGAGCTCGCTCGTATGCGGTCGCCAGAGCCGAGATGAGCTCGTGATCGGGCGCGCGGTCGTCCACCAGCGGCCTCGGGACCAGCCCCGTCATGAAGGTCCTCGCGACCACGTCGCGCGCGGGCGGGCTGCCGGTGGCCAGAATGTCGAGCATCGCTCGCCGTCCACCCGCGGTATCCGACAGCCGGGAGGCGGCCCAGGCGACGTACCCCGCGGCCACGTGCGATTCGTACCGCTCGGGCGCCTTCGCGACGATCGCGCGGCTGGTCTCGATCTCTCGACGCGGCCCGTCGGGCGCCCACCCTCGACACGCGGGTAGGAGGGCGATGAAGGCGATGGTGCGGAGCGCTGCGTTCCGACTCGTCCACATGTCGACTTGAGTTGAGACCACGCGGGATGTCGAGGCTTGGGTGCCACGGAGATCGTCGACGGCACGAACGCCGAGACCGGCCTCGACCTGCACGGCGCGTTGGGTGCTCACGTTTCCGTTCCCCTGGCGCCGGCGACTCGCGCAGGACGGCGAGCTGCTCGGCGCGCTGACGCGCATCTTCGTCGCGAGCGTGGAGAAGCTCTACACCGAGCGCGTCGCGCCGGCGCCGCCAAGACAAGCAGCCGCGCCTCGGCCGCCAGATCGAGCCTCAGCTGCTCGCACGCCTGCGCGGCGCGGAGGCGGCGCGCACGCTCGACCGCGCGGGCGCGCGGGCGCGCGTGAGCACATCCTCGGCCTGCCGCAGCTCGTTCGCCTTGACGTCGATGTCGGCCATGAGCTTGCCGGCCGCCTCGGCGAGGGGCACGTACTTCGGCTCTTCCTCGCCGAGCGCGGAGCACATCGCGCCGCGGTGCAATGCGTCGCGGCGAAACCGGCTCACTCAGCGGGCGTACCAGGCCGCCACTTTGGGGTGGGTCTTCACCGCTTCGTAGAGGCGCATCAGCCGCGGCTGCGCCGACACGACGGTCGGCGGCACGTGGTCGACGGTCCCGCTCAGGAGCCAGCGCATGACGATGAACAGCTTGAGGTCGACGACGTGGATCTTCGCGCCGGCGAAGAACGGACCATCGCCGAGCATCGCCTCGACGTTCGCAGCCCAGCCTTTGAGGTAGCTCTCGACGAGCGCCTCGCGCGCACGCTTCTTCTCCTCGGGGTCCGACATGCGCATCGTCGGATCGAGCCTTCCTCGCAGCTCCTCGACGTAGGCCATGAGCGCCTCGTGCTGGGCGGCCTCCCATTCGTCCGAAGGGTGCAGGCCTAGGCGCCGGCCGAGGTAGCCGAGGATCGCGTTCGACTGGGCGAGGCGGCCCTTCCCCGCGACCTCGAGCACCGGCATCGCGCCGAACGGCATGGTGGGCTTCAGCTTGGCCCAGTCGGCGTTCTTGACGCGATCGTCGTCGAACTCCACGCCCCCGACGACGAGCGTGAGCCGACACTCCTCGCCGCGGCTGCCGGCGAAGTCGAAGTACGTGACTTTGTACGTTGCCATGGACGCGGAGCCTAGCAGAGCGATCGGCGCCGGATGCGGCCAAGCGACCGGGTCGGTAGACTGAGACTCTCCGTCTCACGCGGGTCGGCTCTACTCCGAATCTTCGGCACACCGCAGTTGCTGTTCCGTCCAGTCCTTCATCGATTCGTCAAATCCGAAGAGCTACTTCATCCTGCGGACAAGACGCAAAATCGGTTCCCGTGAATTGCATAGCCTCGATGGCAAGGCTGCTGCCATAGCTCAGAAGCTCCACACGCCACCTCGAGCGAGGCCGTTGACGAACGCAGAGGCGGCGGATCGCGGCTCCATGCCAGGTACGTCGACCGTATAGTCGCCGGAGCTCCTCACCAGGGTGTAGACGCCGCCGACTCCGAGCGCGACTCCTCCGCCGAGCAGACATCCCGATACGACCCATCCCGCCGCCCGGGCGCTGCCACCCTCGGTGGCGCTCAACGCGATCGTGAAGACCAAGCCGAGCACCGCGGACACGCCGCCGACGCCCGTCATGATGCCACCCCCGATGAGCCCTCCGAGGCTCGGCGCCCGGTCGACGTGAGCATGCAGGACCACGGTCTCCGGTCCGTCGTGAAGGTAGAACGGCGGCCCCATGCGATAAGCCCCGTGCCTTATCCGGAACGGCTCACCCGGGGATGCGTCCAGGTCCAGTTCGCACGGGGCCGCGCACACGAACGCGGGACCGCGGTAGAGGCGAACGGCGGGATCGTTGGATTCGAGGACTACAGCAACGCGCCCGCCGCGCCGGCGATGCACCGAGGACGAGCGGCCTTCTTGGACCATCCTCTCGAATGGCAGGAATGCCCGATGCCGGGCAGGGCGTTTCCTCGTGATGAGGCAGCTCGTTGCCTGCGCGCTCGTCGTCGTTGCGGCCTGCCAGGAGCCGCCGTCCATCTCGCAGGACCCCGCCGTCGCCGCCGCCCCCGTCGCGTCGACCGCCCCGCCGTCCGCCGCCGCCGTCGAAGACGTCGGTGCGGGAGCGCGTCGGGTCGCCCCGGATTCCGCCGACCCAACCGGCTTGCAGCGATTCTACGGCGAGCTCGAACGACGATGCCCGGAGAGGGAGAGCGACGGCACGACGGGCGGGATGGTCCATGCCGTCGAGGACCAGACGCGCTGCATGCGGCGCCTGGTCGAAACGGATCTCGCGCGCCTCGATCCCGGCACGCTGGCGGGCTTCCTCGATGGAGATCCCGCGAGCCCCCGTGGCCGGCGCCGCCTCGAGGAGTCGCTCTGGTGGAAGAACGCCGTTGGCGTGTGCGAGTACAAGGACTTCCAGCACGTCACCCGCGGAGGCACCTCCTACTGGGGCACGCTCTACGCCATCGTGTGGGTCAATTGCTTTCAGTACCGGCTCGTCGAGCTCGGCTATCTCGCGCGCGCCCGCCTCGACGGCGACGCCGCGGGCTTCGCGTCGTCGTCGAGGCCGCCCAGGGATCGCCAGACCCCTTCGAGACCGTCGCGCGCTGGAGGCACTACGCGAAGGTCGCTCGGCGGACCGCACCGCACGGCGACGTTCCCGGCTCGGGCCTCCACCGGTTGTCGGACGGCGAGTGGATTGGATTCGAGGGACAACTCGACGAGCTCGAGCAGGGCGCGGCCGCGCTCGCCGGGGGCGTTTGCGCGCGATGGGCCGAGCTCGCCCGACAGATGGGAGGCGAAGCGACGTGCCGCTCGCAGCTCACGGGGTGGCGCCTCCCCGTCGCGGGGGCGCTCACCGACGCCTCCGATTGGATCCAGGCCCCGCCGCCGATGCGCAGGCGGATCCGCCGGACCAGGAGCTTCCCCCGCCGGCCGACGAGGCGTACGACCATGCCACGTATCCGTTGCGCCGGGAGTGCCGAGGTGGCTGCCTCGCCGACGAGCTCGTCGAGCTTCGCCGCGCCGTCGCCGGCCGTGCCGATGTCCTGCGCTGGGAGTCCGATCTCGGCGCCTTCCGGGCGCGCGTCTGCGCGCTCGACGGCGCAGCCGAATTGGTCGCGTACTCGTCCGATCCGGGGCGTTGGCTCGAGCGACCTCGCGCCTGCCCGTGGTCGGTGTCCGGGCTGATGACCGCGCGGGTGCTCCAGCTGCTCGCCGCGAGGGACGGGGGCGAGCTCGCCCGACACCTCGAGGCACGCAAGGCGTGGGGAGACGCGGTGCTCGCCGGCCTGGCCGCGGTCGCCGTCGACTTCGGCGGCCCATGCGTCGCGCGTTCGATGTCGCGCGACGACTGCGCCCCGCCCAAGCTGCCGCTTCGTCGCCAGGTCGTCGCCAGGGTGCGGGCGGCGATCGCCGACGCGAAGGCGCTCGGCGACGAGCTCTGCCGAGTCGCCCCCGAGCTCGGCGCCGCGCTCGGGGACCGCTGTGGCGCGACGGCGGCGGCGTATCTCGTCTCCTTCGCAGCCGCGCTGGCTCGCAGCGACCTCCTCGATCGGTAGTCGTGCCTCGCGCCCCTCGCGCGTCTCCCCCCACGGGTCTCGTCCGCACGAAGGGCCCATGAGCCACGAGCATGGCGTCGATCCCTCCACCGATCGCCCAGTCGCGCCGTCACGGCCCTTGACCCGCCCCGCCCGCCGCCCTCCCTTTGTGCGAATGGCCCTCACCCTCCTGCCCCTCGGCGTCGGCGACGCGTTCTCCGCGCGCTGGTACTCGTCCGCGCTCGCGCTCGAGGCCGACGGCGCCCGGCTGCTCGTCGACTGCCCGCATCCGATCCGCAAGATCCTCAAGGAGTCCGGCGAGGCGGCGGGGATGGCGCTCGACGTCGGCGACTTCGACGCCATCGCCCTCACGCACCTGCACGCCGATCACGCGTCGGGCCTCGAGGGCTTCGGCTACTTCGCGCACTTCGTGCTCAGCAAGCGCCCGGTGCTGCTCACCCACCCGGCGGTCGCCGAGGATCTCTGGGACGGCCACCTGCGCTCCTCGATGGCGCACCTCATGCCCGCTCCCGGCGCGCCGGCGACCGAGATGGACCTCAGCGACTACTTCGACGTGCGCCCGCTCTCGGAGGACCGGCCCATCGTCCACGGGCCGTTCTCGATCGAGTGCCGCCGCACCGTCCACCACATCCCGACCACCGCCTTCCGCATCCGCGCCGGCGGGCGCTCTCTCGGCTACAGCGCCGACACCGCGTTCGATCCCGGCCTCGTCGCCTGGCTCGCCGAGGCCGATCTCGTCGTCCACGAGACGAACTTCGGCATCCACACGCCCTACGAGAAGCTCGCCGCGCTGCCCGCCGAGCTGCGCGCGAAGATGCGCCTCATCCACTACCCCGACACCTTCGACCTCGAGGCGAGCGCGATCGAGCCGCTGCTCCAGGGGCGCCGGGTGGAGGTCTGAGCGCAGGCGGCTTGCGCCCGGCGCCGACAAGGCGGAAGAAGGCGCGATGGACGCGAAGAAGCCGCACTACGTGGTACGCCCCCCGACCGCCGTGCTCACGCGCGGCTTCGATCCGCGGCTCTCGGTCGGGTCGGCGCGGCCGGCGGTGTTCCGCTCCTCCACGTACGTGTTCGACTCGCCCGAGGCGGCCGAGCGTGCCTTCGCGATCGCGCTCGGCAAGGCGCAGCCGCTCGAAGGCGAGCGGGCCGACCTCATCTACGCGCGCCTCTCCCACCCGAACGCCGAGATCCTCGAGGACCAGATCGTCCCGCTCGAGCCCGGCGCGCGCGCGGCGGCGGTGTTCAACTCGGGGATGGCGGCGATCTCGACGACGCTGCTCGCCCTCTGCCCGCCCGGCACGAGCCTGGTCTTCACGACGCCGCTCTACGGCGGCACCCACCACCTCATCCACCAGCTCCTCGTGCCGCTCGGGGTGCAGGCGGTGCCGGTCGAGGCCGGCGACACCGCCGGGCTCACCGCCGCGATCGCCGAGGCCCGAGACCTCCGCGTCGTCCTCGTCGAGACGCCGGCGAACCCCACGCTCCGCATGAGCGACATCGGCGCGGCGGTCGCGGCCGCGCGCGCCCGGCCGGAGCCGGCGCTCGTCGCCGTCGACAACACGCTGCTCGGCCCCACGTTCCAGCACCCGCTCGCCCTCCACGCCGACCTCGTCCTCTACTCGGCGACGAAGTACCTCGCCGGCTTCTCGGACATGCTCGCAGGCGTCGTGCTGGGCACGAGCCCCGATCTCATCCAGCAGATCCGCGGCCTGCGCGCCATCCTCGGCAACATCCTCCAGGCGGACGAGTGCTGGATGCTCGCCGGCCGGCTCCCCACGGTGGGCCTGCGCATGAACCGCCAGAGCAAGAACGCCCAGCGCATCGCCCAGGCGCTCGCGACGCACCCCAAGGTGGTGCGGATGCACTACCCCGCGCTCTTCGACGACCCCGAGCAGATCCGCATCCGCGACGCCCAGTCGCAGTACCCGGGCGCGCTCATGTCGTTCGAGATCGCCGGCGGCAAGCGCGCGGCGTTCGAGTTCCTGCGCCGCCTCCGCATCGCCAAGACCGCCGTGAGCCTCGGCGGGGTCGAGTCGCTCGCCTGCCACCCGGCCACCACGACCCACTCCGAGATGAGCCAGGCGGAGCTCGAGCGCGCAGGCATCGTCGACTCGCTGGTGCGCGTCGCCGTCGGGATCGAGGACTGGAGGGACCTGCTCCGGGAGCTGCGCGACGCGCTCGACGCGGTCTGAAGCGTCTGCGCTTCGGCCTCTACTCGAGGCGCACCGCGGCGCCGGCGGGCAAGCTGGCGACGAAGGCGTCGCGCGCCGCCCGGACGCGCTCGACGGAGAGGCCGTCGAAGGTGAGCTTGGTGCGGAGCTCGGCGTCGCCCCAGCGCGGGTACGAGCCGACGTCGACGTCGCCGTGGTCGGCGACGACGCGGTCGAGGAGCGGCTTGAGCTGACCCTCGTCGAGATCGGTGAGCACGGCGAGCGAGACGAAGGGCTCGGCCCCGCCGATCTCGTGCATGATGAGCGGCACCTTCATCTGGAAGATCTGCGGAACGCCGGGCAGCACCCAGACGTTGCGCATCAGCACCGTGGGCCACGGCACCTTCGCGTTGGAGACGAGGCGGGCGCCGAGGGGGACGCGCGCCATGAGGAGGTGGCCCTCGGTGACGCGGTCGCCGTAGTAGTCGCGGAGCATCCGCTCCATCTCGGGCGCGGACTCGACCCCGACGCCGAACGCGCGCGCGACCGCCTCGACGGTGACGTCGTCGTGCGTGGGGCCGACGCCGCCGCTCGTGAACACCCAGTCGTGGGTGGCCGCGAGCGTCCGGATCTCGTCGGCGATGACGCCGAGGTCGTCGAGCACCATCACCACGCGGCGGAGCTGCACGCCGAGCTCGCGGAGGCAGCGGGCGAGCACCAGGACGTTCGCGTCGGCGATCTTCCCGCTGAGCAGCTCGTTGCCGATGATGAGCGCCGCCGCGGTGCGCATCCTCAGGCTCCGCGCGGCTGCGCCGGGCCGGCGTCGAAGTCGCGCGTCACCGGCTTGCCGTTGGCGTCGATGCCGAGCAGCTCCTCGACGCGGCGCTCGGCCTCGTCGAGGCGGCGCTGCGCCGCGCGCGCGAGCCGCACGCCCTCCTCGAAGAGCTCGAGCGATCGCTCGAGCGGGAGCTCGCCGCCCTCGAGCTCGACGACGATCTCGGCCAGACGCCGCGCCGAGTCCTCGAAGGCGAGCTCGCGCGGGAGCCCCGCCCCGGAAGCGGGCCCGCCCTGGCCGCTCGCGTCGCTCCGGTCGCCCATCAGGGGGCAGGTTCCCCCGTCGCGGCCGGCGGTGCAAGCAGGACCGAGGCGGCGCCTTCGGAGAGCCCGGGCACCACGAGGACGCCGTCCGGATCGGCGACGACCGGAACGGCGAGCCCGTCGGACCGGGCGAGGCGCGCCGGGCGAGCCTCGGCGGCGCGGGCCGCCGACGCGTGGTTCGGAAGGATCGAGATCCAGGCGATCGCCGGACCGGTGACGGCGGGCTCGCCGTCCAGCGTCGCCGGGCTCGTGTGATCGAGCACGCGTCCGGCGAGCGCGGCGCGGGCGAGGGCGCGCGCGCCCTCGTCGGGATCGAAGTCCCGCGCCAGCTCGAGCACCGCGCGGCGCTGCACCTCGGTGCGGCGCGACAGGGCGCGGACGATGGCGCGGCGCACGGCCGCGTCCTCCTCGAAGCGGTAGGCGCCGGCGAGCACCGCGGCGGCGTCGCGCTCGGGATCGCGCCCGAGCCCGAGCGCCGCGTGGGCGCGCACCACCGGATCGCTGCTGGCGAGCAGGCGCTTGATCCGCGGCCGGACGACCTCGTCGTCGCGCGAGGGCAGCGCGCGCGCGGCGAGCGGGGCGAGCGGGCTCGGGCCCTCGGCCCAGGCCGCGAGCGTCGTCGTCGAGAGCGGGCCGCCGTCGGGGTCGGCCAGGAGCGCGACGCCGGCCGCGACCGCCACGCCCGACGGCTCGCGCATCGGTGAGGCGCCGGCGCCGCCCGCGGCCCC
>CAYJPW010000233.1:0-13905 GCA_964372055.1 uncultured Polyangiaceae bacterium
CGCTCCCCCCGGGCGGGACGAGAAGTTGTGCCCTCCCGACGAGCCACCCTATTCGTGGATCTTGAGCCCCTGGATGCCCGAGAGCGCGCTGACGTCCTTGACGAGCGAGCCTTCGATGTAGAGGTGCTTCAGGTGCGTCAGCCCGCGCAGCGGCGAGACGTCGCTGATGCGCGTCCGCTTCATCAGGAGGACCTCGAGCTTCTTCATGTTGGCGACCGGCGCGAGATCGGTCACCTCGGTCTCGTCGATCTGGAGCTCGGTGAGGTTGGTGAGACCGGCGAGCGGCGCGAGATCGGCGACCGGGGTGCGTCCGAGGTCGAGGCGATCGAGCTTCACCAGCCCCGCGAGCGGCTTCAGGTCCTTGACCATCGTGGCCGAGGCGCGGAGCGACTCGAGCTGGGTGAGCGCCTTGATCGGCGAGAGATCGTCGAGCTTGCCCGGCGCGAGGTAGAGGCCTTTGACCCCGGTGAGCTCGGGGTAGATGCACGGGTCGAGCGCGTCGTTCTGCGGCGCCTGCGAGACGTTGACCGTCTTCACGCGCTTGAGATCGGCGCGTTGGATGGGGCCCTCCGGCTTGGAGAGCTGCACGCGCACGACCGACTCGAGCGTCGCGTCGGAGAACGTCACCGTCGGCTCCTTGCCGCAGACGACCTCCTTCTTGGGGGCTGGCGGCGGCGCCGCGCTCGCGGCCGCGGTGGTCACCGGAGCGGGCGCGGTCACCGCCGCGGTGGTCGCCGCCGGCGCCGCGGACGCGGCGGGCGGAGGGGCGGGCTTGGGATCGTCGCAGGCTGCGAGGAGGAGCGTGAGCGCGAGGCACGCGGTGGGCCGCTTCATCGCGGCGGATGGTACACGAGCCGACGAAGGCGTCCGGCTTTTCCGCGGCCTGTTAGTATCCACGCCCGTGACGGGCGATCGCTGATGGGGCCTCTCGGGCGGTTCACCGCGTGGGTCGAGGTGAGCCTCGGGATCTCCGAGGACGTGCAGATGCGCCTCGCCGCCTCGATGGCGGCCCTCGTCGTGTACGTGTTCGCCACGCGGGTGACGCGCAAGATCGTGGCCCGCACGGTCGAGGAGGCCGCCTCCCGCTACCAGATCGGCAAGGTCGTCGACTACGTGCTCGGCGCCCTCGGCCTGATCGTGATGGCGCGCATCTGGGTGCAGGGCATCACCGGCCTGGCGACCTACCTCGGCCTTCTCTCGGCCGGCATCGCGGTCGCGCTCCAGGACCCCATCATCAACCTCGCCGGGTGGCTCTTCATCGTCACGCGCCGGCCCTTCTCGGTCGGCGATCGGATCCAGATCGGGCCTCACGCCGGGGACGTGGTCGACATCCGCATCTTCCAGTTCACCCTCCTCGAGATCGGCAACTGGGTGCACGGCGACCAGAGCACCGGCCGCGTGATCCACGTGCCCAACGGCTGGACCTTCAAGAACCCCGTCGCCAACTACGACCGCGGCTTCCGGTACATCTGGAACGAGGTCGACGTCGTGGTCACGTTCGAGAGCGACTGGCGCCGCGCCAAGCAGGTGCTCACGCGGACGATCAACGATCACTCCGAGCACTTCACCGCCGACGCCGCGGCGCAGATCGAGCAGGCCGCCGAGCGCTACCACATCCGCTTCTCGAAGCTGACGCCGGTGGTGTGGACGTCGGTGGTCGATCACGGCGTGCGCCTGACCATGCGCTACCTGGTGAAGCCGCGCGATCGCCGGCGCTCGACCGAGGAGATCTGGGAGGCGGTGCTCGACGAGTTCGCGAAGCTGCCCGACATCGATCTCGCCTACCCGACCACGCGCTACTTCGAGAACCTGCGCGAGGGCAAGCGCCCCAAAGCGGACGACGGACCGGCTGCGACCGCCGGCGCGCGGGCGCGCGCCAAGAGCGACGCGTAGCTACGGCTTGGGGTGGGCGAAGAGGAAGTCGACGACGGCGGGCGCGAAGTCCGGCGAGAGCGACGGGATGTGGCCCCCGCCGGCGATCGTCCAGAGCTCGGCCGCCCCGCCCGGATCGCATCCGTCGGCGTAGCGCGCGACGGTCGTCTCGGCGCCGGGGAGCGAGCTGTCGAGATCGAGATCCGCGCCCGCCGTGCTTTGGAGCGCGCAGCCGTCGTACGTCGCCCAGTCGAGCACCGAGGTCTCCGCGCTCGGGTAGGGGTGGCCGGCGAAGAGGCCGCCGTCGTAGAGCACCGTGGCGTCGGCGGTGCCGTGGATCTGGAGCACCGAGACCGGCTCGCTCGGCGTGCACTTCGAGGTGTCGTCCCACATCGCGCCGGCGAGGCTGGCGATCGCCGCGATGGTGTCCGCGTGGTCGCAGGCCATCCGGTACGACATGAAGCCGCCGTTCGAGTGGCCGAGAAAGAAGACGCGCTTGGGGTCGACGTTGTAGGCCGCCTTGATGTCGTCGACGACGCCCGCGAGGTAGGCCGAATCGTCGACGGGCGTGCCCGCGAAGGCGCAGCAGGCGTCGGTCGCGTCCCAGTAGCGCTTGCTCGTGGAGTCGACGGTGCCGTCCGGGTGCGCGTAGAGGAAGCCGCGCTCCTCGGCGAGCGGCTCGAGCTGGAAGTAGAGCTCCTGGACGAGCCCGGAGGCGCTGTAGCCGTGGAGGAGGATCACGAGCGGCGTCGGGACGGCTTGGTTGTAGCCGCTGGGCACGTACACGGTGACGGGCCGATCGCCGCCGATGGGGGGCGCGCCGCCTCCGCCTCCGGTACCGCCGGTGGTCAGCGGCTCATCGCCGGAGGAGCAGCCGAACGATCCGAAAACAAGGAGCGGGACCGCAATGCCAAGGACCGAGCCGCGCATGGTCCGGCACTCTACCCCGAGGGGCGACGAGGCGTCGCGCCGAACGGCGTCAGTCGATCCTGCAGACCCCACATGTTGCACCGGGCCCCGGCGCCGCCTGCGCCGCCGGGAGCTCGACCGTGAACCGGGTGCCCTCGCCGACGGCGCTCTCGACCGCGATCTCGCCGCCCATCGACTCCACGAGGTGCCGCGCGATCGAGAGCCCGAGGCCGGTGCCGCCGCGGTCGCGGGCGCGGCCGGGGTCGACGCGGTAGAAGCGCTCGAAGATCCGCGGCAGGTGCGCCGCCGCGATCCCGGGGCCGTCGTCGGCCACCGAGAGGCGCACCCGCCCGGCGGCGGTGCGGGCGGCGATCCTGATCGAGCCACCCTCGCGGCGGCCGTACTTGATGGCGTTGTCGACCAGGTTCTCGAGCACCTGCTCCAGGCCGTCGGGATCGCCGAACGCGATCGGCTCGCCGTCCGCCTCGATCGCGAGCGTCAGGCCCGCCGCCTCGGCGCGGGCCCGCACGGTGGCGCCGACCTGATCGCAGAGCGCGGCCACGCGGATCGGCTCGGGGGCGCGCTCGCCGGGCTTGCGCGCCTCGATGCTCGACAAGCGAAGCAGGTCCTCGACCAGGCGCCCGATCCGCGCCGAGTGGCGGTGCACCGTCTCGAGGAACTCGCGCTGCGTCGCGGCGTCGGCGGTGCCGCGGAGCAGCGTCTCGGCGTACCCCTGGATCGCCGTGACCGGCGTGCGCAGCTCGTGCGAGAGGTTGGCGAGGAAGTCCTTGCGCATCGTCTCCAGGCGCCGGACGCGCGCGAGATCGTGGAGCACCGCGACCACGCCGCCGCGCGCCGCGGCCGCGAGGGGGCGGACGTTGATCGCGAGCGCCTCGATCTCGGTCTCGACGACCTCGCCGCTCGCCAGCGCCTCCTCGATCACGGCGCGGACGCCCGCGTGGGGGACGGCCTCCTCGAGCGGCTTGCCGGCGAGCTCGGCCTGCTCGGCGGCGCCGGGCGCGCCCACGATCCGCGCCGCCGACGGGTTGGCCACGACGACGCGCCCGTCGCGGCCGACGACGAGCACGCCCTCGACCATGCCGGTGAGGATGGCGGAGAGGCGATCGCGCTCGGCGGTCAGATCGCCGATTCGCTCCTTCAGCTCGGCGGCGAGCGACGCGAGCGTGCGCGAGAGGATGCCGAAGTCGTCGGGCGAGGTGGTGCCGACGGCGATGTCGTAGTCGCCCTGGGCGATGCGGGTGGCCGACTCGGTCATGCGCCGGAGCGGCCGGGCGATGACGCGCGCCAAAAGGCCTCCAAGCCCGACCGCGACCACCAGGGCCAGGAGCGAGGCGACGAGCAGCCGCACCCGCATCGCGACCAGCGTCGACTGCACCTCGGAGAGCGGGACGCCGAGCCGGATGACCAGGCCGTCGTCGGCGGTGACGGCGACGAGCTGCATCTCCTCGCCGGTTCGCTCGGAGGCGCGCGTGGCCCGCCCCACGCCCGCGCTCCGCGCGGCGACGACCTCGGGCGCGGTGGCCTGGTTCTGCACGGCAGGATCGGTCTCGCCGGGGTAGTCCGAGTCGCCGATCACCTCGCCCGAGGCGTCGATGATGGTGACGCGCGCGTGCACGACGGCGGCGAGGCGGCTCGCCAGCCGCTCGCGATGGCGCCCGCTGCCCACCCACGCCGCCGCCCCGCGCGCCTGCTCCTCGAGGCGCTGATCGAGGCGGCCGCGCAGATCGGCGCCGAGCGACTGGTTCAGGCCGACGACCGCGATCGCCACCACGAGCGCGACGAGCCCGACGTGGCTGGCGAGGAGCTTGGTGCGGAAGCTCAGGGCCACGCCGGCCTCACGCGCCGCGGAGGCGGTAGCCGTGGCCGTACACCGTCTCGACCGCCACGCCGTAGTCGCCGAGCCGCTCGCGCAGGCGGCGCACGTGCGTGTCGACGGTGCGCGTGTTCACGTCGCCGCTCATCCCCCACACCTCCTCGAGCAGGAGCTCGCGGCTGAGCACTTCCGAGGGGTGCTCGAGGAGCATGGTGAGCAGCTTGTATTCGAGCGGCCGGAGCGCGAGCTCGGCCCCGTCCGCCGTGACCCGGTGCGAGCTCGTGTCGACGACGAGCCCGCGCCAGGAGAGGCGCACGCCGGCGCGAGGCTGGGCGCGCGCGCTGCGGCGCTCGCCGGCGCGCCGGGCGAGCGCGCGCACGCGGAGCACCACCTCGCGCACGTTGTACGGCTTGACGACGTAGTCGTCGGCGCCGAGCTCGAGTCCGAGCACGCGGTCCTCGTCCTCGCCGCGCGCGGTGAGCATGAGGACGGCGACGTCCGAGAGCGTCGCGTCGGCGCGGAGCCGCTTGCACACCTCGAAGCCGTCGAGGTCCGGCAGCATGAGGTCGAGGATGAGCACCGTCGGTCGCAGCGCGGCGGCGGAGGCGAGCCCCTCGAGCCCTGTCGTGGCGGTGTGCGTGCGGAACCCGGCCTCGACCAGGTTGAAGACGAGCAGCCGGCAGAGATCCGGCTCGTCGTCGACGATGAGGACGTTCTCGGCCGCGGGCTGGGTCACCCGCGCCATCATACCTGGCGCCGATGCGCGCACGCGCCGCGAACGCCGGCCTCGGGGCTCGCTCGTGCCCTGGCGCGATCCGTTCGCGGTCCCTCGAGCAGGCCAACCTCCACGGCGCGAGCCGGCAGGGAGCGAAGCTGACGCGCGCGAACACCACGGGGCTGATCGAGAACGATCCCGCCCAGGGCTCGGCGCCCAAGTGGCCTCAGTGCTTCATCGCGCCGACCAGCGCCCCGCCGCCGTGTAGAAGTCGGCCTGCATGCGGCCGCGCTTGTCCCGCCCCGGCCTGCCTCGCGTCGCGAAGTGCCCGCGGAGCCAGCGCCAGAACTCGACCACGCAAGCCCGGCACGCGATCACGCGCGGCGTGTAGACGCACCCGGTGGCGGGGTGCGCCGGGCCGTCGCAGAAGTTGCAGCGGATCGTCTCGACGGGGGTCACGAGCGATCCCACGGCCCAGGTGGACTGCGCTGACGCGCCGATTCGCGAGCCGCGCCCGCGGCGACGAGGCCGACCGCTTGGTCGCCCGTGCCTCTCTGCGGAGCCACAGAACCTTGCGGTTCGCCGAGCGCGATCCGCGGAGTCGCCGCGGGGTGAAGGAAGAAAACGAAAGATTCCGGCGGTGGACCTGTGGGGGATCGAACCCCAGACCTCTAGAGTGCGATTCTAGCGCTCTCCCAGCTGAGCTACAGGCCCGAACGGAGGGCGCACTCTACCCGCGGCGCCGCCCGAGTCAAGCAGTAGCCTACTGGACGCTCTCCTCGCCGGCCAGGCCGGGGCTCGGCGCTTCGCTGGCTGGAGGGGACGGAAGGGACGGGGGCGACAGAGGGGACGGAGGCGGCGCGACCGGCTCGCGCGGAGCCCCCGCGGGGCTCGCGGCCGGCAGGGGCAGCCTGGCCTGCGGCTGGGGCGTCCGCGGCTCGTTCTTCACCTCCCGGTTCTCGAACGAGAAGAGCTTCAGCTTCTCCTGCTTGTACGACTGCGTCTCGTTCCACTTCGGGTTCTGGTCCTGCACCCAGAAGACCTCGCCCGAGACGATCGCGTCGTTGGGCCGGCCGGTGCGCTCGGGCAGCCGGTACATGAAGTCCTTCATCGCGTCGCGGTAGGCGGTGTTCGACGGGAGGTGGATGCGGTTGAAGTAGTCGCACCAGATCTGGTTGTGGAGCAGGCTCTTCGCGTTGATGAGGTCGAAGCTCGGCTCCTTGCCGGTGAAGGGATCGATGTGGCGGCCGTCGACGGTGATCGCGTCGACCACGATGGTGCCGTCGTCCATCACCGGGTTCGGCGAGAACATGAACCAGCCCTGCAGGAAGCGGAGCTTGTGCGCGAGCGTGCGGAGCGGCTCGGGCTGGCCCACCTTGATGCGGCGGTTCACGCACCAGAGCTCGGTCATCGCCTGGTTCACGGCGCCGGCGAACATCGCCGCGACCGCGAGCTCGTGGAGCACGTGCATCGCCTTCCACCCCTTGCGGCGGAGCGGCGACGGCTCGCCGCGCTTCGCCGCCTCGGCGGGCGTAGGGAGCTCGAGGCCGAAGAAGCGCGAGAGTCGTCCGCCCTCGGACGCGCGCATCAGCGCGTCGACCGCGTGCCGCGGCCCGGCGAGGCGCACGATCCAGGCGTAGGCGGCGCCGATCGGGAGCGCCGCCACGAGGTCGGCGAGCGCGAGCGCGCGCGTGAGGCGCTCGCGCGACCCCTTGGCGCCGCGCTCGACGGCGATGCCGGTGGGCAGTCCTTCCGCGGCTTGGAACGTGAGCAGCTCGAAGCGGTCCATGCGCTTGAGCAGCCGGCAAAGGAGCAGCGCCGCCGGCGAGCCCGGGTCGAAGAGCACGACGCGGGCGCGGTGCCGCCGCTTCATCGTCGCGACCGCGAGGTCCCAGTCCTCGGTCCCGAAGAGCAGCGTCGAGAAGGTGCACAGCGCCCACGCGAACGGGCCGAGGACGAAGACGAAGCCGAAGCCGATGTGCAGGGCGTTCATCATCGCCGCGGCGAGCCGGCGCGCCCACACCTTGCCGAGCGACGAGAGCAGACAGACGGGGATCGCCGCCTCGAAGGCGAGCGTCGTCTTCGTCATGAAGAGGATGAGGAAGTTCGGGATGTAGTCGCGGACGTGCGCGACGAGCGGCGTCACCATCCGGTCGACGTAGAGGACGTAGTGGACGGCGGTGCCGTTCTTCCACGCCGGGCCCGTCTTGTGGATGACGTTGAAGTAGTAGATGGCCGACAGCTGCACGAGCAGGACGAGGCCCATGAGCGAGACGTACGGCGCCGTCTGCTCCGGCAAGAGCATCCCGGTGCGGTCGTTCAAGTCGTCGGCGGTGCGCTCGCGCCTGCGCTTCATCGACGCGAGCATGGCGTCGACCGAGAAGCGGTCCCCCATCGGGAGGAACGCCGTCCACATCGCGAGCAGGTTGTAGACGACGTAGCCGCCGTTCTCGATGAGCAGGACGCGCCCATCCATGCTGCAGACGAAGACGACCGAGAGGATCTGCGCGAGCTTGGTCTTGTAGCCGACCATCAGGCAGACGAACGTCAGGAAGACGATGATCCAGAGCGCGACGAGCTCGCCGCGCGTGGAGAAGGCGTTCACCAGCGAGAAGGCCTGGCTGGCCTGCGGCCGGAACAGGTTCACGTGGTTGGGCAGCACGCCTTCGGTCGAGAACATCCAGTTCCAGTCGGCCGTACGCCGGAACAGGTCCATCACGAACAGGAACCCGACCAGGATCCGGGTGAAGCCCAGCGTCCTGCGATCGAAGGTCAGGTACGTGTCGCGGATCACCGGCCACACCGGGCCTTCGTCCTTGGGCTCGTCGGCCGTCTTGGTCGGGCCGCCGTCGCTCGCGGCCTCCTCCGGCTCGGGCGAGGTCCTGTCGGCGGGAGAAGCTTCGTCTTCGCCGGGCGAATCGGCCTTTTTCTCGGAAGGATCCATGATCGACGGGGCTGGTAGAGGTCGCGAGACTAGCATTACTCTTGCGCTGCGATGGGGCTCGGCCCCAGGGCTGCGGAGACGATCGACCCCCGAGCGAGCTTGCCATGCCGGACGCCACCGAACGAAGAGCTCTTTTCACCTGCGCCATCCTGGCCGGCTCCGTGCTGCTCGCGCCGGGCGAGCGGATCTCGGCGGGCATCGCCTTCGCGCTCGGGGCGGCGCTGTTCGCGTGGCACGTGGTGGTGAGCCGCAAGGAAGCCGCCGCGGCGAAGCCCGTCCAGCCTGCCGCCAGCCCGCCCGGCGCGGCGCCGCCCGGCGCGGCCGCGACCTGACGCCGCCGCGACCGCGCCAGGCGCGACGACGAGCTCAGGCCCGAGGCGGGCGCATCGGCGCGACGACGCGCTCAGGCGGGGGGCGCGGGAGGGGCCGCCGGCGCCGGCGGCTCACCCATCCAGAGCGGCGGCTTGCCGAACCGCGCGCGCAGCCCGTTGATCACCCGCAGCACCGGCGGCGAGGCGACGATGCGCCGCTCGAGCCGGCGCTTGCCGGGGATGTCGAGCAGGATCACGCCGATGAGCATCGTGAGCAGCCCCTGCCCGGGCACGCCCGGGATCGACAGCACCACGCCGACCGCGACGAGCACCGCGCCGAGCACGTTCTTGCCGACGCGCCCGGCGATCTGCTGCCACGGCGGCCGCTCGGGCCAGAACGCGGGCACGCCGTCGACGGCGAAGTAGTCCCGCGGCAGCCGCACCAGGACGAAGGCGACGACCGAGAGGCAGATCGTCAGCGTGGCGCCGAAGAGGACCGCCCCGATGGCCACGTCCGCCGCTTGGACCTCGCCGACACCCCGGAGCGGGAACGCCACACCGGGAGTCTGCGCTCGCCGTTCGCGCCGTCAACCGGGCGAGCCCCGGTCAGGGGACGAGGACCGTGCCGACCGAGCCGGGCGCCTCGATCTCACGCGCCAGATCGCCCGCCGCGACGCGGCCGACGATGTGGATGCGCCTCACCCCTTCGGCCAGGGCGGCGAAGGACTCCTCGAGCTTGGGGATCATGCCCTTGGTGACCGTGCCCCCCTCGATCAGCGCGCGCCCTTCGGCGATCGTGAGCCGCGGAATGCGCGAGGCCGGATCGGCGACGTCGCGGAGCACGCCGGGCACGTCGCTGACGAGGACGAGGCCGTCGGCGCCGAGCAGCACCGCGAGCTGGTTCGCCACCGCGTCGGCGTTGATGTTGTAGACCTGCCCGTCGCTCCCGGCGCCGAGGCACGCGAGGACCGGGACGTAGCCGCCGCCGAGGAGCAGCTCGAGGAGCGCGCGATCGACGCCGGTGACGTCGCCGACGAGGCCGAGGTCCACCGGCTCCGGGCCGGCCCCGGCATAGACACGCGGAGGCCGCCGCGTCGCGGCGATGACACGGGCGCTCGCGCCGTGCAGGCCCACCGGGCGCGCGCCGGCGGCGAGCAGCGCGGCGCAGAGGTCGACGTTGAGCTGGCCGGCGACGACCATCTTCATCACGTCGAGCGTCGCCGGATCGGTGACGCGGCGGCCGGCGACCTGCTGCGGCTTCTGCCCGAGCTTCTCCTGGAGGCGCGACGCCTGCGGGCCGCCGCCGTGGACCACGACGAGGCGGCCCCGGCGCGCGACGGCGGCGAGATCGGCGGCGACCGGCGCGAGCTGCGGCCCGCCGATCACCTCGCCGCCGAGCTTCACGATCATCACGGGAAGCCCCCGGCGTCCTCGAGCGAGGTCTTCTCGTCGAGGCCGAGCGCGAGGTTCATCGACTCGACCGCCTGGCCGGCGCCGCCCTTGATGAGGTTGTCGATCGCCGAGAAGCACGCGACCGTGCGCGCGCCGTGATCGACGGGGCCGTACTCGAAGGCGACCTCGACGTAGTTCGAGCCGCTGACCGCGACCACCTCGGGGAGGCGCTTCTTGGGGACCCGGACGAAGGGCTCGCCCTCGTAGGCGCGCGCGAACGCGTCCCTGATCTGGTCCTTGCTCACCGACGGGTCGAGCTTGACGAACGAGGTGACGAAGATGCCCCGCGTCAGCGGCGCGCTCACCGGGACGAAGTGCAGGTCGAACGGCTTGGCGCCGCCGGCCGCCAGCGTCTCGGCGATCTCGGGGACGTGCTGGTGGGTGAGCGGCTTGTACGTGCGCAGGTTCTGGGCGCGGACGGGGTGGTGCGTGCCGGCCTGCGGCGCGGCGCCGCTCCCGCTCGAGCCGGTGATGCCGACGGTCTCGACCGGGCCGGCGAGCAGGTGCGCCTTGGCGAGCGGGAGCAGCCCGAGGATCGTCGCGGTGGCGAAGCAGCCGGGCGAGGCGATGAGCGCGGCCGAGCGGATGGCCTCGCGGTTGAGCTCGGGCAGGCCGTACACGGCGCGCTTGAGGAGCTCGGGGCTCGGGTGCGCGGCGCCGTAGTAGCGCTCGTACATCGCGGCGTTCTTGAGGCGGAAGTCGCCGGAGAGATCGATCACCTTGGCGCCGCTCGGCAGGATGCGCGGCACGACGGTGGCGCTGACCTTGTGCGGCAGGCCGAGGAAGACGACGTCCATCCCCGCGGCGGCCTCCTCGGGCTCGAGCTTCTGGAAGGTGAGGTCGGTCAGGCCCTCCAGGTTCGGGTGCGCGGTGGCGAGGCTCTCGCCGACGTAATCGATCGAGGAGACGCGGACGAGCTCGACGTCGGGGTGAACGAGCAGGCGGCGGATGATCTCGGCGGCTCCGTATCCGCTGCCTCCGAGGATGGATGCCTTGAACCGCTTCATGCGAAAGGCTTTAGCATAGGCGCCGTGATCGAGCGCGCTCGAGCGTACCTCCGCGACCGACGCGAGCCGATGCTCCGGCTCGTCGAGGAGCTCTGCCTCGTCAACTCGTACACCGAGAACCTCGCCGGCGGGAACGAAGTGGCGGCGCTGCTCGCGCGCGAGCTCGCGGCGATCGAGGGCGTGCAGGTGCGGCGCGAGCCGAGCTCGCGCGCCGATCACGTCGTCGCCGCGACGCGCGCCGCCGCCGGCTCTTCCGCCGGCGCGATCGCCATCGTGGGCCACCTCGACACCGTCTTCCCGCCCGGCGTCTTCGAGGGCTTCCGCCGCGAGGACGGCACGCCCGCGATCGCCCGCGGGCCGGGCGTGCTCGACATGAAGGGCGGGCTCGTCGTCGCGATCGAGGCGCTCCGCGCCGTCGCCGCGGCCGGCGCGCTCGGCGCGCTCCCGGTGCGCTTCGTGATCGTCTCGGACGAAGAGATCGGCTCGCCCGAGGGGCGCCCCTTCCTCCAGCGTGAGGTCGGCGGCGCGGCCTGCGCGCTCGTGCTCGAGGCGGGCCGCGCCAAGGACGCGATCATCACCCAGCGCAAGGGCACCGGCAGCGCCACCGCCGTCGCCGCCGGCCGCGCCGCCCACGCGGGCAACGCGCACCGCGAGGGGAGCAACGCGATCTGGGCTCTCGCGCGCTTCATCGACCGGGCACAGTCGCTCACCGACTACGATCGCGGCGTCACGGTGAACGTCGGCAAAGCGAGCGGCGGGCAGGGCAAGAACACGGTGCCCGATCACGCCGAGGCGCTCGTCGACTTTCGCTTCGTCCGTTCGGCCGACGGCGAGGCGACGTTCGCCGCGCTCGTGCAGGCCGCGACCGACGCCGCGGCGTCGCTGCCGGGCACCTCGATCCGCGTCGAGGGTGGGCTGGCCCGCACCCCGCTCGAACGCACCGACGCCAACGTCGCGCTCTGCGCCGAGTACGCCGCGTGCGCGCGCGCGGCCGGCCTCGGCGACGGCGAGGCGCCGCTGCTCGGCGGCGGATCCGACGCGAGCTCGACCGCGGCCATCGGGATCCCCTCGATCGACGGCCTCGGCCCGCGCGGCTCCGGCTTCCACACGCGCGAGGAGCGGATCGAGATCGACACCCTTGTCCCGAAGGCGGAGGCGCTGGCGCGGCTGCTCCTCGGCAGGATCGCGCCCGGCTGAGGAGGTGTCGGGCGTTCGTCCGACCGACGCATCTCGAGCCCGGCGTCCGACGCTTCTTCCGCTTCGGGGCCGCGGGGGCAGAACCCGCTCGCGACCGAGGCGCGCGTTGGGCGTCATGTCGCCGACGTAGCCAAGGGTAGTAGAAGCGCGCCCCTTTGCGCCGGTTCGTGAGGCCCGGAACTTGTAGCGGATGGGTTGTTCTGCGAACCTTCCAGGTAAGCCAGTGAAGAGCCTCGGCGACGTCGGCGCGGGTCACACCCTCGGTCGATACGAGCTCCTGCTGCCCATCGCGCAGGGGGGAATGGCGGTCGTGTGGGCTGCCCGCATGAAGGGCACCCGCGGCTTCCAGAAGACCGTCGCGGTCAAGTCGATGCTGCCGGCGCTCACCGACGACGCCCAGTTCGAGGAGATGTTCCTCGCCGAGGCGGAGCTCGCCTCGCAGATCCGCCACCCGCACGTCTGCGAGATCCTCGATCTGGGCGAGCAGGAGGGCATCCTCTACATCGTGATGGAGTGGGTGGATGGCGAGCCGATGAGCGCCATCCAGAAGGCGTCGCGCCAGAAGGGCGGCATCCCCATCGGGGTGGCGACGCGCATCTGCTTCCACGCCGCCCAGGGCCTGCACGCGGCCCACGAGCTCAAGAAGGAGGGCGGCGACCTCGTCGGCCTCGTCCACCGCGACGTCTCTCCGCAGAACATCCTCATCACCTACGACGGCGTGGTGAAGATCGTCGACTTCGGCGTCGCCAAGGCGACGAGCCAGGCGGACCAGTCGCACACCCAGGTCGGTCAGGTGAAGGGCAAGGTCCCCTTCATGTCGCCCGAGCAAGCGCTCGGCAAGCCGGTGGACCGGCGCACCGACGTGTTCGCGCTCGGCATCGTCCTCTACCAGGCGGTCACGGGGAAGCACCCGTTCCGCGGCGAGAACGACATGGCGACGCTGCACAAGATCTGCGACCCGGCGCCCGTCCCGGCGCCCAGCACGATCAACCCGAAATGCACGCCCGCGCTCGACGCCGCGATCCTCAAGGCGCTCGAGAAGGACGTGGCCAAGCGGTTCCCGAACATGCTCGAGCTCGCGCGCGCCCTCGAGAAGGCGCTCGCCGAGCTGACGGCCGCGGGGGACGGCGATCAGGAGCTCGGCGCGTTCGTGCGCAGCGTCGTCGGCGACAAGGCGGAGAAGCGCCGCGCCGCGATCAAGGAGGCGATCCGGCTCGCCGACGAGCGCACCGAGCAGCGCAAGCTCAACGCGCGCGGATCGGGCCCGACGCTCGACGGGTCGACGGCGCCGATCCCGCCGATCTCGGAGGTGAGCGCGATCTCGCTCGACGGGAGCAAGCCGATCTCCGGCATCACCGGCGTGCCGATCTCGACGCCCGGCGGCGCGCCGGTCACGCCCGCCTCGTTCGACGTGCCGGACCTGCACGCCTTCGCGCCGCCTCCGCGGCAGAAGAAGCCGGCGGTGATCGCGGCGGCGTTGATCGCGCTCGCCGGCATCGGCGTCGGCGCGCTCCTGCTCACGCGCACCAAGCCGCAGGTCGAGGTCTCGACGCACACGCTCGGAGGCGAGCCTCCCGCCGCGACGCCGACGCCGGCCGCCGCGCCCACGCCGCGCGTGACGGCGGCCGCGACGGCCGAGCCCGCGCCGCCGGCGAGCGCGGAGC
>CAYJPW010000234.1:0-13857 GCA_964372055.1 uncultured Polyangiaceae bacterium
AGACGCTGCCGCTGCTCCGCGCATACCCGCGGGTGGGCGAGGGCCTGGCGCGCGTGGCCCTCGGCCTGCGCCTCCCCGGCCCCGCCTCGCGCGCCGGCGCGCTCGGGCGCCGCCTCGGCGTCGGCGACCTGTGGATCAAGCGGGACGATCTCACCGGCGAGGAGTACGGCGGAGGCAAGCCTCGCAAGCTCGAGCTCTTGCTCGGGCGAGCGCTGTCGGCGTCCGCCACGACCGTGGTCACCTTCGGCGCCGTCGGCTCGAACCACGCGGTGGCGACGGCCCTCTACGCGCGCCGCGTCGGCCTCGCGACGCTGCTCCTGCTCTTGCCTCAGCCGCCGAGCGACGAGGTGCGACGCGCGCTGCTCGCGGCGCGCGCGGCGAACGCCGAGATCGCGCTCGCTCGCGGCGCCAAGGGTGGCGAGGCGGCGGCGAGGCGCCTGCTCGCGGCGCGCGATCCCGGCGCCGTGCCCTGGATCATCCCGGCCGGCGGCACGTCGCCGGAGGGCAACGTCGGGTTCGTCAACGCTGCGTTCGAGCTCGCCGAGCAGATCGAGGAGGGGCTGCTCCCCACGCCGTCACGGATCTTCCTCGCCATGGGCACGATGGGCAGCGCCGCCGGGCTCGCCGTCGGCCTCCGCGCGGCGAGTCTCTCCACGAAGGTCGTCGCGGTGCGCGCCTCGAGCCCGAGCACTTCGAGCGCCGCCGCGCTCGCCGCGACCGTCGCCGCCACGGTCGATCACCTGCGAGGCCTCGACCCTTCCTTCCCGGCGATGACGCCCGCCGAGGTGGGGATCCGCATCGAGGGCCGACAGCTCGGGGGCGGTTACGGCGTCGCCACGGCGAAGGGCCGCGCCGCGGTCGAGCTCGCCGCCGGAGCCGCCGGGCTCACGCTCGAGACGACCTACACGGGCAAGGCCCTGGCGGCGATCGCCGACGACGCCGCCGCGCTCGCCGGCGAGACGGTGCTCTTCTGGAACACGCACTCCGCGCGTCCGCTCGACACGTCCGGCGTCACGCCGTGGGATCTCCCCGCCGAGCTGCGCTCGTACTTCCCGCGCGGGTGAGCTCCATGGTCGATGGACGACGGTCCGACGAAGGGGGGCATCCCGGTCGACGGCCCGGCCGGCTCGGCTCTTCTTCTCGTCGCCTCTCCTCCGTAGCGGGGGCCACCGAGGGGGGCCCGCAAAGCGGCAGACGATGTCCTCGCCTCGGGCACATGGCATGCTCGAGGCCCCCAAACCAACATGACGAAGACGCTCGCCATCCTCCTCGGTCTCGCTGTCGTTTGGCTGACGGCTTGGTTGATTGCCGGCACCTCCATGCACGCCGCCGGCACCGAAAAGCTGGCGCAGGCCGAGCACCTCAGCACGCCCGCCACCCGTCTCGAGCGCGGCGCCGACGTCCGCGTCGAAGGCACGATCGTGGCGGGGCCTACCGTCACCGCACCGTACAGCGAGAAGCCCTGTCTCGCAGCGCTTGCATCCGTCTTCGTCGTCAGCAGCTACCGCGACATTCACGACCGCCCGGCGCACGACAGCAAGCTGATCGTGACCCGCCGCGTCGGTCCGGCGAACGTCGAGATCGCCGTCGGTGACCGTCGCCTCCAGCTGCCGATCGAGCGCTGGGCTCCCCGGCTGTCCCGCGTCGAAGGCATGACGGAGCTGCCGCCACGGCTCGGGGTCACCCGTCAGGAGATCGACAGGGCCAGGGCGGAGCTCCACGATGGCTCGACGAGCTTTTCGGTCAGCGAGTCGACGATCGACGCCGGAATGCACGTCTTCGTCGCCGGCAGCATCGAGGACGTCGAGGGTCCTCTGCGCCTCCAGGCGGACCGCGTTCTCGAGCGCGTCGAGCTGTATCCCGGCACGCATGAAGCCTACCTCGCCGAGATGCGCGGCAGCGGCGGCGGCCTCCGCATCGCCGGTTGGATCCTCGGCGCGGGCGTCGGCCCGTTGCCCCTCGCGGTGATCGGCCTGGTCTTGCTCGTCCGATCGCGCAGGCGCAAAGCCTCGGCGACCTGATCTTCGAGCGCTCGAGCGCGGCACATTGCCGGCCACTTCCCGTGCGCCGGAGCGCCCGAATCGGCGAGCCCACGGCCGGCCCTTCAGCCGCACCACGCGTCCGCCAGCGCGAGCGTTCGCGCGTTCTCGGGCACTCGCTCGAGGAAGCTCGCCCGGAACGCGGCGTCCTGGATCTTCGTGGCCCGCCCGAGCAGCCTCGCCCGCGCCGCCTCGATCGCGCCGCGCGCGCCGGCGGCATCGCCCGTCGCGCGGAGCGCCTGCGCGTAGACGAGCCTCACCAGCGCCTCGCCGTCCTCGACGCCGCCGAGCGATCCCAGCGTGTCCATCGCCTCCTTCGCCGCCGCGCGCGCCTCGGAGGGGCGCTCTCGGAGCAGCACGCGCGCGAGGGCGGCGAGCGCGTACGCCCGCGTCGCCGGGACCCGCGCGGCGGCCTCGACCGCGCGGCGAGCCTCGTCCTCGGCGCCGGCCAGGTCGCCCTCGCAGAGCGCCAGCTCGGCGAGGTGGATGCGCGAGCCGGCCTCCATCCGGCGGTGCCCCTGGTCGGTGAACACGCGCAGCGCCTCGCGCTGGACCTCGCGCGCCTCGGCGACGATCCCGCGCATCCCGAGCGCGCGCCCGAGGTGCTGGCGCGCCCCGGCCGCGATCGCCGAGAGGCCCATCTTCTCGGCGGCGGCGAGCGTCTCGCGCAGGCTCTGCTCGGCGTCGGCGTACGCGCCCATCTCGACGGCCGCGTACCCGGCGTTGGCGCGGGCGAGGCACGCGTTGCGGACGTCGCCGGCGCGCTCGTAGGCGAGCGCCGCCTCCTGCTCGAGGCGGAGGTAGCCCGCGGGATCGCCGGCCATGAGCGCGCGCCAGGAGCGCGCCCCCGCGAGCCGCGCCGCCACGGCCGGCTCGCGCTCCGCCACCTCGCCGCTCGCGTCCTCGATCGCGTCGAGCAGATCGTCGCCGAGATCGACGAGCCCGGCGACGAACAGCTCCACCGCGACGCGCGCCGACGCGACCACCTGCATGGGGCTCGGCGCGCGGGTGCGCGCCCGCGCCGTGAGATCGACGCCCAGCTGGGCCAGCGTGTCGCGGCGGCCGACCCGCCCGCTCGCCAGCGCCAGCTCGCCCGAGGCCGCGAACCACGGCGGGCTCCCCGCCGGGAGCTTGTCCATCGCCTCGCGCGCCCGCGCCTCGGCCTCGCCGAACTGGCCGCGCCACTTGTGCGCCTCGGCCGAGAGCAGCAAGAGCTCGCCGATGGTCTCGTCGTCCGCGCTCGGCGGCGGCGGCGCGGGGGCCTGCCCCTGGATCAGGGTGCGCGCCGCGCGCGGCGCCAGGATGGCGGAGATCCTCGACGAAGCCGCGGGCACCGACGCGCGCGGGGCGGGGCCCTGCCCGGCGCAGGCGATGGCCTTGTCGGCGCGTCGCAGCGCGCCCTCGAAGTCGTTGCCCCGGAACGCCTGCTGGGCGGCGCGGCGGTACCAGGTCACGGCGGCGCGCGGATCGCCGCCGCGCTCGAGGTGATCGGCGAGCACGTTGGGGTCGAGCGCGCCGGCGCGCTCGAGCCATTGCCCGGCGAGGCGGTGCCCCACCGCGCGGTCCGCCTCGGTGAGGGTGGCGTACGCCGCGTCGCGCACCAGCGCGTGCCGGAACGTGTACTCCTCCTCGCCGGGGAAGTTCGACTCGCGACGCCGCTCGATGAGCTCGCGCTGGACGAGCTCGGAGAGCCAGCCGCCTCCTTGCGTGGTCCGCTCGCTCCCGCCGAGCAGCGCGAGGACGCCCCCGCGCCAGAACACCTGGCCGAACACGCTCGCGGCGCGCAGTACGCGGCGCGCCTCGCCTTCGAGGCCCTCGAGGCGCGCCTGCACCATGGCCAGCACCGTCCCCGGCGGCTCGGCGGTGTCGTCCTCGCCGCGCGCCGCGACCGAGCGGATCAGCTCCTCGAGGTAGAACGCGTTGCCGGCCGCGAGCTCCACCAGCCGCCGCACCCGCTCCGGGGCGAGCCCGTCCCCGAGGACGCGGCGGACGAGCGCCTCGCTCCCTTTCTTGGTCAGCTCGCCGAGCCTCACCTCGTGCAGCCCCCGCTCGGCCCAGAGGTGGGGGAACACCTGGCGCACGTCGGGCCGCGCCAGCGCGAGCACCATCCACGGCCGGTCGGGCAAGCGCCGGAGCGCCGAGTCGAGGAAGCGGACGCTGGGGAGATCGCCCCAATGCAGGTCCTCGAGCACGATGAGCACCGGCTGCGCCGCGCTCTCGGCGTCGAGCCAGTCCTCGAAGGCGCGGCGCATCTGGTCGTTGAGCAGCATCGCGTCGCGCCGGGCGGCGCGGAGCTCGACGCGGTCCTCGTCCGGGAAGGGAACGGCCACGAGCTCGCCGAGGAAGTCGGTGACCCGGTCGGCGGCGTCGCCGCCGAGCGTGCGGCGCACGCGGGCGCGGAGCTTCTGGCGCTTGACGTCGAGGGGCTCGCCGTCGACCACGCCGGCGGTGCGGCGGATCGCCTCGGACAAGAGGCCGAGCGGCGTGCCGGCGGCGGTGGGATCGCCGCGCGCGATCCACACCTCGAGATCGTGACGCCGCCGCGCCTCCTCGACGAACTCGCGCGCGAGGCGGCTCTTGCCCACGCCGGCCGCCGCGGTGACGAGCGTCGCCTGGGCCATGGGCTCGAAGATGCAGCGCTCGAGCTCCTCGTGGAGCGCCGCGAGCTCGCGATCCCGGCCGATGCAAGGCACCTCCTTGCCGAGCACGCGGCGCTCGGCGTCGACCGTCTCGCGCTCGCCGCGGAGCTCGAGCCCGCGCGTGTCGCCGCCGACCTCGAAGCGCCCGTCGAGCAGGCCTCCGGTGGTCTCGTCGATCCGGATCGGCCGCAGGCCGGCGATCACCGCCTTCGCGATCGTCCCCGAGAGCCGCGGCGCCTCTTCCGGCGCGGCGAGCAGCGACGCGGCGCCCTCGATCACCTCGCCGACAGGCCAGCGCGCGCCCATCACGCCGCGCCCCGTCGCGAGCGCCATGGGCGCGTCGGGCAGGATGGCGCGGAGCGCGAGCGCGCAGCGGGCGGCGCGCGCCGCCTGATCGGTGGCGACGCCGGAGGACGAGAGCGTGGCGAGCACCGAGCCGTCGAGGAGGAGCTCGACGCGGGCGTCGAAGCGCGCCGTGGCGACGCGCAGCGCGTCGAGCTCGCCGGTCGCCTCCTCGGGCGTCATCGTCTTGGCCATCGACGCCGGATCGAGGTCGGCGGGCGTGTCGGCGCCGTCCTCGCCGCTGCCTGCGAGCCCGTCGCCGCGCGCGGCGGCGCCGGCGAGGATCACGCAGAGCAGCCGCTGCTCGCGTCCGGTGATCGCCGAAGGCGGCGCGCTGGGCGAGGGGCGCGCGTCGTGATCGAGCTCGCCGAGGGCCGCGAGCTCCTGCGCCAGCGTCCGCCCGTCGCGCGGGCGCCCCTCCGGCTCCTTGGCGAGCATGCGGGCGACGAGGGCGTCGAGCGCGGCGGGCACGTCGGGCACGAGCGTGTGAAGGCGGGGCGCCTCCTCGAGCAGCACCTTCGCGAGCAGCCCCATGATCGACTCGCTCACGAACGGCGTCCGCCCGGTGAGGCACTCGAAGAGCACCGCCCCGAGCGCGTACACGTCGGCGCGCGCGTCGATGGCGCGCTCGCCCCGCGCCTGCTCGGGCGCCATGTACGCCGGCGTGCCGAGCAGCGTGCCCGTGCCGGTGGCGGCGAGCGTCGACGCGCCCTGGTGCGCGACGCCGAAATCGAGGACGCGGAGCGCGTCGACGGCGCCGTCCACGAGGAACAGGTTCGACGGCTTGAGATCGCGGTGCACGATCCCGCGCTCGTGGGCGGCCCCGACCGCGTCGGCCGCGCGCGCCACGAGCCGGAGGCTGTCGGCCATGCTCAGGCCCTCGCGCTCGAGCCGCTGGCCGAGGTCCTCTCCGTCGAGCCACTCCATCGCCAGGTAGAGGCGACCCGCCTCGGAGACGCCGTGTGCGACGTGGCGCACGACGCCCGGGTGGACCAGCTCCTCGAGCAGCGTGGCCTCCTGGGCGAAGCGCCGAGCGACCTCGCGATCGTCGCCCTGCATGAGCTTCACCGCGACGTGGCAGCCGGTCCGGTGGTCGAGCGCGCGGTAGACGTCGCCCATCCCGCCGGAGCCGGCCAGGCGCTCGATCTCGAAGCGCTGCGCGATGCGGTCCCCGCGCTCCATGCGGCCCGAGTATTCCTGGCCTGCCGAGGACGGTCCACTAGCTGACCAGGAGGCGGCGAGGGGTGGGGCGAAGCGGCTCACGGGAGGGTCACCTGGTGAGACGTCTGGCCCGACGCTTCCGATGCATCGCCCAACTTGGGGGCTCCGCCCCCAAACCCCCCGGGCAATTGCCGGTCCGCCCTCCGCTTCGCTTCGGTCGGGCCAATTGCCTCCCCAACATGGGGGCTCCGCCCCCAAACCCCCCGGGCAATTGCCGGTCGGCTATCGCCGCCCGGACACCCGCCCTCCGCTTCGCTGCGGTCGGGTCAATTGCCCGCCCAACGTCGACCATGGAGGGGCAACGTGGAGATGGCGCGGCGGCTTACGCGTGTCGCGCGTCCAGGCGGCGGAGGTGGGCGGCGCTCGCACCAATCGGAGGCTGGGATGGGGGATTCCGGACCCGCTCACGTAGGATCCCCATCGGTCGGACCCGAGAGCACGAGGAGCGCTATGAAGAAGGTCAACTTCTGGAAGGTGTACGGACTGGTGGCGACGGGCGCGCTCGCGCTCGTGGTGGGGAACTCGATCCTGCCGGCCGAGGCCGGGCCCGAGCCGCACATGATGGGCGCCCAGAACAAGCTCGAGGGAGCCATCGCGCAGCTGACCAAGGCCAAGGGCGAGTTCGGCGGGCATCGCCTCAAGGCGCTCGAAGCGGCGAACCTCGCGCTCGTGGAGGTCAAGGCCGCCATCGCCTTCAAGGACGAGGTTCCGGCACCCGCGCCCAAGCCGGGCCGCTGAAGCAAGCGACGGGCTCACGTCCGGGGTCGGGTCGCGCGCCCCGCCCCGGACGCCGTCCCGTGGCGCTGCGCGAGCGCGCTCCCGCTCCGCGCGATCGTCGGATCGAGGCGACCGAGCGCCCGTTGCCTCCCGGCGGCCGGTCGGCCTAGCCTTCCGCCGCCGGAGGCGCCGCGCCTCCAAGCCGGAGGCGGGCGATGCAGTGTCTCGCGTGCGGGGGTGGGCTGGAGCTCGCGGGCGGCGGACAGTACGCGCGATGCACGCGCTGCCTCGCGCTCTACCAGAACGGCGGCGGCTCGCTCACGCCCATCCACGTCGAGGCGCCGGGCGGCGGGAACAACCCCGAGTTCAACGCCATCTTCGCGCAGCAGCTCGGCTTCGGCCCTCCGCCGCGCCCGCAGGGCAACCTGCCCGACATCGGCGTGCGGCTCCGCGTCGATGGGGTGCCCATCGACATCGGCTCGTCCGGCGGCATCGACACGCGCCGGCTCGAGAACCGGGTCAAGCAGAAGGCCGAGCAGAAGATCTGGGGTCTGGTGATCGGGGGCGTGATCCTGCTCGTGATCCTCGTCACGTTCGCGGGCATCGGGATCTACGTGTGGCTGCAGATGAACCCGTCCGGATCGGGCGCAGCCGCCGCGGCCCCGGGCGGCGGGTCGGCCGCGAGCTGGGACGGCAAGTCGACGTTCGCCTGCGGAGGCAACGACAACGTCAGAATCGAGGGTGTCACGGCCTCGCTGAGCGCCGGTCCGGCCATCAAGGCGACCGGGAACTGCCGGCTCGAGCTCGTCGACGTCACCGTCTCCGCCCCGGTCGCCATCGACGCCGGGATGAACGCCAAGGTCGCCGTTCGCGGCGGAAGCATCACCGGGACCACGACGGCGATCGTCGCCGGCGTCAACGCCGAGGTGGCCATCCTCGGCGCGAAGGTGACCGGAAAGACGCAGACGAGCGCGAACGGCAAGGTCACCGGGCTCAAGTAGCCTCCGCCGTGCCTGGACGAGGCCGACGCCGGGGACGATACTCGCCGCCGTGGAGCCGGGTTCGATCCTCGCCCAGCGCTTCGAGATCGAGCGCGAGACCGGCTCGGGCGGCACGAGCTCGGTCTACTGCGCCAAGGACCGGCTCACCGGAGACCCCGTCGCCCTCAAGGTCATGCGCGGCGGCCTCGAGACCGAGCGCTTCGCCCGCGAGGCCCGCGCCATCGCCGAGCTCGCGCACCCGGGCATCGTCCGTTACGTGGCGCACGGCTCCACGCCCGGTGGGCAGCACTACCTCGCCATGGAGTGGCTCTCGGGCGAGGACCTGAACCAGCGGCTCGTCCGCACCGGCCTCTCGGTCGGCGAGAGCGTGCGCGTCGTGGCGCGGGCCGCCGAGGCGCTCGGGTACGCGCACGCGCGCGGCGTCATCCACCGCGACGTGAAGCCGTCGAACCTGTTCCTTCCCGACGGCGATCTCGAGCGCGTGAAGGTGATCGACTTCGGCCTGGCGCGCCTCGCCGGGTTCGCCACGTCGCTCACCGCCGTGGGCAACGTGATCGGCACGCCCGGCTACTTCGCGCCGGAGCAGGCGCAGGGGCAGAAGCACATCGACGCGCGCGCCGACGTCTTCTCGCTCGGCTGCGTCCTCTTCAAATGCCTCACCGGGCGTCGCGCCTTCGAGGGCGAGGACATGATCGCGGTGGTCGCCAAAGTCGTCCTCGAAGCGGCGCCGCGCGTGAGCGAGCTCCGCCCCGAGATCCCGGCGGCGCTCGACGGGCTCATCGCCCAGATGCTCGCCAAGCACCCCGACGCCCGGCCCGCCGACGCGCGCGCGGTGGCCGAGGCGCTCGCGGCGCTCGAGGGGCTCGACGAGGAGCGCCGCGTCCCCGCGCCCGTCGGGCCGCCGCGCCTCACCGGCACCGAGCAGCGGCTGGTCAGCGTCGTCGTCGCCGCCCGCGCGGTGTCGGCGTTCGCGGGCCCCGACGCGACCTACCCGGATCGGGTGCCCGAGAGCGAGCAGACCATCGACGAGGCCCGAGCGCCCGGCGTGGCCTCGACGGAGCAGCGGCTCCGCGCCGCGGTCGAGGCGCACGGCGCCCGCGTGGCCGTTCTCTTCGACGGCTCGGCGGTCGCCACCCTCACCGGCGCGGGATCGGCGAGCGATCTCGCGGTGCGCGCGGCGCGGAGCGCGCTGGCGATGCGCGCCGTCGTGCCGCACGCCGCGATCGGGCTGGCGACCGGCCGCGGCCTCGTCACGGATCGCCCGGTGGGCGAGGTCATCGATCGCGCGACGCGGCTCGCCCGCGGTCTCCGGCGCGAGCAGGTGGAGCAGTCGCCGAGCTCGCGGCGGAGCGGCGCCGACGCCGCGCGCCCGGGCCCCGACTCGGTCTCGCGGCCCGCCGCCGTCGAGGGCTCCGCCCCCGAGCCCCCGATCCGCCTCGACGAGGTGACCGCGGCCCTGCTCGAGGGGCGCTTCCGGATCGGCGGCGACGCGTCGGCGCGCGAGCTCCTCGGCGAGGGCGAGCCCGTCGACGCCGGGCGCACGCTCCTCGGCAAGGCGACGCCGTTCGTGGGGCGCGAGCGGGAGCTCGGCGCGCTGCTCGCGACCTTCGACGAGTGCGTGGGCGAGCCGGTCGCGCGCGCGGTGCTCGTCACCGGCGCCGCCGGGGTCGGCAAGTCGCGCCTCCGCCACGAGATCATCGGGCGCCTGCTCCGGCGCGGGGAGGGCGAGGGCACCCGCCTCGAGATCTGGGAGAGCCGCGGCGACCCGATGCGCGCCGGATCGCCGTTCGGGATGATCGCGCCGGCGATCCGCCGCGCCGCCGGCGTGCTCGAGGGCGAGCCGGCGCCGGTGCGCCAGCAGAGGCTCCGCGATCGCCTGGCGCAATCGGTCCCTCCGGCCGACCTCGATCGCGTCGCCGAGTTCATCGGCGAGCTCGTCGGCGTGCCGTTCCCCGACGAGTCGAGCATCCAGCTCCGCGCCGCCCGCCAGGATCCGGTGCTGATGGGCGATCAGCTCCGCCGCGCCTTCGAGGACCTGCTCGCCGCCGAGTGCGCGCGCGGCCCGATGCTGCTGGTCCTCGACGATCTGCACTGGGGCGATCTGCCGAGCGTGCGCCTCGTCGACGCCGCCCTCCGCAACCTCAAGGACCGGCCGCTGATGGTGCTGGCGCTCGGCCGTCCCGAGGTGCACGAGCAGTTCCCCATGCTCTGGACCGAACGCGGCCTGCAGGAGCAGCCGCTCGGCGAGCTCTTGCCCAAGGCGTGCGAGCGCCTCGTGCGCGCGGTGCTCGGTCACGACGTGGCGCACGAGGTCGTCGAGCGGGTCGTGGCCCAGGCGATGGGCAACGCCTTCTACCTCGAGGAGCTGATCCGCGCCGTCGCCGACGCGACGCCCGGCGCCGAGCCCAAGCCGTCGCGATCGCTCGACAGGGCGCCCGAGACCGTGCTCGCGATGGTCCACGCGCGCCTCGAGCGGATCGGCGCCGACGCCCGCCGCGTCCTCCGCGCCGCGAGCGTGTTCGGAGGCGTCTTCTGGCTCGGCGGCGTACGCGCGCTCCTCGGCGGCCCGCGCGAGGCCGAGCTCGGGCACTGGATCGCCGACCTGGTCGAGCGCGAGATGGTCTCGCCGCGCGCCTCGTCACGGCTCTCGGGCGAGACCGAGTACGCGTTCCGCCACGCCCTCGTCCGCGAGGCCGCGTACGCGACCCTCACCGAAGGCGATCGAGCGCTCGGCCACCGCCTCGCCGCCGCGTGGCTCGAGGCGATCGGCGAGACGGATCCCAGCGTCCTCGCCGAGCACTTCGAGCGCGGCGCCGAGCCTGGACGCGCCGTCGTCTGGTACCTCCGCGCCGCCGACCAGGCCCTCGACGGCAACGATCTCGAGGTCGCGCTCGAGCGCGCCGGCAAGGGCCTCGCGTGCGGGGCAGGCGGCGAGGACCTCGGCGCGCTCCTCCTCGTCCAAGCCGAGGCCCAGCGCTGGCGCGGCCGCCCCGCCGAGGCCGAGGCGGCCGGGCTCGAGGCGATGCGCTGGCTGCCCCGCGCGAGCGCGCGCTGGTTCGGCGCCGCCGGCCAGGTCGCCAACGCGCGGGGCATCCTCGGGCGCGCCGCCGATCTCGAAGCGCTCACGCGCGAGCTCCTCGCGCTCGAGCCCGAGAGCGGCGCCGCCGGCGCGCAGCTCGTCGCGGTGGCGCACGCCGCCGGCCGGCTCCTCTTCACCGGCCGCTACGACATCGCCGAGCCGCTCCTCGAATGGCTCTGCGATCGGGCGGCCGACGTGCCCGACGACGCGACCGCGCAGGCCTGGGTCGAGCGCGCGCTCGCGATCCGCGCGGCGGTCTCGGGCGATCCCGGCGGCCGCCTCGAGCGCTGGGCGGCCGCGGCCGAGTGCTTCGAGCGCGTCGGCGATCTCCGCAACGCCTGCATGCAGCGCGTCAACCTGGGCGAGTCGTTCGCCTACGTGGGCGCGTACCGCGAGGCGGAGCGGACGCTGCGCGAGGCGCTCCTCGCCTCGGAGCGCATGGGCGCGCTCACCTTGATCGCCACCGCGAAGCAGCAGCTCGGCGGCGTCCTCGCGGTGTGCGGGATGATCGAGGAGGCGCGCGCGCTCGAGCGCGAGAGCGTCGAGATCCTGCGCACGCTCGCGAGCCCGCGGATGGAGGGGATGTCGCGCGTCCGCCTCGCGCAGATCCACCTCCTCGCCGGCGACGTCGACGAGGCCGCGCACGAGGCGTCGGTCGCCGCCGACCTGCTCTCGATCGCGCCTCCGGCGCGCCCGCACGCGCTGGCGACGTTGGCGCGCGCGCGCACGCTCCAGGGCGACATCCCGGCGGCGCTGACCGCGGCGCGCGAGGCGATCGGCCTCTTGGGCGCGCTCGGCCACGTCGACGAGGGCGAGTCGCTGGTGCGCCTGGTGTACGCCGAGATCTGCCGGCTCGCCGGCGATCTCCCCGGCGCGAGCCAGGCCGTCGCCTCCGCGCGCCGCAGCGTCCTCGAGCGCGCCGACAAGATCGCGGATCCGGCGCTCCGGCGGAGCTTCCTCGAGCAGGTCGCGGACAACGCGGCCACGCTGACGCTCGCGGAAGAGTGGAGCGACTCGGACGGTCCCCCGAGCTCGGCCGGACACCGCCGCTCGGCCTGAGCCGAGGGCGGCGTCGGCGCCGACGCGCGATCACCCCCGAGAATCCGGGGCTTCCGCCGTCTCCGAGCCAAAGATCGACCGTCCCGTGAGGGGGCTCGCGGGCGCATGATTTTCGTCGCTTCCCTGCGCGCCAGGATGGGTCATTTCCTGGAACACTTTCGGTCCGGCGAGCGTCCAAGCTCCGCAAGCGTCCGCGTTCCAAACCGCCATGTCCGCGCCCCGAGCTTCGCGCTATCCGCTCTCGCTGCCGTATGCCGCCACCGGCTTCGCGGGCGGCTTCATGGTGGCGGATGGATTCCGGCTCGGCGCGCTCCGCCTCGATGCGGGCACGCGGCCGCTCGTCGCGATCCTCGTGCCCACGGTCGCCGCCGGTCTCGGTCACCTGGTGACGCGCCTCGGTGCGAGCGCGACCCTCTCGCGTCGCCTCCTCGTCGCGGCGGTCGCGGTCCTCGCAGCCGGTGTCATCGTGGGTGCGACGGTGGGCGTCATCGGCTGGTCCGCCGCCGGCCTGCCCGAAGGCGCCGCGAGCGGGCTCTACTGCGGCATCGCCTTCTTCCCTGCGTTCGCGCTCGTCCTCGCGGCCGCGAGGCGCGTCGGCCGTGCGCGCCGGCACTCGCTCGTCGACGGTTCGGACCGGCGCGGCGTGTGGCTCGCCGTGGCGACGTCGGTCGCGCTCGGATCCTTCGCCGCGCTCCCCGAGTGGGCGAGCTACCCCGACGCGGCGCCGCTCCGCCCCGACGTCTCGCTCTGGCTCGCCGCCGGGGCGCTCGTCGGGATCGTCGCGCTCACGCTGCTCGACTGGGACGCATGGCTCCGGGCGCGCGCCGCCGCGAAGGCGACGACGACGATGCAGCCGCGCGATCCGGGATCGCCGCACGTCGTCTCAGCGCCGACGACGCTCGACCTCGGCCTCGGCGAGCTCGTCTGGCACCACGCCGCGCTCGGCGTCGACGCGTACAAGGATCTGGACCGGCTCCACGGCGTCATCGCCGGCTGCCCGTCGCGTGGATGCGGCGCGCTCCGCCGCGCGCTCGTGCGCGACTGCGCAGCGCTCGCCGTCGGCATCGCGGCGATCGCGCTCGCCTCCTCGGAGGGCTTCGCCGACCGGGCCAAGGACGCCTATGCGCATGCGTTCGCGGCGCCGGTGGCCGTGCACGTCGAGCCGCACAGGCCCGCCAGCCACGCGCTGCGGGCGTCGTTGGCGCGCGGCCGCGAGGCCGCAGCGCGCGCGGCGAGATAAGAATACGAGAGAGCCTGCGACTGCGCCGTCCGGCCGGGCCGGACGGGACCAGCTCAGCCCTTCGGCGGGGCCGCGTCCATCTTCGCCCGCTTGCGCCGCTTGCGGGCGGCCTCGGCCTGCTTCTTTCGGCGCTTGATGCTCGGCTTCATGTAGTGGCGGCGCATCTTCAGCTCACGGAGCACGCCTTCCGACGCAAGCTTCCGCTTCAAGGCCTTGATGGCGCGCTCGATGCCCCGGTCGCTGACTGCGACCTCGAGGGGTTTGCACTGAATCGCATCGCTCGGCATGAACTCTCCAGGCAGGTAACGCAGCCCCGTCAACTCGGGGCGGGTCTCATAGCACACCTCGGCGCCCGGGCTGAATCCCGAACGGTGGCCGACGGGCGCAGGAGACGGGGGCGCGTCTGTTCAGGGGTGAAGCCTGGAGAGTAGGTGGTTCTTTCAGCGCGAGAACCGGCCGTGGGGGGGGGGGGGGGGGGCGGGGGGGGGCGGGGGGGGGGGGGGGGGGGGGGGGGGGGGGG
>CAYJPW010000235.1:0-13329 GCA_964372055.1 uncultured Polyangiaceae bacterium
CTCCCTCGGCCTTCGGCCGGGGGCGTCGTAGACGTGCGCCCCCGCGGTCGGCCCTGGGGGCGGCGGGTGGCCACGGCCGGTTCCCGCACGCCTCTGGCCGCACACGGCCGGGTGAGCTGCTTGCGCCCCGTCGTTCGGCGGGTGCATGCTCTCCGGCATGGGCGATCCCGCCGAAAGGCGCCAGGCGACCTACGCCGAGTATGCCGCCGTTCCGGCGAACAAGGCGGCGATGATCGTCAATGGCGTGCTCCACGTCTTCCCGCGCCCCTCGCCGAAGCACGCCTTCGTGTCATCGACGCTCGGCGTGGAGCTCGGCGGGCCGTTTGGTCGCGGCAAAGGCGGGCCCGGAGGATGGTGGATCCTCGACGAGCCGGAGGTGCACCTCGTCCGCGAGGAGCCGATCAACCCCGACCTGGCCGGCTGGCGAAGGGAGCGCATGCGCGAGCTCCCGGAGACGGCCTACTTCACGCTGCCTCCCGACTGGGTCTGCGAGGTGCTGAGCAAGTCGACGGAGGAGGTCGATCGAGACGAGAAGATGCCCATCTACGCGGTGCACGGCGTCGGGCACGTGTGGCTCGTCGATCCCATCGAGCGGACGCTCGAGGTGTTCGCGCTGGGACCGAAGCGGAGGTGGGGCAAGCCCACCGTGCACCGCGGGGACGTGCGAGCGCGGGTGCCCCCGTTCGACGCGATCGAGCTGGATCTCTCGGCGCTGTGGCCGCCGGCGGCGTCGAAGTAGATGCGCCTCGAACCGCCGCGGGCCTAAGCTCTCGGCCTCGTGCGGCTCGGCCTCCGCCTCCAGCTCCTGCTCGCGCTGGGATCGCTCCTGGTGCTGGCATTCGTCGCCCTGTTCTTCGCCAGCGCCAGCCTGACGCGCGCGAGCATGACCCAGGTCCGCGAGTCGAGCGCCCGCGCGCTCGGGCGCGCCATCGCCGGGCACGTGATCGAGGCGCGCGCGACGCGACGGGCCGACGAGCTCGGCCCGCTGCTCGACGCCCAGCTCGGCAACGAGGGCGTGGCGGCCATCGCGATCTACGACGCCGCCGGCGCGAGCGTCGCCCGGGCGGGCGATCCCGACGCGACGGCGGGGTTGCCCGAGAAGGCGGCGCCGGGGCTCGAGGAGACGCGCACGCTGCGCACGGCGCGCGGCCCGGCGTTGCTCGTGGTGGTGCCCAGCCCTCGGCCGACCGAGGGACCCGTGGCCGCGCTGGTGCGCACCGATCCGTCGACCGTCGCGTCGGCGCCGCTCGTGCGCCTCTTCGCCCTCTACACCGGGATCGTCGCGTTCGGGCTGCTCGTCTTCGCGTACCTCTCGATGACGCGCCTGGTGGTGCGGCCGGTGGTCTCGCTCTCCGACGCCGCGCGCCGCGTCGCCGACGGCGCCCGACGCTTCGAGGTCCCGGCCGCCGGCGCCGCCGAGCTCGCCGATCTCGGGGCGAGCCTCCGCCTCATGACCGAGCGCCTCCGCGCCGACGAGGAGGCGCTGCGCGAGAAGGTCACCGCGCTCGAGCGGGCCACCGCCGATCTCGAGAGCGCCCAGGAGCGCCTCGTCCGCTCGGAGCGGCTCGCGTCGGTGGGGCGGCTCGCGGCCGGCCTCGCGCACGAGATCGGCAACCCCATCGCCGCGATCCTCGGCTTCCAGGACCTCTTGCTCGACGGCGGCCTCGACGACAAGGAGGCGAAGGACTTCCTCGAGCGCATGAAGCGCGAGACCGAGCGGGTGCACCGCATCCTCCGCGATCTGCTCGACTTCGCGCGCCCGGCCACGCGGGGCGCGGGGGACGAGGACACCGTGGCCGGCTCGGTGAGCGACGCCATCGACGACGTCGTCGCGCTGGTGACGCCGCAGAAGGAGTTCCGCAGCCTCGAGCTCACCCGCGACGTCGCGCCTTCGCTGCCCGCGGTCGCGCTCTCGCACGAGCGCATCGTCCAGGTCCTGCTCAACCTGCTCCTCAACGCCGGCGACGCCGTCCCCAAGACCGGCGGCCGCGTGGTGATCCGCGCCGCCCGCCGCGGCGATCGCGCCGTGCGCCTCGAGGTCGAGGACAACGGCCGCGGCATCGCCCCCGAGATCCAGGCCCGCCTCTTCGAGCCCTTCGTGACCACCAAAGAGGTCGGCAAGGGCACCGGCCTCGGCCTCGCCGTCTGCCGCGGCCTGGTCGAGGCGGCAGGCGGAACGATCGGCGTCGAAAAGGGCAGCGAGGGCGGGGCCCGCTTCGTCCTCGATCTGCCCGCGGCGCCCGACGCAGGCTGATCTCGCGCGGCGAAGGCGCGCGAAGAATCTCTCACAGGGAGACGGGGAGACAGGGAGGATTTCTTTCGGTCGATTTCAGGGCGTGCCCTTGCAGCGCGTCGACGCGGATCGACGGAATGAAAACTCCCCGTCTCCCCGTCTCCCTGTAAAGATCACCGACAGCGCACCGAATCGCCCGTCACGAAGCACCGGCACCGCGTCTCCACCACGAACTTGCCGCCCTTGCAGACGACGAGGCTCTTGCCGTCGGAGCTGCAGCCGGCGCCGTCGGACGTGCACGGGTCGCCCGGCTCGGCGATGGAGTTGTCGCACTTGAGGTTGCCGCCGCCCTCGTCCTTGCAGCCCTCCGGACCGCGGCAGGAGAGGTCGACGACGAACGCTCCGCCCTTGCAGCGCAGGAGCTGCTTGCGATCGACGCTGCAGGCGCCGCCCTCGGCCGTGCAGGCGTCGCCGGGCCGGGCGACCGACAGGTCGCAGGTGAGGTTGCCGTCGCCGGTGTCGCGGCAGCCCTCGGGGCCGCGGCAGGTCCACTTGCCGACGTAGCGCCCGCCGATGCAGGTGAGCAGCCGCTGCCGGTCCGGGGTGCACGCCTGGCCGGCGGCGCTGCAGCGATCGCCCTCCTCGGCGACCGAGGTGTCGCAGCTCGAGCCGCTCGCCGTCGGCTTGCAGCCCTCCGGCCCGCGGCAGGCGATGACGCGGTAGGCGCCCGAGCGGCAGGCGATCTGCGATTTCGCGTCCGGCGAGCAGCTCCCCTTGCCCTCGTCCTCGGTCGAGCAGACGTCGCCCTCGGCGTTGGCCGAGACGTCGCAGGTGACGGTGTCGCCGTCGCTGGCGCAGCCGCGCGCCCCCTTGCACGGCGCGGCGACGAAGCGCCCGCCCTGGCAGGCGAGCTCGGTGCGGGCGTCGAGGCAGGCCCCGGTGCCGCGATCGCAGGCGTCCCCTGCTTTGGAGCGGCAGCCCACCGCGAAGACGGCGAGCGACGCGACGATCGCGAGCCTCTCGAGCATCCGCCGACGATACCCGACCGGCGGCCTACCGGGGCACAGGCGACGACGCCGAAAACGGGTTAGCCTGATCGCGCCATGGCTCCCGGCCGTCGTTCCTCCAGGGACCGCTCGCGCGGGCGGTCGCGCGGCGCCCTCGCGGCGCTCGTCCTCGCGGGCTCGGCCGTCGTCCTCTGGCCGGCCGCGGGCGAGGCGACGGTCGAGGAGCAGCGCGCGCGCCTGCCGCCGCCCGCCAAGTGCACCGACGACGTCGAGGGCGTGTGGCTCGCCCACGATTTCTGGGGCCGCTACAACGAGTGGTACATCTTCACGCTCACCATCCGCCGCGCCTCGCCCGGCAGCAACGAGCTCAAGGGCGAGATCCTCTCGCACTACTGGGACGGCGGACCGAAGGACCAGCAGCCCCCCGGCTGCGGCGGCCCGCCCCAGGACCGCTTCGTGAAGATGCCGGCCGTGGGAACGGTGAAGGACGGCGACATCAACTTCCGCGGCACCTCGTGGCGCGAGGAGCCGAACCCCTGCGGCCCCGGCGGCCGCTTCGCCAACAACGGCTACAACCCCGACAACTTCTCGGGCAAGATCGATCCGGCGACGCAGGAGTTCCAGTCGGTGAACAACGACGGCGGCCGCGCCGTGAACGAGCCGACCGTCTTCCGGCGCGTGCGCTGCTTCGATCCCGCGGAGCAGCCCCGGCCCACGCCGATCGACGTGAAGCCCCCGGCGTTCGAGCCGCCCCGGCGGTTCGGGTGCGGGAGATCTTGATCGTCACTGGCCGCGTGGAGCCTCGACGTCCGTGACCTGCTCGAGACAGGGCGGCGGGGACGAGCCGGGAGGCCTGGAGGTCCGCGCCGTGGGCTGAGGTCGGCTCCTTTCGAGCGGGCCGCTTGCGGGGGCCCCGGAAGGGACGCATAAACGGGCGTATGACCCACGACGACAAGCCGGGGCGCGACCGCGACGAAGCCGAGGCCGCGAAGGAGCACCTGGTCCAGGGCATCGGCCTGCTCTTCCGCGCCGCGAAGGAAGCGGCGAGCAGCCTGAAGAAGGAGGTCGACCGCGTCGACGGCGGCGGGATCACGCACGCGATCGACGACGCCGGGCGCGAGCTCGTCCGCGCCGCGACCAACGTGGTCGGCCGCATCGGCGAGGAGATCCAGAAGCTCGATCCGCAGCCGCGCCGCACCCCGCCTCCGCCGGCGTGGACGCCCGAGGATCGGCCGACCACCTGGGGCGCCGCCCCCTCGTGGCCGACGACGCGCGAGGAGTACGAGCGCAAGTACGGCAAGATCGACGGCGACTGGCCGAAGAGCCCGGAGGAGTACAAGAAGCGCTTCGGCGAGGAGCCGGGCGGCAAGCCGAAGGGGCCGACGCCCGACGATCCGGGGTTCAGCATCGCGGGGGAGGACGAGAAGCCGCGGTAGCCGCCGGTCGCCTTCCGGATCCGGCGGATCGCGGCCGTGCACGCCTGCGTGCGCGAGACGTTACCGCGAGCTCCGGAGCGCGGCGCAGCAAGCCGAGCGGGGTGATCCTGCCGGCAAGGGGCCGAGCCAGAGCGTGCACCTGTGCTACACTCCTCAGCATGACGAAGGAGAAGGCGACCAAGAAGCGCCGTCCCGGGGCCACCGAGACGTTCAGCGTCTCGGTCGATCGTCGAACGAAGCAACGACTCAAGACGCTGGCGGCGCAGAGGCACCGGGGGAACGTGTCGGCGCTGATCACCGAGCTGTCGATCGAGGGTGAGCGACAGGCCGCGTTCGAGCGGGCGTGGCGATGGTACGGCGGGCCGGAGCCTACCGCGGCCGAGTCCGCGGCGATCCGCGCGGAGTGGAGCGAGGGCTGGAAGCTCGCTCGAAGCACCAGGAAGCCCAAACGCACCAGGGCCGCATGAGGACGTCGGGACTGACGTTCGACACCGGCATGTTGATCGCGCTCGAACGCCGATCCCAGCGAGCGTGGAATGTCTATCGCGAGGCCAGAAACGCCAAGGTCCCGATCTCGGTGCCGACGGCCGTCATCGCCGAGTGGTGGCGCGGCCGCTCCGATGTCCGCGAGCACGTCAAGAGCGGGTTGCTCGTCGAGTGGCTCTCCGAGCCGCTCGCCCAGCTGGCCGGCGCCGCGCTCGCGAAGGTGCCGGAGTCGACGGTCGTGGACGCGATCGTCATGGCCTCCGCCGCATCACGAGGCGACGTGGTCTACACGAGCGACTTCGAGGTCCTCGAGAGGCTCCGCGCGTTCTTCCCCGGTGTGCGCGTGCTCTCCGTGTGAAGACAGGTCGTGTCGGGAAAGGCCGGCGCAACCTGCGAGGCCTCGGCCGCGCGCCCCACCGGCGCGCACACCCCTGGCGTAGCGCCACTTCCCTCCACGAGGCCTGCGCCCTCGGTTGGCCGGACCAGCAGCCGTCCGCCAACCCAGTAGGCAGGCCCGGGCCCTAACCTCTTGATTCCAGGCTTCCGGGAGGCGGCACTACGCTTGCTTCGACGCTCGCATTCTCGCGGATTGACAGGCTTCCACGCGGCTCCCTACCATCGGCGTTCCCCACGATCACCTGGGGGCGCAGCCCCCAGCGGGAGCAGAGCTTCTCGGCCCGCCGCGGATTCGGCGGCTCGGCAGAGGAAAGGACACACGGACATGAAGGGTCAAGACGTCAACAGAACCCGTCGCTTCTGGACGCGGGGCGCGCGCTTCGCGGCGCTCGCGACCGTCGTCGGGGGCGCCTCGCAGGTCGTCGGGTGCCTCGACCGCCCCATCGAGCCGATCGAGCCGCGCACGACGTCGACCATCGTCGAGCGCCTCACCCAGAGCTCGGTCGACAAGATCGACCTGCTCCTCGCCCTCGACAACTCGCGGTCCATGGCCGACAAGCAGGCGATCCTCGCCCTCGCCGTGCCTGACCTGGTCTCGCGCCTGGTCAACCCGATCTGCGTCGATCCCGCCGGGGCGGCGGCGCCCCCGACGATGCAGCCGGCGAACCCGACGGACGCCTGCCCGCCGGGCACGGTGCGCGAGTTCGATCCGATCCTCGACATCCACATCGGCGTCATCAGCTCCAGCATCGGCAGCGCCGGGGCCGACGCGTGCATCCCCGGCGGCGGCAAGTCGGCCTCGGTCGACGATCACGGCCACCTCCTCGCACGTCTCAAGCCCGACGTCGCCGGCGACGCGCCGACGTACCAGGGCAAGGGCTTCCTCGCCTGGGACCCCAACGGCAAGCTCGTCGACAACGACGGCAACCCGGTGCCGGGCGAGAGCAGCAAGGACAACCTGATCACCAACCTGAGCGACATGGTCGTCGGCGTCGGGCAGGTCGGCTGCGGCTACGAGGCCCAGCTCGAGAGCTGGTACCGCTTCCTCGTCGACCCCGAGCCCTACAAGACGATCTCGATCGTCGACGGCAAGGCCACGCCCGACGGCCTCGACGAGACGCTGCTCGCGCAGCGCGCCGACTTCCTCCGTCCCGACTCGCTCCTCGCGATCGTCATGCTGACGGACGAGAACGACTGCTCCATCAAGGAGTCGGGCCAGTACTACTTCGCCGCGCAGCTGCAGAGCGGGTCGAGCGCGTTCCACCTGCCCCGCGCCCGCAGCGAGTGCGCCACCAACCCCAACGACCCTTGCTGCAAGTCGTGCGGCCAGGACCCGGGCAGCTGCCCCGCCGATCCCAACTGCGCGACGCCGCTCGCCCCCGAAGAGGATGACGCCAACCTCCGCTGCTGGGATCAGAAGCGCCGCTTCGGCATCGACTTCCTGTACGGCACCGATCGGTACGTTCACGCCCTTCAGGACGTGACCATCCCGAACCGCGCCGGGCAGCTGGTGAACAACCCGCTCTTCTCGGACCTGAACCCGCAGGACGACATCTCGAACATCCGCGATCAGGGGCTCGTCTTCTTCGCCGGCATCGTCGGCGTGCCCTGGCAGGACATCGCCCGCGATCCGAGCGACCTCACCAAGGGCTTCAAGAACTCGGACGAGCTGCAGGTCCCCGATGGGAACGGCCTCAACACCTGGGACGTCATCCTCGGGAACCCCGCCGAGTACGTGCCGCCCAAGGACCCGCTCATGCTCGAGGGCTACGAGCCGCGCTCGGGCTCGAACCCGATCACCGGCGACGCCATCGCTCCGCCCGGCTCGCCCAACGGCACCAACCCGATCAACGGCCACGAGTACACGATCGCCGCGCGTGACGAGCTCCAGTACGCGTGCATCTTCCCGCTCTTGCAGGGAACGGAGCGCGACTGCGGCCCGACGACCACCGAGGTCTCGTGCGACTGTGGCCTCGCCACCAACGACAACCCGCTCTGCGAGCCCAACCCGAACGACAACGGCAACCCGACCCTCCAGGTCCGAGCCAAGGCGTACCCGGGCATCCGCGAGCTCAGCGTGCTCCGCGGCGTGAGCAGCCAGGGCATCGTCGCCTCCGTCTGCCCGAAGGAGCTCATCAACCAGGACGCGCTCGACTTCGGCTACCGCCCGGCGATCGGCGCCATCATCGACCGCCTCAAGACGGCGCTCGGCGGGCAGTGCCTGCCGCGCACCCTGACGCCGGATGACGAGGGCCACGTCTCCTGCCTCATCCTCGAGGCGCGCAAGGAGGACGGGCAGTGCGTCTGCGACCCGAACAAGGCCCGTCAGGACGTGTCCACGGAGCACAAGGCCGCGATGGAGGCTGCCAAGGCGGATCCGTTCGCCAGCAGCGCCGGCTGGAACTGCTTCTGCGAGATCACCCAGCTCAGCGGCGAGGAGCTCAAGGCCTGCCAGACGGATCTCGATCCGGCGCCGGTCCTGAACGGTGAGACGGTGGACGGCTGGTGCTACATCGACGCGACCACGTCGCCGCCCACGGGCAACCCGGAGATCGTCGAGAAGTGCCCCGACACCGAGCGTCGCCTCATCCGCTTCGTCGGTGAGGGCGAGGCGCAGCCGGGCGGTACGCTGTTCATCACCTGCTCCGGCGAGTAGTCACTCTCCCAGAGAGACCCACGCGGGGCCCGAGCGATCGGGCCCCGCGGCTTTTTGTGGACCGACATCGCGCTCGAGCGCGCCGAGCTCGGCGCCTCGTCGTCGGCTCCGGCGACGCGCAGCCACGCGACGATGACGTTGGGCTCTGTGGCCGCGACCGGCCGCAGCCATCTCGAAATCGACGCCCTCGCAATCGCGCTATTTCGCGCGCACGATTGAAGAAATCTCCAAGCTCGGCGTCACGACCGTGTCCCATGATCGAGGGTGCTCCGCGCACGGCGCGCGGTCCCCGAGCCGCCGGACCCGCGCGATCGCGTCACGATCGCGGTCGCTTTCTTTCGTCCGGCGGCGACCTGCAAAAGGAGGCAGCCATGGGACGGAGGGTGGTGCTTGGGGCGCACGCGGCGGGCATCGTGGTGGCGGCGGCGGCCGCGGGCTGCATCGATCGGCCGATCGAGCCGCTCGACACACGAACGACGAAGGTCATCACCGAGCGGCTCAGCCAGAGCGGCGTCGACAAGATCGATCTCCTGCTCGTCATCGACAACTCGGGATCGATGGCCGACAAGCAGAACATCCTGTCCAAGGCCGTGCCGGATCTGGTGCAGCGCCTCGTCAACCCGCTCTGCATCGACGAGGCCACCAAGACGCCGACCGCGACGCAGCCCCCGAGCCCGGTGGACGATTGCCCCGCGGGAGCAGACCGCGAGTTCGAGCCAGTGCTCGACATCCACATCGGCATCATCAGCTCGAGCCTCGGCGGGCACGGCTCGGAGGCCTGCCCCGAGAGCTACGTCGTCGACGACAAGGCCCACCTCCTCACGCGCGGCCCGGGCGACACCGTCGTCCCGACCTACGAGAACAAAGGCTTCCTCGCGTGGGATCCGAAGGGAAAGCTCGATCCGCCCGGCGAGGACATCATCGAGGAGAACGGGCAGGGCCTCGTGCCCGCGCTGCGCGACCTCGTCGAGGGCGCCGGCCAGGAAGGCTGCGGGTACGAGGCGCAGCTCGAGAGCTGGTACCGCTTCCTGGTCGATCCGGCGCCGTACAAGACGATCGGGATCCAGAGCGATGCCATCGTCAAGGTCGACGTCGACGAGGACCTGCTGGCGCAGCGCAAGGATTTCCTTCGCCCCGACTCGCTCCTCGCCATCCTGATGCTCACCGACGAGAACGACTGCTCGACCAAGGAGTACGGCTACTACTGGAAGATGGGCACCGGAGGCCGCCTGCCCAAGGCGCGGAGCGAGTGCGCCGTCGACGCCAACGACCGCTGCTGCAAGTCGTGCGCGCAGGATCCGGGCGACTGCCCGCTCGATCCGATCTGCGGCGCCGACTGGCACAATCCGCCGTTCTACGAGGAGATCGACGACGACTTCAACCTGCGCTGCTGGGACCAGAAGCGCCGCTTCGGGATCGATTTCCTCTACCCCACCGACCGGTACGTGAAGGCGCTCAGCGAATCCCAGCTCGCCGACACGTCGGGCGCGCTCTTCGACAACCCGCTCTTCCCGAAGGGCGGGCGCGACGCCACGCTCGTCTTCTTCGCCGGCATCGTGGGCGTGCCCTGGCAGGACATCGCGCGCGATCCGACGAACCTGGAGGGCGGCTTCAAGGACGCGGCCGAGCTGCTCGTCCCGCGCCAGGACGGCGCCACGACGTGGGATCTGATCCTCGGCGATCCCGGGGCGCTCGTGCCGCCGATCGATCCTCTGATGCGCGAGTCGTTCGAGGTGCGCACCGGCACGCAACCGATCACCGGCGAGCCGCTCGCGCCCGCCTCGGCGCCGGCCGACACGAACTCGATCAACGGCCACGAGTGGACGATCTCGCGCCACGACGATCTCCAGTATGCGTGCGTCTTCCCGATCGAGCCGCGCGACTGCATCGCCGATCCGGAGTCGTGCGACTGCAGGCTCGCCAAGGGCACGAACGAGCTCTTGAACCCCGACAACCCGCTCTGCGCGCCAAACCCCGCCGACAACGACCGCCCCACGCTGCAGGTGCGCGCCAAGGCCTACCCCGGCCTCCGCGAGCTCGGCGTCCTCAAGGGCCTGGGCGAGCAGGGCATCGTCGCCTCGGTGTGCCCCGCGCAGACGGACGCCGTGGCCGAGCCCGACTACGGCTACCGGCCCGCGGTGGGCGCGATCATCGAGCGGCTCAAGCAGAAGCTCCAGGGCAAGTGCCTGCCGCACCCGCTCAAGCCCGATGCCTCGGGCCAGGTCACCTGCCTCGTGATCGAGGCGCGCGTCGCGACCTCCGACGAGATCTGCTGCGATCCGGCGCACGCGCGCTACGACGTCTCCGCCGCCCACCAGGCCGCCGCCGACGACGCGCGCGCGGCCGGCGAAGCGATCGGCACGAACTGGAACTGCTTCTGCGAGGTCCCGCAGCTCACCGGCGCCGAGCTCGACGTCTGCCAGTCGGACCCGCGCGACTCGCCCGCGATCGGCGACGATCCGGTCGACGGCTGGTGCTACGTCGACGCGGCCACGTCGCCCGAGGCCTCGGCGAAGATCCTGGCGGACTGCCCCGCCACCGAGAAGCGCCTCGTGCGCCTCGTGGGAGAGGGCGAGGTCCAGCTCGGGGCGACGCAGTTCATCACCTGCAGCGGCGAGTAGCGCCTCGGCTACTCCTCGTCCGGATCGATCCCCAGGGCCCGGAGGCGCGCGGCGAGCCGCTCGGCGCGCTCCGCCTCGGCGTCGGCGCGGAGCCGTTCCTGCTCGAGCTCGCGCGAGGTGTCGAGCTCCCGCTGAACGAGATCGTCGAGCATCGTCCCGAGGCGCACGATGAGCTCCTCGGCGTCGGGCAGGGGCGCGGTCCCGCTGAAGAAGCGCACCCGCCCCGCCTCGACCGCGAGATCGAGGCCGAGCACGCGGGAAGCCCAGCGCCCCTCCTGGGGCACGATCGGTTGATAGGCGCCGGGTCGGCCCTCGGAGAGGCGGTAGCCGACGAGCCTGGCGCGGAGCGGCTCGAAGAGGAAGTACTCGGGGATCCCGAGGCGCGCGTACCGCACCACGTTGTCCTCGCGGTCCTTCTTGGCGTCGCCGGAGACGTGGATCTCGAGCGCGAGGTCGAGCCCGCGCCGCTCCTCGCTCACCACCCACTTCTGGCGCGGGTGCGGATCGACGTCGAGCACCGCGATCACGTCGGGCGCGAGAATCGCCTCGCCGGCGTAGTAGACCGGCAGCTCGGCTGAGAGATAGACGGCGCGCCGCACCTTGCGGAAGTACTCGCGCAGCGCCCCGAGCGCGTGCGTCTTGGGGAGCCGGTGCGCGTCGCCCTCCGGCGGCGTGGCGCGAGGGATCTCGGACGGCAGGGCGTCGACGACGCTGCGGCGCTCGGCCGCGCTCATGCGCTCCCACTGCTCCTCGGTAGGAGCGCGCGGATTGAGGGGATCGAGCCGGTACGCGAGCGGGGCCACGGCTTGCCTATCGTAGCCGGCCGGCCGTGGGCTGACCACACGCCGCGCCCCGGGCTCCCACCCGGCGCCGGGGCCGGGCCGGCCGCTCCGTCGGCGGCGGGCGGGCGGCCCGCGCGTCGCGGTCCCGGCGCGCCTGTGGTAATCAGCGGGGCCGGTGGTCCCGCGGAAGAAGATCCTCATCATCGAAGATGAGCCGCACATCGTGCTCGGCCTGAGCGACGCGCTCGAGTTCGAGGGCTTCGAGGTCGTCTCGGCGAACAAGGGCAAGGACGGCGTCCAGCTCGCCCGCCAGGAGAAGCCGGACGCGGTGCTCCTCGATCTGATGCTGCCCGACACCAACGGCTTCAAGGTCTGCGAGGACCTGCGCCGCTGGGACGCCTTCGTTCCCATCGTGATGCTCACCGCGCGCGGCCAGGAGATCGACAAGATCCGCGGGCTCGACGCCGGCGCCGACGATTACGTCACCAAGCCCTTCAGCGTGGGCGAGCTCATCGCCCGGATGCGCGCCATCTTCCGCCGCGCGGCGCGCCCGGCCGAGTCGGCGCCCGAGGTGTTCTCGATCGGCCAGGTGAAGGTGAACATGACGGCGCACAGCGTGGCGCGGGGCTCGCGCTCGAGCCCCCTGAGCTTCTACGAGGTGGAGCTGTTGCGCCTGCTCCACGAGAAGCTGGGCCAGCCGGTCTCGCGCGAGGAGATCCTCCAGAAGATCTGGGGCCTCGAGGCCGGCCCCTCGAACCGCACCGTCGACAACTTCATCGTCAAGCTGCGCAAGAAGGTCGAGCGCGTCCCGGACAAGCCCGAGCACATCCTCACGGTCTACGGCTTCGGCTACAAGCTCGCGCCCTGATCCGGCGCGGCGGCGCGGCCGCGCGCGATCGCGCTCGGCCTCAGGGCTTCGGCGGCAGGACGTTCCGCGCGTCGCAGGCGATCGAGACCGACGCGTCCTCGAGGCGCGACAGATCGACGCTCGCGAGATCGACGCCGTCCTGGAGCTGCAGCGCCGCGAAGCGCAGATGGACCACGCCGGGCGTGCCGGTGTCGCCCACGAAGCCGAGCACGTCGCCGGCTCCGAGGCGCGCGCCCGCGACGACGCCCGGCCCGGGCCGATCGAGGTGGCCGTGCAGCAGCGCGTACCGGCGCGTGCGGCCGGCGCCGCCGTCGCGCGCGCCCGACGGCTCGGCTCCGGCGCCTTCGACGGTGTGCACCGTCACCACCGTGACACCGTAGAGCTCGCCGACGAAGGCGACCTCCGCCTGGCCCTGCTGGTGCTCGAGCGCGAGGACGCGCACCTCGGCGCCGCGCTCGGCGAGGAGATCGAGCGCGTCATCGTCCTCGCCCGCCGTAGCCAAGAGGTGGGGCGCGCCGGTGACCTCGACCGGGTACGCATAAGCCGAGAGCTCGGCCGGGCGCTCGGGCAGGCGCGGGATCCTGAGCTCCTCCTGCGCGAGCCTCGGTCCGCGCGGCGGCGCCTCGGGGGCAGCCGCGACCGAGGCCGCGCCGGGCGGCGGCAGCGGGAGGCAGACGTCGCCCTCGGGCACCTGCCGCGGCCCGCACAGCGCCGGGCCGGCGGGGGCGCGGTCGGTCGAGGCCGCGGCCGAAGGTAAAGGCGCGGAGAGCGCCGGCGCGCCCCGGGCGGGGGGCGCGGGGGGCGGGGCCGGCGGGGGGGGCGGGGCGCCCCGCGCGGGGGGCGG
>CAYJPW010000236.1:0-13318 GCA_964372055.1 uncultured Polyangiaceae bacterium
GGGCGGCGCGCCGGGGCGGCGCGCGGGGCGGGGGGCGGCCCGCGCGCCGCCGCCGCGGGTACCGGGCGGGGGGGCCGGGGCGGCGGCGGGGACGGCGTCGGCGTGGGGATGCCGGTCGCCCCCCGCGCCGATTGTCCGCGCAGCGGCGCGGTGCCGGGCTGGACCCAGAACCAGGCACCCACGCCGGCGACCGCCAGGAGGCAGAGCACGAGGAGGATCCTCCCGGCGGCGCTCCCGCGCGGCTCGCTGCGCGGACCCGCGTCGCCACGTGCGGCGTTCGGTCGGCCCCGCGGCCCCGCCCCCGAGGCTGGCGCGCGCGGGGCCCGCGCCGCCGGCGTGCGCGTGAGGACGAAGGGCTCGGGCTCGCGGCTCGGCGCCTCACGAGCCGCTGCCGGCTCCGGCGCCGCCGGGCCAGGCGCCGTCGGCTCCGGCAGGGCTGCGGCCACGAGGGGCGCGGCGTCCTCGTCGGCTTCGGCCGGCGCGAGGGCGTCTGCGGCGTCGCCCTCCTCCGGCTGGGAGCGTCGCGCCTGGGCCAGGAGCTCCGCGGGGAGGCGGCGCATGACCGTCTCCTCCGTGGTGGAGGTCACGCTCACGTCGCTCGGGATGGTCTCGAGCGGAGCTCGCGGCTTGTCTCGCTCCTCCGTCACGCTCGAGCATCTCCCCGGCCAGCGCCCATTCGCTCGGATCACGATACACCCGGATCGCCCCGGAGGCTGGCGAAACGCCGCGCGCAAGGGGCGCGCCGCCTCACCGCGGGAGCAGCTCGACGAGCCGCGCCTGGGCGCCGCTCCACCGGTCAGAGCGCGTTGTCGCGCAGGTAGCGACGGCATTTCGCGATGGCGAAGTCGGAGGCGCCGTCGGCGCGCATCTCCTCCTCCCAGCACGCCGACTCGACGATGCCCGCGTCGAAGCGCGTGCCGAGGTAGTACGCGTGGGGGAAGTCGCAGCGCTGGCCGCCGACGATGCTGTACGGCTTCGCGTAGACGGGCGTGGGATCGTCGAAGCGGCGATCGAAGGCGAAGGCGTCGATCTCGACGCCGACCTCGAGATCGAGCGCGGTGATGTGGCGGACACTGCTGACCTCGTCGGCGTAGTCGTCGGCGGTGAGATCGTGGATGGCGAGGCGCGCTTCACGGAGGTTCATGGGTCGTCTCCTGTCCTGCCTCGGGGGCGGACGTCGGGTGGTTTCAGCGGTCCCCTGCGAAGCAACGGCGGGGCCAGCGCGCCGCGGCGCGGCAGGTCGGCTTTTCGACGCGGCCTCACCTCGGAAACCGCGCGAGCCAGCGGGTGTTCCGCGACGCGCACGCCCGCACGATTTCGACGCTGCGCCAGCGTGTGCCGCCGCCGAGTGAACGTGCGGCTACGGCGTCAGGGGACCTCGGCGAGCACGCGCATCACGTTGCCGCGCAGGATCTTGCCGATGGTCTCCTCGCCGAAGCCGGCCTCGAGCAGGGCGTCGGTCAAGAGCGGCAGGTGCGCGGCGTCGCAGAGCTGGCGCGTCGGAACGATGAAGCCGTCCCAGTCCGAGCCGAGCGCGGGCGCGTCGTCGCCGCAGACGTCGATGACGTGGCGGAGGTGCGCGACGACCGGCTCGAGCCCGTCGCCTCCCAGGAACTTCGGGCAGAAGATGATGCCGACGCAGCCGCCCTTGTCGGCGACGGCGCGGAGCTGCTCGTCGTCGATGTTGCGCCAGTGCTCCTTCACGCCGGCGACGCCGGTGTGGCTGACGATCGGGGGCCGCGTCGCCATGCGGCAGACCTCGAAGAAGCCCTTCCGGTTGATGTGGGCGAGGTCGACGATGACGCCGAGCTCCTCGCAGCGGCGGACCACGTCGCGGCCGAAGCGGGTCAGGCCCTCGTCGTCGCGCCGCCCCCGACCGTACGCGGGGAAGGCGGCCTCGTTGGCGCTGAAGTGCGAGATGCCGAGGTAGCGAACGCCGCGACGCGCGAAGCGATCGAGCTCGCCGAGATCGCCCTCGAGCGCGTGCGCCCCCTCGATCCCGAGCAGGGCTCCGACGGCTCCGCGCGCGCGGGCCGCTTCGACCTCCGCCGCCGTCCGCACCTTGGCGAGGCGGTCGGGGCGGATGGAGATGCTGGTCTCGAGCTCGTCGATCTGCTGGTGGATCACGGCCGCGAGCCCCGAGCGCTGGCCGATGGGCAGGCTCACCAGCCCGAAGAACTGCGCGCCCATGCCGCCCTCGACGAGCCGCGGAACGTCGACGTGCCCGCCGATCGCCGCCCAGGGGAGCGGCGGCTCGTGGCGCGTGTGGAGATCGTACGAGACCCACCGCGACCACATCAGCGTGTCGGCGTGCAGATCGATCGCCGGGTGGTGGTCGTGGATGGCGCGAGCCTCGGGGGAGCCGTGCATGGGGCGGCAAGGCTACCTCGTCGCGGGGCTGCGTTCGACCGGCGCGATCGCCGCGCGCCGCCCGCCGGCTTGGTGTTCGCCGCGAACCGAGTAACCTGCGCCCCGCGGGCTCCGGGCCGGGGCCGCGCGCCGAGGAGGGATCGGGCAAATCATGGACCAGCCGAGCGGGGCATCAGACATCCGTCGCGTGGGGATCGTGTTCTCCGGGGGCCCGGCGCCCGCCGCCAACGCCGTCATCGGCGCGGCCGCGAGCGCCTTCCGGCGGAGCGGGCGCGAGGTCGTCGGCATCCTCCACGGCTACTCGGGCCTCTTGGGCTACGAGCGCGGCCGGCCGCTCGTCGCCGACGAGCACTACCGCACCATCAGCGACCGCGATCTCCGCGGCCTCCGCAACAGCCGAGGCATCCTCGTGGGCACCGGGCGCGCCAACCCGGGCAAGGGCATCCAGTCGCCCTACGACCTCGAGGACCCGAAGAAGACCGAGCGCCTCCTCCGCGTCTACGAGGGCCTCTGCTCGCTCGATCTCGACGCGCTCGTCTCGATCGGCGGCGACGACACGCTCAAGACCGCCAACTTCCTCTACGAGTTCCAGCGCCACCTGCCGGCAGGGGCGCGGCGGGTGCGCGTCGTCCACGTGCCCAAGACGATCGACAACGACTACCGCGGCATCGACTTCACCTTCGGCTTCTTCACGGCCGTCGACGTGATGGCGGACGAGCTCTTGAACCTGCGGGCCGACGCGATGGCGACCTCGGGCTACTTCATCGTCGAGACGATGGGCCGCAAAGCGGGGTGGCTCGCCTACGGCGTCGCCATCGCCGGCGAGGCCCACCTCGTCGTCGGCGTCGAGGACGTCGTCGAAGATCTCGCCATCCACGAGGACGTCCGCGATCCCGAGACGGGCGAGGTCCGGCGCGAGGTCCGCCTCGCGATGGACCGCCTCGCCGACCGCGTCGTCGACCTCATCCTCTCGCGCGAGAGCCAGGGCAAGCTCTACGGCACCGTGGTGCTCGCCGAGGGGCTGGCCGAGATGCTCCCCGAGTCGTACCTCGCCGGCGTGGCGCGCGACGAGCACGGGCACGTCTCGCTGGGGCGCATCGACATCGGCAAGCTCGTGGCGAAGGTCGCCGCCGAGCGGTACCAAGAGCGCACCGGCCGGAGCAAGAAGCTCACCGGCGTCCAGCTCGGGTACGAGTCGCGCTGCTCGCCGCCGCACGCGTTCGACGTCATGCTCGGCAGCCAGCTCGGCCTCGGCGCCTACCACGCCCTCGTCGACAAGGGCCTCGACGGCCACATGGTGAGCGTCGCCGGGCAGCTCGAGCTCCGGTACGTGCCGTTCAGCGAGCTCATCCACCCCGCCACGCTCAAGACCGAGGTCCGCTTCATCGAGCGCGGGAGCGACTTCCACCGCCTCGCCACCGAGCTCGGCACGCGCGTCGGGCGGAAGTAGGGCCTCGACGCGGCCGCGAAGACTTGCGATCGGCTGGCTGCCCCGAGCTGGCCTGGAATTCACAGGGAGTCGGGGAGTCGGGGAGGATTCCTTGGGGTCGATCCTCGTCCACGCCGAGCGCGGGGCGCACCGCCGTCGACCGAATGAGATCCTCCCCGTCTCCCCGGCTCCCTGTGAAAAAAATCACTCGAGCATGAGCATGCCCATCATGCCCGCGTCGGCGTGGTCGAGGACGTGGCAGTGGAACATCCACATCCCCGGGCGGTCGTCGTAGCGGACGGCGAAGCGCACGGTGCCGTCCACGGGTACGTTGACCGTGTCCTTCCACTCGAGCGGCGCGTGGGGCTGCCCGGACTCGTCGAGCACCTGGAAGAAGAAGCCGTGGAGGTGGAACGGGTGCGCCCACGCGATCGTGTTCTGGATCGTCCAGACCTGCGTCTCCCCCACCATCGCGGTGAGCGGCTCCGCCTCCCACGAAGGGACGCCGTTGATCCCGAGCGCCATCTTCCCGTTCACGTCGTTCTGGGTGAGCGCGAGGGTCACGTCGGTCGCGCCCGCGGTGGCGATCGGCTCGATGGCGCGCGCGATCGCCGGCATCGCCGGCGTCTCGGCCTCGGCGCCTTCGGCGAAGCGCAGCGCGAGCAGGTCCTCCTCGCTGCGGAACTCGGTGCTCCCATAGCCGCGATCGAACGGGATCCAGCGCAGGCCCAGCTCCGAGCCCGGCGCGCCGCGCGGCACGACGCGCAGATCCGCGCGCTCGCCGGGCGCGAGCACCGGCCGCTCGATCTCCTCGGGCTCGGTGATGAGCCCGCCGTCGCCGCCCACGCGCGTGAACCGGTGGCCGGCCAGCGCGATCTGGTAGTAGCGGCTCTTCGCCGCGTTGACGACGCGCCATCGCTGGGGCCTGCCCGAGCGCGCGAGGAGCGTGGGCACCTTCTTGCCGTTGACGAGGAGGTGCTTGCCCTCGCGGCCGAAGAGCGTGGCGGTGTCGCCGCTGGCGTCGGCGGGCTGGAGCTGACCCGCGTCGTCCAGGCCGATGTCGCTGAGCACGAGCACGAGCTCGTCGCCGAGATCGGGCTCGGGCTCCGCCGGCTCGACCATGAACGCGCCGTAGAGCCCGTAGCCGACCTGCGCGGCCGAGTGGACGTGCGGGTGGTACCAGAAGAGCCCCGCGTCGGGGACGACGAAGTCGTAGTCGAACGTCCCGCCCGGCGGGATCTCGGGCTGCGAGAAGCCCGGCGCCCCGTCCATCGCGGCGGGGATCCGGAGCCCGTGCCAGTGGATGGTGGTGGCCTCGGCGAGCTCGTTCCTGAAATGGACGACGACGCGATCGCCCGCCTTGGCGCGGATCGTCGGCCCCGGGATGCCGCCGTCGTAGGTCCATGCCTCGGTGCCGACGCCGGGCAGGATGGTGACGGGGGCGATCTTCGCCGTGAGGTCGACCTCGACCACGCCCGGGTCCGGGTTTCGATCGACCGCGTCGCGGAGGCGCACGTCGGCGTCCCACCCGGCCGGCAGCCCGTCGTCGACGGCGTCGCTCTCGGGCGAGCCGCACGCGACCAGCGCCGAGGAGACGAGCACGAGGAGCCTTCGCATCGGCGAACGAGCGTAGCGCACTCGAGCCGAGGAGGATGAGCGCTACCGCACGCCGCCCCCCCCGCTCGTCGCGCTCGGGCTCGTCCGGGCGGTGAGCGCGGCCGGCGCGCCGCGCCGCTGGCGCGCTCTTTGATGCTCTGGCGCGAAGAGCCATGGCCAAGATCATCGGCATCGATTTGGGCACGACCAACAGCGTCGTCGCCGTGATGGAAGGGCGCGAGCCCAAGGTCATCGCCAACGAGGAGGGCTCGCGGCTGACCCCGTCCGTCGTCGCCTGGGACGACCGCGGCGACGTGCTCGTGGGCCAGATCGCCAAGCGGCAGGCCGTGGTCAACCCGACGAACACCGTCCACTCGGCCAAGCGCTTCATCGGGCGCCGCTTCGAGGAGGTGCAGGAGGAGATCAAGCGCGTGCCCTTCAAGGTGATCCGCGCCAGGAACGGCGACGCGGTCTTCGACATCCGGGGGCGCGAGGTGACGCCGCCCGAGGTCTCGGCCAAGGTCCTCCAGAAGCTCCGCAAGGCCGCCGAGGACTACCTGGGCGAGCGCGTCACCGACGCCGTCATCACCGTCCCCGCCTACTTCAACGACGCCCAGCGGCAGGCGACGAAGGACGCGGGCCGCATCGCGGGCCTCGAGGTCAAGCGCATCGTCAACGAGCCCACGGCCGCCGCGCTCGCCTACGGCCTCGACAAGAAGAAGGAGGAGGTCATCGCCGTCTACGACTTCGGCGGCGGGACCTTCGACATCTCGATCCTCGAGGTCGGCGACAACGTGGTCCAGGTCATCTCGACGAACGGCGACACCCACCTCGGCGGCGACGACATCGATCACCTGATCATGGACTGGCTCGTCGCCGAGTTCCGCAAGGAGACCGGCATCGACGTCTCCAACGACAAGATGGTCCTGCAGCGCCTCAAGGACGCCTCGGAGCAGGCGAAGATCGAGCTCTCGAGCGTGCAGGAGGCGACGATCAACCTGCCCTTCTTGACGGCCGACGCCACCGGACCGAAGCACCTGCAGAAGCGGCTCACCCGCGCGCGCCTCGAGCAGATGATCAAGCCGCTCGTCGATCGCACCATGGAACCGGTGCGAAAGGCCCTCGCCGACGCCAAGCGCGAGCCGCGCCAGATCGACGAGGTCGTCCTCGTCGGGGGCTCGACCCGCATCCCGATGGTCCATGACACGGTCAAGGCGTACTTCGGGAAGGAGCCGCACAAGGGCGTCAACCCGGACGAGGTCGTCGCCGTGGGCGCGGCGGTGCAGGCCGGCGTCCTCAGCGGCGAGGTGAAGGAGCTCGTCCTCCTCGACGTGACGCCGCTCTCGCTCGGCGTCGAGACGCTCGGCGGCGTGATGACCACGATGATCCCGCGGAACACGACCATCCCGACCCAGCGCAAGGAGATCTTCTCGACGGCGGCCGACGATCAGACCTCGGTCGAGGTGCACGTCCTCCAGGGCGAGCGCGCCGAGTCGCGTTACAACCGCACCCTCGGCCGCTTCCACCTCGACGGCATCCTCCCGGCGCCGCGCGGCGTCCCCAAGATCGAGGTCGCCTTCGACATCGACGCCAACGGCATCCTCTCGGTCCACGCCAAGGACGTGGCCACGGGCAAGGACCAGCGCATCACCATCACCGCCTCGGGCGGCCTCAAGGAGGACGAGATCCAGCGCATGGTGACCGAGGCCTCGCGCCACGAGGCCGAGGACAAGCAGCGCCGCGAGGAGATCGAGCGCAGGAACAAGCTCGACAGCCTCTGCTACACGCTCGAAAAGACGCTCCAGGAGAGCCGCGACAAGCTCGGCCCGGACGACGTGCGCACGCTCGAGGCCGCGATCGGCGACGCGCGCAAGGCGATCGAGAAGCAGGACGACGCCGAGGTCACCGCGACGCTCGAGCGCCTCGAGAAGGAGGCGCACCGCGTCGCGCAGACCCTGTACGAGAAGGCGGCGCCGCCCCCGGGCGAGGCCGCGCCGCCCTCGGGCGTGCGCGAGACCGGCGAGGCGCCGAAGGAAGGCGTGATCGACGCCGAGTTCGAGGACACCGGGACCGGGACGAAGTAGCCGAGCAGCTCCTCGACGGCAGCCCCGTCAAGGTCATCCTCGGCGGCAATACGGTGAACTACTTCGAGACCAGGTCGTACACCAGCCACAACGGCTGTTGATCTCCGGTGCGATCCCGAGCTCACCCCGCCTGCCTGCGGGGAGCGCGCCGACCTCGGACAGCCGTGCGACGGCGAGCGCGGCGGGTCCTGGGTGGCGGGCGCGACCTCCGATGGCTTCGGCAGCGAGACCTGCGTGCCGGCGAAGGAGACGGCGGAGGCTTGCGCGATGATCGAGGAACGCGAGGGCTACGAGCGCGAGGGCGGTCTGTGAGTCCCGACCGCGTGGTTCGTTCGACGATGGCTCCTGTACGCACCGAAGGCGAGCCGCGGCTTCGGCGGGCGAAGCCCGGCCTGCGCACTTGGAGCGGCTCCACCGGCGCCGGCGCCGGCCGTCTGCAACTGCAGAGGGCAGAGGTCGGCGCCGCGGGACGCCCCTCCGTCATTGCAGGACGTGCTCGCCAGTCGCTTCCAGGCGAATTTCGGCGCTCCAGAGAGCCGCCGCCGGCACCGGCGACGGCCCTCCGCGAAGGTCGTCGCCCTCCCGACGCAGGGCTGGCAGCGCGGCCCCATGCTCTCGCCGCCCGGGGGCGAGCTCGCCGCTGCGCAGCTCGCAGAGGCGCGGCCGACCTGGGCCGAATAGGTGGCGCTGGTCGACGGCTGGCCGCAGCGGCCGACGATCGTGCTGCCGCTCGACGGCCCCGCGAGCGGCGCCGACCCGTCGAGGATCGCGGCCTGGGCGTCACGGGCTTCGCGGATCACTGAGCGTCGGAACGGCGACGCAGGAGACGCCGCCGCCAGACTGCCCTCTCGCCGGGCTTGGACCGGCTCGCCTTCGTTCCCCGGATGCGCGATGATCCGTCCTGGACTGGACTGAGTTCTTACGAGGCGCTTCGCGATCCATGCAAAGCCCTCCCGGAGGCACAAGATGAACAGATCACTAGAGACGGTCGGTCTTGCCGCACGCCACGTGGCGATGGCGGTGATGATGATCGGCGCAGTGGCCGTGTGGGCGGGGTGCGGCAGCGGTGGCGATGGCGGCGAGACGGGCAACGGCGGCAACACGGGCACCGGAAGCTCGTCGTCGGGAGCCGGCGCGACGGGCGGCGGCGGCACCGGCGGCACCGGAGGCGGCGGCGCGACGGGCGGCGGCGGCACCGGCGGCGAGAACACCGGCGGCGGCGGCGCCGGCGGCGGCCAGGGCGGCGGCGATCCTTGCGGCGCGGGCACCACGTTCTGCAACGGCGCGTGCACCGTGACCGATTTCGACCCGAACAACTGCGGCACGTGCGGCAACGTCTGCGCGCAGGACGAGGTCTGCTCGGCCGGCGAGTGCGGCTTCTTCTGCGTCGGCGGGACGACCAACTGCGACGGGGTCTGCGTGGACCTCGACGTCGATCCCAAGAACTGCGGAGCGTGCGGCGTCGACTGCCCCGGGAGCGACGTCTGCTCGGCGGGCGCCTGCAACGCGGTCTGCGCGGCCGGCACCACGAAGTGCGGCAACGTGTGCGTCGACACGAACATCGACCCGGCCCACTGCGGCGGCTGCGGCGTCATCTGCGCGCAGGGCGAGGTGTGCTCGGCGGGCGCGTGTGCCGCGACGTGCGCCGGCGGCCTCACCAAGTGCGGCGACGCGTGCGTCGACCTCACCACCGACCCTCTCCACTGCGGGGCGTGCGACGCCGCCTGCCCCTCCAGCACCACCTGCTGGCAGAGCGCCTGCGCCGGCGCGGGCGACTGTGACAACAACGGCGGAGCCAATGCCTGCGATACCTGCCAGGGCTGCGCGTTCGATGGCCTCTGCTCGGACGAGGTGTCGAAGTGCGCGGGGAACGCGGAGTGCATCGACCTCCTCGACTGCTACGCGCTGTGCAGCGACGACCCGTGCTACGACGCCTGCGATACGGCGCACTCGGGCGGCCTCACCGACTACGTCGACCTGGCCTCGTGCGTGTTCTGCCAGGAGTGCCCGGTCGACTGCGGCACCGCCGGCGCGTGCGGCGGCCCCACGTGTGCGGACGAGCCCGACTGCGACGCATGCCTCACGTGCGCGACCGCGGGCCTGTGCATCGACGAGGTCGAGGCCTGCGGGGCGGCCGCCGACTGCCTCGATCTGAACGACTGCATCAACGCCTGCGCCGACGAGGCGTGCATCGAGGCTTGCTGGACCCAGTACCCCAACGGGATCCCCACCTGGAACGCGCTCTATCTCTGCGCCGTGTGCCAGGAGTGCGCGAGCGACTGCAGCGACAACGCCTGCCTGTGAGCCGTAGCGGCCTCCCTCTCTCGTCATGACGAGGGAGGGAGGCCCGCGCTCGGCGACTGGATCGACGTCCGCTCCCGCTCGGGAGGTCGTACGGCCGCGCTCTGGAACGACTGGGTCGGGGCTGCGGTACTCGTGCCGGCTGCCTCCGATCAGAGTCGATTTCTGGGTGCTCCCCGGCCGAGCCGGGGACTCCCAGGTTGGGCTAGTAACCCGTGCGCCGGATGCCGTGGTACGCGGAGGACGCCGTGCGGTAGCCGGCGACGCAGCCGTAGGAGCAGCCCTTGCACTCGTAGGCGTACATCTGGCCCCAGCCGTCGCCCGAGTCGTAGACGAAGATGTGCCCGGCGCCGTCGGTGCGGTAGACCATCGCGTCGGCCGACTTCAGGTTGCTCTTCGAGACCGTCGACCACTGGCTGGTGTCGCTGTTGAAGCTCGAGGTGCTGTACGGGTGCGAGTCGACGTTGAGCACGTCGTTGTTCGCGCCCACCTGCCACACCTTGCCGACGTAGCCGGAGCAGTCGCCGCCGTACGAGCCGCTGTGCGAGCAGCTGGGGCAGCTGCCGGAGCACGAGCCCTTCGTCGCGTCGGTGACGCCGTCGTCGCGGAAGCGGCCGTGGCCCCACCAGTACGAGAAGCCCTTGCCGGCCTTGGCGCGGGCGATGGCGGCGGCGCGCGCCGAGCTGTCGCCGCCGCCGTTGGCGGGATCGCTGCCGCCGCTCTGCTGGACCTTGTAGTACGTCCCGTAGCTCCAGCCGATGGTGCCGCTGTGCTTGACCTTGTAGAACCCGTTCGTGGGCGACGACTCCTGGAGCGTCACGGTCGCGCCCTCGGGGACCACGTGGAGGATCGACTTCGACGTCGAGGGGCCCGTGCGGAGGTTCACGTTCGTCGTCGAGACGAGCGTGGTGCCGACCGGCAGCGATCCGGACAACCCCATCTCGTTGGCGCCGGTCTCGTCCGCGCCCACGAGCTCGGTGGAGTCGGGGTCTTCGGAGGCGGCGGAGCATCCGACGAGCGAGGCGAAGAGGGCGACGACGAGGAGGGCTGCGGGACGGAAGGTCGACATCGGGATCCGGGCTCCGAGGGGTTGGCTCGGCCGTCGCCTTCTCAACAGCCGTGCCACGCTCCAGGGCACGTGACCAAATAGGGTAATGAATGCGTAAAGGTATGCCTCGTGTCCTACTTGTCGGAGCTGCGCTCACGATCGCGCTCCTCGTCGCCGTGTGGCTCGGCCGAGGTCCCACCGACGCGTCCAACGTGCCGGCTTCGCACGGTGATCGCGCGAGCACGGCGACCGCGGCGGCGAGCCACGCGGCGAGCGCGCCGATCACGAGCGGCTCGGCCGCGACTACCGGCACCCACAAGGCGCACACCGACGCAGGATCGAAAGAGGTGGCTTTCTTTTCTCCATGGGGTGGGCGTGACTTGAACCAGGTGGGTCGTGATCGGCCCGCCGAGGGCAATCCGATGGGGCCGATGAGCCTCGCTGTGGATGGACGTGGGAACGTGTGGGTGCTCGACCAGGTCAATGGGCGCATCGTGAAGCGCGGCCCGGACGGTCGCGCCGAGAGCTCGGTGCCGATCGAGCTCCCCGCCGCGCAGGACCTCGCGGTGGCCGACGATGGATCGGTCGCCGTCCTCGATCGCTTCGATCACAAAGCCGTGGCGCTCTTCGACGAGACCGGCGCGCCGCACGGCGAGCTCCCGCTCGGAGGCGAAGGGATCGACGACACCGGTCTCGTCACCGGCATCGTCGTGGACGGCGACTCGGTCTACGCCGAGCGCGAGCACGGCGCGCTGGTCCTTCTCGGCAACACCGCGGGCGCGCCGGCGGACCCCCGCAGCGAGATCCCGGGGCGCCCCAGCCGCGACGGCAAGTCGTTCCTCAACGCGGGCATCACCGACGCGCAGGCGGGCCGGACCTGGGTCTCGTCGATCGACCGCGCCACCGGCGACCACCGCTTCACCCGCGAGGTGCGCCTCGCCGGCGTCGCCCACCAGATCCTGCTCCTCGACACCGACAAGAGCGGCACCATCTACTTCGCCGTCGAGATCGCGCAGGGGCCGTCGAGCCAGCCCGTCGTCATCCTCACGTGCCTCGAGCCGCTCACCGGCCTCCCGGTCGGCTCGGCCACGCTCCCGGCGAACACGCTCCCCGAGGAGACCTTCAAGGACTTCACCGTGCTCGACGACGGCGGCGTCATCTACGCCCACCGGACCGAGGCCGGGGTCACCTACCAGCAGTACGACTGCCAGTGAGCGGGCTCGCGCGGCGGAGCGCCGGCTTCTGGGCCGGCTCGCCGGGCGCGTGGTAGCTCCTCGGCGTTGAGACGCCGCACGCCCGAGCCTCTCGTCGTCGCGCTCCTCGCCGCTCTGCTCGGCTGCGGCGTCGACCGCGCCGCGCCCGACTCGGAGGAGTCCGCCGCCGGCGTGACGGCGCCGCCCGAGCCCCCGCCGCCTCGCGCCCCCTCCGCCGATCCAAGGGCGCCCGCCACGGTCGCGGCCCCCGCCGAGCCCGACGATCCGCGTTGCCCGTCGGGCATGGCGCTCGTCGAAGGCGGCTACTGCCCGGCGGTGGAGCAGCGGTGCCTCGCCTGGCAGGAGGTCAACGTCAACGGCACCGCCGAGCGCAACCAGTGCAAGCTCTACGCGTCGCCGTCGCGCTGCCTCCGCGAGACGCGCCAGCCGATGCGCTTCTGCATGGACCGCTACGAGTGGCCGAACCGGCGCGGCGCCGTGCCCGACGTGCTCGTCTCCTGGCAGAGCGCCCGTGAAGCGTGCGCCTCGATCGGCAAGCGGCTCTGCACCGAGGAGGAGTTCAACTTCGCGTGCGAGGGCGAAGACATGCTGCCGCACGTCTACGGCTTCGAGCGCGACGCCTCGAAGTGCAGCATCGACCGGCCCTACCGGCCGCGGACGTTCACCTTCCTGCCGCTCGAGCCCTGCCTCGCCGATCCCGAGTGCAAGGAGGCGCTCCTTGCGATCGACCAGCGCCTCCCGGCGGGATCGATGCCGGAGTGCCGCACGCCGCAGGGGATCTACGACCTCAACGGCAACGTCAACGAGTGGGTGATCCTCCCGCGCAACAAGGGGCCGCACCGATCGGGCATCAAGGGCGGCTGGTGGGGACCCGTGCGCAACCGCTGCCGGCCCACCGTCACGTTCCACGACGAGGGCGACTTCGGCTACGAGGTCGGCTTCCGCTGCTGTGCGGATCCTTCGTAGCGGCGCAGGCCTCCTCGCGCGGCGCGCCGGCGTGATCGGCGCGCCTCGACCAAAGCGGGTTGCGCGGCGCGCGCCGGCGACGTAGGGACCGCGTGATGTCCGCTCGGCCTCGATCGACGGTGGGCCCGCGAACGCGAGCCATCAGCGGCCGCGCCTCGCTCTCGGCTGCGCCGGCAGCGGTCGCGCTCGCCTGCTCGGTCACGGTCGGCCTCGCCGCCTGCTCGGGCGCCGCGCCGGAGCCGGTCGCCGCGCCGCCGGCGCCGCCGCAGCCCCCGCCTCCGGCGGCCGAGCTCGTCCCGCCCGCCTCGAC
>CAYJPW010000237.1:0-13224 GCA_964372055.1 uncultured Polyangiaceae bacterium
GGCCGCCTTGGCGTTCGGCGCGGCCGCCTTGGCGTTCGGCGCGGCCGCCTTGGCGTTCGGCGCGGCCGCCTTGGCGCTCGGCGCGACCTTGACGCTCGGCGGCGCTGCCTTGACGAGCGCCTTGGGTTTGGCGGCCTTCGTGTCGGGGGCCGGCGGCTTGGCGGGCGCGACCGCGGGCTTGGCGCTCTTCGCGCCGGCGGCGCGGGGCGCCTTTCGGGCGGCGGCGACCTTGCTGGCGACGGCAGCGTGCCGCGAGGTGGACGACAGTGCCGCCGGCCTCGCCGCCTTCTTCGGGTTGTTCTTCGTCGCTTTTTTCTTGGACGCCATCCGGGTCGTTCCGCGTGGCCCTGGATGTCAGGCCCCGCCAGCAAGCCGCGCCGCCTAAGTGCCCCGCCGTCGGCTCGGGGTGCATCAGAGCCTACCAACGGCGCAATTTAACCGTCAAGCGAGCGATTTCGAGCCCCCATGGACGGGAGGCGCGAAGCGTGGGGCGAATTGTGGAACGAATCCGAATGCTTAGCGAGCCAACGTTCGCGGCTATTGACGGGCCGTGGACGACGTGGTGCGGGTTTCGACCGGCCGCCGCGAGCCCGCACGCCTTCGGACGAGGGAGCGGTCAGCTGTCGATGTTGACGCCGAGCTTGGCCCTGGCGGCGAAGTAGGCCTCGCTCACGCCGTAGAGCACGAGCTCCTTGATGCGCTCCTTTTGGGGCACGGCCGCGGCCGCCTCGTCGGCCGCCTTGATCATCTCCTGGGCGAGCTCGAGGTCGTTGGCGACGATGAAGCCGGCGCGGTCGGCGGAGAGGTCGACCGACGCCACCCACTTCTTCAGATCGATGGCGCCCGCCTGGAGCAGCTTGGTCACGACGCTCGCCAGCTGGTCGCGGGCCGGCCCGACGATGAGCGGCTCGATGAAGGCCATGTTCTCCTTCACCGGGCCCTCGAGCTCCTTCGCGACCGGGAACGCCGGCGTGATGAGCTTGATGGCGGCGAAGAGCCACGCCCGGAGACCGGTGCCGGTGGGCACCAGGTGGCGGATGTACAAGCCCGGCCGGTAATAGGTGAGGTGGCGCGCCGCGATGAACGCCGCCGCCTGGGTCGGGATCTCGGCCGCCAGCGCCGCGGCGCCGAGCACGATCGCCGGCGTGTGGGCGTGGAGGAAGGAGACGCCGCCCGGGTCCTGCGGGTTCTGGAAGGAGAGGGGCACCTCCATCCCGAGCACGCCCGCCGCGTAGAAGAGCGTCTGCGACATCGGGTAGGGGTGGCGCGACAGATCGATCTGGTACGCCATCTGGTAGCCGAGCGCCTCGAGCGGCTGGCCGTTCTTCTTGAGGACGGCCGGCTCGATGATGCTGAAGATCGCCGTGAGGAGCGGATCGGCCTCCTCGTGCATGATGTGCTTGGCCCAGTCGTCGGCGTTGAACCGGTCCTGGGCGGCGGCGGCCGTCTCCGAGCGCATGCGCCGGAAGAAGCGCTCCTCGTCCGGCTCGGCCATGTTCATGCAGAAGAGCGCCTGGCAGAGGCACCACGCCGAGTCGGCGCGCTTGGCCTCGGTGTAGAGCTTGCGGAGGAGCTTGTACGGCTCCGGCTTGTAGGGGTTGCGCCGGAGGATCGGCCCCTGCGCCGCGACCGCCTTCTCCAGGTACTGCGCCGGATCGCTCGCGTACATCTGGGCGAGCAGCTCGTTGCGCTCGTGGTTGTCGGGGTCGAGCGTCTGCGCCGCCTCGTAGGCGTCGATGGCCTCGCCCATCCAGCCGAGCTTGTCCTTGTAGAGCGCGCCGAGGTGCTCGAACGTCGCCAGCATCTTGGTGGAGTCGCCGGACTCGGTCGCGTTCTCGAGCTGCACCTTGAGGAGCCGCTCGACGCCCTCGTGGTCGCCCTTGTCCTTGCGGATCTCGATGGCCTCGCCGAGCGCCTTCTCGAGCGTGGGATCGAGCTCGAGCACCTGATCGTAGTACTCGGCGGCGCGATCGAGATCGCCCATCTGGCGCCCGCTCACGATCGCGGCCGTGTGCAGGTACTTCGCCTTCTGCTTCTTGTCGTCGATCTTGGCGGCGAGCTTGATGACGATCTCGACGAGCTTGGACCAGTCCTTCTCCTCGCTGTAGAGCTGCATCAGGCGGGTGAGGATCTTGCGGTCGTCGGGGCGCTCGTCGAGGGCGGCGACGTAGCTCTTCGCCGCGCGGGTGCGGTCGTTGATCTGGGTGGCGAGCACCTCGCCGATCTCGAGGAGCAGCGCGCTGCGCTCGTCGCCGGAGACGACGTCGAGGCGGCGGGTCTTGATGCGGACGACCTCCTCCCAGTCCTTCTTCGCCTCGTAGACCTTGCAGAGGGCGAGGATGGGGGCGGGGGAGTCGGGGGTGAGGTCGGCGGCCTCGTTGAGCGGCGCGATGGCGCCGTCGAGATCGCCGGAGAGCCGCCGCGCCTCGCCGAGGTGGAGCATCGCCTCGGCGCGGTCGTCGGTCCCGAGCTTGTCGGCGAAGCGCGTCGTCAGGTCGGTGAAGAGCGCCGCGGCCTCCTTGGCCTTGCCGGCGTCGAGGTTGACGCGCGCCGCGCGCGCGATCGCGCCCGGATCGTCGGGCGCCAGGGTGAGCAGCGTCTTGATCGTCCCGATGGCCTTCTCGGTCGAGCCGCTCTTGGCGAGCGCGTCGACGTACCGGGTGAGGAGGCGGACGCCGTCCTCCTGGGGGAGGGCGTCGACGCGGTTCGCGAGCGACTCGTAGTTCTTCGAGGCCTCGAGGAACCGGCCGGCGTCGAAGGCGACGTCGCCGAGGATCATCAGGCCGAGCATGTTGGTCGGATCGAGGTCGACCGCCTTGCTCGCCGCCTCGCGCGCGCGGGCCTCGTCCTTGAGCTTGCTGCGGAGGAGGTGGGCCATGTCGCCGTAGAGGCGCGCCTTGGCGAGGTTGCCCTGGGCGACCTCGATCTCGCGGAGGATGAGCTCGACGGTGCTGGTCGCGTCGCCGCGCGCCAGATAGGCGGCGCGGAGCGCGGACGAGGCCACGGGGTTGCCCGGCTGGGCGTCGAGCGCCGCCTTGTAGCGCTCGATGGCGCCGTCGCGGTCGCCCTTGTCCTCGAGGATCTTGGCGGCGCGGATCCAGAGGTCCGCCTTGCTCTCGGGGGTGGAGGCCTTCGAGGCCAGCGACTCGACCGCGGAGAGGGCCGCCATCGCGTCGCCCGTGGCGGCGCGGACGCTCGCCAGCGACTCGAGGGCGCCGCCGTGCGACGGATCGATCTCGAGGACCTTCTCGTACGCGTGCCGGGCGCGCTCGGGCGAGCCGACCTGGTCGACGAGGACGCGGCCCATCGCCAGGAGCAGCTCGATGCTGCGCTTGTCGTCGGTGACGATCTTGAGGATGCGATCGTAGAGGGCGACGACGTCCTCCCAGCGGTCGAGGGCGCGGTAGTGGCGCACCAGCGCCGAGAGCGCGCCCTCGTGGGCGTGGTCGATGGCGAGGATCGCCTCGAGCGCCTCGGCCGCCTTGGCGTGGTCGAGGAACTCCTCGTCGTGGATGCCGGCGATGCGCTCGTAGAGGTTGATCTTCTGGCGGGGCGTCGCGGCGATCGCGATCTGCTTGCCGAGGTTGTCGAGGAGCTCCTTGTAGCGGCCCGTGCGGTTGTAGATGCGATCGAGGCCGCGGAGCGCGTTGAGCGAGAGCGGGTCGACCTCGAGCGCCTGCAGGTAGCGCCGCGTCGCCTCGGCGAGGTCGTTGAGCTGGTCCTCGTGGAGCTCGGCGATCTTGCAGATCGCCTCGACCCGCGCCTCGCCGCGGAGGGCGTGGGCGCGGCGCTCGAGGATCTTGGCGTAGCCGGCGTAGTCCTCGAGGCGCTGGTAGATGCGCGCCAGGGCGTCGTTGGCCTTGGTGTGGCCGGGGTCCTCCTCGAAGATCTGCTCGTAGAGATCGCGCGCGCGCTCGGAGTCCGAGAGCTTGGTCTCGAGCACGTCGGCGGCCTCGGCGCGGAGATCGCGCGCGGCCGCGGGCGTGGGGGCGCGGTCGGCGCGGCTGAGCAGCACCTGCCCGAGCTCCTGCCACTGCTGGGCGCGGCGGTAGACGTGGCACATGCCCTCGAGGGCGCCGTCGTGCGCCGGGTCGACGGCGAAGACCGCCTGGAAGCAGGGGAGGCCCAGATCGGGGCGGGCGATCTTCTCCGAGTACCAGCGGCCGAGGCGGGTGAAGAGCGCGATCTTCGCCTCGGTCGGCATGCGCGGGTGCGTGCTCACCTGGCTCAGGATCTGGAGCGACTCGGACCAGAGCTTCATGTCGCTGCCGGCGGCGCGCTCGAGATCGGTCGCGTACTCGTCGTTCTGGGTGTCCTGCGCGAGCGCCTGGGCGAAGGCGAAGACGCCCTGCTCCTTGTCGTCGAGCTCCCGGCAGTAGAGGTGCCCGATCTGGTTGAGGGCGCGGGCCCGCTCGGTGTGGCTGTCCGACTTCTCGCTGCGCTCGAGGAGCATCTCGACGAGCTCCTCGTGCTTGCCGAGCGTCTTGCGCGCCTCCTCGAGGGCGATCACCGCGATGTCGTCGCTCGGGTCGAGCTCGACGACCTGGGCGTAGACCTCCTCGGCCTTCTCGAGGTCCTTGGCGCCGGCCTCGTAGATGCGGGCGGCGCGGAAGAGGAGCGACTTCTTCGCCTCCTTCGCCTGCGCCTTGGCGTCGTCGTCCTCGCCGTCCTCGACCGACTCGGCGGCCATGGCGAACGCCTCGGCGACCTTGAGCGGATCGGCGCCGCGATCCGCCGCCGCCTCGAGCTGGAGCGCGGCGACCGCGTCCGTGGGGCTCGCGACGAGCGCGTCGACGAGCTCGTTGAGCTCCTCCTCGCTCGTGGTGGGCGCCGCCTCCTTGGCGGCGCCGGGCTTGGCGCCGAGCGGCTCGAGCACGTCGAGCACCGCGCGGACGTCCTTGGGGCGCGCGCTCGGGTTCTTGGCGAGCAGCTTCTCGCAGAGCTCGTCGAGCTCCTTCGGGACCCAGCCGCGCGGCGCGATGGTGCTCGGCGCCGGGGCGGGCTGGGTGAGGTGGCCGATGGCCACGTCGACGGCCGTCTCGCCCGAGAAGGGCGGCTTGCCGGTGAGGACCTCGAAGAGGGTGGCGCCGAACGAGTAGAGATCGCTCTTCGGGTCGGCGGGCTTGCCGTGGAGGACCTCGGGGGCGGTGGTCTTCACCTGCGAGATCGCTCCGAACGGGGCGCCGAGCGCGCCCGCGTCGGCGCCGCGCGCCGCGCCGAGCCGGTCGCCGCCGACGTCGACGAGGACGGGGCGGGGCGTGCCGCCCTCGCCGCGGCCGACGAGGATGTTCTCGAGCTTCACCGCGCCGTGGGTGAGACGGTTCTCGTGCAGCGCCGCGAGCGCGCCGAGGACGCCCCGGAGGAGCGCCTTGGCCTCGTTGATGTGGAGCGGCCCGGTGCGACCGACGCGACCCGAGAGCGGCTGGCCCTCGACGTGGCTGTAGAGGATGTAGGGGCGGCCCTCGACGAGCCCCGCCTCGAGCGCCTCGGGCAGGTTCTCGTGGCGGACCTTCGCGGCGAGGCGCACCTGGGTCAGGAACCGGCGCACCGCGCGCGTCCCCTCGGTGGCCTCGCGCCGGAGCAGCTTCAGCACCACGTCGGCGCCGTCGCGCTTCGCCGCGTAGACGATGGCGCGCGGGCCTTCGCCGAGCTTGCGGCCGACGGTGAACGGCCCGAGCTTGTCCCCCGCCTTGAGCTCTTCGGTGCGGCTCAGGCCCTTCTGCCCGAGGTCCTTGACCCGAGGATCGACCTCGGTGCGCGAGGCCACGACCGCATCGACCAGCGCCTCGACCGCGTCGGCCTCGAGGCAGAGATCGGTGAGGGCGCGGGCGAACGACGCCTTCGACGCGGCTCCACCGATCTCGGTCGGGTCGAAGCCCAGAAGGTCCTTCGACAGCACCATCATTTCGTCGAGAGAGAAGAGGCGCTCGAGCTCGCCTCGCACGATATCGATGGACATGGGTCTCCTCGGTGCAGACCGCCCCCGGCGCCGGGGGGGTCGCGCGGCCGGCGTATGCTAGCGAAGCTTTCTCGCGTTCGCGACGCCAACAGCACCGCCCTGCTGGAAAGTTGTCCGGCACCCCGTTCCCGTGCGATCGGGCCATGATGCACCGCGTCCGGCGCGTTCTGGAGCGCACCTTACCGCTCGGGGTCCTGGTCCTCGCGGTCATCGGGGCCCCGGTGATGATCCTCTCGCCGCAGGGGCTGCCCAGGCTGCGCGGGCTGGAGCGCGAGCTCGCCGACGTGGAGGAGGAGAACGCGGCCCTCCGCAGGGAGATCGACGAGCTCCGCGGCAGGGTCTCGCGGCTCCGCGACGATCCGGCGGCGGTGGAGCGCATCGCGCGCGACGACCTCGGCCTGGTGCGCCAGACCGAGGTGGTGTTCCAGTTCGCCCCGAGGCGCTAGGTCCCGAGGGCCAGCTCGACGCAGGAACGAGCGCGGACGTCGGCTGCCGCGCAGGCGGACCTTCTCCTCTGGTATCGTCCCCCCGTGCCCGTCGACCTCGGTCGTCGCCTCATCGCCTCGGGCGTGGTGCCGCCGGAGGAGGTGGAGGCGGCCCTGTTCCTCTCGATCGTGCGCGGCGTGCCGTTCACGCGCGCGCTCGTCGATCGCGGCACGCTGAGCGAGCGCGGGCTCGAGGACGAGCTCGGGCGGCGCGGCGGCCTCGCGCTCCGCAACGTGGTCGGCGTCGCCGACCTGATGGCGCGCCTGCCGCGCGCGATGTGCCGCCGCCTCTGCGCCGTCCCGGTCCGGCTCGATCCGTACACCGGCACGGTCGACGTCGCGGCTGCCGATCCGCTCGACGGCCACATCGGCCGCGAGTTCGGGTTCCACCTCGCCGCGCCGATCCGGATCATCCGCGCGCCCATGACCGCGATCGAGGAGGCGATCCGGCGCGTCGAGCTCGACGACACCTCGCCGACCGTCGCGCGCCACCGCCGCGCCACGCCGGCCTTCCCGCACGGCACGCCGCTCTCGAGCGTGCCGCCGCCGCCGGTGGAGGACGTGCCCATCCCGCTCGTGCGCCGGCTGGGCGTGCCGCTCATCGATCCCGAGACCGAGGAGCCGCAGACACGCCGCCGCGGGCTCGAGAGCGAGGTGCCGCCGGGCGCCGACGGGGCCGCGGCTGCGCGCAAGCCCCTCAAGACGCTGAAGAGCGAGCGCCCGACGCCGGTGGAGGGCACGCGCGCGCAGCGGGGCGCGATCCGCGATCTCCCCGAGGAGCCGCCCTCCGTCTCGTTCCCGTCGTCGCCGCCCCCGCCGCCCGACGACGAGCCGTCGGCGCAGACGGTGCGGCGCGGCTCGGGCGCGGTGCGGCCCGAGATCCACGCGCACATCCCGCCGCCCCCGCGCTCGCCGGACCTGGCGCGGACCTCGCCCTCGGTGGTCGCGGGGCCGGTGACGCGCTCGTTCGAGATCGACGACGAGCCGACGCACGTGCTCGCGGCGAGGCAGGAGGCGAGCGCCGCCGCTCGACGGCCGGCGCCGGCGACGAAGCTCGGGCTCGGACCGGTGGTGGCGGAGGCGATCCAGGCCGAGGCCGCGTCCGCCGCAAACGCCGCGCCGCCGGGCGCGCCGCTCACAGCCGCTCCCGCCGGCGCGGAGGCACCGGCGGCGCCGCCAGCCCCAGCGTCGCCAACACCTCCACGCGCGATCGCCGCCTTCGAGGCGCGCGAGGCGCCGGCCGGGGCGCCGCCGCCGATCGTCGCGGCGCCCGCGCCGGCCGACGGCCCCCCGCCGCTGCCGTTCGCCGATCCGGCGACGGTGCTGCGCGCGCTCCGCGAGGCGACCAGCCGCGACGAGGTCGTGAAGCAGGCGCTGCGCGGGATGCGCCAGGTGGCGCGGCGCATCGCGGTGTTCGTCGTGAAGCGCGACGGGTTCCACGGCTGGGCCTGCAACGTGGAGTTCGGCGACGTCGAGGCGCTGCGCGGCGTCTCCATCGCCCACGATCAGCCGAGCGTGCTCGCCACCGCGACGGCGACCAGCATCTACCTCGGCCCGATCCCGCCGACGCCGGCGCACGCGGCGCTGCTCGCGGTGATGGGCGCGGCCGGCCCCGACGTCGCCGCGATCGCCGTGCGCGCGGCGGGGCGCCCCGCGATGGTCCTCCTCGCCGACGAGCTCGGCGACACGCTCACCGGCACGCGCCGCATGGACGAGCTGGCCCGCGCCATCGGCGAGGCGCTCGGGCGCCTGCTCGTGGCGCGCCCGAGCGGTCAGGGATCGTAAAGCTGCGCGCCGCGATCCGCGCGTGATCAGCGCGCGTGACGGCGGCCTCCGAGCGGCGGGCGCCGCACGATTTATGCCCGGCCCCGACCCGGGGGAGTAGAATCTCGCCCAGCGACTACGGCACCTCCGGCACGACCGCACCGACGCGGTGGACCGAGGCTCCGGTGGCTTCTTCCGACGAGGACGACCGATGCGTGGATCCGGGGTGTGGGGGCGGCGCCCCCGCCGTGAGTCGAGCGACAACAGGGCGGGGCGGGGCTGGATGACGCAGGCACCCGCGGCGCTCGCCGTCCTCGCGCTGGGGCTCGCCGCCCCCTCGTGCTCGATCCTCGTCGAGCGCGACGCCGACCAGTGCGACACCGACGCCGACTGCTCCGGCTTCCCCGGGACCAAGTGCCTCGACCGCGTCTGCGTGGGGCAGGTCGCCGAGTGCCAGACGAACCAGGAGTGCGTCGACAAGCACGGCCAGTACTTCGTCTGCCGCAAGAGCGACTTCCAGTGCGTGGGCCTCCTCACCGAGCAGTGCCCCACGATCGAGGGCAACTACCTCGACGACGGCGCCTTCATGATCGGCTCGATCCTGCCGGTCACCGGCGACCCGTCGACCGGCGTCCCCGAGGAGAACGCCATCAAGCTCGCCATCGGCGACTTCAAGACGACCGCGAACGGGCTGCCGCCCAAGCCGGGCAACACCGGGCGACGCCCGATGGTCCTCGTCGCCTGCAGCGACAACGCGGATCAGGAGACCGCCGTGGTCGCGGCCAAGCACCTCGTCGACGATCTCGAGGTGCCCGCGATCATCGGCGCCGCGTACAGCGGCATCACCACCCGGATGACGACCGAGGTCACCATCCCCGGCCACGTGCTGGTGATCTCGCCCTCCGCCACCGCGACCAACATCACCGATCTCGCCGACGACGGCCTCGTCTGGCGGACGTCGCCCTCCGACGTCTACCAGTCGGTCGCGCTCGCCGCCTTCATCCAGCAGCGGCTCGAGCCCGCCATCCGGGCGAAGCTCATGCTCACCGCCGCCGACAAGATCAAGCTCGCCGTGCTGCACAAGGGCGACGCCTACGGCGCAGGCCTGGCCGACGCGCTCGAGCAGGACCCTGGGAACGTCCAGATCAACGGCGCCCCGGTCAACGACCCGACCAACCTGGGGCTCTATCAGCGCGTCGACTACGGCGATCCCGACAACGCCACCGAGAACCCGCCGCATTACCAGGACGCCATCGACGCGGCGCTCCAGGCGAAGCCCCACATCATCGCCATCTTCGGCACCAAGCAGGCGGTCGAGGACGTGATGGTCCCGATCGAGGCCGGGTGGGACACGACGGGGCCTGCGGTGACCTACCGCCCGCGCTATCTCTTCGCCGACGGCGGCTACATCCCCGAGCTCTTCGCCGCGATCGGCGCGGACGACGATCTCCGCCAGCGCGTCTCGGGCAGCGTGCCGGGCACGACCAACAGCCTCTTCAGCGCGTTCAAGAACGCCTACAACTCGAAGTTCAACGGCCAGGGCAGCCCCGACGTCTTCGGCGCCGCCGGCTCGTACGACGCGACCTACCTGCTCGCCTACGCCGCCGTCGCCAACGGGGGCAACCCCGAGACGGGGCCGAACCTCGCCGAGGGCCTGAAGCGGATGGTCGGCTCACCCGACGTCATCGACGTGGGCATCTCCAAGATCAACTCGGCGTTCCAGAAGCTCAGCGTGACCAGCTCGAAGATCGACTTCAACGGCGCGTCGGGCCCGCTGAACTTCGACGTGAGCACCGGCGAGGCGCCGTCGGACGTGCAGATCTTCTGCGTGATGAGCGACGCGAACGACGTCGCGACGACGGGCACCTTCTCGGGCGTCTACCTGGACGCGGCGTCGCTGACGCTCCAAGGGCCCGCGCAGTTCGCAGCCCAGTGCAAGTACGCCCCTTGAGCACGGCGCGGCAGCCGCTGCCCGCGCCCGGACGCGTCAGAACGTGCCGAGGAGCTTCACCCCACCGGGGGTGACGCCGACCTTGAGCTCGCCCGCGGGCCTGCTCTTCGCCGTCGCGGCCGGCTCGGCGCTCGAGCTCGACCCGCTCACCGTGAAGTAGAGCGAGATCCCACCCGCGACGATGGCGGCGCCGGCGAGGATGTCGGTCACCAGCGCGAGCGTCACCGTCTTGCTCTGCGCCTCGTCGAGGCCCTCGCGGGTCTGGCCCGCCGTCTCGCGCATCGACGTCAGATCGCTGGACGCGCCGAGCGCGAGGATGCCGCAGACGACGGCCCCGGCGGTGAGGCCTCCGGTGACGGCCCACCCGATCCACGGCACGCTCGAGCCCCCCGCGTCGGTCGCAGGCGGTGGCGGCGCGGGCGGCGGCGGCGCGGTGGGCGGCGTCGGGCTCGGGCCCGGTTCGCCGGCCGGGGGCGGCATCGCCTGGCCCGGCGCCGGCTCGACCAGGTCGAGCTGGACGTGCAGGCTGTCGCCGCCCGCGACCTCCATCGTCTTCGTCGAGGGGATGCGGCCCTCCTTCGTCGCGGTGACCTTGCGGCGGCCGGCGCTGACGAGGAGCGGCTTGGCGAGCGGCGTCTTGCCGACCGAGACGTCGTCGATGAGGACCTCGGCGCCCTCGACGTTGGTGGTGACCTCGAGGTTGGCGACCCGGCCGCGGAGCTTCTCGATGTCCTTCTTGACCTCGTCGCGGCGGGCGGCGGGGACCTGGTTGCCGCCCTCGGCGAGGTAGCGCTCGAGCGACGAGAGCGCCCCGGCGTAGTCGGAGAGCTGGAAGCTGACCTGGCCGATGTTGTAGAGCACGCCCCAGTTCGGGGCGAGCTCGTAGGCGCGGCGGAACTCGATGAGCGCCGCCTGGTAGTCGCCGTCCTTGAAGTACTCGAGCCCCTTCTTGAAGCGGGTGCCGGCCTCCTCGCGCGCCGCCTTGGTCGGCTGCTGCGCGGAGGCGGTGGAGGGCAGGGCGACGGGCGCGCCGAGGGCGACGGCGACGACGAGCGCGAGGCGGGCGGCTCTCTTCATTGGGCGTAGGGGTTGGTGTTGTCGAGGGTGCGCTTCGGCTTGGGGCCCGGCTTCATCGGATCGTCGGTGGGCGGCGGGGGCGCACCGCGCCGGGGCCCCGCCGACGCCGGCTTGTCGGCGGCGTCCTTGCGCGCGGGCTCGAGCGCGAGCTCGACGGCGAGGTCCTTGTCGAGCGTCACGGTGCGGGTGCGCACGGCGTAGCCTTCGGCCTCGGCCCGGAGCGTGTGGTTGCCGGCGTCGAGGGCGACCTTGCCGGAGAAGGGGTTCTTCTCCAGGGGCTTGTCGTCGAGGAAGATGCGCGCCTCGGGCGGCGAGGCGCTGACCTGGAGCGCGATCTCGCGCGGCGCCGGCGGGGCCGAATTCTCGGGCGCAGCCGTCGGCGGCGGCGTCGCCGGCGGCGACGCCGCCTGCCCGGACGGCGCGCCGTTGCGCGACGAGATCCAGAGCGCGCCCGCCAGCGCCACGGCGCCGGCGGTGACGATGGCGGCGACGACGGCGACCCGCGCCGAGCTCGCCGGCTGCGTCGGCGTCGCCAGGCTCGGCGTCAGCGACGACTGCATCGAAGGATCGGTCGCGGCGCCGACGCGTTGCGCGCTCGACGGGGCAGGGTAGGCCCCCGACGGCGTCATCGAGGCGAGGTTCGTAGTCGGGTGCGCCCCCGACATCGAGTAGCTGTCGCCGACCTGCGGGATGCTCACCGCCTGGTACTCGGACGTGGGCAGGTTCTTCGCGCTGCGGAGCTGAGCGTCGATGACGCCGCGCATGCGGACCCGGTCCTCCTCGAAATGACGCGCGATGAGGCGGCCGGCGTCGCGCGCGGTGGTCCTGTCGCCGAGGCTCTCGAGCGCCTGCTCCAGCGCCGACGCGAGCTCGACGGCGGTCGCGTAGCGCTCCTCGCGCGCGATCGCGAGCGCCTTGAGGCAGATCGCCTCGAGCACCTCGGGGACGTCGGGCTTGATCGAGCCGGGCGGGGGGATGTCGCCCGAGAGGATGTGGTTCAAGACGGCGACGTCGGAGAGGCCCTTCCAGAGGCGGCGCCCGGTGAGCGCCTCCCAGAGCATCACGCCCACCGAGAAGACGTCGGCGCGGCGGTCGACGCGGTCGCTGCGCGCCTGCTCGGGCGCCATGTAGGCGACCTTGCCCTTGAGCACGCCGGTGCGCGTCTCGGCCGTCGAGTTCATCGCCTTGGCGATGCCGAAGTCGACGACCTTGACCTGCCCGTCGTAGGTGAGAAACACGTTGTGCGGCGTGGCGTCGCGGTGGACGACGCCGAGCGGCGTGCCGTCGTAGTCGGTGAGCTCGTGGGCGTGGTGCAGGCCGGCGAGCACCTCGATGAGGACGCGGAGGTGCATCCCGAGGGGGAAGACGCCGTCGCGACCCAGCCGGTGGAGGATCCGGTTGAGCGGCTGGCCGTCGAGGAACTCCATGGCGATGAAGAACCGGCCGCCGTCCTCGCCGACCTCGTTGGTCTGGACCACGTTCGGGTGGCTGAGCCGGGCGGCGAGGCGCGCCTCGTCGAGGAACATGGCGAGGAAGTCGGGGTCCTCGGCCAAGCGGGGGCGGATCTGCTTGATCACGCAGAGCTTGTTGAAGCCCGCGGGGCCCCGCGCGACGGCGAGGTACACCTCCGCCATGCCGCCCTGACCGAGCTCGGCGATGAGCCGGTACTTGCCCAGGGTGTTGCCCTGCGGCGCTGCGGCGCTGACCCCGTGACCCATCGACATCGGCTTGGCTCGCGGCGGCGCCCCCCGCCCTCGGAGGCCGCGTTCGCGCAGCGTCCAAGATGGTACCGGGCGGATTTCGTTTCTGCAATTCGCAGGGACCCGGGCCTTGATGCTCGTCGATCCACGCGTGGCCCATCGAATCCCGCGCGCTGACGGGCGGCTCTGGTCGGGCGACCGGAGGGCCGGTGTTCCGACGCGCGACCCGCGCCTCAGTCACGAGCGGGGGCTCTGCCCCCGCGCCCCCGGACTGAAGAGGCGTCGGAC
>CAYJPW010000238.1:0-13179 GCA_964372055.1 uncultured Polyangiaceae bacterium
CCGCGCCCCCCCCGCCCCCGCGCCCGCCCCCGCGGCGGGGCCGGGGGGCCGCCACGGCCGCGCCCGCGCCGCCGGCGAGCGCGGAGCCGGCCGCGACCGCGGCCGCGACGGCCGAGCCCGAGAAGACGAAGCCGACGCACCACGTCGGCGGCGGCGGCCGCCCGCGGGCGACGGCGACGGCGACCGCGGCCGCGACCGCGGCCCCGGCCACGACCACCGGTCCGGCGGTTCCGAAGATCCGCAACCCCGGATTCTGATCAGCTCAGCACCGCGAGCTTCAGATAGCGACCCTCGCGCCACGCGGGGAGCGTCGGGTGATCGGCGGGCTGTCCGAAGAGCTCGCGCAGGCAGAGGTCGGAGCGGCCCAGCGCGGCGTCGTCGAGCGTCTCGAGGAAGTCCTCGGCGGCGACGTGGCTCGAGCACGACGCCGCGCAGAGGACGCCGCCGTCGGCGAGGACGGCGGCGGCCGCGCGGTGGAGGCGGCGGTAGGCGGCGAGGGCGCGAGGGCGCGCGCGCTCGCTGGGCGCGAAGCTCGGCGGATCCGAGACGACGAGATCGAAGCGCTCGCCGCGCTCGCCGGCGCGCTCGAGGAAGGCGAGCGCGTCGGCCGTGACGAACGAGTGGGCGCCGGGGTCGACGCCGTTGGCGCGGAAGGTGCGCTGGGCCGTCGCGTGCGCGGCCGCCGCCGAGTCGACCGACGTGACCCGGCCCGCGCCGCCGAGCGCGGCGGCGATCGAGAAGCCGCCGGCGTAGCTGTAGAGGTTGAGCACGCGAGCGCGTCCCGCCGCGAGCGCCCGGACGCGCGCCCGGTTCTCGCGCTGGTCGAGGAACGCGCCCGTCTTCTGCCCGTGCCAGAGGTCGACCTCCATCGCCACGCCGCGCTCGCGCACGACGACGCGCTCCGGCGGCGGGCGCCCGGCGAGCGGCACGAGCTTCTTCGCGCCGGAGGCGGCGTCGGGCGCGCGCACGCCGAGGCTGTCGATCCCGCGCCGCGCGAGCGCCGCGGCGATGGGCGGGCCGAGCCGGTCCACCCAGGTGCGCAGCGCGTCGCCGTCGACGCGCAGGACCGCGACCGAGCCGTAGCGATCGAGGACGAGCCCGGGCACCCGATCGCCCTCGCCGTTCACCAGCCGGTAGGCGTCGGTGTCCCCGCCCTCGGCGAAGAGCTCGTCGCGCAGCCCGAGGGCGCGCTCGACGCGGCCGGCGATCGACGCCGCGTCGAGCCGGCCCTCGCGCTCGTAGACGCGCACGGCGATCGGTGAGCCCGCGTCCCAGAGGCCGCGGCCGAGGAGCTCGCCGCGCTCGTCGGCGAGATCGACGACGGCGCCGGTGGCGAGCCCGCGCGGCGCGCGCGACAGGCCCTCGCGGTACACCCAGGGATGGCCGCGGCGGACCGCCACGGCGGCGGCGCGGGCGACTTCGATCCGCATGCGCGTGAGCTACCACGGTAGTATCGGCGCATGGTGCTTCGTGGCAGGGCGGCCGTCCTCGGGCTCGTGCTCGGGGCCGGCGCGATGGCGGGTGGGGCCTGCTCGGGCAACCACAGCGGCCTCGGCGTCGACGACGGCACGACCGGCGCCGGCGGAGCGACCACCGCGACGAGCGGCACGGGCACCACCTCGTCGACCACGGCGACGATGACCACGGGCGCGGGCGGCGCCGGCGGCGAGCCGTTCGACGCCGGTCCTTCCGGCCCGACCAAGCTCACCATCGTCAACGGCGTCAACGACTACGCCGCCATCCGCCTCTGCTTCCTGCCGTACCCCGCCGGCGATCCGGCCGCCGTCCCGTGGCCCGCCGACCCGGCCGGGCTCGGCTTCGCGCGCACCGTCGTGGTCGATCCGATCGCCGACGTGATCCCCCTCGGCTCGGACGTCCGGCCCACGCTCCTCGCGGGCGATCTCTCGCTCACCGCCGGGAAGACGTGCGCCGAGATCCTCGCCTCGGGCGGCGGCGCCGGAGGCGCCGGGGGCGGCGCGCCGGCGAGCCCGCCGCTGGCGATCGTCGATCTCCCGGTCCTGCCCGCGTCGGTCTGGGACAGCGGCAAGAGCCTGCTCCTCGTGCCGTACGGCTGTGTGGGCGCGCCCGATCACACCTCGCCCTCGCAGCAGCTCGCCTGCGGGATGACCTACAGCCCCGCGACGCCCACCCTCGGCGTCGTGGTCCTCGGGATGTCGCGCATCACCGATCCGGACGCGATCGCGCTGCAGGTCGCGCACGCGTCGGCGGCGCTGCCGACCGTCGACGTCAAGATCACGCCCGCGCCCGACGCCGTCGAGCTGCCGATCGCCAAGTCGCTCGCCGTGGGCGGGGCGGCGCCGGTGCCGCCGTTCACCGCCGTCTCGGAGCTGACCTTGCCCCAACCGGCCGACGCCGTGCTCAAGACCTACTACCCGAACGACACCTACCCGACGTCGGCCATCCCGCTCTCCGACGCGTTCTCGCACGGCGATCTGGGCGCCAGCGACCTCGCCGACGGCAAGGGCTTCGCGCTGGTCGCGGTGGGCGGCTTCCCCGGCGTCGCCGCGGAGTCGTGGTGGCACGCGATGACCTACGTCCTCGTCCGCACCGATCCCTGAGCCCCACCGCGCGCGGGGCACCCTCGTCAGTGCTTCACCGACAGATCGGCGAGCGCCATGCGCACGTCGTTGATGTACGAGCTGTCGGGGAAGCGGCGGATGAACGAGCGCAGCGTCGACTTGGCGTCGTTCCAGGCCTGGATGTCGATGAGGCACTCGGCGAGCAGGAAGGTCGCGTCGTCCATGACCTCCTTGTCGGGCGACGCCTCGGAGAGCTGCACCAGGATCGGGACCGCGTCGCGCTGGCGGCCGAGCTTGCGGTAGGTGCGCGCCAGGTTGAGGCGCGCCGAGGGCGTGTGCGCCGCCGTCTCCTTCTGCTTGATGGCGTCCTCGAGGGCGACGGCCGCCTCGTGCCAGCGCCCGCTGCGGATGTGATCGAGGCCTGCCTGGTAGCTCTTGATCGAGAGCTCGCCGCGCGCCTTCTCGACGGCGTCGGTGAAGAAGGCGAGCTCCGCTCGGGTGAGCGGCTCCTTCCGGATGTTCTCGAACCCCTCGATGATCTCCTGCCGCCGCTCGGCGCGGACGAGCTCGTAGTAGGCCGCGGCGGCGCTCTCGGCCTGCACGCGCTGGTCGCTCTTCTGGCGGAGCTCCTTCAGGTTCGAGTCGAGCTCCTTGTTCTTGTCCTCGGCGCGCCGGAGGTCGGCCGTCGCCGTGGCGATGCGCGCGTCCCAGGCGACGTAGACGACGCCGATCACCACGGCGACGAACACGATGTACGCGGCGGCGCTGTTCCAGACGACGCTGCGCTCGAACCCGAGCTGCCGCTTGGAGATGCTCTTGAGGTCGGCCGCCAGGGCGTTGGTGAGGTTGTTGGTCTTGATGATGAGCCCGCGGGACTCGACGATCTCGCGCTTGATCTCCCGCAGCTCTTCGTCGAAATCATCCATGGTCGGGCGTCGGCGGTGGCGCCGGGCGGGCGGCGCCGGGTGCACGGTCGTTGGCCCTGTGCTTCGGGGGCCGTGCCGTGGTAATGGCGGCGTCCCAAGCTACCAGGAACACCTCCCCATGGACACGAGTGACATCCGCAAAGGCCTAAAAATGATGGTGGACGGTCAGCCGTTCATCGTCGTCGACTTCCAGTTCGTCAAGCCCGGCAAGGGGCAGGCGTTCACCCGGGTGAAGATCAGGAACATGGCGACCGGCGCCGTGCTCGAGCGCACGTACAAGTCGGGCGAGAAGATCGAGCAGGCGGACGTCGAGGAGCGAACGCTCCAGTACATCTACCCCGAGGGCGGCGACTTCGTGTTCATGGACGCGAGCTCGGGCGAGCAGATCACCGTCCCCGGCGACAAGGTCGGCGATCAGGCCCAGTGGATGAGCGACGGTATGAACGTCGAGGTCACCCTCTTCAAGGGCCAGCCCATCGGCGTCTCGCTCCCGACGCACGTCGTCCTCCAGATCACCTCGAGCGATCCCGGAGTGAAGGGCGACACGGCGAGCGGCGCCACCAAGCCCGCCACCCTGTCGACCGGCGCCACCATCAACGTCCCGCTCTTCGTGAGCGAGGGCGAGTGGGTGAAGATCGACACCCGCGACGGCAGCTACCTCGAGCGCGTCAACCGGCGCTGAAGGCTGGGCGCGGGGGCAGCGCCCCCGCTCGAGACTTGGAGCCGAGAGGGGCGTGCGCCCCGCTCGCCGCGCCGCTCACCGCGGCTCGAGCACGAGCGCCGCCCCACCGGCCACGCAGGCGGCGCGCGCGCCTCCATTCGACACCGTGCAGCCCCAGGCCCCGGCGAGATCGGGGCTCGTCCAGAGGCGCGCGTCCTTCGGGCCCTGAACGACGAGGCCGAGCGGCGTGAGCAGCGCTGCCCAGGCGCCGTCGGGGGAGCGCGCGGCGCCGAGCGGCCGCTCGCCGCCGCCCGTCGGGATCGCCGGGCCGCCGAGCGCGACGGTCTCGCCTCCGACCGCGAGGCGGAGCGGGCGATCGCCGCCGTCGACCACCTGGGCGCGCACCGACGCGAGCGGCTTGCAGTCGCCCGCCGGGAGCGGCCAGCCGCTCGCCGTCACCGCGCCGAGCAGCGAGAGCTCCACCCGCCGGCGCAGCGCCTCGTCGCTCGCGCCGACGACGGCGCTCACCGCGGCGGGATCGCAGCGCTGCTCGAGCCCGAAGAGCGTCTGCGCGCCCGCCGGTGCGGCGCCCGTGTGGGCGGCTGGAGCGAACGTCACCCCGAGCGGCCACGGCGCGGCCTCGGGCGCGGGCGCCTCGGCGAAGCTCGCCCGGTCCACGCGCACGACCGCGTCGGCGGTGCGCACCAGGAGGGCGCCTGCGTGCTCGAAGGCGAGCGGTGACCAGCCCGGCGCGTCGGGATCGCCGGCGGGCGCCGCCGCGCTGCGGTGGACGACGGCGGCGGCCGCCGCCGGTGCCTGCTTCTCGAGCAGCTTCTCGCCCTCCTTCCGGCGCGGCCCGCGGCGCGCGACCGCCGCGGCGGCGCGCGCCGGATCGCCGCGCGTGAGCGACGCCTGCACGACGGCGAGGGTGGCCTCCTCGATCGAGCGCGCGTCGCCGCAGCGGATGGGGCCGGCGGTGGTCGTCACCCGCGGCGCGCCCTCGTCGTCGCACACGGCGCGGCGGAGCTCGGCGAGAGCGCGCGCTCCGGCGACGACGCCCTCGGCCGAGGACTTCCGACGCGCGCGGGCCGAGAGGCCGCCCGCGGCGGCGCGCAGCGAAGCCTCGGGCTCGGTCGGATCGCGCGAGAGGCCCGCCGGGCGATCGAGGAAGCGGAGGGGCGCGACCGGCTGCGCCCCCGCCGTCTCGCGGCCGGCGAGGGTCACGCGCGCGGTGAGGTCCTCGCGTCCATCGCCGTCGGCGTCGCCGCCCTCCACCGCCACCGCGAGCCCGGCCTGCGCGACGATCTCGGTGCGCAGCTCGGCCTTGGGTCCGAGGAGCACGACGGCGATCCAGACCCGGTCCCTGGCGCGATCGCCGCAGCGCGCCTCGACGCGCAGCGCCGCGGTGTGCGGCCCGACCTGCGCGATCGACGCGGCGGACGTGCAGCCGCGGCCGGCGAGATCGGCCGGCAGCGCCGCGATGGTGGTGGGCGCGTCCGGCGCCGCGCCCGTCGCCAGCCAGAGCTCGCCGCGCAGCCCGTCGGGCGCTCGCGCCCAGACGAGCAGGTCCTGCTTGCCGTCGCCGTCGAGCTCGAGCGGCAGGCCGACCTCGAACGTCCGCGCGGCCGGCGCGCGGACCGTCGCCCCGCCCTCGAGGTCCCACGTCTTGCCGTCGCCGGGGGCGGTGCCGCCGTCGACGATCGCGAAGGCGGCGCCCGCCGCGGCTTCGGCGCCGGCGTCGAGCTCGTCCGCCGGCCCGGGCTGCTCCGCGCCGGCTGCCGTGACCGCCTCGGCGGCGGCGCCGGCGTCGAGGGTGTACGGCGTGTAAGGGTGATCGCCGTGGCAGCCTCCGCACCCGGTCACGGCGACGAGGGCCACGGCGCCGGCGCCGCGCGCGCGGACGAGCGCCGGCGTCGCACCGCGGCCGTTCGGTCGTCGTGTGCGATCGGGGGTCAGCCCCGCCCCCCCTCCTCCGAGGGCCCATTCGGCTTGCGCGCGCGTGCTCCGCGAGGTGGGGTTCATGGTCGGTGGGTTCTCGGGCTGGTACCCTAGCGCATCCGGCCCATGCCCCCGAAGCTCGTCCTCGGCGTCGACTATTACCTGGAGCAGGGGCGTTTCGTGTTCACGGCGACGTACCACCTGAAGCGCGGTTACTGCTGCAACTCGCGCTGCCGGCACTGCCCTTACGGGCTCGCCTCGGGCCCCACGCCCACGGTCGAGCTGCCCTCGATCGAGCTCCTCGGCTTGCCCAAGGCCGGTGACGCCAAGTGAGCGACGAACGCGCAGCCGACGCCCCCCCGTGCGTCCACCCCGACGAGGTGCTCGTCGTGCGGCGCGGCCCCGGCGCCAACTGCTCCTCGGTGGGGAGCGTCCTCGACATCCTCTTCCTGTCGGCGGTCGCCGGCGGCGCGATCCTCGCCGGGGTCGCCGCCGCGCTGTCGCGCGGCGATCGTGCGGAGGCCGACGCGGAGCCCGAGCCGGGCGGTGAGCGCGACGGGCGAGGCGATGCGGGCGAGGGCTGAGCGGTTCGGCGCCTGGGTGCGCGCCGACGACGCGACGCTCGTCGCGGTGAGCCGCCCCGCGGCGCGCCGCCTCGGCGTCGACGGGGGCGCGCTCTGGTCCGACGCCGCGGCGGACCAGGCGCCGCGCCCGCTCGAGGTGCACCTCGCGGTCACCGCGCGCTGCGCCGCCGGCTGCACGGGCTGCTACCTCGACGCGCGCCCCGACGGCGAGGCGCCGCCGCTCGAGGTGCTCGTCGAGCGGCTCCGCGCCATCGCGGCGGGCGGCGCGTTCACCGTCGCGCTCGGGGGCGGCGAGCCGCTCTCGCGACCGGATCTCCCCGAGCTCGCCCGCGCCGCGCGCGCCCTCGGGCTCGTGCCGGTGATGACCACGAGCGGGCTGGGGCTGACGCGCGAGCGCGCGCGGGCGCTCGGCGATCTCGCGCAGGTGAACGTGAGCTGGGACGGCGAGGGCGAGGACTACGCCGCGGTGCGGGGCTGGGGCGGCGCGCCCGTCGCCGAGCGCGCCATGGAGCTCCTCGGCGAGGCGTCGATCCCGTTCGGCGTGAACGTGGTCCTCACGCGCGCGACGTTCGCGCGCCTCGAGCGCACGGCCGAGCGCGCCGAGGAGCTCGGCGCCTGCGAGGTGCAGCTGCTCCGTTACAAGCCCGCGGGCCGTGCGCGCGACGCGTCGTACCTCGCGGCGAGGCTCTCGCCCGACCAGATCGACGCGCTCCACCCCACGCTCGAGCGCATCGTCGGGGCGCGGTCGATCCCGGTGCGCATCGACTGCGCGACCGTGCCGCTGCTCTCGGGACACGCGCTCGACGCGGCGGCGCTCGAGCGCTTCGGCGTGTTCGGCTGCGAGGCGGGCCGCCATCTCTCCGCGGTCCGCGTCGACGGCCGGGTCGCGCCGTGCAGCTTCGCGCCCGGCACCGAGCTCTCCGCCGGCGAAGCCTTCGGCGCCGGCTGGGAGTCGAACGCGACGCTCGACACGTGGCGCCGCCCGCACGAGCGCGAGCCCTGCCGATCCTGCCCGCTCCGCCGCGTTTGCCGGGGCGGCTGCCGCGTCGTCGCCCTCCATCTCGACGGCGAGCTCGGCCCCGATCCGGAGTGCCCTCGCGTCCGGCAGCACGTCGCCGTCTCCGGCGCGGCCGGCCCGCGGTGATGCACGTGTCCTTCGTGCGCACCACGCTCCGCTCGAACCGGCGGAGCGCGGCGCGCGAACGCCCCGAACGGCGTCGCGGGCGCTCGGCGCCAGCCTTTCCAGGATCGGCGTGCAGCGCCTGCCCGCGCGCCCGCGCTGCGCGACGCCCGAGCAGGAAAAAATCGCGCACCCGTGCTCGACAAACCTCGGCACGCTGCCCATAGTCTCCCTTGCCGCGTGCGTGCTGGTCCGCCCCCCCAAGCTGGCGCGCGTGCGGCGCTAATCTCCGGGTCGAGCGGCCCCTCCGCGCCTCGCGGCGCTCCCCGCTCCCGCGTGCGCGCGTCGTCCGACCGCGCACGTCGTGTTTTGTGGTCTCGATCGGCGGTTGACGCGCGGGTCAGCGCCCGCTGAACGCGGGCTTCGCCTTGTCGAGGAACGCGCGCATTCCGGCGCGCTGGTCCTCGCTGTCGAAGAGCCCTGCGAAGGCGGTCGCCTCGAGCTCGCACGCGGCGGGGAGCGCCGCGTCCTCGCCGCGCAAGAGGACTCGCTTGGCCGCCGCGACGGCGAGCGGGCCGCGCGAGGCGATCTTGAGCGCGGTGTCGCGCGCGCGGAGCATCAGCTCGGCGGCGGGCACGACCGCGTTGACGAGCCCCATCGCGAGCGCCTGATCGGCGCCGATCATGTCGCCGGTGTAGACGAGCTCGCGCGCCCGCGCGATGCCCACGCGCCGCGCGAGCCGCTGCGTGCCGCCGAAGCCGGGGATGACGCCGAGGTTGACCTCAGGCTGTCCGAGCTTCGCGCCCTCGGCCGCGTAGATGAAGTCGCAGGCGAGCGCGAGCTCGCAGCCGCCGCCGAGCGCGAAGCCCTGCACCGCCGCGATCACCGGGAAGGCGCTCGACTCGAGGAGCGCGCAGAGGCGGTGGCCCGCGTCGGCGAAGCGCTTCGCCTCGGCGACGCTCATCGACGCCATCTCGGCGATGTCGGCGCCGGCGATGAACGCCTTGCCGGCGCCGGCCAAGATCGCGGCGCGGACGGGCTCGGCGTCGCCCTTCGCCGTCGCGAGGTCGTGGAAGGCGCGGAGGAGCTCGGCGACGACGCGCGCGTTGAGAGCGTTGAGCTTGTCGGGGCGCTGGACGGTGACCGTCGCGACCGGCCCCGTGCGCTCGAGGGTGAGGAAATCGAACTCGGCCATGCCGCCGCGTAGCGCGTCGAGCACCGGGCGAAAAGGCTCGATGGCCCGTCAGAGGCCCGAGCCGAGATCCTTGAGGTTGGGCGCCTTGCCCGAGGGCGGCTTGGCGGCCGGCGGAGTTTTCGGCGCGCGGGCGGCCGTCTTGGCCGCCGCGGATGCGCTCGCCGACGGCGCCGGCGCGGTGCCGGAGGCGGCCGGCTCGGCGCTCGTCGCCGGCTGGGCGCTCGGCGCCGTGTCCGCCGCCGCCGTCTCGGACGGGGCGGGCGTCGGCGCGGCCGGCGCCACCACGACCGTCGGCGCGATCGGCGGGGCCGAGGCGTTGGCCGCGTCGCGCGCCGCGGCGACGACGCCGATCCCGATCCCCACGACGGCAACCGAGAGCACGACCACGAGGATCCCGAGCTTGTTCGACGGCGGCTTCAGCGGAGGCGCCGCCATCGCCAGCGGTGGCGCGGGCGGGATCGGCATCTCGGGGCGCGACGCGACGAGGTCGCCGCCGTCGTAGGCGACCGTCTCGACGTTCATGGTGGACACGCTGGCGCTGAGGCCATCGGGGCGCGCCGAGCGCCCCGGATCGCCGGGGAGCTGCTGGCCGCCGCCGGTGATCGTGAACGGCTGCAGCGCCACGCCCGAGCCCGGCGGGAACCCGCGCGGCGGCATCGGCGCTCCGCCCGCGGACGCGGGCAACGCGATCGTCGCGGCCGAGAGGCCGTGCTGCGGCATCGACGGCTGCGACGACGGTGCTGGGGGCGGCCCCGGGAAGCTCCCCGTCGGCCTCGCGTAACCCGGCGGCATCGGCGCCGTGTGCGCGGAAGGGAAGCCCGGGCTCGACGACACCGGCGGTGGGACCGCGGAGCCCGAGCGCGAGAAGTCGGCGCCCGAGCGCGAGAAGTCGTTCCCCGAGCGCGAGAGGTCGGTCCCCGACCGGGAGAAGTCGCTGCCGGATCGCGAGAGATCGTGGGCGGGGCGCGCGCTGCCGCTCCCGGTGAGCGGGGGCGGCGTGCGCACGCGCAGGTTGCCCGTCGTCACCTGCATCTTCGAGCCGTCGCTCGCGCCCTGCGGACGCGGCAGCGGGATGGCCGCGAGATCGCCGTCGGCGATGATCCGATCGAGGCGGGCGGCGATCTCGTCGGCCGACCGGATGCGCTGCTCGATGGGCAGGAGGCAGGCGCGGACGAGCGCGCGCAGCTCCTCGGGCAGGTGCGGCGCGAGCGCGTCGATCGAGTGCGGCGGCTGCGTCGCGATGGCGATCACCAGGCTCGAGAAGCTGTCGCCGTCGTGGGGCCAGCGGCCGGTGAGCCCCTCGAAGAGGACGACGCCCATCGCCCAGAGATCGGCGCGGTGATCGGTGCTCGCCGCCGATCGCGTCTGCTCGGGGCTCATGTACCGCGGCGAGCCCAGGATCGAGCTCGTCTTCGTCTGCATCGCGTCCTCGGCCTGCGAGAACTTGCTGATGCCGAAGTCGAGGATCTTGGCGTACGCGAGGCCGCTCGAGCGGTCCTTGTGGAGGAAGATGTTGCCCGGCTTGACGTCGCGGTGGACGATCCCGGCCGCGTGCGCGGCGGCGAGCGCTTTGGCGGTGTCGAGCATGAGCGCGAGGAAGTCGCGCACCGAGAGCGGCGGCACCGCGTAGAACATGTCGGCGAGCGGGAACCCGTCGAGCAGCTCCATCACCAGGAAGAGCGAGCCGTCGTCGATCTCGCCGACGTCGAAGACGTCGATGATGCTCGGGTGGTTGATGCGCGCCGACGCGCGCGCCTCGCGCTGGAACCGCTGGCGCGAGCTCTCGGACGTCGCCGAGTGCGCGTGCATGAACTTGATGGCGAACTCGCGCTCGGTGCCGACGTGGACGGCAGCCCACACCTCGCCCATGCCGCCGACACCCAGGCGCCGGGTGAGCCGGTACTTCGCGGCGATGACCTGCCCAGTTTGCACGAGGAGCCGTCAAATCGTGGGCCCTGCGAGAGGTGCCGGTCAAGTTCCATCGCCCTCGGGTGTGCCGGCTCGGGTATGCTGGCTTCGCGCGACCCGCCGTCCGCCCCCGTTCGGCCCCACACCCACGTGAACCTCGGCGCCCGCTCCTCCCTTCGCCTCCCCGCCGTCGGGGTGCTGATCTCGCTCTGGCTCGCCCCGCTCGGCGCTCGGGCGCAGTCCTCGAGCGACCTCGAGCAGGCCAAGCAGTGGTTCAAGGAGGCCGAGGCGCTCGAGAAGAAGGGCGACTGCGTCGGCGCCATCGACAAGTTCGAGAAGGCGCTCGCCGTCAAGGCGACGCCCCAGCTCCACCTGCGCGTCGGCGCCTGCCAGGAGAAGGTCGGGCGGCTCGTGGAGGCGATCGGCTCGTACAAGCTCGCGCTCGACAAGGCGAACAGCCAGTCGCTCGCGCAGGTGGCCACGGTCGCCAAGGACCAGATCGCCGCGATCACGCCGCGGATCCCGAGCATCAGCGTCGCCCCGGCCAAGCCCGTCGACGGCTTCCGCGCCGCGATCGACGGCGTGGTCCTCGAGCCGGCGGCGCTCGGACAGAAGCAGCCGGTGAATCCAGGGACGCACAAGGTCACCGCCGAGGCGCCCGGCCACCCGGCCTTCGAGCAATCGTTCACGCTGGTCGAGGGCGAGGCCAAGAAGCTCGAGATCGACATGACCACCGCGGCCCCGCCGCCTCCTCCGGACGGCGACGCCGCGAGACCCGCCGAGGCGCCGCTCGAGCCGCGATCGCCGATCCCGGCGATGGTGCTCGTCGGCGGCGGCGTCGCCGCGATCGCCGGGGGCGTCGTGCTCTTCCTCGTCGCGAGCGGCAAGGACTCGGACATCGACGATCGCTGCGGCGGCGCCGACCGTCTCGCCTGCCCGGCCGCGCAGAAGGACGAGATCGAGTCGGACGTCTCGAGCGTGAAGCTCTTCCAGGGGCTCTCGTTCGGGATCGGCGGCGCGGGCGTGATCGCCGCCGGGATCGGCGCGTTCCTCTTGATCACGGCCCCGACCGCGCCCGAGACCGCGAACGCGGAGAGCTCCCGCCGTTCCTTCGAGATCACGCCCGCGTTCGGCGGCGGCCAGGTCGGCCTCTCGGCGCGCGGCCGCTTTTGAAGCCCACGCGCGCAGCTGCTGGCAACACGACCCTACCGTCGTCGATCGTCGCCTGGCGCCCCTTCGCCCTCTCCCTCGGCGTCTTCGCGGCGGCGTGCTCGGTGACCCCGACGTTCTCGGGCGACACGAGCGGCGCGGGCGCGGGCGGAGGCGGCGGTCAGGGCGGCGACGGCGGCACCGCCGCCGCGTGCTCGGTCCCATCCGACTGCCCCGGCGCCGAGGACGCGTGCGCGAGCCGCACGTGCGTCGGCGGCGCCTGCGGGAAGGCCTTCAAGCCGGCCGGCTTCGTCATCGCGGTCCAGCCCGCGGGCGACTGCCAGCGCCAGATCTGCGACGGCCAAGGGGCGATCAAGACCGAGCCGTTCCCTTCCGACGTCCCGATCGACGGCGATCCGTGCACCGACGATCTCTGCAGCGGCGCGGTTCCGTCGAACCCGCTCGAGCCGGCCGGCGCGCCGTGCGGCGCCGCCAGCGGCGCTGCGGTGACCTGCGACGCCGCCGGCCAATGCACGGGGTGCGCGGCGGACACCGACTGCCCGCCCTCGAGCGCATGCACCACGTACGCCTGCGACGCCGGCGTCTGCGTGTTCACCAACCTGCCGAGCGGGGGCGGCAACCTCGGCGGTCAGGTCACCGGCGACTGCGCGCTCAAGGTCTGCAACGGCAAGGGAAACGTCTCGAGCATCGCCGACGACACCGACAAGCCGGTCGACGACAACCCGTGCACCGAGGACGAGTGCGCCGGCGGCTCCGCCCGCAACCCGCCGGTCGCCGACGGCACCCCCTGCGGCCCCGGCGGCGAGACCTGCCTCGCCGGCGTCTGCGGCGGCTGATGTGGCCTCGCTCGCGGACCTCGCGGTCGCGAGCGCGGGGTCGATCCAACCATCGAGCGGCCCAAGCGCTCGCCCTTCGAGGCCCGCGGCGGCGGTGTCGTGGATGGCGGCGGGGGCGGAGACGACAGCGACAGCGACAAGGACAAGGACAAGGACAAGGACAAGGACAAGGACGGGCAGAAGCTCGATCCGGCGGTTCGAGGAGCATGATCGCCGCGTGCCCGGTGCCGACCTTCGGCCACCGACGCGGCAGCCCCCCCGCGGAGGCTGACCATCGCCCCACCGCCCCGAGTCGCCCACG
>CAYJPW010000239.1:0-13122 GCA_964372055.1 uncultured Polyangiaceae bacterium
CGCTCGAGCCCAGGTGCGATCCGCGTCCGCGGTCGCTCGAGCCCAGGTGCGATCCGCGTCCGCGGTCGCTCGAGCGGCGGTCCGCGCCCGACGCGCCCCTGCGCACCGAAGGGTAGCTCGGCCGACCGGCGGGCTCTTCGCCGCGCGGGGGGGGGTTGCTGAGAACCTTCGCGATGGTAACTTGGGGGAGAACCTCGGAAGGAGCTCGCTCCAGGATCGGTCCTGCCGGGGGTCACCCCGGCGCCGAGGGTGGACGGCCGTGGGCGCGAGCTCCCGGCCACGTCACGAACACCCGCGAGACCGGGACGCTCTGTCGGTTCGGTCCCGGGTGCCGGCACGCCGGAGGAGGGATGGTCATCATGCAAAGTACCAGTGGCTCTAACCCGGAGGCTGGGAACAGCTGACCATTGTCGGCGACCGTGCCGGACCGCATGCGGCGGACCGGGCTCGGGTCGCTCGCTGGTGAGGGTGGAGAGGGAGGAAGCGGCGGCAAACGCCGCGTTCCTCGGAATCGGACGGCCTCGCGCCGTCGAGCTCTGCCCCGGTCAGAGGCCTTCGGTAGGCCGCGGAGCGGGTCGGGTGCCGCTGAGCACCCGACCCGTTTTTTTCGTTTTGTTGGGTCGACCCAACGCTCGACGCGCGCCTTCGCTCGCCGTGGCGCCTGATTGTTGCCCGCCGGGCCAGAGAGCTGCTAGCCGGGTTGCGTGCTCTCGAGGGCGTTCGCGCTCGCCGCCTTGGGCCTCACCGGCTGCGCCGACGTGTTCGGCGACCAGACCTCGCAGCCGGGCGAGCCGCTCGGCACCTTCCACGTCGGCGCGACCGCGAAGTCCAACGGCTGCGGCGAGGGCGCGCTCGGCGCCGCCGACGCCTGGGAGTTCGACGTGAAGCTCTCGCGCGGGACGGGGTCGCTGCTCTGGGACAACGGCAGCGAGGTCGTCTCGGGCGAGCTCGACGCCGACGGCGTGAGCTTCCGCTTCGACTCCGGCATCCTCGTCGACATGCGGACCGAGGGCGAGGCGGGCAAGCCCCCCTGCTCGGTCGCCCGGCACGACGTCGCCGAGGGCGTGCTCGACAGCGCGGGCGAGGCGACCGCGTTCAGCGGCAGCCTGCGCTACGACTTCGCGCCCACCGAGGGCAGCCAGTGCGACGATCTCATCGGCGTGGTCGTCCTCACGCTGCCTTGCGGCATGAGCTACGGCCTGGAGGCGACGCGGACCGAGGCTCCGGCGCAGTAGCCCCCGCGGACGAGGCGGGCGCCGCCCGCGCTTGCGCGCCGGCGCCTCGGTGCGTACGACGTGCCGGTGCACCGGGCCTGGGACGCCGCCCTCGCGCGGCGGGCCGCGGCCGTCGGTCTCGTGACCGCGGCGGCGAGCCTCTTCATCGTGGCGGCGACCGACGACGGCGCGCCCTGGCCGCGCCGCCTCGCGATGTGGGCCGCGCTGTTGCCCATCGCCGGGGCGATCGGCGCCGCCGCCGCGGTGCGGTTGGCGGCGTCGCGCGGCGAGCTGCGCGCCCTCGAGGCGCTCGGCGTCGAGCCGGCGCGCGTGGTCCTCGGCGCCGGCGCGGGCGGCATGGCGATCGCCGCCCTCGGGCCGGCCCTGGCGGCCTCGCGCTGGAGCGATCTCGCCGCGCTCTTCCCGCGGCCGGTCGTGGGACGCACCTGGGTGGCCGACGGCGCGGGGCTGGTCGAGGCCACGCTCGGCGTTCGAGCCTCGCCCGGAGGGGGCCTGGCGCTCACGGGCTCGACGGGCGCCGGGGTCGGCGGTCTCGAAGGGCCCTTGCCGCCGGGGGCCCTCGGGGCCGCGGTGGCGACGCTCGTCGCGGCGGCGCTCGTGGTGCCGGTCTGGGCGGCGCTGAATGCGGGAGGGCGGCCGACCGGGGCCCCCGCGGCGCCCGCCGGCGGCGCCATGCGCCGTGCGCTCGTCGGCCTGGCGTCGGTGCTCTCCGTCATCATCGCCTTCCAGGCGGTGGCGTCCGGGCGCCTCCCGGCGTGGGTGCTCGCGGTCGGGCCGCTGATCCCGCTCGTCGATCTCGCGGCGGCACGCTACCGTGCGGCCGCGAAGGCTGCGTCATGAGCGAACCGAATCGAGGCGGATCCGATCCCATCGTCTCCCACGGCGCACCCGCGAAGGGCGCGCGCCACTGCGTCCTGGTGCACGGCGGGGCGGGGAACGTGGCGGCGGCCCGCCGGCCCCTCCACGTCGAGGGGTGCCGGCGCGCCGCGCGCAAGGGCGCCGAGGTGCTGGCCGGAGGCGGCAGCGCCCTCGACGCCGTCGAGGCGGCGGTGCGCGCCCTCGAGGACGACCCGCTCTTCAACGCCGGCACGGGCGCGTGCCTCAACGCCGACGGCCACGTCGAGCTCGACGCCTCGATCATGGAAGGGCGCGGCCTCCGCGCCGGCGGCGTGTGCGCGCTGCCTCCCTTCCTCGAGCCGATCGCGATCGCGCGCGCGGCGCTGGAGGACGGGCGCCACGTGCTCTACGGCGGCGAGGGCGCGGCGCGGTTCGCGCGCGACAAGGGCTTCGCGCCGGTCGACGAGGCGCTCATGATCACCGAGCCGGCGCGCGCGGTGCTGGAAGAGGTCCGGGCGCGCGGCGTCGCCGGTAACTGGTCGGGCGGCACCGTCGGCGCCGTGGCGCGCGACGCCACCGGCCTCGTCGCCGCCGCCACCAGCACGGGGGGGATGGTGAACAAACGCGTGGGCCGGATCGGCGACTCGCCCATCATCGGCGCCGGGACCTACGCCGACGACGAGGCGGGCGCCGCCTCGACCACGGGCGCCGGCGAGGCGATGATCCGGCTCGGCGTCGCCAGGCTCGCCGCCGAGGCGATGCGCAGCGGGCGGACCGCCGAAGAGGCCGCGCGCGCCGCGATCACCCGCCTGGCGGAGCGCCTCTCTTCGACGGGCGGCGTCATCACCGTCGACCGGAGCGGCGGCTGGGGCCTGGCGCGCTCGACCGAGACCATGGCCTGGGCCGCGGTTTCAGACGCCGGCGAAGACGCCGGCATCTGAAGAGGTGTCGGACATTCGTCCGAGCAACGCCTCTCGAGGCCCGAGGTCCGACGCCTCTTCAGATACCGAAGCGCTCATCGAAGCGGCGCGCGCCGCGCGGCCACAAAAGACGAACGGCCCGAGCTCTCGCCCGGGCCGCGCGTCGACTGCAGGGGGCTGCTTTCAGCCGCCCTTGGCCGAGCCGCTCGCCGAGGCGCTCGCCTTGACGTCGACCGACACGTTCACGCTCGCCTGGAGGCTACCGGCCGCCTCGAGCGCGCCCGTGAACGGCGCCGCGACGCAGGCCGTGAGGCCGGCCGCGAGCATCGGGCCGCCCGAGATGGCGCCCTTGACGGCGCCCTGCGCGCCCTCGACCACGCCCTTGACGCTACCGGCGACCGCGGTGGCGCGGTCCTTCATGCCGATGGCGACCTTGAGAACCTTGGGGAGGTTCTTCTCGAGCGCAGCCTTGTACGTCGCCGCGGCGCCCGCGTCGGCCGCGCCGTCGATCTTGAGCGCGACGCTCGCCGGGGTGCACTCGACCTTGCCCGACACCTTCGCGTCGCAGCTGGCCTTGCACTCGGCGCTCACCGACGGCGGCTTGATCTCGCCGCTGCACTTGGGCTCCTTCATCTCGACCGAGCACTTGCCCGAGCAGGTGCCCTTGCACTCGCCGCCCGCCTTGAGCTCGCAGCTACCGCCGCACTTGCCCTTGCACTCGCCCTTGGCGCCCGACTCGCACTTGCCCTCGCAGGTGCCCTTGCACTCGCCGGTCGAGTTCTTGCCGTCGCACTTGCCGTCGCACTTGCCGCCGCAGGTGCCCTTGAAGCTCGCGTCGCACGAGCCCTCGCAGGTGCCGCCGCAGGCCGCGCCGGCCTCCATGTTGCACTTGCCCTCGCACTTGGCGCCGCACTCGCCCGAGATCTCGCCGCCCTCGCACTTGACCTCGGCCTTGCCGCCCTTGACGCTGGCGTCGCACGACCCGGCGCACTCCGCCATCGCGCTCATCGAGGCCGAGCACTTCGGCGGAACGATGTCGATCGAGATCTTCGCCGAGGCGCCCATCTTGGCCTTGACGTCGCCCATCGCCTTGATGGCCGCCTTGCAGGCCGCGGTGCCGTCGGCGAAGTCGCCCTTGGCGCCGAGGTCCTTCGCGAGGCCGCCGCAGGCGACCTTGAGGTCACCGTCGATGGCGAGCGCGAGAGCCTTCAGGTTGATGGCGGCCTCGAGACCGCCCTTGAGCTGACCCGCGACCTTCGCGTCCAGCTTGAACTCCTTGCCCCAGTCGAACTTGGCGACTGCGTCGAGGTTCGCCACGTCCGGGCAGTTGGCACCGGGAACCCCGGGCACACCGGGCACGCTCGGCAAACCGCCGCAGTCGATGAGCATGGGCGACGCAAGGGCCGCCACCACGAACGGCATCGACATCACACGCCAGCGATTCAAGACCATCGTGAAATCCTCCTCAATGCGCCCTATCCGACGGGGCTTAGCGAACGCTCTCGCTCGGAAAAGCCGATCTGCTTTGAAGCGAGCGGGGCCTAGCCCCACGAGCCTTACCTGAGAGAAGCCGTCGTCCGCCCGGTGCCCCCAAGCGCCGCGCATATGCCCCAACGGGAGTGGGCTGTAAAGACGGAACTTAGCGACGGGCGGCCGGTGTACGCGGGGCTACCCCCATGTCTTCCTCGGAACCCGGCTTTTCAGGGGTGGCGGTGGTCCGGGTGACGCCTGGGCCCGTCCGGCCGCGCCGCGCGGGGGCGGGAGGCTCGGAGCCTTCGGCGAAAGGAAGCGCGAGCTGCGCGAGCGGGCGGGCGCCGGTGCTCGGGCCGCCCTTCTTTTCGAACATCGCCTGCTCGCGGGCGAGATCGGCCTCGATGACGTCGAGGTTGTCGTAAGCGAAGGCGAGCGCGTCGAGCACGCGCGCCGGTCCGAGGCTCGGATAGCGGCGGACGAGCGTCTCGACCGAGGTGCCGCCCCGGTACCAGGCCCAGAGGCGGCGGACGGGGACGCGCGATCCGACGACGTGCGGGCTTCCGGCGAGCACGTGGAGGTCGCACCGCACGTGAGGGTGCGGCACCATCACGCGCGGGAGCGCCAAGGTCTGGGGATCGAGCTCGTCCGTCTTGCGCATGGGACCGTCGAGCGTAGTCGGGCAGCCAGAGCGGCTCAACTCTTCGGCGGAGAGCGCCCGGCCGGCGCGCCGCCGGCAGGGGTTTCTTCGCGCCGCGGCCCATGTAGTCTGCGCTCTCCGAGGGAGGCCGTCATGAGCGAGATGGCGATGGGGATGGTGGGCCTGGGGGTCATGGGGAGAAACCTCGCCCTCAACATCGAGGAGAAGGGCTTCTCGGTCGCCGCCTACGACGCCTGGCCGGAGCCGGTCGACCGCTTCGTGGCCTCGGCACAGGGCAAGAGGATCGCCGGGTTCAAGACCCCCGCCGAGCTCGTGCGGGCGCTGCGCCGGCCCCGGAGGATCATCATGCTGGTCAAGGCGGGCGACGTCGTCGACAAGACCATCGCCTCGCTGAGGCCGCTGCTCGAGCCGGGCGACATGCTCGTCGACGCCGGCAACGAGCACTTCCTCAACACCGAGCGGCGCGATCGCGAGCTCGAGCCCTCGGGCATCCGCTACTTCGGGATGGGGGTGTCGGGCGGCGAGCAGGGCGCGCGCCACGGCCCGTCGATGATGCCCGGCGGCGACCGCGCCGCGTACGAGGACCTGGCGCCGGTGCTGACCAAGATCGCCGCGCAGCACCCGGACGGGCCGTGCGTGACGTACGTCGGGCCCGGCGGCTCGGGGCACTACGTCAAGATGGTGCACAACGGCATCGAGTACGGCGACATGCAGCTCATCGCCGAGGCCTACGACATCCTCCGCACCTTGGGCGGCCTCTCGAACGCCGAGCTCGCCGACGTCTTCGCCGAGTGGAACGAGGGCGAGCTCCAGTCGTTCCTGATCGAGATCACCTCCAAGATCTTCCGCGTGGCCGACCCTCTGGGGAAGGGCGAGCTCGTCGACCAGATTCTCGACGCGACGGCGATGAAGGGCACCGGCAAATGGACCGTGCAGGACGCCGCGGAGCTCGGCGCCCCGCTCGCGACCATCGCGACCTCGGTCGAGGCGCGCGTCGTCTCGTCGATGAAGGCCGAGCGCGTCGCGGCATCCAAGCTCCTGCCCGGGCCGCCGCCGCGCCCGGGCGCCGCCGACAAGCAGCTGCTCGTCGCCGACGTCCGCGCCGCGCTCTATGCCTCGAAGTGCATCAGCTACGCGCAGGGGATGAACCTGCTCCGCGTGGCTTCCAACGCGCGCAGCTGGGGCCTCCAGCTCGGCGAGCTCGCCCGCATCTGGCAGGCCGGATGCATCATTCGGGCGCGGTTCCTCGGCCGGATCAAGGCCGCCTACGACCGCGATCCGAGCCTCTCCAACCTGCTCGTCGATCCCTCGTTCCGCGAGGAGCTCGGGGCCCGCCAGGAGGGCTGGCGCCGCGTCGTGGCCCGCGGCGCGACGGCGGGGCTGCCGCTCCTCTCGATGGGCGCGTCGCTCGCCTACTACGACATGCTCCGGCGCGAGCGGCTGCCGGCGAACCTCACCCAGGCGCAGCGCGACTTCTTCGGCGCGCACACGTACAAGCGCCTCGATCGAGAGGGCGACTTCCACACCGAGTGGGAGGCGTAGCCATGGCGACCGAGCCCAACCCGCTGCGCGAGGGCATGCCCGAGGAGCGCACCGTCAAGCCGGCGGCGCTGGTGATCTTCGGGGCGTCGGGCGATCTCACCAAGCGCAAGCTCTTCCCGGCGATCTACAACCTCGCGCTCTCGCGGCTCCTCCCGGCGGGCTTCGCCGCGGTGGGCGTCGCGCGCCGGCCCAAGCCGGATTTCGAGGCCGAGATGCGCGAGAGCGTCGGCAAGTTCTCGCGGCGCAAGCCGGTCGACGCCGCCACCTGGAACGAGCTCGCCAAGGGCATCTCCTACGTGCAGGGCGAGTTCCACGACGCGGCCACCTACGACAAGCTCAAGGCCGAGCTCGAGCGGCTCGATCGCGAGCGCGGCACGCGGCAGAGCCGCGTCTTTTACCTCGCGGTCGCGCCGGACCAGGTCACCACCATCGTCAGGGGGCTGCGCGAGGCCGGGCTCGTGATGCCGCCGTCGCTCGAGAAGGACGCGCCCTACCAGCACGTCGTCGTGGAGAAGCCCTTCGGCGAGGACCTGCCCAGCGCGCGCGCGCTCAACCGCGAGCTCCAGACCCACCTCGCCGAGAGCCAGATCTACCGGATCGATCACTACCTCGGAAAAGAGACGGTCCAGAACCTCCTCGTCTTTCGCTTCGGCAACACCATCTTCGAGCCGCTCTGGACGCGGCAGCACGTCGACCACGTGCAGATCACCGTGGCCGAGGACATCGGGGTCGAGGGGCGCGGCAAGTTCTACGAGGGGATCGGGATCACGCGCGACATCGTCCAGAACCACGCGCTGCAGCTGCTGACGCTGGTGGGCATGGATCCGCCGGCGTCGTGGGGCGCCGACGCGGTCCGCGACGAGAAGGTGAAGGTGCTCCGCTCGCTCCGTCCGATCCGGGGCAAGGAGGTGCTCGAGCGCACCGTGCGCGGGCAGTACGCCGCCGGCGTCGTCCGCGGCGACAAGGTCGTCGGCTACCGCGACGAGCCGGACGTCGCCCGAGACTCGTCGACGGAGACGTACATGGCGATGGCGATGATGCTCGACAGCTGGCGCTGGGGCGGGGTGCCCTTCTACCTCCGCTCCGGCAAGCGGCTCGCGAGGCGTCTCGCCGAGGTGGTGCTGCATTTCCGGCCGCTCCCGCACCGCCTCTTCAGCGGCGCCGCGAGCGACGAGCCCAACGCCCTGGTGATGCGCATCCAGCCGGACGAGGGGATCTCGCTGCGCTTCGCCACCAAGGTGCCCGGCGGATCGATCGCGGTGCGCGACGTGGCCATGGACTTCCGCTACGGCTCGGCGTTCGGCTCGAGCACCCCCGAGGCTTACGAGCGGCTCATCCTCGACGCCATGCGAGGCGACGCCACGCTGTTCACGCGCGCGGACGAGGTCGAGGCGCAGTGGGGCTTCATCGATCCCATCCTCGAGGGGTGGCGCGAGCAGCAGGCGCCCGTCGCGAGCTACCAGGCGGGCAGCTGGGGACCGAAGGAGGCCGACGCGCTCCTCGCGCCGGGCGACGCCTGGAGGAGACCGTGACCCAGGCGGGGCCCGCGGCGACCGGGAGGGTGAGCGAGGCGATCGCCCGGCTCGAGGCCGAGCTCGCCGCGCTGTGGGCGCCTCCCGATCCCGCGAGCGGCGAGCCCGGCAAGGTGCGCGCCTCGACGATGAACCTCGTCGTGGTGTCGGTGCCGTCGGAGCTCGAGCGCCTCCGCGAGGCCACCGACGAGCTCAACCAGACCCACGCGGGGCGCGCGTTCCTGGTGACCGTCGATCCGCGCTCGGCGCCCTGGGAGATCCAGACGGCGGTGAGCGCCGTGTGCCGGACCGACGGCGGCGCCACGCCCATTTGCGCCGATCGCATCGAGCTCTCGCTCGGGGCGATGGTCGCGCCGCGGGCCGGGTCGATCCTCGGCGCGCTCGCGCTCTCCGAGGTCCCGACGGTGCTCGAGATCGAGCGCGGCGCACCCCCGCAGGTGGTCGAGAGCCTGGCGCGCGCCGCCGATCGCATCGTGGTCGACTCGGCGCACACCGGCCTCGACCGCCTCGCGGCGCTCGCGCGATCCGTGACCGTGCCGATCGCCGATCGCGCGTTCGTGCGCGGCTTCTCGTGGCGCGAGCTCACGGCGCGCTTCTTCGACGACGCGCCGCTCGCCGCGCGCGCCATCCGGCGGGTCGAGGTGGGCCGGACCGCGGGAGGCGCCGATCCGGCGCGGCTCTTCGTCGGGTGGCTCGCGTCGCGGCTCGGCTGGCGCCTCGGAGCCGGCCCCGGCGGTCGCGGCGCCGTGGATGCGGCCGAGCGTCCGCTGGAGATCGCCCTCCGCACCGAGGAGCTCGAGGGGCTCGGCCCCGGCGAGCTCACCTCGGTGAGGATCGCGACCGAGCTCGGCGGCGGGCGCGCCGCGCGCTCGATCGAGAGGATCGCCCCGCGCGTGGTGCGCTGGTCGATCGAGGGCGGCGGCCGCGCCGAGGTCCACGAGCACCCGCTCGGCTACCGCGACGAGACCTGGGTCCTGATCAAGGCGATCGACTCGACCGAGAGCGATCGCGTCTACAGAGAGGCGCTCCTCGCGGGCGCCGCTTGGAGCAGCGATTGAGCACGGGGCACGAGAGGGTCCAGAGGACGGGGCGCCGCAGGTCGAGCTCGAGCGGCGGCGCCGGCGAGGTGATCGTCGCCGCCGACGCCGCCGAGCACGCGGCGCTCGCGGCCGAGCTGATGGCGCGGGCCATCGACGCAGCGATCGACGAGCGGGGCATCGCGCGCGTGGCGCTCTCCGGCGGCACGACCCCCGCCGAGGCCTACCGGAGGCTGGCCGAGCTCGACCTTCCCTGGGAGCGCACCGAGTGGTTCTGGGTGGACGAGCGCGCCGTCTCGCCCGAGAGCGAGCGCTCGAACTACAAGAACGCCGCCGCCGATCTCGCGCTGCTCGGGGGCCGCGTGCCCGCGGCGATGGTGCATCGCATGGAGGCCGACGCCCCTCGGATCGAGGAGGCGGCCGCCCGTTACGAGGCGGCGCTGCGCCGCGCCTTCGGCGTCGCGGGCGCCGTCGCCTTCGACGTGATCACGCTCGGCGTGGGCGAGGACGGCCACACCGCCTCGCTCTTCCCGGGCATGGGCACCATCGGCGTCGACGACCGGCTGGTGGTCGCCGTGCCGGCGCAGCCCGACAAGGGGCTCGAGGCGCGGCTCTCGCTCACCGCACCCGTACTCCACGAGGCGCGCCTCCTGGTCGTCCTCGCCCGCGGGGCCGCGAAGCGGCCGGTGGTCGCCAAGGCGCGGCTCGGCGGCGACGAAGAGACGATGCCGGCGCGGACGCTCTGCCGCGCGAAGGGCCGCCTCGTCTGGATCCTCGATCGCGAGGCCGCAGGCTGAGGACCCGCGAGCGCATCCTCTCGAGCGCGACCCGGCGCAGCGCGACCGTCGGCGCCAGCGATCAGGAGGCGCGCCCGCGCGCCTCGCGCGCGACCTCGGCGCGGGCGAACGCGAGGGCGCCGCGCACGCCGACGAGGGGATCGGTCACGACGGCCACCGGGATGGTCGCCATCAGCGACGAGAAGCGGCCCTTGCGGCGGAAGCCGTCGAGGAAGGCCTCGCGCCGCGCCGGCACCACGAGGCGGCCGATGTTGCCGACCACGAAGACGCCGCCGAGCGCCAGCTCGCGCAGCGCGAAGTTGCCCGCCTCGGCGCCGTAGATCTCGGCGAAGAGATCGATGGCGCGCGCCGCCGGCCGGTACGCGCGCGCGAGCCCGAGCTCGGTGATGGCGGCGTTGCGGTCGCCCTCGGCGAGGCGGCGGGCGACGGCGCGCGGCTCGCGCCGAGCGCGCGAGGAGAAGAACTCGTAGAGCGCCCCGATGCCCGCGCCCGAGACGACGCGCTCGTAGCTCACGTGCTCGGGGAAGCGGGCGTAGAGGAAGTGCCAGAGCTCCATCTCGAGCGGCGAGCGCGGGGCGAAGTCGGCGTGGCCGCCCTCGGTGGGCAGCGCCAGGTGCTTCTCGCCGTCCCAGACCAGGCGCGCCTCGCCGAGCCCGGTCCCGGCGGCGATCACCGCGACGTTGTGGCCGTGCGGCTGGGGGCGCTCGCGCGTGATCGGCACCATCGACGCGGGCGGCGTGTGCAAGCACCCTTCGGCCGCGACGACGAGGTCGTTCTTCAGCACCACGCGCGGGACGAGGAGCTGGCGCGCCAGGGCCTTCTCCTCGAGGCGCCAGGGCAGGTTCGTCACCGTGGCCGTGCCGTCGCGCACCGGCCCGGCGACGCCGAGCACCGCGGCCTCGGGGGGCGCCGCGCCGGACTCGGCGAGGAAGGCGAGCGCGATCTCCTCGAAGCTCGCGTGCTCGCGCGACGGCCGCACCGCCTCGTAGAGCAGGGTCTTGCCGGCGCGGTCGTAGAGGGCGAGGCGCGTCCGCGTGCCGCCGATGTCGCCGACCAGCAGCGTCGCGGCCTTTCGCGGGCGTCGCGGCGCCACGGTCAGCGCTCCGCCGGGGTGAACTGGAGCGAGTAGCTGACCATCGTCGCGCCGCCTTTGGGCTTCAGGAACTCGATGCGCTCGAAGACGTCGAGCACGCAGCGCTCGAACTCCTTGCCCTTGAGCGTGGTGCGCGGGTGGCTGACCTTGGCGCGTCCTCCGTCTTTGGGGACGAGCAGGTCGACGCCGAAGTTGCCCTTCTTGACCTCCTCGACCCGCGCGAAGCACGCGGCGAGCTCGGCGAAGTGCGGCTCGACGCTCTTCTTGATCGGCTCTTTGGTCGGGGCGTCGTTGGGGCCCCCGCCGATGTGCATGCCGATGTTATCAACCTTCACTTTCGCCGCGGCGGGCGCGGTGGGAGCCGCGCTCGCGGTAGGCGCGGCGCTCGCGGTGGGAGCCGCGCTCGTGGTGGGGGCGCCGCTCGCGGTGGGCGCGCCGCTCGGCGGCACGGCGGCGCTGTCGGCCGTAGGCGGCGCGGGGCTCGCGGAGGGCGTCGGGGGCGCGCTCGACGCCGTGGGCATCGGCGGCGGGGCGCTCGTGGTGGCCGCGGGGACCGGCCCATTCGCTGCCGTGCCGCAACCCGTCGCAGCGGCGACGGCGGCGGCGATCGCGACGAGCCGAGAGGCGGCGCTGCGGCGCGCGCGAGCGCTCGATGCGTGGCGGTGCATGGGCATCGCCGCGTGCCTAGCCGAGGCGCACGCGACAGTCCAGCCGCGTCGCGGCGACGGTCGGCTCACGATCGCGCGCTGCCGACCCCCCCGGGGGAGAGGCGCCCTGCAGCGTCAGTTGCATGCGGCGGGGGCGGGCGCGCCGCCGAGCGCCGCCCGGATCTGCGCCGCGCCGGCCGCTCGCGGCTGGCGGCCGGCCTTCACGAGCCGGGACACGCCGGGGCACATCGTCGCCGCCGGCTGCGCCTTCGTGGTCCCGGCCTTGACGAGGGAAGTCAGCGCGGCGCAGCAGGCGTCGAGCGAGGCGTCGGTCACCGGGCCCGGAGGCGCCGCCGCCGAGGAGGACGGCGGGGGCGCCGCCCCCCCCGTCGCGGGGGGGGCCGCGGCTGCGGTGGCCGTCGGGGTCGGCGGAGTTGCCGTCGCGGGCCGCGGGGACGGCGTCGGCGAGGGAGGCTTGTCGGCGGACCGGGAGGTCGGGCCGGAGGAGGGTTGGTCGAGAGGAGGCGGGGCCGCGGACTGTGCGCCGGCGGTGGGGGGCGGGGCTGCCGGTTTTTCGCAGGCGGTGAAGGAGACGAGGAGGGCGAGGGCGAGAGGAGGGACGGAGAGGAAGGGGCGCATCGGGATAGCCATAGCGCGGGTCGGGGGGTGGGGGAGCGGGATGCGACGTGAAATCAGCGCAGAACGAACCGCTGCAGCAGCACGCTGGCCAGCAGGCCGGCCGCGAGCGTGGCGGCGATCGCGGTCGTCCGGCGGTCGGCGGGGCGGAGGCGGCGGGACTCGGGCAGCAGCGCCACGGTTGCGGCGGCGATCGTCACCAGGGCGGGGACCGGGGCCTGGAGGGCGGCGGAGAGGGCGCCTGCGAGGGCGACGCCGAGCGCGGCGGCGGCGATGGCCCGGGCGCGGCTCAGCGCGTGGGCGGCGGCGGTGCCGAGCACCAGCGAGACGAACACCAGGTCGCCGAGGCCGAGCACCGGCGCCGGCGTCGTCGTGCCGGGGATCGGAAAGTGAACCGCGATCACCGAGAGCGCGCGCTCGCTCCTCACCATCGCGTGGGTGGGGCCGGCGGGGTGCACGACCGAGAGCACGTCGGCGGCGGCGGCGACCATGCACGCCGGCAGCAGGTGGCCGGGGTGCGCGACACGCCGGCCGATCGCGCTCCCCACCGAGTGACCGAGCGCGGCGAGCGCCGCGTTCACCAGGACGATCGCCCACGGCGACGACGGCTGGGTGAGCGCCACCGCGCCGAGCGCGGCGCCTGCGGCGGCGGCGATCGCCTCGGCGGTGCGCGGGCGGAGCGCGGCGGGCGCGGCGGCGGCGAGCGGCGCCAAGG
>CAYJPW010000240.1:0-13083 GCA_964372055.1 uncultured Polyangiaceae bacterium
GGCCTCCGCCGAGGCGGAGGCGGTCGCCATCGCGGGCGGCGCGCTCGCCGAGCCGCCTGGGCCCGCCGACGCGGAGGCCGACGCCGACGCGCCCGCCGACGCGGAGGTCGTCGGCAAAGGCGCGGAGGCGCTCGCCCGCGGGCGTGCGCTGGCCGACCCGGCCGGCTGCTGCGCCGACGCCGTCGCCGAGACCGCGAGCAACCCGACGACGACGGCGAGGCCGGCTCGGTGCGCGAGGTTCACGGCGGTAGCTTCGGCGCTGCGCTCACCGCGGTCAAGCGGACGGGGCCACCACGCGGACCCGCTGGGCACGATCGGCTAGCGCAGCCAGGGTCCGCCCAGCTCGAGGTGCTTGAGCACGTAGATCGCCAGGGCGAGGAACAGGAGCGACACCACGAGCCCGAACGCCAGGAACCAGTCGGGCGTATCGGCGATCACCGGCGTCTCTTGCGCGAGCACCCACATCGCGCCCTCCCTGATGCCTCCGTGGGCGCACGCGGCCACGCCGTCAACGGGGCAGGGCTCGTCGCGGCCGTCGGCGTCCGTCAGTGACCGAGGCCGGCGAGCTTCCAGCGCGGCTCGAGCGACCGCCGCGCCGCCGCGAGCAGGGCCGCGGCCGCCCGCATGGCGTGGGTGAGCGCGACGCCGAGGACGACGAGGAAGAGCGCGTCGAGCTTGAAGCGGTACCGGCTGTAGTCGCCCCAGGAGACGAGCGTGGTCACGGCCGTGACGTAGACGATGGTGATCGCGAGGTACGCGGCGACCGCGCCGACGGAGCGGTTCTGCGAGGATCGCGCGGACGGGCGCAGCGCCAGCCACGCGGCGTAGAGCAAGAGCGCAGGCAGCGCGACGACGATCTGGGCCCCGTTGCCGTCGTCGCGGTACCCGCCGAACACGCGCTCCCAGCGCCGGAGCCATGGCTCGACCCGCTTGAACGTCGCGCTCCCGCGCAGCCCGCCGTCGTTCGCCGGCGAGTGGAAATAGCCGTGGTCGAACGCGCCGGCCACGGTGCGCGCGTACGAGCGCGGGTAGCGCCGCATCAGGTGGAGCGCGTCTGCGAGGTACGCGTCCGAGATCGCGATGTAGCGAAGGTGCTGCTGGTTACCGTGCCCGGTCGAGCGGCGCTCCTGATCGAGGACCGGGACGCCCGTCGGCGGGGCCTCGGGCACGAGGCCGCGGTAGGCGCCGAGGTCGGACATCGGCGGGATGGAGACGATGCGCGAGATCTCCCCCTGGCGCTCGAGCGCGGCGAGCGTACCCGCCGGCAACGCCGTCACCATCCGCTGCGCGAGGTTCGGCCCGACGTGGGCGTGGCCGACGCCGCCGCGGCCGAACATGGCGTGGTGCTTGGCGGTGAACAGAGCGAGCACGAGGAGCGGGCCCGCCGCCGCGGCGAGGACGCGCCTCCGCTCGGAAGGCATGAACCAGACGACGGCGGCGACCGAGGCCGCGAACCAGAGGAGCCCGAAGATGCCCCGCGTCAGCACCACGAGCGCGAGGGTGCCGAAGAAGACGGCCCCGCGCCCCACCGTCTCGCGCGCGAGGAAGCGCTCGAGCGCGAGCACCGAGAGCGCGAGCAGGACCGTGACCGGGTGGTGGTAGAAGAGCCAGCTCTCGTAGAGCACCGTCACCGGCGAGACGGTGAAGATCACCGCGAGCAGCGCGGCGAGCCAGGGGAGCACGCCGAGACGCTCCATCGCCCGCTCGAGCGCGACCGCGAGCACCAGCCCTCCGGCGAGGTGGATGACGTGGAACGCCGTCGCGAACCCGTTCGGGAACACCTTGAGCACGAGGCCCAGGTAGAGGTTCATGAGCGGAGGCTGCCCGTGGAGGTGCCAGACGGTGCGCGCCAGATCGCCCTGGAGGAGCTCGGGATCCGCGTACTGCCAGTAGTAGTAGAGCGGCGAGGCGTCGAAGCGGAGGCCCATGATCGCGTAGAGGACGCGCGAGAGGGCGAAGGCCGCGACGACCGAGGCCACCGGCGCGTGCCGCCGCAGGCTCATCGGACCCGGACCCCCTGCAGGTGGAGCTCGGTCTTCGCGTCCACGTGGAGCCGGACGTAGCGGGCCGGACGAGCGGGAAACGCCGCCGTCCAGGTGTCGAACGCCTTGGTGCGGCGGGCGACCTCGGTCCATTGCCCGTCGCCGGAGCCGACCTCGATCACGAGCGGGAGCGCGCGCTCGCCGCAGCAGTCCCAGCGGTTGACGACCTCGACCTGGTGGATGGTGCGGCTCGCTCCGAGGTCGATCTCGAGCCACGGCCGGAGCTCCTTGCGCGTGTGCATCATGAGATCGAAGGCGCGGCGATCGCCGAGCTTGCCCTTGATGGACCATCCGCCCACGTTGCTGCTGGCGCGCCAGGTGAGGGCCCGATCGGGATCGGCGCCGGCCCGGGTCGCGACCGCCGTGGCGACGACCGCGAGGGCGCCTGCCGCCAGCGCGGCGGCACCGAGGCGGCGGCGCCGGCGCGCGACCTCGCCGGCGGCGGGATCGCGGCGGGCGCGCGCCACCAGCGCTGCGGCGAAGCGCTCGGCGCGCCGGGCATCGGCGAGCTGCTCCGCCGGCGGGAGCCGCGCGGTGTCGACGTAGGATCGATCGAGCAGCGCGCGCACGATCGCGGCGAAGCTCTCGGCGCCGCCCGCGAGGGCCACGACGTCGGGCGGCGCGCCCTCGAGCGCGGCGCCGAGATCCGCCGGGCCGGGCTCGTCGCCGAGCGCCGCCAGCGCCCAGAAGGTCGCCTCGCGGAGGATGCTCACGGCCAGATCGGCCGCGGGCCCGCCGCGCCCTCCGACGACCGGATCCAACGCGCGCCCGGCGAGGTCGAGGGCGCGCTCCGCCCGCGCCGCGCACGCGGCCGTCCACGTGGAGGGCGGCCACCCCGCCCCCGCGCGCGCCCGCGCGATCGCCCTACGCCGCCCGAGCCACTCGCCGCAGCGCGCGCCGAGCCCGATCGGCGGCGCCGATGGGTCCGCGGCGGACGTGCGCCTGGTGCCCTCGGCCGGCGGATGCGTGAGCTCGCCGGCGGTGGTTGGTTGTTCGAGCGCCATGACGGGAAAAGAGCCCCCAGCCCGAATAGCAACGGCGATGCCACGCCGCGAAGCCGGGATCGCCGGCCAAAAACCGCGGCAACCGGCGAGGAGAGCCGGCCCGCGCTGGCACACACAGGCGCAAGCCCGCGCACGAGGAAGCACGCGTGCTCCGTGCCGAACCGACACCGGCTAGCATGCCGGCCGGTGATGGGTCGTCGCGCCCACGGTCTCGCGGTGCTCCTCGGCGCGGTGGCGCTCGTCGCGGCGCTCTCGTTCGCGCTGGTGCGGATCGTCGTCCCGCGCCCGCCGCCCGCCGAGCTCCCGGTGCCGGCGCCGCTCGGTCCGGCGCTCACCCGGCACCTGCTCCTCGTGATCGTCGACGGGCTCCGCTACGACTTCGCGACGGATCCCGAGCGGATGCCCGATCTCGCGCGGCGCATGCGCGAGCACACCAGCGCCGAGATCTGGTCGAGCCCGGTCTCGATGACCTCGTCCGCGATCCTCACCTACGCGACCGGGCAGCGCGGCGACATCGACCAGATCGTCAACAACGAGTCCGGCTCCGCCGTCGCTCACAACGATCTGGTCCACAACGCCCGCGCCGCGGGCCTCGTCACGGCGTGCACCGGCGACCGCGCGTGGATGAAGTACTTCCCCGGCGCCTGGACGCTCGAGCACCCGGATCCGGCGGGGGTGGGCATCGAGGTCGACTACAACGCCGAGATCTTCGACGCCGCCTCCGCGTTCTTGCGCGGCGAGGGCGCGCCGGCGCGGCCGGCGCTGATGGTCGCGCACTTCGTCACGCCCGATCACCAGGCGCACGCGTGGGGCGTGCTCTCGGACCGCTACCGCGCCCACCTCCGCGCGTTCGACCAGAGCCTCACCGCGCTGCTCGCGGCGGTCCCCGCCGACACGACGGTGATCGTCACCAGCGATCACGGCGCGACCGACACCGGCACGCACGGCTCGGACACGCCGGTGCAGCGGCGCTCGCCCATCCTCGCCTACGGCCCGGGCATCGCCCGGGGCCGCCACGACGCGAAGGCGCTCGATCAGATCGATCTGCCCGACACCTTCGCCGCATTGCTCGGCGTCTCGCCGCCTGCGCACGGGCGCGGCCACGTGCTCGTGGACTGGCTCGACCTCGAGGACGACGAGCGCGCCGACCTCGCGTGCCGGTCGCTCGGCCGGCTCACCCGGTACGCGCGGACCGCCGTCGACGAGTCGGCGCTCGCGCGCTCGGGGGCGGCCGAGGCCTGTGCCCCGGCGGCGCCGCGCGATCGGATCGAGCGCGCCGCGCGCGCCGCCCGCGCCCTGGACGTCTCGCTCGACGGCGCGGTGCTCGGCGCCTCGAGGGCGGGGTGGCTGGTGCCGGCGCTCGCGATCGCCGGCGCCTTGGCGATCGGTCTGGGCGCCCTGGGGCGCCGCGGCCTCGCCCTGCGCGCGCCGGTGCGCGTCTCGCAGAGCGCGTACGGCGGCGTGCTCCTCGGCGGCGTGGCGCTCGGCGCCTCCGTCTTCCTCACGCACCGCCTCGAGCTCCTGCCGGGGAGCTGGCCGAACGCCGTGCGCGTCCTCCTCTATGTCGTCGCGAACGCGCTCTTGCTCCTGGGCCTCGTGCGCCCGCGCTCCGCGCTCGCCTGGCTCGACCGCCACCCGGCCGCCGGGGCGGCCCTCGCGCCCGGCCTGCTCGCGGTCACGCCCACGAAGACGACCCAGCCGGAGGCGTTCGCGCTCTCGGTGATCATCGCCGGCTTCGCCCTGACGGTGGGCTTCCCGCGCGGCCGCACGCCCGGCGCGCCCACGGCGCCGCCGTTCGGGCCTCGGGCATCGGCGCGCGCGCGGCTGGCCGCGAGCGCGCCCCGCCTGGCGCTCGTCGCGACGCTCTTGCTCGCTCTGGCGCCGGTGGGCGTGCTCGAGCACGGCTACGTGCCCGCGGCGCTGATGTCGAGCCCCGGGGCGCTCCTCGCGGTCGCCTGCGCCGCCATCATCCTGTTCGCGCTCGAGCGACACCTCGCCGGCGCGGGCGCCGGCGGCGGGAGCGGGCGGCGCGGGCCGCTCCTGCTCGCGACCGGCGCCGCCGTCGCGATCGGATCGCTCCTGCTTCGGCGGTCGGCGCCGGCGCCGGTGTGCCTCGCCGGCTGGCTCGGGCTCGGCGCCCTCGCGCTCGTCGCCTGGAGCCGGCGCGAGCGGGCGCTCGCCGAGCTCTTCGCCCTCGCCTCCTACGCGTGGGTTTCGCGCGACGCCGAGATCCCGATCCTGATCGCGAGCTACCTGGTCGCGGACGCGGTGGGCGCGGGCTTCGCCGCCGACATCCGGCGCCGGCGCGAGGACGGCGAGACCGAGAGCTCCATCCGGCCCGCGCTCGTCCTGCTGCTGGTGACGTTCGTGTTCGCGTGGACCTACGTGCAGCGCATCGGCATCCAGCTCGGGATCGATTTCGTCCACCTCGACTGGGGCGCCGGTGCGTTCCGCGAGCGCGGCGTCTCGCTCTTCCGCATCGGCGCGGCGCTCAGCTTCAAGCACTGCCTCGCCAGGGGCGCGGTCCTCTTCGCGGTGATGGCGCCCCTGCCGCGCGAGCACCGGATCTGGGCCGCGCGCGGCCTGCTCGCGACCGAGCTCTTCCGCGTGGCCGCGCTGATCACCACGCTGCACGTCTGCCGCGGCTCCTTCTGGACCGCGTTCCGCGTCATCGGCGACGCCCCGCACGCGCTCGCCGCGGTGGTCGTCGCGGCCATCGCCGTCGCGGCGGCGTCGGCCGCCCGCGGGCGGGAGGGGCGCGCGAGCGTCGCGCCGGCGGAGCTCGACGAGCCGCCCCGCCTCTCCGGGGCGGCGTGACGCTCCGCACTCGAAAGAGGTCGACGGCGGGATCGAGCATCCGGCCGTGCCCTCAAGCCTGAAGACGTCGCGCAGCCCGAGCTCGCGCACGCTCGGCGCCGCTCGCTCGAGCGCCGCTCGCGCCGCCGCCGGCCGGCCGCCGCGGCATTGACGTGATCCGGTGCGCGCCCAACGACTCGTGTACCCCGCTCCCGCGATCCGCGCGGACGCGGGCGAGCGCGAGCAACGAGGAGACGCCGATGCCTATCGCGATGGTGGGCGAGCCCGCCCCCGATTTCATCCTGCCGGTCTTCGACCCGTCCGCGCCGGAGAACACGAAGCTCGAGGTCTCGCTGACGAGCTACCGCGGCCGCTGGCTCGTCTTCTTCTACTACCCGATGGACTTCACGTTCGTCTGCCCGACCGAGATCCTCGCGCTCGCCGATCGTCGGAGCGAGTTCGAGGACGCGGCCGCCGACATCCTCGGGGCGTCGACGGACACCATCTACACGCACCGCGCCTGGGCGCAGACCCCGCGCAGCGACAACGGCATCGAGGGCGTGAGCTACCCGCTCGCCGCCGATCACTCCGGCCGCGTGGCGCGGAGCTACGGCATCCTCCTCGAGGAGGAGCACGCGGCCTTGCGCGGCCTCTTCATCATCGATCCGGCGGGGGTGCTCCAGTACTCGGTGATCCACGCGCTCCAGATCGGCCGCTCGGTCGACGAGACGCTCCGCGTCCTCAAGGCGCTGCAGATGGGCGGCCTCTGCCCGTCCGACTGGAAGCCGGGCCAGCCCACGCTCACCCCCGGCCAGGGCCGCCGCCGTGCTGCATAGCGGCGCCAGCCTCCCCTCGTTCGAGGGCGCCACCGCCTGGATCGAGGCGGAGCCCGAGCACCGAGCCTTGATCGGCCGCGCCGTCCTCGTCCAGTTCTGGGCGCTGTCCTGCTACCTCTGCAAAGAGCAGATGCCGGCGCTCGTGCGCTGGGCGGCCGACGAGAAGGCGCGCGGCCTCGAGGTGATCTCGGTGCACACGCCCCGGCAGCACTCCGACTGCGACGCCGACGCCGTCCGACGCGCCGCCGCAGAGCTCGGCCTCCGGATGCCCGTCGCGATCGACAGCGCCCACGCGATCGCCGATCGCTTCGAGATCGGCGGCCTCTGGCCGCACTACTTCCTCTTCGATCGCGCCGGCAAGCTCCGCGCCCGCGCCGCCGGAGGCCGCGCCGTCGACGTCCTCGAAAGCGCCCTCCCGCGCGTGCTGGCCGAAGCCGCCTGAGCGGCCTCACTCGCCGCCGACGAGCGCGCCGCCCTCCGGCGCCGGCGCGTCCCTCCGCCGCCGGTCGCGCCACACCAAGAACGAAGGCAGCACCAGCACCGCCGCGACGAGGCACGCGATCTCGCCGGCCGCCGCGACGTACCCGAAGCTGTTGATCGCCTTGTTCACCGAGAAGGTCAGGGCGAAGTAGCCGAGCGTGGTCGTCAGCGAGCAGAGGATGACGGCGCCGCCGGTCTCGACGATCACCCGCGCGGCGCTCCCGCGCCCGGCGAGGCGGTAGCGCTGCATCACGTTGACCGCGTAGTCGGCCCCGACGCCGATCGAGATCGGCAGCGCGACGAAGTTGAGGAAATTGAGCTTGAGCCCCTCGAGCGCGAGGTGCGGCGCGCCGCCCGCGAAGGAGAGCTTCGCCCCGTAAAGCGCCATGGCCGCGGCCATCCACACGAGCCCGAGCGCGAGCGTGCCGACGACGGCCCACGAGGCGGCGCGGCCCCGGAAGGCGAAGAACACGATCGCCAACGTGCCGAGCAAGGACGCGACGATCGCCTTGGGGGCGTCCTCGAAGACCGCCAGGATCATGTCGGCGAAGATGACGCTGCGCCCGCTCCCCTTCACCACCGAGCCGTCCGGCAGCGCCGTCGAACGGAAGCTGTCCGCCCAGTCGAGCAGGTAGTGCGCGTCCCAGAGGCTCCTGCCGCTCATCGGGACGATGTAGACGAGGCGGCCCCGCGTCCCGTCGCGCTCCACGAACGCCCGCGCCACTTGCTCGGGCAGATCGGCGATGCCGATCGGCTTCATGTCGGGCGCCGGCAGGCGCCCCTGGATCTCGCTCCAGTCGGCGTCCGAGATCATCCCGCGGCGGTGCGCCCGCTCGAGCCGATCGCGCACCTCGGCCGCGAGCTCGAGCTTCTTCTCCTGATCGGCGGGCAGGAGGTCGAAGATGGTGACCACCCGCGCGAAGGGCTCGTGCCCCTTCGGGGCCGCCGCGCGCTTCGCCTCGAGCGCCGCCTGGAGCGGCTTCACCTGGGCGAGGTCGTCGACCATGATGGCCACCCCGTCCTGCCCGAGGCGCCCGACCACCTTGTCGACCCTCCGCATCAGGAGGCGGGCGCTCGTCTCGGTCGCGACCGGCTTGTTGCGCGTGTTGGAGAGGTCGTATTCCATCGGGTCGGCGGCCACGTACTTCGCGCTCGCCGCGAGCGCGGCCGCGCCCAGGAGCAGCGCCGTCACCGCGATCGCGCGCGGCCAGCGCTGCGCGAGGAACGCGAACGGCCGCCCGTAGGCGCCGCGCACCCGCGCGGCGAGCCCGCGGCTCTCGCGCACCGGCAGCACGCGCTCCGCGGCCACGAGCAGCGGCGGCAGGAACAGGTAGGTGGCGACCCAGCAGAGGGCCATGCCCACGCCGCCGATGAGGCCGAAGTGCTTGAAGCCGCGGAAGTCGGTGATCACCAGCGAGCCGTAGGCGACCATCGCCGCCCCGGCCGCCGCCAGCGTCGACATCCAGGTCTCGGCGTGCGCCGTCCGCACGCTCTCTTCGACCTCCGCCTCGCGCCGCGCCTCGAGGTAGCGCGTCATGTAGATGATGCTGAAGTTGATCCCGTTCCCGACCACGATGCTGACGAGGAACCCCGTCGACGAGTTCAAATGGCCGATCGCCAGGTACGCGAAGCCGAACGTCCAGAGGACGCCGATCGCCACCGTGAGCGCCATCATCAGCAGCGTGCGGGGCCGCAGGTAGAAGAGGAAGACGACGGCGAGGATCATCGCCACGCCGGTGAGCCCGACGTGGCTGAGGTCGTCCTTGATCTGGACGTACTCCTCCACCGACGTGATGAGGTCGCCGGTGAAGGCGACGCGCATCGTGGGATCGAAGCGCTTCGGGTCGACGCGATCGATGACCTCCTGGATGCGCGCCAGAAACGCGTTGGAGCGCTCGACGTCGCCGCTCGAGACGGGCGTGCGCACGAGGAGGGCGATCATGTGCCCATCCGGCTCGAGGTAGTAGCCGCCCGGGTACCGATCGAAGGTCTTCGTCGCCTCGCCCTTCTTCTTCTCGAGCCGCTCGCGCACGGAGGCCGCGGTCAGGGGCTCGGTGGGCTCCTCGTCGAGCGCGAGGTCCATCATCTTCGCGACCCGCCGCTCGTACTGCGAGAGGATCTCGTCGTGCACCTCTTGGACGTCGGCGAGCGGGGCGTAGAGGACCTGGTTCTGCTCGAAGAACTTCGACGTCTCCTTGACGCCGTCGTCGACGGCGCCGACGAGCGGGCCGAGCGCGCGGATCTCGGGCGCGAGGGTGTCGACGAACCGCTTCAGCGCTTCGGTGTCCTGGGCCTGCGCGACGACGACCAGCGTCGACGCCGAGACGAGCCGCTGGCCGACCCTGTCGGCGACCACGACGCTCTCCTTGTTCTGCGGGAGCAGCTCGCCGAAGCTCGTCTTCAGCTGCAGGCGGGCGGCGAGCACGCCGGCGACCGCGGCCGAGAGCAGCGCGACCGCGAGCAGGCGCCAGGGCCTCGCCGTCTGCCAGCCCAGGAGCACCTGCGCGGCCCGCGTCAGCGCCTCTCTCACCACCGTCCTCTCCGCACTGCGGCCATCTTGGCACAGCCGCCCGCGCCCGTCCCTCCGCGCGCCCGTCGGATCACGGCTCCGCCGCCCGCTCGTGGGGCCGGGTCGCGCCCTCGTCGAGGAGGCGACCGACGACGACTCGAGCGGCTCCGGCGGGCGCTCGCGGCTCGCGTTCCAGGCGCGGGCGGGTGTGCACGCGGCCCGCTCGCCCGCTTGGACGGTCGTCCGGCGCGGGATTGGTGCTTGCGCGCCCTCGCCCGCCGCGCGTCACTAGGATCCGTCATGGCACGCCGCTCCGGCATCACGGTCGACGCTCGGCGCGCCGAGCCCTTGCACCGGCAGATCTTCGATCAGATCGTCGAGCGCATCCGGGGCGGCGTCTTCACCGCCGGCCACCGCCTGCCGCCGACGCGCACCCTCGCCGACGAGCTCGGCGCGCACCGCAACACCGTGGTCCGCGCCTACGAGGATCTCGAGACCGCCGGCTTCGTGCGCTCGCACGTCGGGCGCGGGACCTTCGTCGCCGCCGACGCAGCGGTGGCCGCGGCGGGCGCGCCGCCGTCCCTGCCCGAGCTGCCCTGGGGCTCGCTTCTCTCGACCGCCGCCAAGTGCGAGCCGATGGGGCGCTTCGACCGGCTGGGCAGCGGCTACGCGCGGAGCGATCTCTACAACCTCACCCGGATGCAGCCGTCGCTGGATCTGCTGCCCGACGACGCGATGCGCCGCTGCGCCGAGCACGTCATGCGCAGCGTCGGCGCCCGGGCGCTCGTCTACGGCCCGCGCGAGGGCCTGCCGCGCCTGCGCGAGCTCGTCGCCGCCGATCTCTCGCGCCAGGGCGTGCCGGCGCACGCCGACCAGCTGCTCATCACCACCGGGAGCCAGCAAGCGCTCGACCTCGTCGCGCGCACGCTCGTCAATCCGGGCGACACGTTCCTCGTCGACTCGCTCACCTACAGCGGGGCCATCAGCGTCCTCACCGCGGCCGGCGCGCGCATCGTCGGCGTCCCGAGCGACGACGAGGGCCCGAGCCTGGGCGCGCTGCGCGGGCTCTCGCGCGCCGGCGCGAAGGGCTTCTACCTCATGCCGAGCTGCCACAACCCGACCGGCGCGAGCATCTCCACCCGCCGCCGCGAGGAGCTCGTGGCGTGGTCGCACGAGACCGGGATCCCGCTCATCGAGGACGACTACGGCGCCGATCTCAACCTCGACGGCCGCCCCATGCCTCCCGCGCTCCGCGCCCTCGACGGGAGCGTCCTCTACGTCGGCAGCTACAGCAAGAAGCTCGTCCCCGCCCTGCGCGTCGGCTTCGTCGTGTGCCCGCCGCCGCTCCGGCCGCTGCTCGCCGCGTTCAAGCACGCGCTCGACCTGGGGAGCTCGCTCCTGCTCCAGCATTTCCTCGCCGAGTTCCTCGAGCGCGGCTACATGCGCGCGCACCTCGAGCGCGTCCTGCCGGAGTACCGCGCGCGACGCGACGCGCTCGAGCGCGGCCTCGCCGCCCACCTGCCCGAGACGCTGAGCTGGCGGCGCCCCGACCGCGGCGTGCTCATCTGGCTGCCGTTGCCGGCGCTGCTCCGCGCCGACGCGGTCTGCGAGGAGGCGCGGCGGCGCGGCGTGCTCGTGTCGCCGAGCAACCTCTACGCGGTCGAGCCGCGCGAGCCGCAGGGCATCCGTCTGACCTTCTGCGCCGAGCCCCCGGCGCGCCTGCGCGAGGCGGCGCGCCGCATCGGCAAGGCCGTGGCCACCGTGGCCGCCGCGGCGCGTCAGCAGACGCGCGGCTCGCAGGCGCCGCTGGACGTGGTGTAGCTGGGCGGTCGTGTCTTGGTTGCGCGTGAACCGGCCGTGCCAACCGGCGGCCCGAAGGGCCGACGGCTGGAGCGAAGGTCTACGACGCCCGAGGCCGAAGGCCGAGGCAGGAGAGAACGGGAGCGAACAGCCCCGGCCGCCCGAGGGCTTGCCCCCGGCCGGTTTGGTGAGCATCCTCTACGGATGAGCAAGTCGCGCCAGGAGATCCTCGCGGAGTCGCGCAAGAAGGGTGTGGTCGCGGGCGCCGCGACGGTCGCGACCGTCGCCCTCGGCGTCACCATCGGCTGGCCCATCGCCGCCGTGGCCGGCGTCCCCGCGGCGGTCCTCGGCTGGCGCTGGTGGAAGCACCGCGGCGAGAACGGGATCCGCTTCTAGCGCCTGCTCGCGGGGGGCAACCGGCGGCGAGCGCGGCGCGAGCGCCGATCGCGGGCGCTCGCCGCGACGTCAGCCGCGGAACGGCGCCGGCATCACGAACACCTTCTCGTCGCTCTTCGGCGAGAACTTCCCCCCGGTGACGGGGCAGCGGAAGGTGTCGTTGCGCACCGCGAGCCCCGGCGGGATCTTCTTGCCGGCGTAGAAGCTCGCCACCGACTCGCGCTTCTGCGGGCCGTCGTCGTCGAGCTTGAGCGCGATCTCGGTCGTATGGACGCCCGAGCAGAGGTCACACGCCACCTGAACCACGTGGAGCGGCATGGCCCACCCGATAGCGCCCGGGCCGCAGGAGTGTCAAGCGGTCGGGCTCGAGCCTAGGGATCGGCGGTCCGGGCGCAGCGGAAGCCGGTGCTCACGTTGCCGGCCGTCCGCTCGAAGGCGTGGCGGAACGTCGTCTTCGCGGTGGAGCCGGCGAAGTCCCAGCCGCCGCCGCGCATCACGCCCTTGTCGCTCGACGGCACGAGCGGATCGGTCTGCCAGCCCTTGAGGTAGACGGCCGGATCCCAGCCGTCGGCCACCCACTCCCAGGCGTTGCCCGCCATGTCGAGCGCGCCGAAGGGGCTCGCGTTCGCGGCGATGGTCCCGACCTCGACGGTACCGCGCGGGGACGCGCATTTCTCGGACGGACCGTGCGAGATCGCGGCGCGGTCGCAGCCGGGCGGCTCGTTCCCCCACGGGTACTGCCGGCCGTCGGTGCCGCGGGCGGCGTACTCCCACTCCGCCTCCGTGGGGAGGCGCTTGCCGGCGAACCGGCAGTACGCCTCGGCCTGCGTCTGATCGACGCAGGTGATGGGGTGACGCGACTTGACGGGATCGGCCGCGGTGCACATCGGCCCGAGCCGCGCGATCTCGGCCTCGTCCGTGCTCGGCCCGTGCACGCCGCTCTTGGTGCATTTGCCGGCGGCGACGCACTTCGCGTAGTCGGCGACGGTGACCTCGGTGCGGTCGAGGTCGAAGGGGCGGGTGAGCGTGACCTGGTGCGCGGGGCGTTCGGTCTTGCCGCCGGAGTCGCTGCCCATCATCAGCTTGCCGGCGGGGACGCGCACCATCTCGGAGGGCGCCGCCGGCGCGGAGGCGCTCGGCGGCGGAGCGGCGGACGCGCGAGGCGACGCCGCCGGGGGCGGCGGCGGCGCGGCCCGGCCGAACATCGCCCACGCACCGAC
>CAYJPW010000241.1:0-12992 GCA_964372055.1 uncultured Polyangiaceae bacterium
GGTGGCGCCCGTCGTCGCACCGCCCTCGGTCTCGTCGTCACCGCAGCCTGCGACCGAGGCCGCCGCGATCGCCGCGGCCGCCACCAATACCAATGCCGTTTTCATGTTCCCCCCGTGGAATTCGATCGCTCGTCGGGCCAACCCCGCGAGCCAAGGAACCGCGAAGCTACCACGTCATGGCCGGAGCGCACGCCCGGCGGCGGCGCGATCGTGCCGCGCGCCGGCGCGGACGGACGCCATTGCGTTCCAGGCGTGGCCGCGCGCGGCCGATTCCGTCGCGAGCGTCAGTTCGGCGTAGTCGGCGGGGGGGCGATGGCGTCGAGGTTCAGGCCGCCGGGGTACTGGTAGCTCGTGTAGTTGCCGTACCCGACCACTTGGATGCCGACGGGCGCCGTCGCGGTGAGCACGTGCGCGCCGTTGTTGCCGGGGCCGAGCGGCACGCGGGCCACGCCGAAGTTCGACGAGATCGCCGTCGGCGGGACGCCGGTGCCGGCACCGTCGATCGTGACCTGGGCGTCCATCGGCTGCACGACGTCGACGAAGCTCACCGGGTAGTCCGACGGCGCGAGGAAGATGTACTTGAGGCGGTACTGCTCGACCGCGGTCGCCAGGCTCTGCGCGGGATCGCCCTTCTGCTCGGTGATGGGCGAGTTGGGATCGACGAGCCCGGCGCCGAGCTGGAACGAGCCGACGGCGAACTCGTGATCGCCCAGGATCTCGAAGCTCGTCGACACGGTGCCGAGATCGACGACCTGTCCGGCGTTGATGGTGCTGGGCGCGCCGGGCGGCGAGCCCGCCGGGTAGCTGAGCGAGGTGCCGTTCACGTTGCCGTAGATGCGGACGACGTGGCCGACGACGTTGCCGAGCGGCCCGGTGGGCACGGTGACGAAGTAGTGCTGGCCCAGCGTCTCGGCGGGGAACACCGACTCCTCGATGTGGTCGCAGGCCTGCACGCCCTCGGGCGACTGCGCGCAGGGCATTCCGAAGATGACCTGCACCGGCTTGTCGGCCGCGACCAGCGTGCCGGAGAGATCGGTCTGCGGCGTGCCGAGGACCTCGACGACCTCGCCCTGGTTCAACGGGAAGGTGACCTGTCCGTTCGCGCTCGCCGATCCGATCCCGCCGCCGCCCTGGATGGCGCCGGTGGGCGAGACGTAGACGTTGACGGTCGTGCCGTCCTGGGTCCCGGTGACGGCGAAGTAGCCGCTGATGTTGGCGAGCGACCAGCCCTTCTGCCCGGTGATGCGGTAGTTGCCGGTCATCGCCGTGCTCGGCAGGAGCAGCGAGGCGTCGTTCGAGTACGAGAAGCACTCGATGAAGCACTGCTGCGCCGGGCACAGGCCCCAGTTCTTGCCTGCCGGCCCGCCCTGCGGCGCGTACTCGAGCGCGTTGAACTGATAGACGGTCACCGGCCTCGAGCTCACGAGGTGGTAGGCGCCCTGCGGCACGCGCACGGTGCCGGGCAAGGGCGTCGCCGTCCCGCAGGCGTCGGCGTCGGGGCCCTTGAGCTCGGGGACCCACGGCAGGTACAGGGTCTGCAGCTGGTTCGGCGGGATGCTCACCGAGCCGAGCTGGCTGCCGCCGCGCGTGACGGTGACGTCGGCCGGCTCGTCGCCCGCGTTGGCGACGACGACCGCGTAGTCGAACACCGACCAGACGTTGTTGGCGACGACGGTCGGCCAGAAGTCGCAGCCGATGTACGTCTTGGCGGCCGCGGCCTCGTCGCACGTCTTGGGATCGCCGCCGCCGCCCGAGCCGTCCGAGCCCGCGTCGAACGCGAACCCGCCGGCGCCACTGCTGGTGCTCGTCCCGCCGGGGCCGCCCGGCCCGCCCGCGCCGCTGCCGAAGCTGTTGGAGTCGGCCGTCGCCGAGCAGGCGCCGGCGGCGACCGTCGGCGCGAGGAGGACGAGACCGAGCGCGAGGTTCTTTCGAAGCATGCGCGATTGTCGCCCCGCCGGGGCCGGTCGGGAAGACAAAGGTGAGCCGGGAACCGAGACCGACGCGACGCGTCGCTCGTCAGGCTACAGCGGAGAAGCGCACAAACTCTGGATCGAGGCGGCCGCGATCACTCGACGCAGAGAGGCACGACGACCGGCACCAGGTTGCCCTCCTCGCAACGCCACACGGCGTCCTGCGTCCCGCAGGCCGTCTCCACGGGATAGGCGCACTGTTCGCCTTCCGTGGCACAGTCGGGTTGAGTCGTCGGCGGTGCGCCAGGGCAGCTCGCCGGGTTGCAGTAGAACTGGGCATCCACCTGCCAGCCGCTCTCGCAGCGCGCGAGGACGTGGCCCGCGCAGGCGTTCGGGTCCAGGACGGTGCAGTGCTGTCCACCCATGCACGAGTCACCGAGGGACGCGAGATCAGCGGGGCAAGCTCTGCAGGTCGGCGTTATTTGAGCGAAGCTCGCCTTGGCCCAGGGAGCTCCCTTCCCAGAGCACGTGTACGACCGCATGATGTCGCATGGCCCTGCCGCGAACTCGCAGATCATGCTCGCCTCCGCGCATGGTTCATCCGTGCCTGGGCCAACGGCGGGACAGGGTGGACAGGTATCCAGAGCGTCGCAACTGTCGAATCGATCGCGCACTTGGTCATCGCCACCACAGCCGTGTGCGAGGATGACGCCGAGGAAGAGCAGGATGAGCGACACGCCTGGCCCCCACCCTCGAAGCGATGGAGAACCCCGAGACACAAACCGTTCGCTGGCGGAACGTAGTCTCATTGAGCACCGAATATCGGGCACAACGCGCCGCACGCGGCGGTCGCGCACGCCACAGCGGCCTCCGCCTTCGGCGAGCAGGGCGGATCCTGGAAAAGGCAGTCGACGTCCGGCGGCGAAATAGCGGCCGTGAATTCGTCGCAGCAGTGGTTCGACAGACAGTCATTGCACATCGCCGAGCCAGTCCAGAGCCCGGAATCACAGATGCCATCCACGGGTACGTGCGCACACGCATCGTCGCAGTGGTCAGCGAGGCATTTTGATGCGCTCCATCCCGGATCCTCACCCTGGCCGAATTCGAGGTGGCACTCGTTCCAGCACGGGAGGTCATCGAACGGGCACAACGAGTTGCACGCGAGGAGATCCCCGCAGGGGGTACCAGGTCCGCACGCAGCCAGCTCGGCGCAGCAGCTCGCGTAGAGGCACGCGTTGCACTGGTCGTCCGAGAAGACCCACTGCCCACACGACTCGGGGCCAGCCGCCCCGCCTGTTGCGCCCGAAGTCGACGGGACCCCAGACCCGGCCTGGGTGCCGCCGGTGACCGACGAGTCGACCACCTCGACCGTCGGACCGCAGCCGAACGTCACGGCCAGCAACAACCCGCTCGCGGTCCCGGCGGGGCGGATCCGACGCAGGCTCAGAGCTCGGCACGACGCAAGAGACAGGCGAATGGCCAAGAATAAGATCATGCGCACGAGCCTACGACTCGCACGTGATCCTGTCACGAGCTCGTACGAGAGTTACCCGGACCTCCGGCCGCGGGCACCTCCGCGCGATCGCGATCGCTGGCCGAGGACGGATCAGCCCGTCCTCTGCCCTCCCGCCGCCCCCGGCTCGCCCGGCGCCTGGCGGACGATCCCGCTGTCCCGGGCGCTCAGCAGATCGCGGATCTCGGCGAGCAGCCGGACCTCCTCGGGCACGGCAGGAGCGGCCGCCTCGGCCCGCTTGCGGCGCGCCTGGAGCGCCTGGATCGGCCGGACCACGAACGCGTAGACGGCGAGCGCGACGAGCAGGAACGAGATCAGGCTGTTCAGGAATCTGCCGTAATGGAAGGTGCTCCCGCGGACGCTGAACGTCAGGTCGGCGAAGCTCGGGACCCGGACGAGCGCGGCGATGAGCGGCGTCAACAGGTCCGCGACGAACGAGGCGACGACCGCGCCGAACGCGGCCCCGATGACCACCGCGACCGCCAAGTCGATGACGTTCCCGCGCAGGATGAACTCCTTGAACCCCTTGAGCATCGGCCGACCTCCCGCTGGATCCCTAGAGCAGCGGGGCTGCCGCCGAACCCCGGGGCGAGGTCCCTGAGCCGCTCGAGCCCGAGCGCGGTGCGCGGTCGCGGCCGCTCGGGCGAGCGCGTGGGGTCAGCCTCCGCGGAGGAACGGGTTCGACCGGCGCTCCTCGCCGATCGTCGTCCCGGGCCCGTGTCCGGGGACGACGCGGGTCGCGTCGTCGAGCGTGAGCAGGCGGCGTCGCAGCGACGCCATGAGCTTCGGGCCGTCGCCGCCCCAGAGATCGCTGCGGCCGATGCCGCGGCGGAAGAGGGTGTCGCCGGTGAAGGCGATCGCGCCGGCGGGCGTCGTGAGCACGAACGAGACGCTGCCGGGCGTGTGGCCGGGCGTGTGGAGCACGCCGAGCTCGATGGCTCCCGCGCGGACGGCGCCCTCGTCGTGGAGATCGCCCTCGATGTCGCAGATCTCCGGCATGGCGAGGCCGATCATCGCCGCCTGCACCGGGAGCATCTCGTAGAGGAAGCGGTCGTCCTCGTGAATGCGCGCCGGAGCGCCCGACCACGCCTGCAGCGGGGCCGTGGCGCCGACGTGATCGATGTGCGTGTGCGTGTGGATGATCGCGGCGACCTCGGCGCCCGCGCGCTCGAGGCGCTCCTGGATGGCCGGGAAGTCGCCGCCGGGATCGATCACGACGGCCGCGTGGCTGACGGGATCCACGACGATGGAGCAGTTGCAGCCGAGGGGCCCGACGGGGAAGGTCTCGAGGAGCACGAGGCTTCTTGTAGCATCGGGCCGCGCGGCGCGGCCGATCCCGTGGCGCGTCGGCCACCGCGCCGGCGGCCTCGTGTTCGCTGCTTGGCGGCCGCACGTGTAGGATCGATGCCATGCACGGGCCCGCGATCGACGAGCGACGTCGTGCTCCGGCGCTCGTCTTCATGGCGAGCATCGCGACCGTCGGCGCTTGCGGGGGAGGAGCGCCGACGAGCCCGGCCGCGCCGAAACCCTCCACCGGTGAACGGCAAGAGGCCGTCGGCGAGCAACCCGCCGTCCACCGTGCGCAAGGCTCCGGCGCGGGCGCATTGGTCGCGACCGATTGCCCGGCCGGAACGGCCGCCCATGGCGCGATCTGCATCGACGCATCGGAGGCGGTGCGGGACTGCAGCGAGGGCCTTCGACCCGAGGGCAGCCCGTGCGACGCGCCGCGCGCGAGATCGAGCTGCCCGGCTGCGCCCGGAGATCTGATGGGCGCGATGAGGTGCGAGAAGGAGCTGCGCGCGCAGCGAAGCGCGCCTCCCCCGCCCCCTGCCGAGCTCGATCCGAACGCCGTAGAAGGCACCCTCGCCACGGCTGCCGCGGGCACACGCGGGTGCAGCCGTCCGGGCTCACCGTCGGGCCTCGCGCCTTTCGTGGTGGTCTTCGCGACCACCGGTCGCGCCACGTCGGCCACCGTGAGCGGCCCCGTGTTCCCAGGAACCGCGATGGGGGGATGCATCGCCGCGGCGCTCCGGGGCGCGTCCATCCCGCCGTTCGCCGCGGGTCCAGTTCGGGTCATCGGCACGATCGAGATCGACTGACGTCCCGTGGTCGCCCGAAGCGAGTGGCCCGCAGGCTGTCGCCCCGCGCCGCGCGGAGCGCTGCGTCACGACCGCGACGAGCTGCCGTATTCGTGCTCGGCGCTCCGTCCTCGCCTCGCTTCGTCGTAGATAGAGACGATGAAGCTTCGTTCGCTTGCTTCGACGATTCGCATTGCATAGCTCGTGGTCGTTTCGGATGGTCGGGTGGCACCCGCGGCGGCGCAGGATTCCGACGCCGCGGCGCTCGTGAACGGTGACGACGCTTCATCGCGAGCCCGCGCGACGCGGTCCCGTGAACGCCGGGATTTTTCCCTCCGTGTCGCGCTGGGATAGAAGAGACGATCAAGGAAAGGACCGCCATGCGCCAGAAGACGAAGTGGCTCGCAACGATCGCCGTGTCCATGGGTGTAGGGCTGCAGGCTGCGGCCGCCTCCGCCCAGGAACCGCCGGCCCCGCCGGCACCTCCCCCTCCCGGTCCCGCCGTCCCCGGGCCCGCCGCTGCCGCCCCGGCAGCCGACGGCGAGAAAGACGGCATGAGGTTCCGCGGCGGCGTCAACCTCGCGGCCGGCACCCTGATCCTGGAGGGCTACTCCGGCTTCCTCGCGGGCGTCGACGGCCGCATCGGCCTGCAGATCAACAACTTGATCGGCGTCTACGCGATGCCCCACCTCTCCTTCGGCCCCGTCACGGTCGGCGGCCCGGGCGTGAAGGCGAGCTCGGCGATCGGCGTCTTCAGCGCGACCGCCCTCGCGGAGGCCACGCTGATCGACCACATCTACGTCGGCGCCGGCGGCGGCTTCGGCGTCCTCAACAACCCCTCGGGCCCGGTGGTGCACTTCAGGGTCGGCGGCTACCCGCTGATGGGCCACGGCGAGAACGGCATCCGCCGCAAGGGCCTGATGCTCGGCGCCGACATGCGCCTCTACATCCTGTCGGGCGTGACCGTCATGCAGATGATGGGCGCCGTCGGGTACGAGGCGTTCTAGCCCGTCCGCGCCGCGCTGCGCCGCTCGCGCGCGCCGCGCGCCCGATGAGCCGCCGCCCCTCACGAGCGGCGGCTCATCGCGCAGCCCCGATCACTTCGCCAGGCTCTTGCAGAACTCGAGCGCCGCCTTCTGCTGCTCCGGCGTGCTCTGCATCGTGTCGCAGAGGTACGCCTTGCCGCCGATCTCGCGCCGCGTGTTGACGAAGTAGTTGGCGCCCGCGCTGCCGCTGTTCTCGTAGGTGAGCACCCAGCCGTCGGCGAGCTTCTCCGACTTGATGTTCTTGGGGTTGAAGAGGCCGGCGGCGCCCTCGGCGTCCTTGATGGTCTTCGGATCGGTGGGCTTCGCCTCGCCCACGGTCACGGTGAACTTCGAGAGGGCGATCAGGATCGGCTCCCCCTCGCCGATGATCGGGTCCTCCGTCTCTCCCGGGGCCGAGCCCTTGAGACCGAGCTTCGCGATGGTGATGACCTTCGCGCCCCCCGCCTTGGTGTCGCTCGCGCCCTTGGTGTTTCCGCCGGGCGCGGCCGACGAGCCCGGAGCTGCCCCGCTCGAGCCACCTTGGCACGCGACCAGACCGAGCGACGAGAGCGCCACTGCCATCACGACGACGAGCTTCTGCATGACCGTTCCTCTTTCTTGGAGTGCGGCGGGCTGCATGCCCGAACCGCACCCCTCGTACGCAGGCCCGGGAGAAGCCCCCCATCAAAGCGGGTCAAACGAGGTCAAACCCACCGCCGTCACGCCGCGGTGCGCTGGCGCTCGCGCAGATCGATCTCCGCCTCGACGAGCGACGTGTCGAGCCGGCGATGGAGCCGGAACCCGAGGCGCTCGCAGAGGCGCTGCATCTCGCGGTTCTCCGGCAGCATCGAGGCGAAGACCCTGTCCAGCCCCTCGGCGCGCGCCACCTCGATCAGCCGCCGCCCGAGCTCCGTCCCGAGCCCTCGCCGCTGCCAGCGGTCGCTCACCAGCATCGAGAGCTCGGCCTCGGGCTGGCCCGGCGTCTTCGCGAGGCGGCCGATGGCGGCGATCTCGCGCTCGCCGGAGGCCGGATCGCGGCGCTCGGCGACGAGGGCGAGATCGCGGTCGTAATCGCTGAAGCAGACGCGGATCAGCCGCTCGTGCGCGACGCGGCGATCGAACGGCAGCGGCGCCAGGTAGCGCAGGGCGACGCTGCGATCCGAGAGCGTCTGGTGGAACTTCACCACGAGCGGCTCGTCCTCCGGCCGGATGGGCCGGATCGTCATCGGCGTGCCGTCGCGCAGCGTGAGCGAGCCCGCGTACTCGACGGGGTACGGCCGGATCACGAGGCCCGGGACCTCGTCCTCGCGGACGGCGGGATCGTGGAGCACGACGCGCGCGTCGAGGGCGATGATGCGCGCCGGCGAGGCGAGCAGCGGGTTCACGTCGATCTCGCGGATCCAGCGCTGCTCGGCGACGAGCTCCGCGAAGCGGACGAGGAGCGCGGCGAGGGCGTCGAGGTCCACCGGAGGCCTGCCGCGCGTCCCGCGGAGCGCGACGTGGATGCGCGTCCGCTCCATCCAGCGGCGCGCCAGGGTGAGGTCGAGCGGCGGCAGGGCGAGCGCGCGGTCGCGATACACCTCGACGAGCTGCCCGCCGGATCCGAAGAGGAGCACCGGACCGAGCTGCGGATCGACGGCGCTGCCGAGGATGAGCTCGTAGCCTTCGAGGGAGATCATCGGCTGCACCGTCACGCCCTCGAAATGCTCTGCGCCCACGCGGGCGGCGACCGAGGCCTCGATCGCGCCGAACGCCTCGCGCACCGCGGCGGCGTCGCGCAGGTCGAGGCGCACGCCGCCGACGTCGGTCTTGTGGGTGACGGTTCGCGAATGGAGCTTGAGGACCACGGGATACCCGAGGCGGTCGGCGATCTGCTCGGCCTCCGCCGCGTCCCGGGCGACGTGCGTCTCGACGGTGGGGATGCCGTAGGCCGCGAGGAGCGTCTTCGACTCGGCCTCGGACAGGATGGTTCGTCCCTCTCCCCGCGCCGCGCTCACGATCCCACCGGCGCGGGCGCGGTCGGACGCGGCGGCCGTCCGCTCGTCTCCGAGCGCGGGCGTCTCGTAGAGGAGGCGCAGGTTGTCCGAGTAGCGCCACATCGCGTCGAACGCGCGCGCCGCCGTGTCCGGGTAGGCGAACGTCGGGATGCCGGCCTTGTTGAGGATCGCCTCGCCGGCGAGCACGGCCGGCCCGCCCATCCAGCTCGCGAGGACGGGCTTGCGCTGGGCGCGCGCGGCGTGGGTGAGGCGCTCGGCGGTCTGGGTGGGATCGGTCATGTCCTGGGGCGTGAGGATGACGAGGAGACCGTCGCTGTTCGGATCGCGCGCGGCGATCTCGAGCGCGGCGGCGTAGCGGTCCGGGCCGGCGTCGCCGAGGATGTCGACGGGGTTGTTGCGGCTCCAGTGGCGCGGCAGCGCGGCGTCGAGGGCGGCCATGGTCTCGGGGCCGAGCTCCGCGAGCGCGCCGCCGGCCTCCACGAGGGCGTCGGCGGCGAGCACGGCGGGCCCGCCCGCGTTGGTGAGGATGGTCAGTCGCTTCCCCGTGGGCCGAGGCTGACGCGCGAGCACCTCGGCCATGTGGAAGAGCTCCGCGATCGTCGCGACGCGGAGCACGCCGGTCCGGCGGAACGCCGCGTCGAGCGCCTCGTCGCTGCCGGTGAGCGAGCCGGTGTGCGAGACCGCCGCGCGCGCGGCCGCCTCCGTCCGGCCCGCCTTGAGCACGAGGATGGGCTTGGTGAGCGCGACCTCGCGCGCCGCGGAGAGGAACGACTTCGCGTCGCCGATCGTCTCCATGTAGAGGAGGATGCTCTTCGTCCGCGGATCGCCGCCCAGGTAGTCGATGAGGTCGCCCCAGCCGACGTCCACCATCGATCCGACGGAGACCATCGAGCTGAAGCCGACCATCTCGCGCTGGGCCCAGTCGAGGATGGCCGTGAGCAGCGCGCCGCTCTGGCTGAGCAGGGCGACGTTCCCGGCGCGGGCCATTCCAGCGGCGAACGTGGCGTTGAGCCCCGAGACCGGGCTCATCACCCCGAGGCAATTGGGGCCGACGACGCGCAAACGGCCGCGGCGCGCCTCCTCGAGCACCTGACGCTCGAGCGCGGCGCCCTCGGGGCCGAGCTCCTTGAAGCCGGCCGAGATCACGATGGCGCCCTTCACCCCGCTGTCCGCGCATTGCCTGATCACGCCGGGCACCGTGGGCGCCGGCGTGACCACGACCGCCAGATCGACGCGCTCGGGGACGGCGGCGAGGCTCGGGTACGCCTTGACCCCGAGGACGCTCGCGCGCTTCGGGTTGACCGGGAACACCGGTCCGCCGAACGGGCTTTGGAGCAGGTTGCAGAGCACCGTCCTGCCGACGCTGCCGGCCGTCTCGGTCGCGCCGACGACGGCGACGCTCCGCGGCGAGAAGACGGCGTCGAGCGGGCCGCGAGCCTGGCCGAGGACGTCGTGCGCGGGATCGGTGGACGCGGGCGATACGGGAGCCGCCATGTGGCCGGCCCAAGCAACCGGCGCGCCCGCGCGCGGAGCAGCGCCTCGCCGCGCATGGGCCCGGACGCGGCCTTGACGGCCGGCACCTCGCGGCCTCACGGGGTGTCGAAGGGAGCGCGCGCGGAGCGCGCCTCGCGTGGCGGGCTGCCCAATGGCCGAGCGCAGTGCGGATGCCAAGTCCCCGGCGGCGGCGGCGGGGACGCGGAAGACGGTCCGGCTCGACGGAGGCCCGGCAGGCCGGGGAAGAGCACGCATCCTGGCGACGACCGTCCTGGCGGTCCGACGCGGCGAGCTGGTGACGCTCGGGGCCGACGGGCAGGTCACGCTCGGCAACACCGTCATGAAGGCGTCGGCGAAGAAGGTGCGGCGGATGGCGGACGGGGCGATCCTCGCCGGGTTCGCGGGCACCGCCGCGGACGGCATCGCCCTCTTCGAGCGGCTCGAGGCCAAGCTGCGCGAGCACGGCGGCCAGCTCGCCCGCGCCGTGGTCGAGCTCGCCAAGGATTGGCGGAGCGATCGGGTGCTGCGGCGGCTGGAGGCGATGCTCCTGGTCGCGGATCGGCAGCGCACGTTCGTGGTCTCGGGGACGGGCGACGTCATCGAGCCGGACTCGGGCGCGGTGGCGATCGGCTCGGGCGCCGGGTATGCGATGGCGGCGGCGCGCGCGCTGCTCGACGCGACCGAGCTCGCCCCGCGCGACATCGCCGAGCGGGCGCTCCGGCTCGCCGGCGAGCTCTGCATCTACACCAACGACCGGGTCACGCTGGAGGAGCTCCGATGAGCCAGCGAGGCGCCGCGCGCGTCATCGAGCTGCCCGCGGCCGAGCCGGCGCCGCGTCCGGCGGAGCGCCCGCTCACGCCGCGGGCGATCGTGCAGGAGCTCGACCGGCACATCGTCGGCCAGCGGGCCGCCAAGCGCGCCGTCGCCATCGCGCTCCGCAACCGCTGGCGCCGCCAACAGGTCCCGGGCGCGCTGCGGGACGAGATCACGCCGAAGAACATCCTGATGATCGGACCGACGGGCGTGGGGAAGACCGAGATCGCGCGGCGCCTGGCGCGGCTGGTCCACGCGCCGTTCGTGAAGCTCGAGGCGAGCAAGTTCACCGAGGTCGGCTACGTGGGGCGCGACGTCGACTCCATCGTCCGCGATCTCGTCGAGGTCGGCTTCAAGCTCGTCCGCGAGGAGGAGCAGGCGAAGGTGCAGGCGCGCGCCGCGGAGCTCGCCGAGGAGCGCGTGCTCGACGCGCTCGTGCGCGCCGGCGAGCGCGCGCCGCGCGAGCACCTCCGCGACCTCTACCGCGCCGGGCGGCTCGACGAACGCGAGATCGAGATCGAGGTCGCCGACCAGAGCCAGTCGATGGTGCAGTTCTTCGGCGGCGCGGGCCTCGAGCAGATGGGCTTCGACCTCTCTCAGCTCCAGCGCGCGCTCGGCGGCCACGAGCGCACCGCGCGCCGCCGCGCCAAGGTGTCCGAGGCGCGCGAGCTGCTCGCCCGCGAGGAGGCCGAGAAGCTCGTCGACGTCGACGCGATCCGGCGCGAGGCGGTGGTGCGGGCGGAGCAGTCGGGCATCGTCTTCCTCGACGAGATCGACAAGATCGCCGGCCGCGGGACGCACGGCGGTCCCGACGTGTCGCGCGAGGGCGTGCAGCGCGATCTCCTCCCGATCGTCGAGGGCACGACGGTGCACACCAAATACGGCCCCGTCCGGACCGACCACGTCCTCTTCATCGGCGCCGGCGCGTTCCACGTGAGCAAGCCGAGCGATCTGATCCCCGAGCTGCAGGGCCGCTTCCCCATCCGCGTCGAGCTCGAGCCGCTCGCGCTGGGCGATCTGCTGCGCGTGCTCACCGAGCCGGAGGGCTCGCTGCTCCGGCAGTACGAGGCCCTGCTCCTCACCGAGGGCGTCCGCATCGACTGGAGGCCGGACGCGATCGAGGAGATCGCGCGGCTCGCGTCGGACGCCAACCAGGCGCTCGAGAACATCGGCGCCCGCAGGCTGATGACGATCCTCGAGCGCATCCTCGAGGAGCTGTCGTTCGAAGCCCCGGACCTCGTCGCCGGAGGCGGCGAGCGCACCGTGCTGATCACGCCCGAGTACGTGAAGACGGCGGTCGCCCCCATCCTCGCCGACAGGGACCTGTCCCAGTACATCTTGTGACCGGGACGGTCGGCGGGCGCGGTCCCGCGGCGCACCGCAGCCTCGACGGGAGCGCGCTCGCGCTTGTCTCGAGGTCCGGCCGCAGCGACCATGGCGGGGATGCGCTCGCCCGCCTGGATGCGCGTTGTCGGCCTCGCCCTCCTCGGGTCGTTCGCGACCTGCGACAGCCTCGACAACTTCGACGTCGAGCAGAGCGGCCAATCGACCGTGCCGGCGGCGACCCCGCTCGACCCCCTCCTCGAGGCGCTCCCCTTCGACGCCTTCTCGAACCTCGATTTCTCTCAGGACTTCGCCAACCAGGGCGTGACCAAGGACGACGTCGACTCGGTGCGGCTCGTGAGCATGAAGCTCGAGATCACCGATCCGCCGGGCGCCACCTTCGACTTCCTCGACTCGATCGTGTTCTCGATGCGCGCCTCGGGCGAGCCGCCGATCGAGATCGCGCGCATGGACGCGGTCCCCGCCGGCGCCACCGAGATCCTCCTCGACGTGCGCGAGGACGCCGAGCTCGAGCCCTACGTCGTCGCCGACGAGCTCGAGATCGTGAGCGACGTCGAGGGCAGCCTCCCTCCGCAGAAGACGACGGTGAAGGCGACGGTGGTGCTCGACGTCGACGTCACGATCCCGGGTTGCTGAGGCGCTCGCGCCGAGTCGTGGGATACTCGCGCCCATGCACCGACTCGTCGCCGCCTCGGCGTCGCTCTGGCTCGCGATCACCGGGTGCGACGCGTCTTCGAAGAACGGCGCGCCGCCGCCGGCCCCGCTGGCGCCGAGCACGCCCGCGGCCGCGACCTCCGGGGCGGCCGGCCCCGCCCCCC
>CAYJPW010000242.1:0-12744 GCA_964372055.1 uncultured Polyangiaceae bacterium
CCCCCGGACTGAAGAGGCGTCGGACCTCGGGTTTCGAGGGGCGTTGGTCGGACGATCGTCCGACACTTCAGTGGAAGTCGCGCGAGCGCGCGGGCAGATCGCGGCGGCCGGGGAGGTCGAGGCGCTCCATGCGGCGGACGAGGACGTGGATCACCTCGCCCTGGCGCTCGAGGCGGCCGCTCACGAGCATCATCTTCGCGTGGCGCGCGACGAGGTGGTGCTCGCCGAACACCTTGAGCGTCACCACCAGGTTCATGATCCCGGTCTCGTCCTCGAGCGTGATGAAGGTGACGCCGCTCGCGGTGGCGGGGCGCTGGCGCCCGATGACCAGACCGGCGACCGTGACCGGCGCGCCGTCGTTCATGGTCGCGAGATCCTCGGCGCGGCGGACGCGGGCGGGCCTCCGGCTACCGGCGGCGCGCGGAGCGCGCGCGTCGAGCCCGGGGCGGAGGTGGCGCATCGGGTGATCGTGGAGCGAGAGGCCGACGCGCCCGTAGTCGAGCACGAGCTGCTCGACCGGCTCGAGCGGCGGCAGGCGCACCTCGCCGGCGCCGTCACCCGATCCGTCGGCCGCGGCAGCCTCGCCCGGAGGCGCATCGACCGCGACGGGAGCGCGATCGTGCGCGGCGCGGGCGGCGCCCTCGTTCGACGATGGGGGCTCCGCCCCCGAACCCCCGGAGAATCGAGCCCCGGGGGGCTCGATGGCGACGCCCTCGAAGAGGCCGGGCGCGCGCGGAGCCCGCGCGCGCCAGAGCGCGTGCCGTCGCCCAGGCACGAGCACGTCGAGCGCCCCGGCCTCGGCGAGCGCCTCGGTCTCGTTCTTCTTGAGGTCGGCGCGGCGGACGAGATCGTCGAGATCGCGGAGGGGCGACTCGGCGCGCGCGGCCATGATCGCCTTCCCCGCCGCCTCGGCCATGCCCTTCACCTGCCGGAAGCCGAGGCGCACCACACGGCCCTGGTCCTCGAGGAGGTTGTCCCAGTCGCTCGCGGCGACGCACACCGGGCGCACCTCGACGCCGTGGCGCTGGGCGTCGCGCACGATGGATGAGGGGCTGTAGAAGCCCATCGGCTGCGCGTTGAGGAGCGCGCACGCGAACGCGGCGGGGTGGTGCACCTTGAGCCACGCCGACGCGTAGACGAGCAGCGCGAAGCTCGCGGCGTGCGACTCGGGGAAGCCGTACTCGCCGAAGCCCTGGATCTGCTGGTAGAGCTTCTCGCCGAAGTCGAGCGAGATGCCGCGCTCGCGGAAGCCCTCGAGGAGCCGGCCGCGGTGGCGCTCGAGGCGGCCGTGCTTCTTCCAGGCGGCCATGTCGCGGCGGAGCTGATCGGCCTCGCCGGGCGTGTAGCCGGCGCCGACCATGGCGATCTGCATCACCTGCTCCTGGAAGAGCGGCACGCCCAGGGTGCGCTCGAGGATCGGCTCGAGGCACGGGTGCGGCGAGCGCGGCTCCTCCTCGCCGGTGCGCCGGCGGAGGTACGGATGAACCATCCCGCCCTGGATGGGGCCGGGGCGGACGATGGCCACCTCGATCACCAGGTCGTAGAACTTCTTCGGGCGGAGGCGCGGCAGCATCGCCATCTGCGCGCGGCTCTCGATCTGGAAGACGCCGACGGTGTCGGCGTGGCCGATCGCCTCGTAGACGGCCGGGTCCTCGGGCGGGATGGCGGCGAGCGCGTCGATGGGATCGAACCGAGAGCACGCGGCGCCTGCGGCCGAGGGCCCGAACGGCTCGCCGCCGTGCTCGTGGACCATCGCCAGGCACTTGCGGATCGCGGTGAGCATGCCGAGACCGAGGACGTCGACCTTGAAGAAGCCGAGGTCGTCGAGGTCGTCCTTGTCCCAGGGGATCACCGTGCGCCCCTCCATGCGCGCCGGCTCGATCGGCGCGACGCGCGAGAGCGGCTCGGCCGAGAGCACGAAGCCACCGACGTGGATGGAGAGGTGGCGCGGGAAGCCCTCGATGGCGCCGGCGAGGAGGATCACCTGGCGGAGGCGCCCGTCCTTGGGATCGAGGCCGAGCTCGGCGACGCGGCGCTCCGAGATTCCGTCCGGATCCATGTGGGTGACGATGCCGCTGAGACGGTCGACCTGATCGAGCGAGAGCCCGAAGACCTTGCCCACCTCGCGCAGGGCGCTCTTGCCGCGGTAGCTGATGATCTCGGACACCATCGCGGCGCGGTCGCGGCCGTAGCGGGCGTAGATCTCCTGGATCACCTCCTCGCGGCGCTCGTGCTCGAAGTCGACGTCGATGTCGGGCGGCTCAGCGATCCGGCGCGGAGCGCCGGGCGCCCCACGAACGCGCTCGGCGGAGAGGAAGCGCTCGAAGAGCAGGTTGCTGCGCGCCGGATCGACGGCGGTGATGCCGAGGACGAAGCAGACGGCGCTGTTGGCGGCGCTGCCGCGGCCCTGGCAGAGGATGCGGCGCGCGCGCGCGATGGAGACGATCTGGTGGACGCTGAGGAAGTACGCGGCGACGTCGAGGCGGGCGATGAGCGCGAGCTCCTTGTCGAGCTGGGCGCGCACCGCGGGCGGCGTGCCGCCGGGGTAGCGATCGCGCGCGCCCCCCTCGACGAGGCGGCGGAGCGTCTGGTCGGGCGTCTCGCCGCCGAGGCAGAGCTCCTCGCTCGGGAAGCGGTAGCGGAGCTCGGCCATCGAGAAGCGGCAGCGCTCGGCGATGGCGAGCGTCGCCTCGACCCACGCCGGCCGATCGCGGAAGAGCGCGCGCATCTGCGCGGCCGGGCGGAGGCACGCCTCGACGTTGGACGAGAGCGCGCTCCCCGCCTGGTCGAGCGTCGTCTTGTGGCGGATGCAGTGCATCACGTCGGCGAGCGGCTTGCGCGACGGGTGGTGGTAGAGAGGGCGAGCGCTGGCGACGACGCGCACGCCGTACCGCTCGGCGGCGGCGAGCGCCAGACGGGTGCGCTCGGCGTCGCGCGGCTCGAGGTGGCGCCAGGTGGCGACCGCGAACCTCTCGCCGAACGCGGCGGCGAGCGGGCCGATGACCGCATCGTCGAGCAGGGCCGCGTCGCCGAGCGGCAGCACCGCCGCGAGGCCGCGCGCGTCCGCGGCGATCGCCTCGACCGCGATCCCGGCCTCGCCTTTTTCGTGATCGCGGTGGGCGAGCGTGAGCAGCCTGCAGATGGCGGCGTAGCCCTCGTGGTCCTCGCAGAGCAGCGCGACGCGCGGCGGCGAGGAGGGATCGCCCGCGGGCGCGCCCGAGAGGGTGAGCTCGGCGCCGACGAGCAGGCGCTGCCCGCGCTTCTTCGCCTCGGTGTGGGCCCGGACCATGCCGTAGAGGCCGTCGCGGTCGCACAGGCCCACGGCGTCGAGCCCGAGCTCGGCGGCGCGCTCGACCACCTCCTCGGGGTGCGACGCGCCCTCGAGGAAGGAGAAGCACGAGCGGCCGAGGAGCTCGGCGAACCCGGGAGAGCCCCCTCTCCCGGCAGGGAGAGGAGGTTGGTGGTGAGGTCTCGGCACTAGTCGCACCAGCCCTGGAGGAACGCCTCGCCGGTGGCGCGCTCGGTGTAGATCCAGGCCTCGCCGGCGACGCCGCCGCCGGGGCCGCCCTTGCCCAGGACCACGCGCGCGTAGTCGCGCGACACCGGCGAGCGCGTCCACCACTCGATGCCGTCGAGGCGCATCACGAAGCGCGCGCGCTCGACGGCGTAGAGGTGCTGATCGACGGCGACCACGGCGCCGCGGCCGAGGTGCCCGACCGGCTCGGGCGAGGCGAGCATGCGCGTCGGCTGGGGGGACGACCACGCGCCGGCGTGCTCGGCCCCCGACGCCGGCGGCAGGCTCGACGCCGCCTTCGGGTCGACCGGGACGAGGCGCGATCGCGCCTCGGGGCGGTGCGAGTCGACCACCGCGAGCACGCCGATCCGCTCGGGCCCGATCTCGGCGGAGAGCTCGGCGAGCAGCGCGGGGAGCGCGTCGGGGCTGACGGCGACGTCGCGCGAGAGATCGAGCTGCACCCGAGGCGCGCGGACGATCTGCGGGAGCGTGAGCACCACGCCCACGGCCGGCGCGGGGAGCTCGACGCGCTCGAGCTTGGCCTTGATGGCGCGCAGGAGATCGGCCTCGCGGGCGAGCGGCGCGGGGAGCTCGACGCGGAAGCCGGCGGCCGGCGGGGGCGCGTCGGCCTCGTCGGGCGCGAGGGCGCCGCGCTCGCCCATGCGGAGGCGCGCGATCGAGCGGTCGAGCGGGATGCGCACCTCGATCTCGGTCGTGGCCTCGCCGCGGGCGGCGAGGCGGGCGGCGGCGCGCGAGGCCATCCCGCGCAGGATGAAGAGGAGCGACTCGGCGCCGCTCACGCCCTCCTCGAAGCTCACCTCCTCGACGACGACGCGCGGAGGCGCGAACGGCACGAGCGGCGCGCCGTCGCGACCTGCGACGAGCTCGAGCACCGCACCGGCGGCGGGGCCGAGGCGCGCGGCCACCGCGGCGCGCGGCAGGCGCGCGAGATCGCCGACCTTGAACACGCCGACGCGCACCAGCCAGCTCGCGGTCTCGGCGTCGATCACGGGCTTGGCGGCGGAGCCCGCGTGCCGAGCCGCCTCGCCTCGCCGGCCCGACCCCGCGCGTCGCGAGGCGCCGGCGAGCGCGTGCACCGGAAGATCGGCGAGCGCCTCGCCGCCGCCGCCCTCGGGCGCGATCACCCTGCCCTTCCACCGGGCCAGCGCCTGCGCGAGGTGCGGGCCGTCGGCGATGGCGACCCGGACGCGGTGGCCGAGCGCCCCGACGCGCTCGGCCAGCTCGTCGAGGAGCGCGGCCTCGCCGCCGACGAGGTGCGCGGCGCCGGTGACGTCGAGCCAGACCGTGTCCTCGGCCGGATCGCCCTCGCCGAGGCGGAGGGCGGCGGTGGTGCCGAGCGCCATCGCCACCTCGGCGGCGCGCCCGAGCGCCGCCTCGATCGCGGCGCGGTCGAGGCGGTGGACCGCGAGGCCGGCGACGAGCGCGGCCGCCTCGCTCACCTTCTGGCCCGGGCGCACGCCGTAGCGCCTCGCCTCGTCGTCGACCACGTCGAGCACCGCGGTGCCTGCCAGATCCATGGAGGCCGAGGGCTCGTCGTCGACGATCACCGCGAGCGGCGACGCGGGCGCGGCGGGCCCGGCCACGTCGCGCCGCAAGCGGACGAGCTCGCACGCGAGCTGGGGCAACACGACCGCGGCCACGCGCCTCGCCATGTGCCGCGCCTACGCCGTCCGTTCGAGGGCGACCTGGGGCTCGACGCGTACGGCTCCAGCGCCCACGGGCGTGGGCGCCGAGGCGGCGATCGGGATCGAGACCGGCGGCGCGACGCGGCCGCGCCGGTCCTTCGCGACGCGCACGGTGATGCGCTCCTCGGCGGGGCGCTCGAGCTCGAGGCGCATCGCCACCGGCAGCGGCATCGCACGGGACGCCTGCCGATCGGTGAGGAGGAGGACGGAGCAGTCGCTCCCCTCGACGGCGAGCGCCAGGCGCCGCACCACCGTCGACCAGCGATCGAGGCGCACCGGCGGCGCGCCCCCGAGCGCCCCCGGGACGGCGGCGGTGTCGACCACCACGACCGCGAAGGCGCGGCTCGACGCCACGCGGACCGCGACGCGCGCGAGCTCGTCGAGCGGCGGCCGCACCACGAGCAGCCGGTGGAGATCGACGCCGGACGCCGCGACGCCGGGCGCGAAGAGCGTCGCGCTGGGATCGATGAAGGCGCACCAGGCGCCGGCCGTGTCCTTGGCGCCGCGGGCGCGCGCCTCGGCCTGGGCCGACGCGCAAGCGGCGAGCGCGATCGAGGTCGCGCGCGCGAGGCCGCGCGGCGCCGCGAGCTCGACGACGGCGCCGCGCGGGAGGCCGCCCTCGGGGAGCGCCGCGTCGAGCGCGGGGAGCCGGAGCGGGAGCGGCTTGGCGCGCGGAGGATCGCCCGCGGCCTGGCCGGCATGGAAGGCCGAGAGGAGCTCCGGGAAGCGCGCGATGCGAGCCTGGGTCGTGGAGCGGTCACTCGCGCCGGAGAGGGCGAGACCCGCGGCTTCGGAGCGTCGAGTGAGCATACTGAACATTCTATCAGCTGCCGCCGGCTCCGCCAGAGGGGGTCGGACATTCTTCGACAAGCGGCCGCACCGCCACGCCTTTTCGCGGCGCGGCGCCTCCGTCTTCGGTGAACCGGCGCACCTCGAGGTGCTACCCTCGCCGGCCGTGCGCTTCCCCACGACGACGTGGCTGGCCGCGGCGGCGCTCGTCGTCTCGGGCTGCCCGCAAGCTCCGCCCAACGACCGGAGCGGCGCGCTCGATCCCTCCTACTTCCGGGGACGCGGCGAAGGCGAAGGCGACCCGCGCGCTTTCACCGACGAGGAGAAGGCGCAGTCGCGCGGCAAGCTCGGCGGGCCGTGGGTGAGCTGCTACGCGACCTTCCAGCCCACCGGCGACGCGCGCGCCGATCTCGGCCGGCTCGCGGCGGGGTGCGGCCGGCCCACGGGCCTCGCGCCGATCACGCCGGTGCGCACGGGCGAGGCGCAGGGCCGCGAGGATCCGGTCGAGCGCTTCACCTTCCAGGCGCGCGGCGGGCGTTGCTACCGCTTCTTCGCCGTCGCCTCGGCCGAGGTCGGGGATCTCGACGTCGCCGTCCTCGGCCCCGACGGCCGCCTCGCGGCGAACGACGTGTCGCGCGACAAGTGGCCCGTCGTCCCGGCGCGCGGGCCGCTCTGCGTCGACGACGACGGCGTCTACACCATCGAGGTCGCGGTCGCGGAGGGCACCGGCTCGTACGCGCTCGAGGTGTGGGGCAGCGAGTAGGCGCGGCCGGCCGGCGCGCCCGCGCGCGGATCAGGCGGGCGGAGCGGCAGCAGCTCGGATCGCCTCGGGGCGGCGCGCCGCCATGTTGAGCCGCCAGTAGTCGAGGCAGAGCGGCGGATCGTCGCCCTTCGCCGCCTCGACGAGGGGCTCGATGAACGCGCGGCGCAGCGCCTCGTCCGGGAGCCGCTCGAGGTGGGCGCCGAAGACGACCTTGGTGATGAAGTCGCGGAGCTCCTCCTCGCTGCCGAACACGGTGGGCTCGGGCGAGAGCCCCGTCTCGACGTCGACGAACCCCGCCGCCTCGAGCCGCGCCCGCGTGACGACGTCGTCGGCGAAGACCCAGGGATCCGGGAACGACGCGAACCAAGGCGCGAACGGCGGCCGTCCCTGGAGGACGGCGGCGCGCGCGTGGATGCGCTCGAGGTTCGCGCCGCCGCCGCACTGGGCGACGAGCCGGCCGCCGGGGCGGAGCGTGGCGTGGAGGTTCGCGAACAGGCGCGGGTGATCGAGGACCCAGTGGAACGTGGCCGTGCTGAAGATGGCGTCGGCGGCGCACGGGTCGACATACTCCTGGAGATCGGCGAGCACGAAGCCCACCCGATCGCCGAACCGGGGCGCGAGCTCGGCCCGCGCCACCTCGAGCATGCTCGGCGAGCGATCGAGCGCGATCACGCGGCCGCGCGGGAGCCGCTCGAGGAGCTCGGCCGTGAGACGGCCGGTGCCGCAGCCGGCGTCGATGACCGTCTCGTCGCCTTGGAGCGGCAGGCGCTCGAGCACCTTCCGGCCCCAGGCGTGCTGCGGCTTGCCGAGGCGGTGGTACGCCCGGCCATCCCACTCGCGTGCAGGCGGTTCGGCCATGATCACGGCACCAGTATGCAGCCGCCGGGCCCACAACCCGGGTCGCCCTGGTTGCAGGGCACCGTGCAGACGAAGTCGCAGCCGGGGATGCCGCAGGGATAGCAGCAGACGAGGCCCGGCGCGCAGACGCCCCCGTCGGCGGATTGGCCGCAAACGCCGCCCACGCCCACGCCGCCCCCTCCGGCGCCGGACGAGGAGGAAGAAGAGCTCGACGCGCCGCCGCCGCCTCCTCCCGTGCCGGTGCTCGTCGTCGCCCCGCCCCCGCCCGTTCCCGTCGACGTCGTCGTGGAGCCTCCGCCGCTGCCGGTCGAGCTCGAGCCGCCGCCGGTGCCGGTCGCCGTGGACGTCGCGCCGCCCGAGCCGCTCGCGCCCGTCCCGACGCCGCTCGTCGCCTCGTCGCCGGAGCAGGCCGCGAGGATCCAGAAGATCGAGCTCAACGCCGCGATGCGCATGCGGCGATCCTACGCGATCGCCCCGGCGAGCTCACGCCGAACCGTCGGCCGATGGATCGGCGCGCTTGCCGGCAACTTGGCCGGGGGGTATTCGGGGAGGATGAGCGACGCGATCGAGGCCATGGCGTCGAACCTGGCCCACAACCTCCGCTACATCCGGCAGCGGCGGAGCCTGACGCAGCAGCAGCTCGCCAAGCTCAGCGGCGTCCCGCGGTCGACCGTGGGGCAGATCGAGACGGGCTCGTGCAACCCCACCCTCTCGGTCCTCGCGCGGGTGGCGACGTCGCTGCAGATCTCGATCGAGGAGCTCATCTCCACGCCTCGCGCCCGCTGCGAGGTCTTCCGCAAGGGCTCGCTCCCCGAGCTCGCGCGCGGCCGCGGCGGGCTCGCCAAGGTGCACCGTCTCCTCCCGCACCCGGTACCGGGCATGGAGATCGATCGCCTCGAGCTCCTGCCCAAGGCGCGCTTCACCGGCGTGCCGCACCGGCCGGGGACGCGCGAGTACCTCTCGTGCGAGCGGGGGCAGCTCACGTTCTGGGCCGCCGGCGAGAAGCACACCCTCGCACCGGGCGACGTCGCCGCCTTCCAGGGCGATCAGGCGCACTCGTACCAGAACGACGGCGATGTGGTCGCGGTCGGCTTCAGCGTCGTGGCGCTGGCGCCGATGCCTGGGCCCGGTTAGGAGGCCCTCGTGGCGAAGGGCTACGCTCTCTTCGAGACGGCGCTCGGCTGCTGCGCGGCCGCGTGGAGCGATCGCGGGCTCGTGGCCGTGCAGCTCGCCGAGCCGAGCCGCGAGGCGACCGTGGCGCGGATCCGAGCGCAGCTGGGGCCGGTGGACGAGACGCCGCCGCCGGCGTGGGCGCGCGACGCGATGCAGCGGATCGCGCACCACATCGAGGGTCGGCTCGACGACCTCGCCGACGTGCCGCTCGATCTCGAGCGGGTGCCGCCGTTCCGCCGGCGGGTCTACGAGGCCGCCCGCGGCGTGCTACCCGGCGAGACCATCACCTACGGCGACCTCGCCGCCAGGGTGGGGTCCCCGGGCGGCGCGCGCGCGGTCGGTCAGGCGATGGCCAAAAATCCGCTACCCATCGTGGTGCCGTGCCACCGCGTCCTCGCCGCGGGTGGGGGCATCGGCGGCTTCTCCGCTCCGGGCGGGGCCTCCACGAAGCGCCGGCTGCTGGCGATCGAATCCCCGAACGGAGACGAGCCGCCTCGATTGCCGATGGAGGCGCTGCCGCCCAGAGGAATGCCATGAGAGGTCACCGCCGTGCACGGCTGCGCGGCGGACCGCGAACCTCGAGGCTGAGCGGCGCACCGCCGGCACGGGCGCGCAAGAGCGCGAGCGCCTCTTCGAGCGACAGCGCGGAGGCCTCGAGGAGATCGGCGCGCGGCAGAGCGTCCGCCCAGCTCCGCCAGGACCGGAGCTCGGTGGCGTGGGCGCCGCTCTCGGTGTGCACCTCGACCGAGCGCACCAGCATGCTCTTCTCGAGCGCGACACGCGCGTCGCGTTCTGCCTTGCTCTGCCCGGGCGCCGAGCGGACCGCGCCGCCGGCGTCGACGCGCGCGAGCAGCGCGCGGGCGGCGGGATCGAGGCCGGCGATCGCCTTCGCGCGCCAGCCCGGATCGGAGACGACGCGGTGGAGCGCCGGCCAGAGCGAGGCGTGAACGAAGGTCACCTTGCCGGCGACGAGCTTCGCCACGAGCACCTCGTCCGAGCCCTCGAGGGCGCCCGCGAGCCGGAAGATGGCGCCGCCCTTCGGGTGAGCCCACCAGGTGCCGCGGACCGGCTCCCCCGCGACCGCCTCGACGAGCGAGCGGACGCCGGGCGTGTGGACCAGCGTCACCATCCCGCTCGCGCGCACGAGCCGGAGCGCCTGCAGGGGCGTGGTGACGGGCCGAGCGGCGGGCGCGGTCATGGAGCGCATGGTAGGAGGTTTCGGTGGCGCGACTCGAGGACCGCCTGCCGGAGAACGCGCCCGGCGATTTCTACGTCGACGCCTCGTGCATCGACTGCGACACCTGCCGCCACGTCGCGCCCGGGGTGTTCGCGCGCTCGGCGGGGGAGCAGTCGTTCGTGGCGCGGCAGCCGTCCGGCCCGGACGAGGCGCTGCGCGCGGCGATGGCGCTGGTCGCCTGCCCCACGGCGTCGATCGGGAGCGAGAAGAAGACGCTGGCGCGCGCGGCCGCGGCCGCGTTTCCGGAGCCGATCGACGGCGGCGTCCACTACTGCGGCTACGCGTCGGAGGGCTCGTTCGGCGCCTCGAGCTACTGGGTCCGGCGCGAGCGTGGCAACCTGCTCGTCGACTCGCCGCGGGCGGCGCGGCCGCTCCTCGCGCGCCTGGTCGAGCTCGGCGGCGCCCGCACCATGTTCCTCACGCACGCCGACGACGTCGCCGATCACGAGCGCTTTCGCGAGGCGCTCGGCTGCGAGCGCGTGATGATGGCGGCCGACGCGCGCTCCAGCGGCACGGTGGGCGTGGAGCGCAAGCTCGAGGGGCTCGACCCCATCCGCCTCGAAGACGATCTCCTGGTGATCCCGCTCCCCGGGCACACGCGCGGGAGCGCCGCGCTGCTGCTCGGGGACGTGTACCTCTTCACCGGCGATCACCTTTGGTGGTCGGCCGAGCGCGGCGCCCTGCACGCCTCGCGCGAGGTCTGCTGGTACTCGTGGGAGGAGCAGACGCGCTCGATGGAGCGCCTGCTCGATCATCGGTTCGAGCACGTGCTTCCGGGCCACGGCCGGCGCTGGCGCGCGCCCTCGGCCGCGGCGATGCGCGCCGAGGTCGAGCGCGTCTGGCGCGCGATGCGCGCGTGAGCGGCTACGCGGCGGGGCCCACGTAGCGCGAGGCCGGGCGAATGAGCTTGCCCACCGCGCGCTGCTCGTGGACGTGCGCGATCCAGCCGGCGACGCGGCCGGTCGCGAAGGTCGGCGTGAAGAGCTCGCGCGGCAGGCCCAGGGTGTCGAGGAGCACCGCGGTGTAGAACTCGACGTTCGCGTGGAGCGGCCGCGTCGGGTGCCGGGCGCGGAGCACGCCCTCGGCGGCGCGCTCGACCGCGCGGGCGCGCGCGAGGCGGCCGGTGCTCACGCCGGCCTGCTCGAGGCGCAGCGTGGCCCGCTCGAGGACGGCGGCGCGGGGATCGCGCACGCGGTAGATGCGGTGCCCCATCCCCATGATGCGGCGCCCGGCGGCGATTTCGGCCTCGAGCCACGCCTCGGCGCGCTCGGGCGCGCCCACGGCGTCGAGCATGTCGAGCACCGGACCGGGGGCGCCGCCGTGGAGCGGGCCCTTGAGCGCGCCGATCGCGGCGACGATCGAAGAGGTGAGATCCGAGCCCGTCGAGGCGACGACGCGGGCGGTGAAGGTGGAGGCGTTCATCCCGTGATCCGCGACCGTGACCAGGTACGCATCGAGCGCGGCGACCTCGGCCGGCGACGGGGGGCGGCCGCGCGCCATGCGCAGGTAGTCCGCCGCGTGCGAGAGCGCGGCGTCGGGCTCGACGGGGCTGCTGCCGCCGCGCGAGCGGACCCACGCCGCGGCGTACACCGCGACCGCGCCGGCGAGGATCGCCGGCTCCTCGGCCTCGGGGCCGAGATCGTGAGCGGCGGCGGCGCGCAGCGCGGCGGTCCCGTCCTCGGCGTCGAGCGCGTCGCCGAGCCGCGGCAGCCGCTCGAAGGCGCGCGCGCGCCCCCGGGCGAGGCCGGCCGCGATCCCCCGGCGCGCGGCGTCGTCCGGCAGGGCGCCCGACCAGAGGAGCCCGCACGCGTCCTCGAACGAGATCCGGCCGGCGATCTCCTCCACGTCGTGGCCGGCGATCACCAGGCGGCCGCGCTCGCCGTCGACGTCGCTGAGCCGCGTCTCCGCCGCGATCACGCCTTCGAGCCCGCTCGCCGTCGCTTTGCCGTCCATGCCCGTCGCGCCTCCTCCGCTGCTGGTACTCTTGGGTCATGGACGACGTTGATCAACATGGATTGAGTCATCCACGTTCGCCCGAGGCGGCCGAGGCGGGCGGCTACCTGGACGGAGCGGCGGCCGCCGCGCTCCTCGGCGTCAAGCGCGAGACGCTGTACGCCTACGCCAGCCGCGGCCTCGTCCGCGGGGTCGACTCGGGCCGCGGCCACGCGCGCCTCTACGCTCGGGCCGACCTCGAGCGGCTGCGCGCCCGCCGCGACGCCCGGTCGGGCCACGGCCCGGTCGCAGCCGCGGCGCTCCGCTGGGGGGAGCCGGTCCTCGAGTCGGCGATCACCGCCATCGGCGCCCGCGGGCCCATCTACCGCGGCCACGCCGCCGTCGATCTGGCCGAGGCCGGCGTGCCGTTCGAGGCGGTCGCCGAGCTGCTCTGGACGGGCGCGCTCCCGAGCTCGGCCGGGCCGCCCGACGAGGTCTGGCGGGGCGGTCCGGCGATCACACGCGCGGGGCTGGGCCGGCTCGTCCCCGCCGGTGCGCACGTGCTCACCGCGCTGGCGATCGCAGTCCCCGCGTACGCCGCGCGCGACGTGACGCGCTTCCAGGCCCCGCTCCCCGACGAGCTGGCGCGGGCGCGGGCGCTCGTGGTGCGCATGGCCGGGTGGCTCGGTCTCGGATCGCGCCGGCGCGCGGCCCGGCCGGCGGCGCGACCGGACCGGGGCGGGCGCGCGCGGGCACGCAGGCGCGCCGAGGC
>CAYJPW010000243.1:0-5152 GCA_964372055.1 uncultured Polyangiaceae bacterium
TATCGACGCCCCCAGACGCGTCGGCGCCGGGGCGCCGCGACCGGGAAAAACGCATCGCCGCCCCGCGCGCCGCTCGGGCTCGTTCAACACCGGGTTTCGCCACCGGCGCCTTGCCTCACGGGACGTCGACCCCGACGGTGCCCCCGTCCGCGGTTCTGCGCGGCGGCGAAACCCTCACTGTTGGGCAGCCGCCGGGAAAAATCCGGGTACATGGGTGACAGATGTCCGGGCACATGGGTGACACTCCGCGGCCATGGGATGGGCGGAGACGAACCCGGTGAACGAGCGACGACGATTCATCTCGGACTACGAGTCGGGACACTGGACGATGGTGGAACTCTGCGAACGCTACGGCATCAGCCGGAAGAGCGGCTACGCGAGGCTGCAGAGGTATCGCGACGAAGGCGAGGCCGGCCTGATGGACCGCAGCCAGGCGCCGAAGTCGTGTCCGCACCGCACGCCGCCAGGCCTCGAGGAACTGATCGTGGCCGAGCGCAGGGCGGTCCACTGGGGCGCGAGAAAGCTCCTGCGCGTGCTGGGGCAGAGGCACCCGACGCTGCCGTGGCCCGCGCGCAGCACCATCTCGGACATCCTCGTGCGCCACGGCCTCGTGCGGCCACGGGCTCGACGGCGGAAGTGGAAACACCCGGGCGCCGCGCCGGCGGTCGCGTCGGAGCCCAACGCGGTGTGGACCACGGACTTCAAGGGGCAGTTCCGCACGGGAGACGGCGTCTACTGTTACCCGCTCACGATCGCCGACCTTCACAGTCGCTACCTGCTGCGAGTCACCGGGCTGCCGAACGTCCGGACGGAGAACGCGAAGCCCGTGTTCGAGCGCCTGTTCCGAGAGGTCGGGCTCCCGCAGGCGATTCGCAGCGACAACGGACCGCCCTTCGCGTCGACGGGGATCCACGGCCTCTGCGAGCTCAACTCTCCCACGCCGGCTGCTTCCGCCTCGCCTCGAAGCAGATCTTCCTGAGCAACGCACTGTCCGATGAATACGTCGGACTCGAGGAGGTCGATGACGGGGTTTGGAACATCCTCTTCTACAACACCTACTCGGCCGATACGACGAGGCCACCAACGCCATCTCGGGCGCTGACTTCTTGAGTGATCGAAGGTAACGGAGGGACGCCGGGAGTGTTACCCATGTCCCCGGACAAGTGTTACCCATCAACCCGGTTGCTCAGTGCCTGTCGGCAACGGTGAGGGCCGGCCCCGCCATCTCGGCGCCGAGCACCGTGCACCTCGACCGGCCGTCCTGCGCTCAGGTCTCCTCCTCCGGTGGAGTCCCTTCCGGCTGATCCTCGGCAGTGCCAGGGCGTGCGGGGCCGGTGCCCGGAGGCAGCGCTTCGATCGCAAGGCGGACTGCCTCGACCACATCCACGGCGGGAGACGGGCTGCCTGATTCGATCAAGGACTCGCCGCGTCGCGTATAGACGACGAGTCGACCATCGAGCGTGGGCGCGACGATGGGGCAATCATCGGTGTAGGGGTATCCAGTACACCGACTGAAGCAAAAGCGGTTGAGGCTCTTGAATGGGAACAGCTGCCGCAACTGCGGCGCCTCGTATGCCGCGCGTATGAACTCGACAAGGCCCCGATGGTTTGTTGGTGGGCCGGTGAGATAGCGCTGCCATGCGCTTTCCACCGCAGTTCCGTTCTCGAATGCCGCGGCGGCGGGTGACATCCGCACGTGAGTAAGTTGCGACGCGAACTCGGCGCCATTAGGCGCGTCCACGATCCACACGTGAATAGCGCGCACCGCTTCGTCGACGTCAGCAGTAGCTAAGTGAGCGAGGCACACCCCTTGCGACCAAAAGTCCGGAAGGAACAGGCGCTCCGTGGATGCGATGTAGATCTGTGAGAACCGGGGCGGCTTCTCCACGCGCGCGTACGCGATTGGCGCATCGTCGAACGGCGAGACCCGTAGCGGCGAGCCGAGTGCCGCGAGCGCTTCGCTGATCCGCGCGGAAAGTCCGCCGGCTCGAATCACGTCGGGGTAACGCTCAGGGCTTAAGCTGTCGATCTTGGTCAGTGGTATCGACATGGTGTCCCACCAGTCCGGCCAACGTACTCGCGCTAAGCCGCGAGCGCCAGAGGGAGCGCGCTTGCGCGCGACCGACGGCGCTCGTCGGCTTCAGCGCGCAGTTGGGCGGCCGCAACTGTGACGCTCGGGGAGTGCCATGGAGATCAGGGCCTGACCTGAGGCAGAAGCCGCACTGCGAGGTGGCAGCGGCGGCCGAGCTTCGGCTACCACTCGCATACATTATTGGAGGACTTGCACGCCTGGCACGCGGCCTGTTCCTCAATGCATTGAGTATCGAGGTCAGTACAACAGCAGTCGCTCGGCCAGGACGCTTGGACGCAAGCTACCCACGCGAACGCCTCCGGCAAGCAGCCCGCCTCATTGGCAGCGACAAAGTACTCGTTGCACGGGCCCAAGCATTCCTCGCACGGGGGAAAGCCGCAGCCCTCATGTGTCGTGATGTTGTCGCACAGTGTGGCGCACACCTGAGCAATTTCGCCACCGCCACCGGAGCCGCAGTGCGGACCTCCGGTCGCGCTGCTTGTCACCGTTGTGGATGACGACACGGAGGACGAGATGGTCGTCGTCGCATCCAGGCCACCGCCACCGCCGCCCGCTCCTTGAATCGAGTGGTCGACGGTCACCTGGCTGCCGCAAGCGAACAACTGTGCGCAGGCGGCCAAAGCTGGCCATATCATGTGCTGAACGGAGTATGACGCCATGAGCCCTCCGGTCCGCCCAACGTACACGCGCTCACCCGCGGGCGCCATAGGGAGGCCCGCAGGGCCGACCGGCGGCGACCGTCGGGTGCAGCGCGCTGTTAGCCGGCCTGTTACTCGTGCGAGTTCACGGCTTGCCGGGCTTAGGCCGTTTGGACTTTATCCCGCCGCGCGTGCGGGGTGGGGCGGAGCTTCTCGCAACCGGAAATAGTTCGGGCGCTTCCGCGAGCGCGGACTCGAGCAGTTCATCCATCGACTCGTGCTTCCCGAAGCTCCGATAGTAGCGCTGTTCCAGTTCGGTCAGAGAGCGCGCTCTGCCACCGGAGAGCTCGGAAAAGTAGTCCGGCGGAATCCGCTTGCGTAGTCGGGAGCGGCCCCGGCTGTCGTAGTAGTAGATGATCTCCTTGAGAACGTCGGCGAGCCTCCGCTGCCGAAATGCGCGAGCGCCGCCTTCGGCGTCAAGGATCAGGCACCCCGTCGAATTTGAATGAAGCTGGTAAATTCCGCCATTCCGAATGTCGGCGTCGACGTACTGGAGCGCAAAGTAGTACAGGAGTCCGGGGAAGTGGGCTTGAAACAGAGCATCGCGCGCCTTCGCATAAGACACGAACGGCTCGATAATAGCGTCGACGCGAGCAGCCACCTGACGCGGCGTCATGTCCGGCTAACTAGTAGTATCCAGGTCTATCTATCACTGTAAACACTGGTCAGTGTAACACGAGAAAGCTGCGCGGGTGTCGAAAGTCCCCGGGATCGGTCGAGCCACGCCGTGTAACAGGATAAAGGCTGATCGGTAGAGCGGGAGAAAACCTGCGTGGCGATGCCCGCCGGATAGCGGGAGAACGGCCGATCCGTCGAAGCGGATAATGCCTGCGACCGGCGCAGAAGATGCGCCCCGGCCCCCGGGGCCTCACGAGCCGTCGTCGTCCAGCGGGCTGCGGACGCCGAGTCGACCCCGGTTCAGGACGTGGGTGTAGATCATGGTGGTGCTGACGTCCCGGTGGCCGAGGAGCTCCTGGATGGTGCGGATGTCGTAACCGGCCTCGAGCAGGTGCGTGGCGAACGAGTGGCGCAGGGCGTGGCAGCTGACGGGCTTGGGGATGCCGGCGCGCTGGGCCGCGGCGCGGACGGCTCGCTGGAGGACGGTCTCGTGGAGGTGGTGGCGCCGGCGCTCGCGGGTTTCGCGGTCGACGTAGGTGCGGGTTGCTGGGAAGAGCCATTGCCAGGGCCAGTCGCACCCGGCGTTGGGGTACTTCTGGCTGAGCGCGAACGGGACGGCGACGCGGCCTTCGCCGGCGCGAAGGTCGGCCTGGTGTTGGACGCGGTTGCGCTCGAGGTGCTCGCGCAGGGGCGCGACCAGGCGATGGGGAAGCGCCGTCACTCGGTCCTTCGCGCCCTTGCCGTCGCGGACGAGGATCTCGTGACGTTGAAGGTCGACGTCCTTCACCCGGAGCCGGGCGCACTCGAGGAGGCGCAGGCCGGATCCGTAGAGCAGCGACGCCATCAAGTGCGGCGTGCCCTCCATGCCGGCGAGGACGGCGCGGACCTCGGCCCGCGTGAGGACGACCGGGAGGCGCGAGGGTCGCTGCGCGCGGACGAAGTCGCCGAGGGCCTCGACGGGGCGGTGCAGGACGTGGACATAGAGGAAGAGGATGGCCGCGAGCGCCTGGTTCTGGGTGGACGCGCTGACGTGCTGGTTCCCCGCGAGGTGGCTCAGGTACGCGTGGAGCGCTTCGGCTTCGAGCTCGCGGGGATGGCGCATGCCATGGAAAGACGATGAACCGGCGTATCCACCCCACGTAGGCCTTCTCGGTGCGGGGGCTGTAGCGCCGGACGCGAATCTCCTGGCGCACACGGTCCATGAGAAGCGGGGCCGGCGGCCCGGACGGGTCGGACGGGTGCATGAGCCCGCGCTTTGCTCGCGTCGTGCCACCCTGGTCACGGCGCGATCTCTCGGCGATTTGGAGCGCACCCCGAGGCGTCGGGGTGGCGGCGCCATGGCGGGCCCTGGCGGCCGCCACCCCCCCCGCAGGCACGTCGTTCGGCGACGGCGCTCGCCCTCGGACGGGACGTCGAGCACCCCCGGTCCGGCGCGTGCTCGAGCGGGCGCTCTCCTCACCTGGCGTCTGATCCATCCGCGGCGAGGTCGCTCTCGAGCACGTCGCAGCTGGCCACCGGTGACCTCGCACGTAGGGTCACGTCAGCGAGGGCGACCTCGGCGACGTCGAGCGCGCTGTCCGCCATGTCGAGCGCAGCATCCGGCATGTCTGGCTCGGTGTCGGCGACACCGCGCGAGGATCGGTCCGATGTCTCGCTCGGTTCGGCCGACACCGCGCGAGGTATCGGTCCATGTCTCGCTCGGTTCGGCCGACACCGCGCGAGGTATCGGTCCATGTCTCGCTCG
>CAYJPW010000243.1:5252-12704 GCA_964372055.1 uncultured Polyangiaceae bacterium
GTCTCGCTCGGTTCGGCCGACACCGCGCGAGGTATCGGTCCATGTCTCGCTCGGTGTCCACCCCGCCGAGCACGACTTTTTTTTCGGTCGCGTGATCCAAAACGCGTTCTCGCCACCTTTGGGGATCAGGAGCGACGTTCGCTCCTCCTGCGCCGGCGCCGGGGCCGGCGCGCGTCGATCCGGCTGCAACGGTCGAGAACCACGAGAGAAAGAGCGCCTCTCCTGATGGGGTAGTGGGTGCGTTGGCGCGAGGAAGACCCGCCGCCGCGAAAACACGAACGCGGCGACTGCCGACGGCGCCCGCGACGGTGACGGTCTTCCTGCCAGCTCCGCGGCCCTCGGTTCGCCCGTCGCCGTCGGCGACGGCGGGGCCTCCCTTCAGCTCTTCGTCCCCCCGACGTCCCGTACGCGCTCCGAACCCACCGCGCGGGCTACTGGCAGGTTCCGTTCACGCACTGCTTCATGCCGGGACAGGCGTTGCCGCACTGGCCGCAATTGAATTTGTCGGTCTGCGTGTCGAGGCAGAGGCCGCCGCAGAGCGTGAGGTTCGGCTTGCAGACGCAGCTGCCGCCCACGCAATCCTGCGTCCCATTGCACTGCTTGATGCAGGTGCCGCAGTGGAGCGAATCCGAGGAGAGGTCGAGGCAGGTACCGCCGCAGTCGACGAGCGGCGAGGCGCAGACGCAGGTCGAGTTGGCGCAGAGGCGATCGGGCGGGCAGGCGTTGTCGCAGCCGCCGCAGTGGCTCTCGTCCGTGGCCGTCTCGACGCAGTCGCCGGCGCAGAACGTGAGCCAGGGCTGGCCGGGGTTGCACTGGCAGGTGCCCTCCAGGCACTGGGCCGAGGGATTGCACGCGACGCCGCAGCTGCCGCAGTTCTGATCGTCGTACTGCACGTCGATGCACGTGCCGCCGCAGTTCATGTCGGGCGGTCCGCACTGGCAGGTGCCGTCGATGCACTGCGAGTCGCAGCAGCCGTAGCCGTTGGGGCACGGGTCGCCCATGAAGCCGCAGCACGAGTCGCCGTCGCAGGAGCCGCTGCAGCACTGGTCGGCGGTCGCGTGGGTGCACAGGCCGCCCGCGTCGGTGCAGGCCAGGCCGCTGGTGCAGGTGCCCTGCTTGCAGATGCCGGCGCAGCACTCGAACGTGTTGCCGCAGGCCTCGCCCTCGGCGCTGCACGCGCCGCCGCTGCCGCTGCCGGTCGTGACGGTGCCCGAGGTCGTGCTCGAGCCGCCCCCGCCTGCGCCCGTGGTCGCGGTCCCGCTCGTTCCGCTCGAGGTCGCGCTCGTCGTCGGGCCGCCGCCTTGCCCGGTACCGGTCGAGCTCGCGCCGCCCGCTCCGCCGTTCGAGTCCGCGGTGCCGCATCCGACGGCGACGACGAGCGCACAGCCCACGGCCAACCCACGAAGCGCGACGGTTCGCATGGATCCTCCCGGCGAGTTCCCACGAGCGTACGGGGATCGAGGCCGCGCCGCGCAGCCGGAGCGCGCGCCGAGCAGCATTGCGACGGAGGTCGTGGGGAGGTCGGGCGCTCGCGCGGATGAGAAGCCCCGCGGTCGCCGCCCCTCGAGGCGAGCTCCGTCGAGCACGCAAAGGCAGCCGCAGGGACCTCGCCCCGCCGCGGTGGGCACGAGAGCCGATGCGGCGTGCGCACGGATCGAAGAGGCGCCGCTTGGCAGGGCAGCCCACCAACGTCACCTCCGGGCCGCGCGAACGAGGGCTCCGGGGGCGCGGCGCGCAATCGATTCGGGGTATCGTGGGCTCATGCCTCGAAGCGCCCGTTCCATCGCCTCACCGCTCTTGGTCGTCGGTCTCGGCCTTGGCCTCGCGGCTGCGGTCTCCTGCGCGGCCGGGGGCGACGGCGAGACGTCGGGCACCACCGGTCCCGGCACCAGCGGCGTCGGCGGCGGCGGCGCGCAGGCGACCACCACGACGAGCAGCAGCACGACGAGCGGCACCACCTCGACCACCACCTCCGGCGGCGGTCAGGGCGGCGGAGCGACCGGCGCGGGCGGCCAGGGCGGCGCGGCCAGCAGCTCCTCGAGCTCGACCACGAGCACCACGAGCGGCGGCGGCGGCGCGCCCCCGTGCGTGGACTCCGACGGCGACGGCTGGACGACCTGCGACGGCGACTGCTGCGACGCGCCCGGTAGCTGCACCGAGCCGGCGAAGGTCAACCCGGGCGCCTACGAGGCGCTCGGCAACCTGCTCGACGACGACTGCGATCCGGCGACCGACGACGCGACGCCGCTGACGTGCGCCGTGCCCACGCTGATGCCACCGACCTCCGCCGACCAGCTCGCGCAGGCGATGGAGCTCTGCCAGTTCACGACCGAGAGCCCTCCGCTGGCCGACAAGAAGTGGGGCGTGATCTCGGCGGAGCTGCACAAGGCCGACGGCAACGGCGCGCCCGTCGACATCCAGGTCGGCGTGCTCGCCAACTACGGCACCGCGGTGAACCCCGTGGCGGGGCCGAACATGGCCGCGCTCTCCTCGGGTACGGCGCGCGACAAGACCGACGCCGGCTGGGAGGATCCGCAGCTGCCGAACAGCGTCGTGAACTACAGCCCCGGCTGGAACGGGGGCACGACCGGCAACCCGCCCGCCGACTACCTCGCCGCGCACGGCGGCAACCTCCCGGCGCCCGCGGGCTGTCCGAACGGCACCGGCGCGAACGACTCGGCGAGCCTGAAGCTCCGGATCCGCACGCCGACCAACGCGCAGAGCTTCTCGTACCGGTTCAAGTTCTACACGTCCGAGTACCCGGAGTGGGTCTGCACCGCCTACAACGACTTCTTCCTGGCGCTCCTCACGTCGGCCGAGCCCGCCATCCCTGCCGACAAGAACATCTCGTTCGACGCCAATGGCAATGCGGTGTCGGTGAACAACGCCTTCTTCACCGTGTGCAAGCCGCAGGGCCAGAGCCTGTGCCCCGACGGCATCGCTCAGCTCGCCGGCACCGGAATGGCCAACGCGATGGGCGCCGACGGCGGCGGGACGGCGTGGCTCACCACCGACGCGCCCATCGTGCCGGGCGAGACCATCGAGCTCCGCTTCGTCATCTGGGACACCGGCGACCAGTGGTACGACTCGCTCGTCTTGCTCGACGACTTCACCTGGAACCTGAATCCCAGCGCCGTCGGCACGCACATGTGACCGCCGGCGATCGGCGCGAGCCGGCGCGCCCCCATCGAGCTTCAGGCTCCGGCGACTTCACGCGCCGGCGACTTCAGGCGGCGGCGACTTCAGGTGGCGGCGAGTTCACGCGGCGGCGACTTCACGGGCCCGCGACCGCACGCGCCTGCGGGCTCAGACGCCGCCGGGGTGGCAGACGCGATCGACACCGCACTGCTGGCCCGCGGCGCACGCCGGGTTGCACGCCGAGACGCACGTGCCGTCGACGCAGGCGTAGCCGGGGCTGCAGTCCGGCTTGCACGGCTTGGACGCGGGCGCTCCTGCGGGGGGCGGGCCACCCGGCGGGGCCGCCGCGCCGTCGCCCGCGAGGGCCTCGGGCGGGCAGTGATAGATGCGGCCGTTCGCGATCGGACCGAACACGCCGTCGAGCACGACGTAGTTGGCGCCGCGCTCGAGCGCCTTCTCGCGGAGGTTCTCCATCGCGCCCTCGGAGTTGGCGCCCATGGAGGCGAAGGGGGCGTACATCTTGGGATCGCGCCCGTCGACCGCGCCGAGCGCGGTGCACGTCTTGGGCGCCTCCTGCTTGCTCACCTGGATCGCGGCCGCGGCCTGGGCCTTCGCGAGCTCGGCCTGGCGCTCCTTGTAGCTGTCGGAGCCGCCGCAGGCGGCGGTGACGAGGAGGACCCCGGCGAGCACGTGGAGCGGGTTTCCCGAGCGCATGGCCGCGCTTGTTAGGCGCGACGCCCATCGCCGTCAACGCCGGCACCGGCGCGGGCGCGCCTCCTCGCTGCCATCGCGACGATCGCGCCGCACGGCCTCACATGAAGTTCGGGGTGTGCAGATCCGAGAGCGCCTGCGCCTGAGCGGCGCTGAAGCCGGCGCTCTGCAGGCGCTTGACGCGGCCTTCGTGCATCGCGGCGACGAGGGCGCGGAACGCCTCGTGGCCCTTCGCGACCGCCCGGGGCTCGTCGCCTCCGGCCGCGAGCACGGTGAGCGCGTCCTGGATCGGCGCGGGCACGCCGGCGTCGTGCATCGTGGTGGCGCGGCGGCGCACCGCGGCCTCGAGGCGGCCATAGAGACCGGGATCGCGCTCGAGCGCGTGACGGACGTGCGCCATCCCGAAATGCACGTGCCGCGCCTCGTCGACCCGGGCGCGCCGCGCGATCTCCGCGGTGGGCGCGTCGGGCGCGTGCTCCTCGACGAAGCGGAGCAGATCCAGGAACGTCCCCTCCCCGAGCACCGAGAGAAGGAACGCGGCCTCGGTGAAGTCCTCGATCGCGAGCAGCGAGAGGAGCGATCGCGACGTCGTCACGGACGAGACGCCGAGGCCGCCGCCGGCCGCGCGGGCCCTCTTGAGGAAGACGTCGATGTGGCGCGCCTCGTCGGCGAGCTGCGTGGCGAGGAACATCGCCACCTCGGCGTACGCGGGGTGGATGCGGCTGACGAAGCGCGAGGGGACGTACAGCGCCGAGAGCTCGTTCTCGGCGAGGAAGGTCATCACCTGCCCGACGGCGTGCTCGAGCGCCGGCGGGAGCGGCGCGACGGCGTCCCAGGCGATGTCGGCGGCGGTCCACTGCGCCCCGACGGCCTGATCGTAGAGCAGCGCGATGTCCGGGGGCGCGACGTGGTCGCGCTCGAGCAGCGAGAACGGGTACGCGGGGCCGCCGGGCTCGACGCGGGCGCCGCGGGGCGCGAAGCCGGTCGCCGGGTCGGCGCGCTCGGGCATGGGGACGGCCGCGAGGAGATCCGCCGCGGTGATCGTCCCGTCGCGGCGCGGCAAGGCGACGCCCTGCTCCCGGTCGCCCCGCGCGACCGAGAGATCGCCACGCGCGACGAGGTGCCGATCGATCCCGCCGTCGATCCGCTCGCAGCCGAGATAGCCGTGGCGCTCGACCCGGCACCACGCCGGCAGATCCTGGCGCAGCGCGGCCGAGGTGGACAGCACCGCGGCCACGCCGCCCGGCTCGAGCCGATCGAGCGCGGGCCGGAGCAGCGCGAGCAGGCCCTCGCCGAGGGAGAGATCGCCGCCGTGGATCGCCACCGCCGCTGCGCGGCCGGCGGCGCCGGTCACAGCCCCCGCTCCGCCTCGAGCGCGCGGCGCAGGCTGTCGTAGCCCTCGCTGCGCGGCGGCATCCACGCCTTGAGGCCCTCGAGCTCCATGATCCGGCGGTGCTCGGGCACCGACCAGCGCATCGCGAAGAGCGCGCGCGTGAACGCCTCGGCGCTCGCCGCCGGGAGATCGACGCGCGCGTCGAACATGCAGTGATCGAAGCCGGGCGTCGTCCACACCACCTCGAGCTGCGAGCCGTCGACCCGGCCCGCCGCCTGCTCGGCGATCCAGACGAGATCGCCCACGGCGCCGGCGTGCGCGCGCCCGTCGCGCAGCGCCGCGAGGACGTCGAGCTCGCTCGTGCCGGTGTCGCCGTGCTTGCCGAGATCGGTGTCGAACGGCAGGAGCTCGATCGCCTCGAGCCTCACGCCCTCCTCGCGCAGGAATTGGAGCGGCAGGATGCGCGCCTGCGTGGAGTCGCGGCTGCCGACGGCGAGACGCTTGCCCGCGAGATGGCGAGCGTGCGGATCTTCGCGTCCTTGCGGGCCACGATCTTGGCGTGGAAGTCGCGATCGCTGTCGCGCATCCCCAGGGCGCGCGACCTGCCCCCGGTCCGCTTCTCGACGCGCACGTGGGCGAGCGGCGTGTTCCAGGCGATGTCGATGTGCCCGGCCAGCAGCTCCTCGACCTGGCGCTCGTAGTTCGAGAAGAGCGCGAAATCGAGCGGCACGCCCTCGGCCTGGAAGTGGGCGCGGATCCCCTCCCAGATGGGGACGACCTTGGCGTCGTAGGCGACGGCGCCGAGCAAGAGGGTGGTCGCGCTCATGCCTTCCTCCGGCCCGTTTCGTAGAGATCGACCATGTGCACCCTCCCTCCTCCGCATCGGTCTTACGGGCACGCGGATGCCCGGTCAATCGGGCGATGGTCGCGGGTCAGGCTCGACCACGGCGGACGAGGCGATGGCGGCTGGGCTTCCGCGAGCCCGGCGACCCACGACGCCGAGCCCTCGGCTATGCTCGAACGATGCTCGGCTCGTCGCCGCGAAGGAACGCCGCCGTGATCGGCGCGGCCGTGGCCGCGGCGGCGATCGCGGTGACCTGTGCGCCGGGCGCCTCGCAGAACCACTGGCTCGAGCTCTTCCCGGTGAAGAGCCCCGGCCCGCGCTCCGGCCACCGCATGGTCTACGACGCCCAGAGCCGCAAGGTCGTGCTCTTCGGCGGCGCCGCGCCCGACGGCGCGAAGGACGAGACCTGGGTCTTCGATCCCTGCGCGAAGACCTGGGAGCAGATGCATCCCCTCGTGCGGCCGCCTGCCCAGCGCGACTTCGGGATGGCGTACGACGCCCAGAGCGATCGCGTGATCCTCTTCGGCGGCGGGGGGAACAGCGCGCCCGCCGACACCTGGGCGTACGACCTCGAGAGCGACGCCTGGACCAACCTGCACCCGGCCAGCGCCAAGCCCGCGGCGGTGGCCGCGATGACCTACGACGGCGCGGCGGACCGCGTCGTCCTCTGGACCGGCGAGAGCGGCGAGACCTGGACCTACGACCTCGAGGCGAACGCGTGGCAGCGCGTGGACCCGCTGGTGAGGCCCACCGCCGTCGGCGCGCTCGCGTACGACGTGGAGCGCAAGCGCTCGCTGGGCTTCGGCTCCGCCGGCAAGAGCGCCGCGAGCAACGAGACCTGGGCGTTCGATCACGAGGCGAAGAGCTGGACGAACCTCAGGCCCACGAGCCCGCCCGACGCGCAGCAAGGCGCCGGCGCGATGGCCTACGACACGCGCAGCGGCCTCGTCGTGCTGCTCCGCGACGACGACACCACCTGGACCTTCGACGGCGAGACCAACGCCTGGACGAACATGCACCCCGAGCCGTCGCCCAAGGTCGCGGGCGCGGCGATGAGCGATGTCCCGCTCCTCGGCGGCGTGCTCGTCTACGGCGGCGAGGGCGCGAGCGCCGACGAGACCTGGCTCTACGTCGTGGGCGAGGCGCTCGACGGCGATCTCTGCGCCGGGGGCGCAGGCGGAGCGGGGGGCGCCGGCGGTCACGGCGGCGCGGGCGGCAGCGGCGGCGCGACGACGACGAGCTCGAGCACGAGCACCACGACGTCGAGCAGCACCACGAGCACGAGCAGCTCGACGAGCACGACCAGCACCAGCACGTCGTCGAGCGCGAGCGGCGGCGGCGCCGGCGGCGGAAGCGGCGGGGCAGGCGGGAACTGAAGAGGTGTCGGACAATCGTCCGACCGACGCATCTCGAGGCCAGAGGTCCG
>CAYJPW010000244.1:0-12538 GCA_964372055.1 uncultured Polyangiaceae bacterium
GCCCGCCGGCGCGCCGGCGGGCGGCGCGGCCGCCGGCAGAGGCGCCGCGGCAGGCGGAGGCGCCGACGCGGGCGCCGCGCACCCGAGCGCGACGGCGAGCGTCGCCGTCGCGAGCCCCAGGAACGACGAGAGCGCCGCGCCGCTCGGGATCGCAGTCGCGCGAGGCCGGCGCTTCACCGCCGCCTACAGGTACGCGTCGGGCTCGGTCTCGACGCGGCTCGCGGCGGCGCGCGTGCCGCCGATCTCGATGCGCGGCTCGACGCCCTTGGCGTGATCGGGCAAGGGCGGCATCTCCGCCTCGTCGTACCCCGGGGCCACCCAGAAGATCTCGGGCGCGGGCCGGTAGCCGCTGAAGTACTTCCGCTCCTCGACGCGCCCGTCGAGGTAGCGCAAGGTCACGACGCTGGTGACGTCGTAGCCGCGCGAGCCCTTCTGGTGGCGGATGCGCCGCCCCGGCGCGAGGTTCGGCTTCACGTAGATGCGGCGGGTGAAGTCCTCGGTGTGGCCGATGCCGAACTTGTAGTCGACCTCGGCGACGGGATCGCCGCCGAGGATCTCGACGCGCACCACCGTCTCCTTGGGCAAAAACGAGTGGATCATCACCGGGAAGGGCAGCGTGTTCTTGATCTTGAGATCCGTGGTCGGGTACTTGACCGTCGCGTCGAGCCCCATCTTCGTGTACGCGCTCGGCCGCGAGTGGCCCTGGCGCTCGACGATCCCGAGCGCGCCGAAGAGCGCGGCCGCGTGGAGCGTGCTCGAGAGCTGGCAGGTGCCGCCGCCGACGCCGGTGACCGTCTCGTCGCCCTGGATCTCGGGGGCGAGCGTGAAGCCCCGCTCGAGCGTGCGCGCGCCGACGACCTCGTTGAACGAGAGGACGTCGCCGGGGCCGAGCATGACGCCGTCGAGCTTCTGCGCGGCGTTGCGGATGTTGACGGCGCGGCCCGCGCCGGAGCCGAACGTGACGAAGGTGGTCTCGAACGAGGCGACGACGCGGCCGACGTCGACGCGGATGAGGTCGTCGACGGTGACGTGCGCCGGCACGCGCTTGGTGAGCAGATCGATCGTCTCCTCGTCGTCGTGCCGGCCCGCGAGGAGCTGCTCCAGCGAGGCCTCGACGTCGAGCGCCCGCCCGGGCTGGTCGGGGATCTTGGCCCTGCTCGCCAGGTCGAGGCGGGCGTCGACCGGAGCGCGCGCGACCGACGGCGCGACGCGCTCGAGCAGCGCGCGCGCCTGATCGGCGTGGATCCGCCACACCAGGGGAACGTCGATCTCCCCGCGGCGCGCGCGCGCCGCCTCGCGCACGCGATCGCGGATCGAGCCGGAGCGCCCCACCGCCGCGGCGGCCGCGATCGTCTTGCCGATGTCGATCTCGATCCCCGCCTCGGCCAGGGTGGCGTCGAAGATCTGGTCTTCGTGGCGGAGGTGCACCACCCGCTCGCGGACCTGCTCGTTGCGCGCCGCGAGCCAGGTCGCCGCCGAGAGGTGGTCGGGCAGGCGCCGCTCGCCGATGAAGACGCCGCGCACCACCGGCGAGCGCGGCATCAGCGCGTGCGCGAGCGCGCCGCCTCCGACGCCCACGCAAGCGCCAAGCCCGACAACCAGAAGGAGCGTGGGAGCGCGCACGGGGCTCCATGGTAGCCACGGCTCGAGCCGCGCCGGAAGTTTGTCTCGTGGGTGAGCCGCGCCACGCCCGGGCGGCGCCGCGGCCGGCCCGGCGCCGCGCAACGCTTGCGGAGGCGGCGCCGCGAGGGCGAGGGCCCACGAGAGGCGGCCGGGTGCGGGAACGCGACCCCGCGGCGCAGCTCGAGGAGCCGCCAAGGCGAGTGTCGTCGGGGCTCGAGCGCCGGCCCCCCGCGCCGCGCTGATGCTCCGCCGCACGTGGGGCGAGCCGGCATGCAGGCGTTGCGCCTGCGATTTTCGCGCGGCCTCGTCGTCGTTGCGTCCCGTGGGGGTTTCGATACCGTAGGAGCGACAGTGGGTGCTGGCGGCGCACCCGTGCGGCCGCGACAGTGGCGCTGTTCGAGGCGCGATGGTCGGTACCTGGACATTCCTATCGCGCGGCCGACAGTACGAGATCCGGCGTTTCGGGCTCACGCCCCCGCGGGGTCGTCCGCTCCAGTTCTTCACGCCCGAAGCGGCGCGGGACTACCTCGGCCGCTGCGCGATCGATCCCGAAGCGCGATCGTGGCTGCGCCGGATCGCCATCGAGGCGCGGCCGCTCGGGCACCAGGTCTCCGGGCGGTCGGGCCAGGACTGGCTCGTGCTCCTGGCGCAGGCGATCGCCCGCGGCGATCTCGCGCTCTCGGTCTCGGATCGCCCGCTCACCACGGCGTACGACTTCGGCGAGGAAGAGCCCGTCGCTCCGGTGGCGCCGGAGCTCACGTGGGTCGAGTTCGTGGTCGTCTGGGCGGCCGACGGCTCGCCGGTCGCGGACCTCCCCCTCGAGGTCACCGTCCCGGGGCAGAGCCCGGCGACGCACCGCACCGACGGGAGCGGCAAGATCCGCGTCGACAGCGTCAGGGCCGGCCCGTGCCGGCTCTCGTCGAGCTTCGCGGGCGTCCTTGCGGCGAAGTGCGTGTCGTTCGTCGAGATGGGCGAGCCCGCGCAGCCCGCGGGCGGCCCTCCGAAGAAGAAGCGCAGCGACGAGCCGCCTCCGCAGGCGATCGCGTTCCTGCGGCCGCATCGCGTCCGGGCGACCGACACGCTCGCGAGCCTCGCCGCCTCCGTCGGGCTGAGCTGGCAGGAGCTCGCGCGCTTCAACTGGGGCACCGACGACCCGAGCGGCGTGAACCAGCACCTGCGCGACGACGTCGGCTGCTGGAAGAAGACGGCCGACGGCGCCAGCCACGTCTTCTCCGACTTCGACGATCCGGGCGTCCTGGTGCTGCCGCGCCGGTGGTCGGTCGACGACCTCGCCACCAGCGACACGCACCACGTCCAGGTCCGCCGGCTCCCGCCACCCCCGCGCTTCCTCACCTGGTCCGCATGACCCACCCCGACAAGGACCTGGAAGACGAGCGGGCCTTCCCGAGCAAGCTCGAGGCGCCCATCTCGCTGACGCTCTCGTACGGCTTCTCCGCCGAGAAGCACACGCTCCGGAGCGGGGGCGGCAAGTCGGTCGACGTGATGCGCCTCAGGGTGAAGAGCGCCTGGACGGGCAAGCGGACGGCGCAGAGCGAGAAGCCCTTCAACTCGGGATATCGCGCGCCGACGCCCCCCGGCATCAACAAGAACCTCATCTGCCTGCACTTCACGGCCGGCGGCTTTCGCGGCAGCCTCGGCTCGCTCACGCAGGACGGCCGGCTCGTCGGCGTGCCCTTCCTCATCGGCCGCTCCGGCACGATCTACGAGCTGCACGAGGACGAGGACTGGGGCAACAACTCCCACCGCGGCCAGAAAGCCCACCAGGAGACGGTCGCGATCGAGCTCGTCAACGTCGGACCGTTGATCCGCACCGACGACGGCTTCCACGTGACCAAAGAGGGCGGCGCACCGGGCGACCGCTACTGCGGCCTCGACGAGACGGATCTCGTCTTCCACCTCGACGAGCCGTTCCGCGGCTATCGGGACTTCGCCAGCCACACCAAGGAGCAGTACGACGCCCTCGTCCAGCTCCTCGTCTACCTCACCGACAAGTACGCCATCCCGTACGAGTTCCTCGAGGCGAAGGATCCCCGGAGCCCGAGCGCCAAGCGCTACGAGGTCGGCGCCGTCGCGGACAAGTGGCGCGGCATCGCCAGCCACGTGAACTTCAAGAAGGAAGGCAAGTGGGACATCGGCCCCGCCTTCGAGTGGGAGAGGCTCACGGCGCGGGCGCTCTCGCTCCCGGTGGGCATCACCTCGGTCGGCGGAGCGAAGCCTCCGCCGTCCGCGAAGGAGGGGGCGCCGCCCGACGCCACGGTGGGCGACGAGCTGCGCATCACCCGGGCGAGCCTCGATCGCCTCTACGCGCACACCGAGACCGACACCGCGAACCACGGCGGCTCCTTCCCGGTCGGGGTCAACACGCTCTGGCACGGCGGCGTGCACCTGTTCGTCGACGGCGTCGACGTGCACGCGTGCCTCGACGGCCAGGTGGTCGCCGCTCGCCTGCGCACGCCGTCGGTCGAGGGATCGAGGCCGGATCACTACGGCTCGGGCGCCTTCTTGCTGCTCCGCCACAGCCTCGACCTCGGGCTCATCGGCCAGCTCGATCGCCTCCGCGTCCCCAAGACTTATACGGTCGCCAAGCTCGGCAACCAGCCGCTCGGCCTCGACTTCACGCCGGCGCCCGCGGCGGCGGAGCCGAGGTTCCGCTTCGAGCCCGGCGACGTCTTCGAGCGCGCGGACGAAGAGGACACGCGCCTGCCGACGTCCGACGCGGGCGTCGCGTACCCCGTGCGCATCCAGGCGCTCTACGACGCCGTCGAGCACGTCCAGGGCTTCGACGTCCTCGGCGTGGTCGACAAGGCGGGGAGCCACAAGCCGACCCTCGTGCAGATCCCCGGGCAGCCGGCGTTCCCGCTCGAGCGCGGCGATCGCCTCAAAGTCCTCGCCCCGGCCGATCTGCGGCGCCGCGACCTCAAGAAGATCGAGTACGAGGTCGAGCTCGTCGGGCTCGGCGACCAGCTCGGGGCGGCCAAGAGCTACACCGTGACGACCCCGTGGCACCTCACCTTCCGGAAGTCCCAGGGCACCGAGCCTCCCACGGACACGGCGCCCTCCAAGGACGGCGACCGGCACCCCGACCTCTGCAAGGACGACGTCCTCGAGATCGCCCACCCCGACCCGGCGATCGAGGGCGAGCCGAGCGGCGAGATCGAGGTCGTCGTCAAAGAGCTCGCGAAGGACGTCAAGGATCCGGGGACGGTCAAGCTGACCAAGAGCCTCCTGCGCCCGCTCCTGGCGAGCACCGCGGCCGACGCAGCGGAGCTCCTCAAGCTCGTCGCCGACGACAAGCTCACGCTGGTCCAGCGCGACGCGCGCGTGTCGCCCAAGTCTCGCTACGATCTGGTGAAGCTCTCCGCGCTCGCGCCCGCGCCGCAGGTGCCGAACGTCGGCGAGTCCGGCACGGTGAAGGCCAAGAGCCTCACGCTCTTCGCGGATCGCGACGGCAAGAAGAGCGTCCGCGCGCTGAAGAAGACCGAGACGGTGGTCGTGGCCGCGGCCCAGCGGTTCCCCTGGCTCGAGGTCACGGCCGGCGCGGACAGCGGCTGGATCCTCTACGACGCGAGCTCGCTCGACCTGCCGCTGGTGGCGCGCGACGCCGCCGGGTGGACCAAGGAGCTCCTCGGCAAGGAGGCGTTCGTGAGGGCCTTCTCCGACGCGGAGCTCAAGGGCGCGGAGCCCGCGGCGAGCCGCGCGCTGGCGGTGGGCACCAAGGGGTGGGTCAAGGTGCCGGTGGCTGCGCTCCGGGCCGGCGGGGACGCGCGCTCGGTGAAGCACGCCGACAAGATCGGCCTGCGCGGGAAGGTCGCCTACGACCTCGCCCTCCTCGAGCCCAAGGGCAGGACGCGACGCCAGATGTACTCGGCGCTCGAGGGCACGGCCGGGCAGCTCACCTTCGACCCCGCCCTCCTCGCGCAGAGCCGCGTCGTCCGCGCGCCGCTCGCGGCGAACGCCGGGAAGACCTTCTACTCGCTCTACATGCACCTCGACGACAAGTCGCCGCCCCTGACGAAGGAGGGCGTGAAGGACGTCCGCTGGATCCCGCGCGAGGTCTCTTCGCTCAAGCTCAAGCAGCCGGCGATGTGGCGATCGGGCGACGGGGAGCCGGTGGCGCTCGTCGCGGGCGACAAGCTGCGCCCCGAGCGACCCTGGCTCACCAGCGAGGGCCCGGGCGCGCCGCAGGGCCTCTTCTGGGACGAGATCCAGGAAGGCGACGTGGTCACCTCGATCGCGGTGAAGGCAGGCAAGGAGATCGGCTGGCTCTTCGGTGCGGACCTCAAGACGGCGCTCATGCCCCTGATGCCGGGCGACACCCTCGTCCCGAAGGTCCCGGCCGCCTCGTACAAGAAGGGCAACTGGGTCGAGGTGCGCGTCGCGAAAGGTCACGCCTGGCAGACCCGGCGCGCCGCGTCGGCGAGCGGCAAGCGCGTCGTCCTGATGAACGAGGCCGGCGACCAGAGCATCGGCTCCTTCGCCCGCGATCAGGACGTCGTCGAGCTCGGCGCGTCCGGGACCCGATCCTTCGTCGCCGCCGGGGGCCGGGCTCGAGGTTGGGTGGCGACGAAGGACCTCGGGCCACCGCTCGGTCCCGCGGCCGGCGCGCCGCTCGAGGGCGTCATCCGGTGGACCGACGCCGTGTTCGATCCGAAGGTGGAGAAGCGGACAGCGGCCTACGGCAAGCACAAGGGGAAGCTCGGGAGCATCGTCTCCCCGGATCTCTCCACGATCGTCCAGGCCGCGTACTCGGAGCGCGAAGAGGCGCCGAGCACCGCGATCCTCGCGCGGCTCGAGGCGGCGGAGGTGGTCCGCTTTCCGCTGGCGGCCCCGGGCGAGAAGCCCACCACCTGCGTGCGCGCCGGGGATCCTCTGTGGAAGAGCGGCACCTTCGCGCCGGTGCTGCCGCGCGACAAGCCGGAGGGCGCCTACGGGAAGCTCATCCACTGGGAGATCATCTCCGAAGAGAACTTGCTCCCTTCGCGGCCGTTCCGCCCCGAAGACCAGGGCCTCTGGGACAAGATCGCGTGGCCGTGGTGGGAGGTCGCCGACACCAACGACGACTGGACCATGGACTGCAAGGAGATCCTCGCCATGGTGGCGAAGGGCATTCCGGAGAGCGCGGCCGAGCAGGAGCGCGAGAAGATCGTCGGCGAGATCCTCAACCCGAAGGAGCTCGAGTCGCTCTACACGCAGCCCGACGTCGCGGCGAAGCTGCGCCACGCCGCGTGCAGGTTCATGCTCGAGTGGGCCGTCGATCCCGGCCATGGCCTTCGCCGCTTGAAGACGGCGGAGCTCGACAACGCGTGGTGGGTCAACCTCAAGCAGCGCTTCGCCAGCGGCCCGATGCAGGACTGGTCCCGGCACGTCGACGGCGAGTGGGCCGACCGCCAAGCGCGCTACTTCGCGCCGCTGCTCTGGTGGAAGCCGGCGACGCGTCCGGGGCCGCCGCCCGCCGACGGCCTGCCGGGCCAGGCGATCGTCTGGCACTACAATCCGATCGCCTTCCTCGAGGCGTTCAGCGCCGTCGATCTCGCGAAGGAGAGCGCGTCGAAGAAGCCTTGAGGCTCCCGCCGCTCTCGTCAGCCCCCGCCGACGAAGTGGACGATCTCGAGGACGTCGGCCTCGCCGAGCGCCGTCGTGGTGTGCTCGGCCCGCGGCACGACCTCGCCGTTGCGCTCCACCGCGACCGGCCCGTCGGTGAGGCCGAGCAGCTCGCAGAGCCCGCGCACCGTGACGCCGGCGGGGATCTCGTGCGCCTCGCCGTTGACCGTGACCTTCATCGCGATCCCCCTTCTCCCAGCTCGGCCAGGAAGCGGCGCGCGTCGACGACGTAGTGGGCGGCGCCGTCCGGGCCCATCCGGCCCTCGGCGTCGGTCACCTCGCGGATCACCTTCGCGGGGCTGCCGCGCACGAGCGATCGCGGCGGGACGATCGTCCGCGGCGGCACCAGCGAGCCAGCGGCGATGAGCGAGCCGGCGCCGATCTCGCAGTTGTCGAGCAGGATCGATCCCATCCCGACGAGGCAGCCGTCCCCGATCGTGCAGCCGTGGAGGATGGCGCCGTGGCCGATGGTCACGTCGGCGCCGACGAGCGTGTTGGAGACGCCGTCGGTGAGGTGCACGCAGGCGAGGTCCTGCACGTTGCTGCGGGCGCCGATGCGGATCCAGCCGATGTCGCCGCGCAGGACGGCGCCGAACCACACGCTCGCCTCGTCGCCGAGCTCGACGTCGCCGATGACGGCGGCGTTGGGCGCGACGAACACGCCGCGGCCGAGGCGCGGCGTCTTGCCGCCGAGGGGCATGATCAGCGCCATCGCGTCCCCGTCAGGCCCCGACGACCGGGAGGGCGCGCCGCTCGCGCACCGGCGCTCGCGGCCGGGCGAGCGCGCGCGTCTCCGCCCCGAGCTCGCCCTCGAGCGAGTGTCGGTACGCCCGGGCGATGCGCACCTCGAGGAGGCGTCCGGCAAGATCGAGGCCCGCCGCGTCGGGCAGGTGCACGATCTCGTGCCGCGCGGTGCGCCCCACCAGCGACGCCGCGCCCCCGGCGACGCGCGTCCCGGCGCTCTTGCTCGGGCCCTCGATCAGGACCTCCTGGGTGGTGCCGACGAGGCCGGCGAGGTGCTCGGCGAGGATCGCCTCGGAGAGCTCGAACAGCCGCGCGAGGCGCGCGCTCTTGTCGTCCTCGCTCACGTCGTCGCCGAGCTTGAGCGCGGGCGTGTACGGGCGCGGCGAGTACTTGAAGCCGAAGAGCCCCTTGAACCCGACCTCGCGCACGAGCGACAGCGTCGCCTCGAAGTCCTCCTCGGTCTCGCCGGGGAAGCCGACGATGACGTCGGTCGAGAGCGTCAGGCCCGGCGCCGCCTCGCAGAGGGCGTGGGCGCGCTCGACGATCTCGGCGCGCGTATAGCGCCGGATCATCCGCTTGAGCACGCGATCGCTGCCCGACTGGACGGGAAGGTGGACGTGGCGCGGCAGGATCTCGAGCTCGGCGTGGGCGCGGATGAGCGACGGGGTGAGGTGGCGCGGGTGCGGGCTCGTGTAACGGAGCCGGGCGAGGCCCGGGGCCTCGGGGCGGGCGCGGTCGTAGCGCGGCACGCGCTCGGCGATCCGGTAGAGGAGCGCCGCGAACTCGCTCTCGTCCGGATCGGCGGCATCGGCCGCGGGGGCGGGCGGGAGCGCGCCGGAGGGATCGCGGTAGCTGTTCACCGTCTGGCCGAGGAGCGTCACCTCGCGCACGCCGGTCGCGACCAGCGCGGCGATCTCGGCGAGCACCTCGTCGCTCGGGCGGTAGCGCTCGGGCCCGCGCGTGTACGGCACGATGCAGAACGAGCAGCGCTCGTCGCAGCCCTTCATCGTGGTGACGAACGCGGAGGGCGCGCCCGCCGCGACCGAGGCGGCCGTGAGGAAGCGCGGCGCGTCGACGTCGAACACCGTGCGCGCGAGCGGCGGCCCGCCGAGCTCGGCCTCGCGGAGGAGCCGCGGCAGGTCCGGGATGTTGTCCGGCCCGACCACGAGATCGACGCTCCGGATCTGCGAGAGCAGCCGCTCGCCCTCCTGCTGCGCGACGCAGCCGGCGACCACCAGCACGAGATCCTTCCTGCGCTTCTTGATCTTCGCGAGGCGCCCGAGCTCGCTCCGGAGCTTCTGCTCGGCCTTCTCGCGGACGCTGCAGGTGTTGATCACGACCACGTCGGCCTCCTCGGGCCCGGCCACCTCCGCGTACCCCGCGCCGCGGAGCACCTCGTGCATCCGGTCGGAGTCGTGGACGTTCATCTGGCAGCCGAACGTCGTGATCGCGTAACGCGGCATTTCGAGAGAGGTTCCGATGTGGGTTGACGTGGTAGGAGCGGGATCATAGCCTCGGCCCGGCCCTCTCGCACGGCCAACTTGCGAGAGCACGCGCCCGTCCTGCCCACGCGGACGCCGCGCGAACGGTCAGCAAGGAGAGCTCCATGTCGTCCCCCAAGTTCGAGAACCTGGTCGAGATGTTCGAGCGGTCGACGAAGCAGTTCGCCTCGCGCGAGCTGTTCGGCACCAAGAAGAACGGCCAGTGGACGTGGACGACGTACGCCCAGATGCAGAAGCTCGTCGACGAGTTCCGCGGCGGCCTCGCGTCGCTCGGCATCAAGCGCGGCGACAACGTCTGCATCGTCTCGAACAACCGGGTCGAGTGGGCCGTGACCGCCTACGCCTGCTACGGCCTCGGCGCGGCGCTCGTCCCCATGTACGAGGCGCAGCTCGCCAAGGAGTGGGCCTTCATCGCCAACGACTGCGGCGCCGTCGCCATCGTCGCCGCCACGCCCGAGATCTTCGGCAAGTGCAAGGAGCTGGTGGAGAAGGTCCCCTCGCTCAAGCACGTCATCGGCTTCGAGCTCGGCGCCGACGACCCGCACTCCTACGAGGCGATGCTCAAGGCCGGCGCCGCCGCGCCCACCGCCGCGATCAAGCCCGAGCCCAAGGACACCGCCTGCCTCATCTACACCTCGGGCACGACGGGCAACCCCAAGGGCGTCATCCTCTCGCACGGCAACATCGCCTCGAACATCAGCGCGGTGCACGAGCTGCTCCCGCTCCAGGGCGACGACCGGAGCCTCTCGTTCCTCCCCTGGGCGCACTCGTTCGGCCACACCTGCGAGCTCCACGCCATGCTCTCGATGGGCGCGTCGATGGCGCTCGCCGAGTCGGTCGAGAAGATCATCCCCAACCTCGCCGAGGTGCAGCCCACGGTCCTGATGAGCGTGCCGCGCATCTTCAACCGCATCTACGACGGCGTGAACAAGCAGATGGCCGAGAAGCCGGGCATCATCAAGAGCCTGTTCAAGGGCGGCCTCGCCGCCGCCACCAAGAAGCGCAAGGGAGGCGAGCTCGGCTTCGGCGAGCGCATCACCCTCGCCCTCGCCGACAAGCTCGTCTTCTCGAAGATCCGCGCCAAGTTCGGCGGCCGGCTCAAGTACGCCTTCAGCGGCGGCGCCGCGCTCTCGCGCGACGTCGGCGAGTTCATCGACGGCCTCGGCATCACCGTCTACGAGGGCTACGGCCTCACCGAGACGAGCCCGATCGCGACCGCGAACCGCCCCGGCCACCACCGCATCGGGTCGGTCGGCAAGGCGATCCCTGGCGTCAAGATCGTCATCGACAAGTCGCAGACCGGCGACCCGAAGCAGGGCGAGATCCTCGTCTACGGCCCCAACGTGATGATGGGCTACCACAACCGCGACGACGAGAACAAAGCCGTCTTCACCGACGACAAAGGCTTCCGCACCGGCGACCTCGGCTACCTCGACGACGAGGGCTACCTCTACATCACCGGCCGCATCAAGGAGCAGTACAAGCTCGAGAACGGCAAGTACGTGGCGCCGGCGCCGCTGGAGGAGCAGCTCAAGCTCTCGCCCTTCATCCTCAACGCGATGGTCTACGGCGACAACCGCCTCTACAACGTCGCGCTCATCGTCATCGACCCCGAGTCGGTCAAGAAGTGGGCGACCGACAAGGGCCTCTCGCTCGCGAGCCCCGAGGCGATGTGCGAGAGCCGCGAGGTCAAGGACCTCGTCATGGACGAGGTCGAGAAGTGCTCGAAGGACTTCAAGGGCTTCGAGAAGATCAAGAAGGTGGCGCTGACGGCCGAGGACTTCACCGCCCAGAACGAGATGCTGACGCCGAGCCTCAAGCTGAAGCGCCGCGTCGCCATGCAGAAGTTCGGCCCCAAGATCGAGGCCCTCTACGCCGAGGCGCCCGAGAAGAAGAAGGCGGCCGCCTCCGCCGAGGCGAACTGACCAAGCGCCTGGGCGGTCCGAGCGCCACGCGCACACCGCGCGCTCGAGGCCTGGAGGTCCGACGCCTCTTCAGCTCGGGGGGCGCGGGGGCAGAGCCCCCGCTCACGACTGAGGGTTCGACCCCGACGGGATCGCCAGCCAAGGATCGGCCCGACCGCGCGACGGACCCACTGGTCACCCCGACGCGCCGGCGGTAGAGCGGGGGCATGATCGATCGTGCCGCCGCCGCCCAGGCTCTCACCCAGAAGCTCGCGCTCGAAGCCGCGCCGGTCGCGATGCGCTTCGCCGCCTCGCCGCCGCCGGGGCTCTCGCGGATCACGCCGGCCGCACCGGCCGGCTGCACGTACTGGAAGCTCGCCGCCGAAGGGCAGTCGTTCTACACCCTCCCTGAGGACCACTTCGGCTGCGCGGTCGGCGCCTACACCCACGGGGCCGAGCTTGGTCCGGCGCAGCAGAAGGACCTGGAGGGGCTCGTCGGCACGATGGTCGGGCTCGAGTACCTCTCCATGGACGAGGTCCCCCGCATCCCGACGCGCAAAGAGAAGCTCGAGGTCGTCGCCTACGCGCCGCTCGCGAGCGCGACGTTCGACCCCCACCTCGTGTTGGTGCGGGCGCGGCCGCGCGCGGCGATGCTGCTGGCCGAGGCGACGCACGCCGCCGGCGTCCGCGCGCCGGCCGCGGCCGGGATGCGGCCGGCGTGCAGCATGGTCCCCGAGGTGCTCGCATCGGAGAAGGGGACGCACAGCCTCGGCTGCATCGGCAACCGCGTGTACACGGCCCTGCCCGACGACGAGATCTGGGCGGCGATCCCTGGCCTCGCGCTCGAGCGCGTCATCGAGCGCCTCGAGGCCGTGGCGCGCGCGAACCGCGAGCTCGAGGCGTTCCACCGCGCCCGGCTGACGCCGGCGTCGTGATCGACGCGGGAGGCCGAGCCGGTCAGTAAGGATCCGGCGAGGGCGCCGGCCGCCGCGGACGCGGCCAGCGCGCCGGGACCGGGGCCGAGGGCGCCGTCAGCGCGCCGCTCGGAGGCGCGGCCGCGACGCTCGACGCGGCCGCGCTCGCGTCCGGCGGAGGCCCGCTCGCCGACGCCGCCGGGACAGGGAGCGCGGAGGCGAGCGGCGG
>CAYJPW010000245.1:0-12510 GCA_964372055.1 uncultured Polyangiaceae bacterium
CGCCAGCTCCGCTTCGAGCCCCCCGGGTCGCGAGGCCCGCGCGGCGCCGCCGGCGCCCGCGACCACCGTCAGGGCGCGCCCGCCCCGCCGGCGCGAGCGCCCGGAAGAGGTCGACTTTGGGTTCTAGCCGCGCCCCGAGGCTCGCGGCGGCGCTGCTCGCGGCGCTCGCCGCCGCGGCGCTGCCGGCGGGCGCGAGCGCTCAGGACGCACCCTCGCCCGACGCGGGCCGCTCCGAGCCCGCGCGCGCCGGCGTGGTGAGCGTCGAGGAGGCGCGCCTCCTCGACGCTGCGCGCGACCTCGGCCGCGATGGGGTGCGGCATTTCGAGAACGGCAACTGGGAGCGCGCCCGCGAGCTGTTCCGGCAGGCCTATGCGCTCGTGCCCGCGCCGACGCTGGCGCTCCGCGAGGCGAGGGCGCTCGTCAGGCTCGGGCGGCTCGTCGAGGCGGCCGAGGCCTACGCGCGCGCGGCGAGCGCGCCCTCGGGCCCGTCGGTCAGCCGCGCCTTCCGGGCCGCCTCCGCCGAGGCGAGCCAGGAGCTCACCGATCTGCGCGCGCGGATCCCGCGTCTGCTCGTCACGGTCGAGGGCGACGGGGCCGCCGACGCGCAGGTGGAGCAGGACGGCCGGGACCTGCCCCGCGGGCTCGTCGGCGTCGAGCGCGCGGTCGACCCCGGGACCCACCGCCTGCGCGCCTATGTGGCCGATCGCGAGGTGAGCGCGGTCGTCGTGCTGCGCGAGCGGCAGTCGGGTGCCGTCGTCCTCCGGCTGCCCGCGCCTCCGCGTCCCCGCGTCGCCGCCGCGCCGCCCCCGAGCGTGGACGCGGGCGCAGCGCTCCGTCCTCTGGGCTGGATCGGGGTCGGCGTCGGCGCGGCCGCGATGTCGCTGGGCGTGACCGCGGGCGCGGGCGCCGCGGCGACGAAGGCCGATCTCGATCGCGCCTGCGCGCCCTCGGGCTGCCCGGCCGCGAGCCGGGACGATCTCGACACCTTCGGCTCGCTCCGTGCGCTCGCCATCGCCGGCTGCATCACCGGCGCCGTGCTCGCGACGGGCGGTGTCGCCGTCCTCTTGCTCACGAGCGGCGCGCCGAGCCAACGCTCGACCACTATCGCCATCGGCCCCGGGTCGGTCAGCCTCGGGACGACGTTCTGAGCCGCGGCAGCGCCGCGCGGATCACGTGCGCCGCCGCGGCGGCGGGTCACTGCACCAGCTTGCAGGTCACCGGGTCGAACGTGGTGCTCGTCGCGACGTCGAGATCGTCGACCGGCAGCGACTCGGGGAACTCCATGAACGGCAGCTCCCGGACCTTCTCGCGCCGCGCCGAGCCGACCTTGAGGAGGTCGACCACCATCTCGCTCTTGGGGCGGGCCTTGCAGGCGTCGACGAACTTCGTCACCCGCTGATCGTGGGCCGAGCCGTCGGAGGCGTTCTCGAGGTTCTGGAGCAGCTCCTTCGAGGCGGCGTCGCTCTTCGACGCCAGCGACGAGATGAAGCCGTCGCGGATCTTCTGCGGCGTCATGTCGGCCGCGGCGAGCTTGGGCGCCGACGCGAGCAGGCCGCAGCGCGCGTCCGAGAAGATCGGCCGCGTGAAGTCGATCATGAGCACGTCCTTCACGAAGTCGTGGTCGACGATGCCCGCGCTCTCGAGCTGGCTCACGTAGTCGGCGTCGATGCCCGCGCGCTCGGGGAAGAGGAAGCCGAAGAACGTGTCGACGACCGGCTTGTCGTCCTTGCCCTTGAGCGTCTTGCCGCTCGAATCGATGACGCGCTGGTTGTTGGCCTTGAGCGCGCTCGCGTAGTCCTTGGGATCGATGGCGATGCTCGTGAAGACCGAGAACGCCGGATCGACGAGGAAGTCGACGGGGACGCTGGTCAGGCTCCCCGCGGATCCCATCTGGGAGTCGAGGTTCGCCTCGACCGTGCAGAACAGGGGGCGGAGGACGTCGGCCGTGGTGCCGGTCGCCTTGAGGTGCTCGATGCGCGCTTTGTTCCAGACGCGGTTGCCGGCCATGACGGTGCTCTCGAGCTCGATGCCGTTGGAGCGGTTGCCGAGGTCCTCGAAGCGGCCGATGAAGTCGGCGGCCCCGGGCGTGTCGGTGTCGCCCTCCCAGTGGGTCCAGGGCGAGTTCAGCTCCTTCATCACCAGGCCGCCGCCCACGTGGCAGTTGGCGCAGCGGGTGTGCTCGGCGGCGCCCTCCTCGATGAGGTCCTTGGAGTTCCCGAAGAACGTCCAGGCTCCGCCCTCGAGCGCGTAGTAGTTGAACGAGCCGCTCTTCTCGTCGAAGCCGATGAGCTCGACGTCGCTCGGCAGGCTCTTGTCCGCGGCGCGGAGGCCGAACAGCGACATGAACAGGCCGTGCACCGGGCGGTTGTTGCAGGTGCGCGTGACCACCGCGCGGTAGCTGTCGGGGGTGCCGCGCGCCTGGCTGCGCTCCGAGACGAGGCGCGCCTTGAGGCCTGCCTTGGCGTCGCCGGTGCAGCCCTCCTTGTCGGTCTCGCGGAGCTTGTCGGCCAGCTGCTCGAACGTCTTCGGGCACGTGCCCCCCGCGAGGATGAGCTTCGCGACCGGATCGCCGAGCTTGGCGACGGTCGTCGACTTCATCTTCTTGCCGGTGAGCGCGCTCGTGATCGCGCACGTCTTCTGGGTGAGGTTGTCCTCGTCACCGGTCTCGGTGGAGTCGGCGATGCAGCCGAGGGGCGCGAGCCCAGCCGAGAGCGAGACGGAGAGGAGGAGCCCTGCGCGAAGCCAGTGCGTGGTCATGGATGCCGTTTCTCCGGGCGACGCACGTCTTGCGTCGCGGCCGGCCTAAGCACACATCACGCCACATCCGCGCATTGGCTCTAACTAGTGGAAACAACACGAGTCGCAAACGGTGCGTTTTGCGGCCACCGGTATGCAAGTGTCCCACCTGATGGATCCGTGCAGATCCACCCAATCACTTCAGCCCGCCCCGAAGCCGCGCCAGGATCGCGCCGAGCGCCGGCCGGTAGCCGTAGTCCGGCCGCGAGGGATCGGTGACGTTGCGCGCGCAGATCGACGAGACGATCGCGTTGTCGCCGATGCCGCGGAGCACCTCGAGCTGGCGCGTCGCCGGATAAGCCTTGGCGCGGTACTGGACGGTGCCGTACGCGCCGCTCTCGTCCTGGCAGATCGGCTTCGGCTGCGGGAGCGCGTCGGTCGCGCAGTCGCAGTGATCGGTCTCGAAGGCGCAGTCGCGCGGCTCGGGGAGCTCGAAGATGCACGCGTACTGGAGCTCGTCGCGGATGGTGGCCTCGATGTACTCGTGCCCGTTGATCGGGTTCGCCGTCGGGCTCGTGGCCGACGGCGGCGCGAGCGGATCGCCGGTCACCGGGTGAACGCCGGTGCGGGGCTCGAGCGACTCGATCATCAGCGGGTCGAGCGGCGCGACGCCGTGCTCCGGATCCCCGACGAGGAGGTCCCAGCCGCCCGTGGCGTGGAGCTCCTTGGCCGTCTTGTAGACGAGGTCGTCGGGGTCCTCGGGATCGACGGCGACGTCCTGCCAGGGCACGCCCACGATGCCGGCGAGGAACACGAGCGACTTGGGACGCTTCCGCCCGTCGGGCGCCGTGAAGAGCGGGCTCGCGACGAGGTCGCCCTTGCGGTCGGGCACCGCGTCCTCGGTCAGGCCTCGGACGTAGCGCTCGATGGGCCTCAGGTAGCTCGCGCCGTAGCGCTGCTTCTGGTGAAAGCAGCGGAGGTTGCCCGGGTCCTCGGCGAAGACGTACTTGCCCTTCTGGCACTCGGGATCGCTCGCGGTGGGTGGGCAGCCTGTGGGAGACGGCGTGGCGCACGAGTGGCAGCAGGGATCGTTGGGCGCGGTGGCGCAGGTGCTCGTCGGGCGGGGGTTGGTGTACGCGGTCGCGCCGTCCGGCTCGAGCACCTGGAGCACCTGCCAGTTGCGGCCGCCGTCGACGATCGAGCAGTCGTTCTCGTCGGTGAGCATCACGACCGCGACCATCGAGTCGGGGCGGAGGAAATCGGCGCGCTGCGCGAGGAGCGTCGCGTCGGTGCCCTGGAGCTCGGCGCACGCGAGATCGCCCGAGCCTGGCGCGCAGTCGACGCGCACGATCGCCGCGGGCGGGTCGGGATCGACGAGGAAGCGGTACCAGGCCTCGAGCGGCGCCTCGGCGCCGCAGCCGCGCTCGCCGACGCCGACCACGAGATCGGCGAGGCGCTGCTTGACGGCGGCGAGGTTGGACTCGCCGGGCGGGTCCTTCGTCGCCGCGGGGTCCCACGCGAGGAAGCCCTCGTTCTCGTACGTCACGACCGACGAGCCGCCCGGGCCGCGCGTGGTCAGGTGCGCGTGGTCGTCCATCGTCTCGTTGTAGCCGTCGCCGAGCGCGGGGCTGCAGTTGTCGGCGCCGTGCCCGCCGAGGCTCGTCGAGATCACGCCGATGTGCATGTCCTGGAGCGCGTTGAACTCGCGCCGTAGGCCGGCCGGGCAGGGGGCCGTCGGCGTCGGGGGCGGCTGACCGACGGGCTGCCCCGCGTCGTCGACGCACGCCGGGTTCACCAGCCGGTTGACGAGATCCGGGATGGCGCTCGCGAGGATGGTCTGCTTGTCGACCATCGAGGCCGAGTTGTCGATCACGAAGAGCAGATCGATCTTGTCCGCCCGGAGGCGATTGTCGCCGCCGGCGCCTCCGCGGCCCCCGTCCTCGTCGATGTCGCCCGACGCTTCGGCGTCGGTGGACGGCAGGCCCGTCCTCGCCCCGCAGGCGGTCGCGAGGGCGGCGATCGAGATGGCCAAGCACAGGCGCGCGCGCATCGTGGCCCCCCAAGGATGCTGGGAGCGTAGCTTTGCCCGTCGGGGCAGGCCAGGCACAACGGGAAAACGAAGAGCCGCGTCGCGGCAAGTCGAGAGCGGCTCGCGCCCGGGCTCGAGCGACGGCGTCTGCGCCGGGACCGCGGCGGGCTGCACGCCGCCGCCAGTGCGCTCGCTCGCGGTTCGAGGCCGCAGCGCCTCCGCCGCGCGAGCGCCCGGCCGTCCCGCGCGTGCTAGCCTGCGCCACCCCATGTCCCCTCCTGCTTCGGCCTTCGACCTCCGCCGTCGTCGACCTTCGCGCCAGCCGTGGGTCCGGGGCATCGTGCGGCCGTCGCTCGAGGTGATGCCCGGGTGAGCGAGAGGACGGTCGCGCGTCTGACGGTGCTGCACGCCGAGCTCGACGGGTGCCGCGCCTGCCCCCAGATGATCGGGCCGGTCGTCCACGGGCCCGCCGTGGCGACCCGGATCCTGCTCGTCGGGCAGGCGCCCGGGCCCCGCGAGGGGAGCTTCGGGCGGCCGTTCGCGTGGACCGCGGGCCGGACGCTGTTCCGCTGGATGGAGGAGGCGATCGGCGCGAGCGAGGACGAGTTCCGCCGGCGCGTCTACATGGCGGCCGTCGCGCGCTGCTTTCCGGGAAAGGCGCCGGGCGGCGGCGACCGGCGGCCCGACGCCGAGGAGATCGAGCGCTGCCGGACGTTCCTCGAGCGCGAGGTCGAGATCCTCGCGCCCGCGCTGGTCCTGCCGGTCGGGACGCTCGCGATCGAGCAGGTGCTCGGCGAGAAGGCGCCGCTCGCCGAGGTCGTCGGCAAGAAGCGGCAGGCGGTCTACCACGGCGCGCTCACCGACGTGATCTGCCTGCCGCACCCGAGCGGCGCGTCGACGTGGCACAAGATGGAGCCCGGCGCGACGCTGCTGCGGAAGGCGCTCCGGCTCGTCGCGCGGCACCCCGAGGTCGTGCGCGCGTTCGGAGCGGACACGCGGCGGCGGAGCGCTCCGAGCGGGTCGAGGATCTCGTGACCGCCGCCGGCGCCGAGCCCGCCGGTGCCCTCGGCGGCCGCGTTCGGCGCTGGGGCGCAGCGTCGCTCCTGGCGCTCGCCGCCTGCCGCGAGAGCCCGGCGCGGCTCGCCGACGACGGGGCCTCGCAGAAGACGCTCGCCGGCGACGCGGCCGCGCCGCGGGCGCTCGCCTGCGAGCCCGCGGCGGCCCGGTGCGTGGCCGACGACCGCGCCGAGGCCTGCGCAGCCGACGGCTCGGGCTGGGAGGCGCGGCCGTGCGCCGGTCACACGACCTGCCTCGGCGGCCGCTGCGTGTCGCTCCAGGACGGCGACGGCCCGCCGATCGAGCGCGCGCGTCTCTTCGCGGTCGGAGGCGAAGGGTGGCTCTCGGCGTGGTCGGGCGCCTGGCCGCTCTTCGCCGGGTCGGTCGAGCCCCTCGTCTCGCGGCCCGACGGCCTCTTCGGGCCGGAGGGCAAAGTCGCGCTCCGCGCGGTCTGCGCGCCCGACGGGTTCGTGGCGCCGCTCGGCAAGCTCGACCCCAAGCCGCCGCCGTCGGCGTTCGCCGTCCTCGGCGGCTACCTGATCGCCGATCGCGCGCGCACCGTGCGCCTCGCGATCGGGCCCGCCGGCGGGCTGCGCGTCTGGGTGAACGGCGCGCTCGCGGTCGAGGCCTCGCGCGCGACGGGGCGCCCGTTCAAGGACGAGCTCGTCACGCCGGCGACGCTGCGCGAGGGGCCGAACCGCGTGACGATCGCGCTCGAGCAGCCCGACGAGGGCGGGGCCGGCTTCTGGCTGCGCGTGCACGACGACGACAACCGCGTCCCGCCGCTGTTGTTCGCCACGGCGTCCGCGTCGGCCTCGTGCTCGCTCGGCGATCTCGTCGCGATCGAGCCCGCCCTCACGCCCGTCGCCGGCGGCTTCGATCTCTCGGTGACCGCCCGGCTCGCCGGGCTCGCGCCGCGCGGGGCCGAGGCCGCCGGCGAGCTGTCCGTCACCGCCGAGCTCCGGCGCGAGTCGGGCAAGCCCCTCGCCTCGCTCGCGCCCGAGCCGGCGAAGGTCGGCGCCGTCGATCTCCTCGGCGCCGCCGCGGTGGCGCGCGTCTCCGTGACGCCGCCCAAGCCGGGGAAGTACGAGGTCGCCGTCGGCGTGGGGCCGGCGCGCCGCGCCGTGCCGGTGGTGTTCCGGGGCGAGCTTGCCGATCGCGTGGTCGCGGTCGCGCGGAAGGTGGGCGAGCTCGGCGCGATCCCGGAGGCGAGCCGCTCGAGCCTCGAGTCCGACGCCCGCACGCTGCTCGCGGCGATCGCCGCGGGGCACCCGGACCTGCCCTGGATCGCCGAGAGGCTCGCCGAGACCGAGAAGCTCGTCGCCGTGGCGGGCGAGGGGCGCGATCCCTACCTCGGCAAGACGGGCGTCGTGCACCGGGCCTATCGCTCGGAGCTCGACGGCGAGCTCCAGCGCTACGTCCTCTTCGTCCCGCGATCGCACAAGCCCGACGGCAAGCCGCTGCCGCTCGTCGTCGTGGCGCACGGGCTCAACCGGCTCCCGGAGCACGCCCTGAGGACGGTCATCGGCGAGGCGCCCGACGACACGATGGAGATCGGCTGGGCCGCGCGCCACCTGCCTGGCTTCCCGGATCAGCGCGCGATCCTGGCGGCGCCCTCGGCGTTCGGCAACGCCGGGCAGCGCCCGCTCGGCGAGCACGACATCCTCCGGGTCATCGACGAGGTGCGCGCGAGCTACCGCGTCGACGAGCGGCGCGTCTCGATCACCGGCTACTCGCTCGGCGGGACGGTCGCCTTCGCGGTGCCGCTCCATTACCCGGACCGCTTCTCGGGGGCGGCGCCGCTCTGCGGGTATCCGGATCTCCTGCGCTGGGAGAGCATCCGCAACGTCCCGCACGCGCCCTGGGAGGACGTGCTCCTCACCAGGCGCTACGTCGTCAGCTTCGCCGAGAACGGGCTGCACCTGCCGCTCCACATCGTGCACGGCGGGCTCGATGGGCCGGGGCGCTCGGCGGTCGTGGCCGACCGGTACGACGCGCTCGGGTACCGCCGCATCTTCGACGTGCAGGACGACCTCGATCACAACGTCTGGGACTACGCCTACGAGGACGGGCGGATGATCGAGTGGCTCAAGGCGCGGCGGCGCCCCGAGGCGCCGGCGCACGTGCGCCTCGCGACCGGCGAGTACCGCTACGACCGCGCGTTCTGGGTGCGCCTCGTCGCGATGCGGCCCGGCATGGAAGAGGACGCCGATCGCGGGAAGACGGGGCAGATCGCCGAGATCGACGCCGAGTGGCGCAAGGCCGACGGCGAGGTGAAGGTCACGACCAGGAACGTGGCGGCGCTCGCGCTCGACCTGGGCGCGCTCGGCGCCTCCGGCGCGAAGATCGTGATCGACGGCGCGACGCTCGAGGCCGGCGCGGCCGACGGCGGCGCCTCGGGCGAGGTCTTCCTCGAGCGCGGGCCCGCCGGGTGGGCGCGGACCCCGTCGGCCCCTTCCCGCGCGGGGCACAAGCGCCCCGGCGTCTCCGGCCCGCTCGACGACGCGCTCCGCCACCCGGAGCTCATCGTCTACGGCACGCGCGATCCCGCCCAGACCGAGGCGAACCGCCTCGTCGCGCAGCACTTCTCCTCGTTCGACATGTGGGCGGCGGCGCGCTTCCCGATCAAGGCGGACCACGAGGTCACCGAGGCGGATCTGACCGGGAGGACGCTCGTGCTCGTCGGCAACCCCGAGAGCAACTCGGTCACGGCCGCCCTCGCCGGCGACCTGCCGGTGCGCTTCGAGCCCGGCGCGCTCACGTTGCGCGGCAAGCGGTACGAGGGGGCCGACGTCGGCGTCTCGCTCATCTGTCCTCACCCGCGCGATCCGAATCAGTACGTGGTGCTCCACGCCGGCACGCGCGCCGAGGGCACGCTCGCCTCGCGCCACCTGCCGCGCTTCGCGCCCGACTACCTCGTCTACGACGCGCGCCTGACCACCCGGCGCACCGACAACCTCCTCGGCGACCGCGCCGTCCTCGCCGGCGGCTTCTTCGGCGATGACTGGCGGTGATCGATCCGCGTCCGCCGCGCTGGCCCGCGCGCTCCGCGTGCTCGCGCCGGTGCGCGACATCACCGAGGGCCGCGTGCTCGCCGGGGATCCGCCGCGCTGGTGCGAGGCGCGCGGTTGGACGTCGTTCCTCCTCGGGATCGACGACGCCGAGCTCGAGCGCTGCGAGGCGGAGGGGCTCGGTGCGCGCCTCGACGCGCTCGCCTCCGCGCCCGCGACGCTGGCCCAGCTCGCCGCTGACGTCCGCGCCGCCGTCCGCGTGCCCGCCTTGCGGAACGCGCCGGTGCCGCCGCCCGTCGCCGACAGGGAGCGCGCCGTGCCGGAGCGAAAGCGCCTCCAGATCGCGGCGCTCGTCTCGGCCATCCAGCCGATGGCGGTCGCCGCGACCCGGATCGTCGACGTCGGGGCGGGCCGCGGGCACCTGACCCGGATCGCGGCCCGGGCGTTCGAGAAGGAGGCCGTCGGCCTCGAGCGCGATCCCGAGCGCGCGGCGAGGGCGGCGCGGTTGGCCGAGGCGTCGCCGCGGCCGTCCGGCGCCGCAGCGCGCTTCGTCGCGGTCGACGTCTGCGATCCGGCCTTCGTGCTCGCGCGCGGCGAGCTGGCTCTCGGTCTCCACGCCTGCGGGGCGGCCGGCGATCGCCTGGTCACCGCGGCCGCGGCGGCCGGGAGCGATGTGGCGCTGGTGTCGTGCTGCCTGCAGAAGGTGGAGGGCAGCGCCCGTTCGCCGTCGTCGCGCGCCGGCGCCGAGCTCGTGCTCCCGCGCGAGACGCTCGGCCTCACCAACCTCACGCCGCGCGCGCAGGGGGTGGAGTCGAGCCTCGCCGCCACGATGGAGGCGCGGCGAGCGCGCTACGCGCTCCGGCTGCTGCTCGAGGGGCGCGGCATGGGCGAGCCGGCCGGCGCCGAGATGCGCGGCATCAACCGGCGGCGCGCCCACCGCGGGCTCGCCGATCTCGCCGACCGCGCGCTCCGCTCCCGCGGCCTGCCCCCGCCGGGCCCCGAGGAGATCGAGCGCTGCGACGCGCTCGCCGCGGTGCGCTTCGGCGCCGTGCGGCGGCTCTCGCTCCCGCGCAACATGCTGGCGCGACTCGTCGAGGTCGCCGTCGTGCTCGATCGCGCCGCCGCGCTCGAGGAGGCGGGGCTCGCCGTCGCCGTCGCGACGCTCGGCGCCGACGCGATGACGCCGCGGAACCTGGCGCTCTTCGCGAGCGCCGTGCCGAGCCGGCTTCCCGCGGTCGAGTGATCCGGATGGAGCTCGGGCGGCGAGCGCGCGGCGACGTCCGCGCCCGCGACGAAGCGTAGAGCGGGGCTAGGGGTCGCTCGCGGCCGGCGCCCGGCCTCGATTGGCGGCGATCGCGCGGTCGACGATGGCGAGGATCTCGTCCGTGCCGGGCCGGTCGCTCATCGACTCGCCGACGTATTTCCAGAAGACGGTACCGCGGGGGAGGACCACGAACACCGCGGGGATGGCGATGTCGCGGCCCTGCATCGCGACGCCGTACGGCAGCGCCACGGCGAGCCCGCGATCGGTGAGGAGAGGGAAGTCGACGCGGAGCTTCTCGGCGAGCGCGGCGGAGTCCTCCGGCTCGTCGACGCTGATCGCGGCGATGCCGACGCCGCGGCGCTGGAGCTCACCCTGGATCGTTGCCAGCTGGACCAGCTGGTCGCGGCAGTAGGGTCACCAGTAGCCGCGGTAGAAGACGAGGACCGCCGGCCCGTGGCGAGTGAGGTCGGCCAGCGAGACCTGCGCGCCGCGGTGGTCGGGCAGGGTGAACGCCGGCGCCTTCGCCTCGGCCGCGGGGCCCGGCGCGCGCGGGGTGAGCCCGCACGCCGTGGAGGCGAGCGCGACGAGGCCGAGGACGGCAAAGGTTCGTCGCGTCAAGGCCACGGACGATCTCGTAAACGACTACGACGGGCGCTTCAACCCCCCGGCGCGCTTGGCGCTCGGCCGTTCCCGAAGCAAGATGACGCCGATGTGGCGGGCGGAGGATCGCGATCTCCTGGCGCGGCTCGAGGACGAGCTCGTGCTCGAGCGCCTCTTCCGCCATCAGGCCGGCGATCACGCGGGGAGCGCCGCCGCCGTCGCCGCGGGCGCCCGGGCAGCGGGGATGATCGCGCTCGTTCGATCGATCCGGCCCGACGCCGTCGCGAAGGCCCTCGCCGGCGACGTCGAGCCGCTGGCGCGCGAGCTCTCGCCCGAGCGGCTCGACGTCCTCCCGTCGGCGCTGCTCCACCACCTGGCGCTCCATCACGCGACGCTCGCCGACGCGCTCGGCGGCGAGGCGCCGCCCTCCGCCGCCGCGCCGAGGACCGGGCCGCAGCCGGACGGCGCGAACGCAGGCGCAGCCCGCGATCGTGGCCGTTCGAGCCCGGCGCGGGCGGTGGAGGCGCGTCTCCTCTCGGTGGCGTGCTGGCTCGCGCTCGGCGAAGACGGGGGGTACCTCGCGTCGCTCGCGCGCGCCGTGGTCGCCGGCGCGCTGCCCGACGCCGAGATCGAGCGGGCCGTCGCCGACGCGCCCCTCGCGGCGATCGAGGAGCTCGGCCGCGTCGCGCGCGCCGGCGCGCGCGAGCAGCTGGCCGGGGCGAAGCACGCGCTGATGGTGCTCGAGCGGGTGGACGCCGCGGTGCGTCGCGCCGGCGCGAGCGCGCGCCTCGGCAGGCTCGCCAAGGCGCGCGCCGACGCGCACCGCGCCGCGGCCGCCGACGAGGCCCTCGCGCCCGTGCTCCTCTCGCTCTCCGAGGCGGCCGCGCGCGGTGAGCTCCTCGCGCGCGGCCCCGAGCTCTTCGCGCGTACGGCGGCCGTGTGGCGCTGGGCGGGCGAGGACGAGCTCGTCGAGCAGTTCGCGGTCGAGCAGGCGACGCCCATCGCGTGGGATCACTACCGCGACGGCCGGTGGGACGACCTGAGGGCCCTCCTCGCGCCCGTCGAGCCGTTGGTCGAGCGGCTCGCCGGCCGCATCGAGGCCGATCCGACGCGGATCGCGTACGCCGGGCCCTGCGCCCAGATGTTCGTGTTCCGCTCCGAGTCGGACAAGGACGCGGGGCGCCGCCTCGCGCTCGCCGAGCGCAGCGTGCGCATCTGCCCCACGCACCGCAACGGGCGCCTCATCCTCGCGAACCTCTTGTGCGACGCGGCGCTGGACGCGGTGAAGGGCGCCACCTCAGGCGGGGCGGCCGCCGACCGCGCCCAGGCGCTCGTCGACCGCGCCGAGAAGCTGTATCCCGCCTGCAAGCGGCTCGACGACGCGCGCGCGCGGATCGCCGATGCGCGGCGGCGCGCGGGGTGGGCCGCCCGATGAGCCAGAACCCCTTCGAGCGCTTCGACATCGATCCGGCGCTCGGGCCGCTCGCGATCACCGAGCGCCTCCGCGAGCTCGCCGAGGAAGCGAGGCCCGAGGAGCGCGCCGCCATCCGCGCGGCGTGGGAGGAGCTCACGCTCCACCCGCTGCGCCGCCTCCGGGCCGCGCTCTGGGCGCGCCCCGAGTCGCGGCCGCCGCTGGGCGCGCCGCCGCCCCCGCCGTCGAGCGCCCCCGACGCCGGGGCGCTCGAGCTCGCCGATCTCGCGGCGCGACCCTCGGTCGCGCGCGCGCTGGGCGCGGCGCCGCCGGCCGCGGCCCCCCCCCCCCCCCCCCCCCCCCCCCGCCCCCACCCCCCCCCCCCCCGCGCGGGTGGGGTGCC
>CAYJPW010000246.1:0-3110 GCA_964372055.1 uncultured Polyangiaceae bacterium
GTGTCGCTCCCGCCCGGCGACGAGGCGAGGGGACCCGGCAGCGACGCGCCCGCGACCGAGCCCCCTGCTTCGGCGACGGGCGGCGCCCCCGCGCCGCCGCGGCGCGCCGCCCCGGCGCCGGGCAAGAGCCACGCGGCGCGGCAGGGCGAATTCAAGCCTGGAGGAATCTGAGATGAGACATCGCTTTGCATGGGTCGCGGGCGCCGCGGCGCTCGCGATCGCCGTCGCTCCGCGCGGCGCGCGGGCGCAGCAGCCACCCCAGCCGCCCTCCGAGGCGGGCCGGCGCGCGGTACCGGCCGAGGGCGCGCCCGAGGCGGACGCCGAGGCGCGCTTCTTCGAGGGCCAGCGGCTCTACGAAGCGGGCGATTACGTCGGCGCGCTCGAGCCCCTCCGCGCCTCGTATGCGCTCGTGAAGAGCCCCAACTCGCACTTGTACGTGGCGCGCTGCCTTCGAGGGCTCGGGCGGCTCGTCGAGGCGTACGACGAGTACGGCGCCGTCGTCCTCGAGGCCGGCGAGCGCGCCGGCGACGCGGCGAAGTACGCGGCGACGCAGCGGGCCGCGTCCGAGGAGCGCGCCGCGCTGCGCGCGCAGCTCGCGTTCGTGACGCTGTCGCCGCCCCCCGCCGTGCGCGGCGTCACGATCACGCTCGGAGGCGAGGTGGTCGAGGCCGGGCGGTACGAGCGCGAGATCGTGGTCCACCCGGGGACGCTCGCGGTCCGGGCCGACGCGCCTGGGCGGCGGCCCTTCGACGCCGCGCTCTCGCTCAAGCCGGGCGACTCGCTGCGGGTCGCGATCGCGCTGCCGCTCCTGCCCCCACCGGCGTCGGCGCCGCGCGCGGCCGAGCCGGATCGGCACCTCGCGCCGCCTGGGCCGCTGGCGATCGCGGCCGCGGGGGTCGGCGTCGGCGGCCTCGTGACCTGGGGCGTTCTCGGCGTGGTGGCGTCGTCGCGTCACGACGAGCTCGCGACGCGCTGCCGCGGCCGCTGCCCTTCGTCCCTCCAGGGCGACATCGACGCGGGACGCCGGGAGAGCTTCGTGTCCGGCGCCGGGCTCGTCGTCGGTCTCGTGGGCCTGGCCGGGGGCGGCGCGCTCTGGGCGCTCGGGATCGAACGACCACCGCGAGCGGCCCTCGAGCCGGCCCCGGGTGCGAGCCCGCCGCGCGCGCCGCCTCCCGCCTCGCGCTCGCGCCGTGAGGTCTCGCCTCCGGGCGGCGCGCTCCGAACGCTCGCCATCGAGGTCGGGCCGCAAGGCGCCGGGGTGTCGGTCGGAGGCTCGCTTTGAGCCGGCCCCTCCGCGCGGCCGGCGTCGTCGCGGCGCTCGTCGCCTCCGCGTGCGGGCCCGACTGGGACGCGCTCGATCCGTCCCTCGCCGGCGGCTGCGCGGGCCTCGACGACGGTGATCCGTGCACCGACGACACGTGCGCCGAGGGCGCGCCGTTCCACCGCCCGGCGCCCACCGGCACGCCGTGCGGCGCCGGGCTCTCGTGCGACGGCTCCGGCACGTGCGTCGGCTGCGCCGACGCGAGCGAGTGTCCCGGCGTCGACGACGACTGCAGGACGAGGGCCTGCGCGGACGCCGCCTGCACCTCCCTCTTCGCCCCCGAGGGGACGCTCGCCGGCCCCCAGGTCGAAGGCGATTGCCAGGCGATCGTCTGCGACGGGGCCGGCGCGCACGTGAGCGTCTCCGCCGACGAGGATCGCCCGCCCGATCCGGGCGGCTGCGTCGCCGGGGCCTGCGCGGCCGGCGCGCCGACCGTGGCGCCCAGCCCCGCCGGGTCGGCGTGCGGAGCCGCCGACGCCTCCTACTGCGACGGCGCGGGGACGTGCGTCACCTGCGAGCCGGTCACCGCGGCCACGTGGAACAGCGCCGACACCCCGATCGCCGTCCCCGGCGGAGCGACGGCGAGCTCGACGATCGGCGTCCTCGGGATGCCCCGCTCGATCGTGGACGTCGACGTGAAGGTCACCCTCACGGGCGACGCCACCGCGGGCGAGCTCACCATGGTGCTCGTCTCCCCGGGGGGAACGGCGATCGAGCTCACCTCCGGCAACGGCGGCGCGAGCACGGGCGTGTTCGCGGGGACGACGTTCGACGACGACGCGGCCGCGCCCGCCGCGCGCGTGACCGAGGCGGCGTTCTCGGATGGGGTCCTCCTCGCCGCCGCGATCCCCGAGCGCAACCTCGGCGTGCTCAACGGCGAGGCGCCCGACGGGGCGTGGACGCTGGAGGTCTCGGACGCGAACGCCGCCGCGGGGGACGCGACCCTCCTCGCCTGGTCGCTGACGATCGCGTCGCAGCCCGGCAACGTCCTGCTCGCCGAGCGCTCCTTCGCGAGCGATTCGGCCGCGACGATCCCCGACGGCAACGCGGCCGGGGTCAGCTCCGTGATCGACGTCGCGGGGGTCTTCGGGAGCGTGTACCGGGCGAAGGTGAAGGTGACGCTCGAGCACATGGACAGCGGCGATCTGTCCTTCTCGCTGGTGTCTCCCGCCGGGACGTCGGTCACCCTCAGCCGCGAGAACGGCGGGACGTACAAGGACGTCTTCGCCGGCACCACCTTCGACGACGCCGCGTCCTTGCTCGTGGGCTGCCAGGGGGCGGGCTGCGTGACCTACGGCAACAATCAGGTCGTGCCCGCCGCGATCCCCGAGGGCTCGCTCTCGGCGCTGGTCGGCGAGGCTCCCGCCGGCGCGTGGACGCTCGAGGTGTCGGACCAGAAGTCCGGCACCCAGGGCTCGCTCCAGGCGTGGTCGCTCGAGATCACGCCCGCGCTCTGCCCCCTCGAATAGCGCCGCGAGTTCCCGGACGCTCCGGCAGGCGCGCGGCGCCGATGCGCGCTCGCCGGCGGCGGCTCGCGGGGGCTGGAGCGCGCAGCGGCGCCACACGTCCGGGGCACGGGCGTTGCTGCCTCGAACACGGGCGAGCGATCGCATTCTCACCCGGGGCTCCGCCCCCGAAACCCGATCGCCGCCCAGGAGGTGAAGCCATCATGGGTCATGCGACCAGGATCGCGGTTGTCGCGAGCTCGTTTGCCGTCGCCGCCACCCTCGCGGGCGCGGCGATCGCCCAATCGCCCCAGGAGAACGGGGACCGAGCGCCGGCCGCGGCC
>CAYJPW010000246.1:3120-12383 GCA_964372055.1 uncultured Polyangiaceae bacterium
GGGGGGTTTGCCCCAATGCCCCCCTGTATCCGGGGCCCGGCGGGGGGGCGGGGGGGGGGGGACGGCGGGAGGTGGACCGGGGCGCGCGCGGCGCGGGCGCCGAGCGGACCACGGCCGCCGGCGAGGATCTCGCCGATCCGGCGGACGGGCCCAAGCCGCGAGGCGCCGAGCCCGATCGCGCGGCGGCGCCGGACCCGAGCGCGCAGCCCGAGCCGGCGCCCGCCGGCGACGATCGCGGGCCGGCGATGATGGGCCGGGCCAGCGCGCCCGCCGCCCCGCCGCCCGGCGGCGCACGCGCCGGCCTGCCCGGGTTCGCGGGCTCGACCAAGCTCTACCACGCGGGGGCGAGCGGCTTCTTCCTCGACCGCCCCGAGTCGTTGCTGCTCACGGCGCAGCAGCGCGGCGCGCTCGGCAAGCTGCGCACGGTCGCGCAGCAGTCGCTCGCGGCGACCGATCGGCGCGTCGCCCAGGCCGAGCAGGAGCTCTGGGTGCTCACCGCGGCCGACGCGCCCGATCTCGCGTCCGTCGAGGCGAAGCTCGGCCAGATCGAGCGCCTGAGGACGCAGCAGCGGCTCACGTTCATCCGCTACGTCGGCGCCGCCGCGCGCCTCCTGAACGAGGAGCAGCGCGCGGCGATGGTGTCGGGCTACTCCGTCTCGCCGCGATCGATGCCCGACACGCCGCCGGCCGACGTGCCGCCGCTCCCGCGTCCGCCCGGCGCCGAGGGCGCCGCCTCGCCGGCCGAGGCGCCCGCGCGCCCCGAGCCCCGGTTCGCCGAGCCCCCCGAGCACCCGGCGGATCCGACGGAAGGCCGCTGAGGACCCGCGGGACGACCGCGTCTCGGCCGCCCGCGTCGAGGCCCCGAGGCGCGGCGCGCGCCGGGACATGCGCGCCGGCGCAGATGTAATCCTCCATACGACCGATTCGACGGGGCCGCGCGATCGACGCGGCGCGCACGTCATCGACCCCCGCAGCGCCCAACGAGGCGCGAGGGGGGATGCATGCGGCGAGCAGTGGCGTGGCACTGGGGTGCGCTGGGCTGGTTCATGGGCATGGTCGTCGTGGGTTGTCCGGCGGCGCCGACGGACGACCGCGCCTTCTCGCCCGCGGGGGACGGGGGCAGCGGCGCGGGCGAGGGCGGGCTCGGAGGGCTCGAGCTCGCCAGGCCCGGACGTCCCAGCATCGACCTGTCGGGCGGCGACGGCGGCGCGACCTCGAGCGGCTCGAGCACGGGCGAGGGCGGCTCGACGGTGGATGGTGCGGGCGGCTCGACGGTGGATGGCGCGGGCGGCTCTGCGGCCCAAGGCGGCGCCGCGGCGTCCGGCGGTGCGGGCGGCGCAGGCCCAACCGGCGGCGCGGGCGGCGCGGGCGGATGCGCGGCCGACGCCGACTGCGACGACGCCCTCGCCTGCACCGTCGACGCTTGCGTCGGCGGCGTCTGCGTCAGCACGCCCGACGACTCGCTCTGCAGCGGCGGCACCTGCGATCCGGTGCAGGGCGCGGCGGGCAGCGGCTGCACGCCGCGCGGCGGTGGCCGCTGCGACGACGGAGCGGGCGGCGGCGGCTCGGGGTCGTCGTCCACCACCTCCTCCGGGGCCGGCGGGCAGGACGCGGACGGCGGAGCCGGGCAGGTCTACGTCGCGGTGTGCGTCGTCCGCACCTGCCAGGGCAAGGTCTACGCGTGCGGCGACTGCCTCGACGACGACGGTGACGGGCTCGTCGACGACGCCGACGATCAGTGCCTCGGGCCCTGCGACAACACCGAGGACAGCTTCTACGGCGGCATCCCCGGGCAGGCCAACGCGCCCTGCAAGCAGGACTGCTACTTCGACAAGGACGACGGGTCGGGCAACGACGACTGCTTCTGGAGCCACGAGTGCGACGCGCTCACGCCCGAGCCCCTCGAGTGCGGCTTCGATCCGGCCGCTTCGATCCCGGGCTACGCCGGCAGCTGCGACGACGCGGCCGCCTCGCAGTCGGCGACCTGCGGCGGCTACTGCGGCCCGCTCGTGCCCAACGGCTGCGACTGCTTCGGCTGCTGCGCGATCCCCGGCCTCGCCTACCCGGTGTGGCTCGGCTCGGAGGACGCCAACGGCAACGGCACCTGCAGCATCGAGGTGCTCGGCGATCCGGACAAATGCCGGCCCTGCACCCAGGTCGGCTCGTGCCTCAACGCGTGCGAGACCTGCGAGCTCTGCGTCGGCAAGTCCTCGCTGCCCCCGGAGTGCGAGGACCAGCTGTGCCCGCCCGGCGCGGCGCAGTGCGGCCTCTGCGGTCAGCCCGACTGCCCGGCGGGCCAGAGCTGCATCACCGGCTGCTGCGAGCCCAACCCGTAGAGCCCCCCCGCGCGCCGCGCCCGGCGTCTTGACGGGCGTCATTTTCGGGTCGCGACCCGGACCCCATCTTCCGCCCATGAAGCCGACGGATGCGCTCCTCGGCGGGCGCGGCGTCTTCGACGCGATGTTGGGCTCGCTCGAGCAGGCCGCGGCCGTGGCGCGCACGAGCAGCTCGGCGTGCGCCGCGCGTCGATGCGCACATGAGGAGTGAAATGGACGATCTGGACCGGGCCCCGGGCACGCTGGAGATCGACGCCGTCGAGGTGCGCGACCTGCGCCTCGAAGACCTCGACTGGGTGGTGCGGATCGACCGCGAGCACAGCGGGCGCGCGCGCGCCGAGTACTACCGGCTCAAGCTGCGCGAGGCGCGCGCCGACACCGGCCTGCGCATCTCGCTCGCGGCGCTGATCGACGGCGCGCCGGCCGGGTTCCTCATGGGCCGCCTCTACTATGGCGAGTTCGGCGAGCCCGAGCCGGTCGCGCTCCTCGATTCGATCGGCGTCGGGCGCGAGCACGCCGGGCGGCACGTGGGGCACGCGCTCATGCAGCGCCTCGCCGCCAACCTCGGCGCCCTCGGGATCGAGCGCCTCGAGACCCAGGTCGCGTGGGACCAGGTCGACCTCATCAAGTTCTTCCAGCGCGAGGGCTTCCGGCCGGCGCCGCGGCTCTGCCTCGAGCTCGATCTGGAGAAGCGGCGCGCGGCGCGCTGAACGGGTGCGGGGGCAGAGCCCCCGCTCGCGACGGACCTCGGAGAACGACGCCGTCGAGGACCGCGCCGACGCGTCGGAGCGCGTTCGCGCGTGCACGCTCAGGGTTTGGCGGCGAGCCGAGCGCGCGCGGTCTCGGCGGTGCTCGTGTCCTTGATCGCCTCGGCCATCTTCAGCACCTTGGCCCAGTAAGGCCGCGCCTCGGCGGGCTTGCCGGCGCGGTCGAGCGCCGTCGCGAGCTGGAAGTGGGCGCCGTAGTGGGTGGGGTTCTTCTCCAGCACCCGGCGGAAGTGGATCACGGCCGCGGCCGCGTCGCCCTTGCCGTGGAGCGCCTCGAGCCCGAGCTTCATCTCGGCGGCGGCCGGGTCCTCCGGCGGCGCCGCCGGGAGCTGCTCGATCTCGGCGAGGCGCGCGCGCGCGCGCGCGGCGCTCTCGGCGTCGCCGATCGCGGTGGCCATGGCGAGCACCTTCGCCCAGAGCGGCCTCGACGCGCCCGGCGCTCCCGCGAGATCGAGCGCCACCGCGAGCTGGTAGGTCGCGCCGTAGTGCTCGCCGTTCATCGCGAGCACCTCGCGGAACCGCGCCGCGGCCGCGACCGGATCGCGCCTCGCGTAGAGGGCGTCCATCCCGAGCTTCATGGTCTGGGCCTGCGGATCGACGACGGGTCGGTCCGAGGTCGCGGACGAGGGCGCGATCGCGGCCGCGGGGGCCGCCTCCACCCGCGCCTGCCCGCGGATCGCGTACCCGGCCCACACCAGGAGCGCGGCGACGCCGAGGGCCGACGCGGCGAGGAGCGGTGTCGGCGCGCGGCGCCACAGGCCGCCGGACGTGGGTGTCGTCACCCGCCGAGGATAACCGACCGTGATTGGTCGCGCCGCCTTGACAGCTCCGGTGCGTTCGCGGTCTGCTGCGCCGCATGGCGGACCCGGCCGCGCCGACCGGCAGCCCGAGAGGGCTGCGGCGGGGCCGACGATCCCGGGGGCGCGGCGCCGCCGTCCTCGCCGCCGTCGCGCTGCTCGCGCTCGCCGGGCCGGCGTTCGGCCAGGCGACCGGCGCGACCGGGTCGCTCGAGCGCTTCCAGCCCGCGCCCGCGGGCGACGCGATGTTCGGCGTGCCCTCGCCGTCGGTGGGCGGTCACCTCGTCCCGCGCGTCGCGGCCATCGTCGACTACGCCTACCACCCCCTCTCGATCGACGACGGCACCACCGAGCAGACGATCGTCTCGGAGCAGCTCTTCCTTCACTTGAATGCGTCGTTCGCGCTCTTCGATCGGGTCCTCGTCTCGGCCGACATGCCGTTCGCGCTGGCGCAAGGCGGCGACAGCCCGACCGTGGCGGGTGTCCGCTTCGACTCCCCGTCGGGCGCGGAGGTCGGCGATCTCCGGCTCGGCGCGCGCCTCCGCCTCTTCGGCGAGTACTGGGACCCTCTGCAGGTGGGCATCGGCGGCTACGTGTTCGTCCCGACCGCGGCCGACGGCTACGCAGGCGACGGCGCGGTCCGCGGCCAGCCGCACTTGTTGGTCGGCGGTCGCTTCCAGCACTTCGTCTACAGCGCGTCCGTGGGCGCCACGCTGCGCGGCTCGGACCGCCCCCACAGCGTCGACCTCGGCGCCGGCGCCGCCGTGGTGCTCGGCGAGGAGGTCTTCCAGATCGGCCCCGAGGTGACGCTGCGCACGCCGTTCTCCAAGGACGTCCTCGGCGAGGCGAACGGGGCGAGCATCTCGGTGGCCTCGCAGACCTCGGCCGAGCTCCTCCTCGGCGCCAAGGTCCGCCCGGTGCGCCCGCTCGTGATCGGCGCCGGCGCCGGCCCCGGGCTCACGCAGGGCTATGGCACGCCCGTCTTCTTCGCCGTCGGGAGCATCGGCTACGAGCCCCTCCCGCCGCGCCACCAGGACACCGACTCGGACGGGATCCTCGACGAGGTCGACGCCTGTCCCGCGGTGCCGGGCGTGCGCAGCGACGATCCCGCCAAGAACGGCTGCCCGCCGGACCGCGACGCCGACGGCATCATCGACGCCGAGGATGCCTGCCCCGAGGTGCGCGGTGTCCGCAGCGCCGACCCGAAGAAGAACGGCTGCCCGCCGGACACCGACGGCGACGGCGTCCTCGACGCCGAAGACGCGTGCCCGAAGGTGCCCGGCCCCGCCAGCGCCGATCCGAAGAAGAACGGCTGCCCGCCCGAGACCGATCGCGACGGCGACACGATCATGGACGGCGCCGACGCGTGCCCCGACGTGGCCGGCGTCGCCAGCGCCGATCCGAAGAAGAACGGCTGCCCCCCCGATCGCGACGGCGACAATATCCTCGATCCCGTCGACGCCTGCCCCGACGAGCGCGGCGGCCCCGATCCCGATCCCAAGAAGCACGGCTGCCCGCACGTGACCGTCACCAAGACCGAGATCGAGATCTCGAAGCAGGTGCAGTTCAAGTACGGCCGCTCCACCCTCGATCAGACCATCGATCCGGTCTCGGACGATCTGCTGATCGAGGTGAAGAACGCGATCGAAGACCACCCCGAGATCGAGCTCATCGAGGTGCAGGGCCACGCCGACAACATCGGCGGGCACCCGTACAACCTCCAGCTCTCGCAGGCGCGCGCCAACGCGGTGCGGGCGTGGCTCGTGGAGCGCGGCATCCCGGCCGACAAGCTCGTCGCCAAGGGCTACGGCGCGCGCGTGCCGCTCGGCCCCAACGAGACCGAGGAGGGGCGCCAGAAGAACCGGCGGGTCCAGTTCATGATCGTGAAGAAGCCGCCGGCCCCTTGATGCCGGCGGGCTCGACCGCGTACCATCCGTTCGTGGTCCGAGGCTCGAGAGCGCGGTTCGGGATGGCGGGCGTCCTCGTCGTCGCCGCGCTCGTCGCCGCCGGCTGCGAGACGGGCGGCATGCTGGTCGTCGAGGGCAGCAGCTCGAGCGGCGGCGGGCCGCCCCCCGTGGCGGCCGGCTCGGAGCTCGTCAGCGCCGGCAACTTCGCGAAGAACGCGCAGTACAAGCTCTTCCACGTCGTCGGGCAGCCGACGCCGAACCAGAACGTCGAGACCTCGCCGACCCAGCGGTTGAACGGCGGCCTCGCCGGCGCCGTCCACAGCGACTAGAAGACACGCCCGAGCGCCCGATGGGTCAGCGAGGCCCGGTCGCCCTGGGCGCGGCCGGTCGCGCGCTCGGCGCGGCCCAGGCGCCCGCGGCCGTCGAGGCCGTGAGCGCGGTCACGCGGCCCTGCGCCTCGCGCTGCAGGTCGACGAGCTGCCGGTCCTTGCCGCGCGAGCCGAGCCCGAGCAGCCGGCGGTAGTAGTCGAGCGCCTGATCGTTCTTGCCGAGCACTTCGCTCGCCATCCCCGCTCCGTACAGCGCCGAAGCCGCGCCCGCGTCCTCGGCCAGCACCTGCGCGAAGATCCCGAGCGCCTGGTCCGTCCTCTTCTGCTGCGCGAGCGCGAACCCCAGCGCGGTCGCCGTCCCCGTGTCCGGGCGCAGCTGCGCCGACGCGCGCAGCGCGCGCTCCGCATCCTCGGGGCGGCCGGCCCCGAGCAGCGCCTGGCCGAGCGCGCCGAGCGCCTCGGCGCTCTTGGGGTCGAGCTGCGCCGCGCGCTGGAACTGCTCGGCGGCCTCGGCCGGCTTCTGCTGCTGCGACCGCGCGTTGCCGAGCGCCATCCGCGCGCCGAAGTCGTCGCCGGCTCGCAGCGCCTCCTCGAGGCGCGCCGACGCGCCCGTGGCGTCGCCTTCGGCGAGCAGGAGCTGCCCGAGCGCGATCAGCGCCTTCGGGTGACCGGGCCGCGCCTTGAGCGCGAGCTCGAGCTCGGCCTTCGCCTGCGCCGCGCCCTCCTTGCGGCTCATCAGGACCAGCGCCAGCGCGGTGTGCGCGAGCGGCGAGCTCGCGTCGGCGGCGAGCGCCTCGGCGAACTTCACCTTGGCGCCCTCGACGTCGCCCTGACGGAGGAGCACGTTGCCGAGCGCCGTCAGGTACACGTGGGCGCGCGGCTTGTCCGACTCGAGCAGCACGCCGGCCTCGTAGCGCGCGTCCTCGAAGGCGTCGGGGGCGATGCGGGCGGCGTCCTCGGCGACGAGGTGGACGCGCGCGCGCATCATGGCGCGCTGGACGGAGGCGTCGGTCGGGGCGAGCTCGCGCGCGTGGCCGTACGCCGCCAGCGCCTGCGCATAACGCCCCTCGGCGAGCGCGGCGTCCCCGCGCCGGAGGTGCGCGAACGCGTCCTCGGGCGGCGCGCTGCAGGCCCACGCCAGCGATGCGAGCAGGGCGACCGTCGTCGCCCGGAGGCCTCGTGCGAGGGAGCGTCGGCGCATGCGGCGCCGTATCTAGTCCGGCCGGAGCGCGGACACCAGGCGGCGCGCTACCGGCTCGGAGGCACGGCGGGGCCCTCGATCGCGATCACCGGGGGGACCAGCGCCTCGCCGCTGTGCCGCGCCCCACGGCCAGGCTCGATTTCGCCGAGATCGATCGTCGGCGGCGTCAGGGGATCGGGCGAAGGCGCCGCGCCGCGCCCGGGCTCGACCTCGACGCGGATCTCCGGCGGCACCAGCGGCGACGTGGGTCCCTTCTCGAGCCTCTCGATCACCTCGGGCGGGAGCGCGGCGCCCGAGCCCACCGGCTGCGGCGCCGGGCTGACCGACGCCTCGTCGCGCATGGAGCGCCGCTCCACGCCCGGCGAGATCGGCGGCGTGCCCGCGGGCTCGAGCGCGGGCTCGACGGCCGGTGCCGGGCGCTCGCCGCGTGTCGCGACGACGAGCGCGATCAAGAGCCCGACGCCGAGCGCCGCGCCCGCGATCTTGGCGCGCATCGGGACGGCCGGGCGCATCTCCCGATCACTCCGCCGAGGTCGAGCTGTTCACGCAGCGGAAGAAGTGGGTCTCGTTCTTGTTGCAGTTGCCTTCGAAGTTGTTGATGTCGCCCTGGTTGTTGATGCAATAGGTCTGGTCGTCGCCGCCGCGGTGACCGATCCAGTCGCCGTTGTAGAGGATCGGGGGGTTGACGCCGTTGGCCTGGGCGATGCGGTAATACTCGTTGTAGGTGGGCAGGTGCCCGCCGAGCGCGTAGCAGGTGTTCTGCGCGTTGTTGTAGTTCTGCTGGCCGATGTCGTTGGTCATGCAGATGGTGTTGGAGCGCGTGATGCCGCCGTAGGTCGCGGTGACCGTCGCGCCGAGGTAGTTGAACGGCGCGGTGCATTGCCGCGGCCCGGCGCCGAGGAGCTGCAGCCACTGCGTGTTGCCCGCGTTGTTCGTCTTGCGATACCAGAGGTCTTCGTCGAAGAAGCCGCCGCCGATCTGGAACGCGTAGTTGTTGCCGCCATTGGAGTGGCGCACGTCGATCCAGTGCTGCCACGACGAGGCGCCCGGGTAGAAGTTGACCGGGCTGGGCGTCTCGTAGAAGCCGCTGCGCGAGCCCATCGCGTCGGCGTTGTCCTTGCTCTCGGTCCGGGTGAGGCCGTTGCCCCAGTAGACGATGCCGTCCGCGCGGATGTTGCCGGTGGCGTGCACCTGCTCGGCCGGCCCCGCGGTCCCGACGCCGACGCTGCCGGTGAAGTACGACACGCCCGAGGTGCCGCCCGCGATCGTCAGGTACGCGCCGGTGTCGTTGTGGATGCCGCCGCGGAACTGCGCCTGCGCCTCGAAGTACACCGTGCCGCTGTTGAAGTAGGCGCCGCCGGGCACGACGATGTACGAGCTCGCCACCATGTACGGGTTCGCCGCGGTGAAGCGGAGGTTGCCCGAAGCGTTCGACGCCGCGGTGATGCTCACGAACCCGTTCGCGTACATGTTCGACGCGGCGAACTGCTCGTAGCCCGTGCCGGGGTTGTTGTACGTGCGCACGACGCCGGCCGAGTCCATGCCGAGCTGCGAGGCGACGACGCCCGGCCAGTGGAACGCGATGCGCGGGGTCGAGGTGGTGCGCACCTCGATCGACGCCGTGTTGTAGACCGTGCCGGCGCCGCCGGTGACGTCGACCTGATCGGTCGTCGTCACCGTCGTGCCGTCGTCGGTGATGCTCGAGTTCCCGCCGGTCGTCGGCGCGGTGAACTTGATGATGGTGTTGGTCGTCCCGTTGATGTTCGCGGAGCCCGCCGGGCCCGTCGCTCCGGTCGGGCCCACCGGACCGGCTACGCCCGTCGCGCCCGTGGCGCCCGTCGCGCCGGTGGCGCCGGCAGGACCTGCGGGCCCGGTCGCGCCGGTGGGGCCCACCGGACCTGCGGCGCCCGTCGCGCCGGTCGCGCC
>CAYJPW010000247.1:0-12313 GCA_964372055.1 uncultured Polyangiaceae bacterium
CGCCAAGTGATCGGAATTGCTTTGTTCTTCAGGCGCAGATCGGGAACTGCACCCTTACAGGCTCGGGCTCTGCACAGTGCTCTCGGCTGCGCTGGGCCCGCGGCGCGCAATCGTCATCGACGGGGCCGTATTCGCTCTGCTGCACTTCGTATACGGCAACGCCTCCCCCGACAACTTCGTCGGCGGCTACGTGCTCGCGTGGGCCTACCTGCGAAGCGGGACGATCGTTGTGCCGCTCGTGCTCCACGCTGCTGGGAACCTGGCTGCGATGGGGATATGCATGCTCGCAAACACGCTGTAGCCCTGTGGGACGCGCCATCAGGGTGGCTATGACCATGGTTCATCCTCTCAACTTCCGAGACGTCGGCGAGGCCCTCGGCCTCTGGCTCGATCCGTCGCCCATCGCGACGGGGCGGCTGCTGCGAGGCGGCAAGTTCGACCAGCTCGCGACCCTGTCCGATCTCGGCTTGCCGGCGACGATCCTCAACCTTCGCAGCGGGCCCGACCCTCGGCACCTCGACGCCGTCTTGCACCACGTCCCGGCGGCGAACGACGTCGAGAACTACGACACCCGCCTGCCTGCGGTGCGCGCCTGGCTGAAGAGGGCGCTGGCGCCGCTCGCGAGCGCCGAAACCACCTGGCCCGTGTACGTCCACTGCACGTCCGGGAGGGATCGCACCGGCGTGGTCGTCGCGGCCGTTCTGCACCTCCATCGCGTTCCGCGCGAGGTCATCGTGGAGGAGTACCTGCTCAGCGACGGCGGCGACCGCGGTGCGATCGAGCGCGCGCTCGACGGGATCGCCGAAGCGGCCGATGTCCTCGGCGTCGATCGAGCGCGCCTGCGCGCCGCGTTGGCCTTGGCGCCGTAATGGCGGGTTGGCGGACGCCCCGGCCGATGCGAACATCGTCGGATGGATCCGTACCGCGCCCCCGCCGACCGTCCGGGCCCTCCCGGCTCGCGCGGCTGGCGTGATCGGCTCCGGATCGTGGCGCGCGTTCTTCTCGCGATCGCGTTGCCGTTGGGAGCCGGCTGGCTCGTCACCATCCCCCAGCGACGCGGCCTCTGCCCACCGCGCTCCTATCTGAACGTCCTCTGGGGAGCACCCGGCGTCGTGCTCGCGTGCTCCCTCGGCGTCGCGTGGTTGCTCCTGACGGGCACGCGGTTCTTCTCCCGCGAGTAGGCGGCGCTGCGCCCGCGTCACCGCCTCCGGTCCCAGGCGAAGAATGCTGCGCTGCCCACGACGACCAGCCCCGACGCCGCTCCGAACATCGCCGCGTAGCCGTAGCCGCGGATCACCGCGCCGAGCACGGGCGCGCCGATCATCGTCCCGGCGTCGAACAGCGCGGTGAAGATCGCCAGCGCCGCGCCTCGCTCGGCGGGCCTCGCCCTCGAGACGACCATCGCGAGCAGGATGGGGAACGCGAAGCCGTGGCCGAGGCCGCAGAGGATGCCGGCGGCGGCGACGGCGGGCGAGCCGCCTGCCTGCGCGAGCAGCGCGAAGCCCAGCGCCATCGAGGCGAGCGCCGGGACGAGCGCGCGCTTGGGGCCGATCCGCTCGGGGACGCCGCCGAGGAGGACGCGCAGGGCGACGGCGGCGCCGGCGTAGCAGCCGAAGAAGAGGCCGACGGTGCCGATGCCGGTCAACAGGACGAACGTCTTGAAGAACGTGAAGTGGGCGGCGAGCGAGGTGGCGAACACGAGCCCGATGAACCAGAGCGGCAGGAGATCGCGCTGGGCGAACGCGGCGACGATCCCGCGGGGCGGGGCCTCGGCCGGCGCGCGCGGCGGCTCGCGCAGCGGCAGCGAGAGCGCGAGCGCGGCGACCGAGCACGCGACCGAGGCGGCGAAGAGGTGCGGGTAGCGGCCGTGGGCGAGGATGGCGTCGCCGACGAGCCCGCCGACCGCCATCGGGAGCATGCCCGAGACGCCGAAGAGCGCGATGCCCTGGATGCGCCGGGTCGCGGGGACGATGTCGGCGGCGAAGGCGAAGAGCGAGGCGAAGAGCATGGCCTCGCTGAGGCCGTGGCCGAGGCGGACGGCGTAGAGCCACGGGCCGAGCGAGTCGACGGTGAGGTAGAGGCCGCAGACGAGGGTGTTGAGCGCGCCGCCCGCGAGGATCACCACGCGGCGGCCGCGCGTGTCCATGACGCGGCCGAGGACGGGCCGCGCGGCGATCGCGGTGGCGGCGGTGATGCCGAAGAGCACGCCGATCTGCACCTCGCTGGCGCCGAGCTCCTTCAGGAACCCGGGCAGGTGCAGGTAGAGGTTGTAGGCGAGCGCGTAGAGGAAGTGCGAGGCCGAGGCGAGCAGGAACGCCCGCGTCAAGAGGGGCTCGCGCGCGGCGGACCCAGCCACGAGCTCTGCGGACGCGTTCGCCATCGGGCGCGCATCCTACCCGCGATTTGCGGTACGAATGTCGGACGCCATGACCACCGCCCCCAGCCACGCCGCCACCGTCGGCACGAGCGTCCCCCGCGTCGACGGCGCCGCCAAGGTGACCGGCCGCGCGCGCTACGTCGACGATCTCCCCGCCATGCCGGGCGAGATCTTCGGCGCCACGGTCCGCAGCCCGATCGCCCGCGGCCGGCTCCGCGAGATCCGCCTCGATCCCGCCTTCGACTGGAGCGACGTGACCGTGGTCACCGCGGCCGACGTGCCGGTGAACATCGTCGCCACCATCATGGAAGACCAGCCGGTGCTCGCGCACGGCGCCGTGAGCCACGTCTACGAGCCGGTGGTCCTGCTCGGCTGCGCCGACCGCCACAAGCTCGCGCGGGCGAGCCGCGCGGTGACGCTCGACATCGAGCCGCTCCCGCCCGTGTTCGATCCGCTCGAGTCGCTCGCGAAGAAGGCGGTCGTCTGGGGCGAGGACAACGTCCAGAAGCGGTACCTCATCACCAAGGGGCGCGCCGACGCCATCGACGAGGCCATCGCCGCCTGCGACGTGGTCGTGAGCGGCACGTACGCCACGGGCCACCAGGAGCAGCTCTACATCGAGCCGCAGGGCGTCGTCGCCTGGTGGGACGAGGCCGGCGCGCACGCGACCGGCTCGATCCAGTGCCCGTACTACGTGCACAAGGCGTTCACCAAGACGTTCGGCCTCGCCCACGAGCGCATCCACATCACCCAAGCGGTCACGGGCGGCGGCTTCGGCGGCAAGGAGGAGTACCCGTCGGTGATCGCGCTCCACGCCGCGCTGCTCTCGAAGAAGAGCGGGCGGCCGGTGCGCATGGTCTACGACCGCAAGGAGGACATCGAGGCCACGACCAAGCGCCACCCCTCCGTGTGCGAGATCACGAGCGGCTGCGACAAGGACGGCAAGCTCCGCGCGCTCAAGATGCGCGTCGTCATGGATGGCGGCGCCTACGTGACCTTGACGCCCGTCGTGCTCTCGCGCGGCGTGCTCCACGCCGCCGGCGCCTACCTGTGGCAGGACGCGCGCATCGAGGCGATCGCGGTCGCCACCAACACGCCGCCGAACGGCGCGTTCCGCGGCTTCGGCGCGCCGCAGACGATCTGGGCGATCGAGCGCCACATGGACCGCATCGCCCGCGAGCTCGGGATGGACCCGGCGGCGCTCAAGGGCAAGAACGTGCTCCGCCCCGGCGACTCGACCGCGACCGGGCAGGTGCTCGAGCGCTCCGTCGCCGGCGTCGAGTGCCTCGAGAAGGCGCTGGCCGCGAGCGGCTACGCCGAGAAGCGCGCGCGAGGGCGGGTCGTCGAGGGCCGCGTCGCGCGCGGCATCGGCCTCGCCCTCTTCATGCACGGCGCCGGCTTCACCGGATCCGGCGAGCGTTACCTCAAGGGCAAGGCGGCCGTCGACCTCCGGCCCGGCGGGAGGCTGCTCATCCGCACCGCCTCGACCGACATCGGCCAGGGCACCGAGACGGTGTTCCGCCAGATCGTCGCCGACTCCGCGGGCGTGCCCATCGAGGCCGTCGACTTCGCCGTCCCCTCGACCACGAACGTGCCCGACTCGGGCCCGACGGTGGCGTCGCGCACCGTCATGGTCGTCGGATCGATCGTCGAGCAAGCGGCGCGCGACGTCGCCGAGCGGGTGCGCAAGGAGCAGCGGCCGGGCCAGAGCTTCGCCGAGGCCGCGGATCGCCTCCTCGCGCGCGAGAAGGAGGTCACCTCGCTCCGCCAGTACGCGCCGCCCGACTGGGTAGAGTGGGACGATCAGACGTACAAGGGCGACGCCTACCCCTGCTTCGGCTGGGCGTGCGACGTCGCCGAGGTCGCGGTCGATCTCGACACCTTCGAGGTCGAGGTCACCGGCCTCTGGTCGGCGACCGACGTCGGCAAGGCGATCAACCCGGTGATGTGCAAGGGCCAGATCGAGGGCGGCACGCTCCAGGCGATCGGCTGGGCGCTCTCGGAGGAGCTCGTCTGGAAGGACGGCAAGATCATGAACCCGCGCATGACGAACTACATCATCCCGACGGCGCTCGACGCGCCGCCCTTCCACACGACGCTGGTCGAGGCGCCGTTCTCGCTCGGGCCCGGCGGCGGCGCCAAAGGCATCGGCGAGCTGCCCATGGACGGCGGGGCCCCGGCGGTCGCCGCGGCGATCGAGCACGCGACCGGGATCGTCCTCGACTCGCTCCCGCTCACCCCCGAGCGGATCCTGGCCTCGGCGGGCAAGGGGGCGCGATGAAGGTCACGCTCACCGTCAACGGCGGCCGGCGCGAGATCGACGTGCCGCCGGCGATGCGCCTGCTCGACGCCTTGCGCGGGCCGCTGGGGCTCGCCGGCACCAAAGAAGGCTGCGGCGAGGGCGAGTGCGGCGCGTGCACCGTGCTGCTCGACGGCGCGCCGGTGAACGCCTGCCTCGTCCTGGTCGCGCAGTGCCAGGGGTGCGAGGTCGTCACCGTCGAGGGGCTCGGCCCCATCGACCACCTCTCGCCGCTGCAGCGCTGCTTCGTCGATCACGGCGGGGCGCAGTGCGGGATCTGCACGCCGGGGATGCTGGTCGCGGCCGAGGCGCTCCTCGCCCGGAACCCCGCCCCGAAGGAGCCCGAGATCCGCGAGGCGCTCGCCGGCAACCTCTGCCGCTGCACGGGCTACCAGCGCATCGTCGAGAGCGTGAAGATCGCCGCCGAGCTCCGGCGCGCGGGAGGCACGTCGTGAGCATCGCCGACCTCGTCCACTTCGACGTCCGGCGTTATCGCTCGCTGGAGGCGCTCTGCGATCTCCTCTCCTCGCGCCACGCGCGCGGCGAGCGCACGGTGCTCCTCGCCGGGGGCACCGACTGGATGGTCGAGCAGGAGATGGCGCGCCCCGAGGCGCCCGGCGCCGTGCGACCGCTCCTCGTCGACGTCTCGCGGATGGAGGAGCTCCGCGGCATCCACCTCGACGGCGACCGGCTGCGCATCGGCGCCGCGGCGACGTACCTGGAGATCCGGCGCGACGCGGCGGTGAACGAGCGGGCGCCGCTCCTGTCACGGATGGCGCGCGACGTCGGCGCCATCCAGATCCAGGCGCGCGGCACGCTCGGGGGCAACCTGGCCACGGCCTCGCCGGCGGCCGACGGGGTGACCGCGCTCGCGGCCCTCGACGCGACGATCGTGGTGTCGAGCGTGCGCGGCGACCGGCGCATCGCGTTCGCCGACTTGCAGACCGGGTACAAGACGTCGACGCGCGCCGCCGACGAGGTGATCGTGGCGATCGAGATCGAGCTGCCGCCCGCCGGGTCACCGTGGGTCTGGCGCAAGGTCGGGGCGCGGCGCGCCCAGGCGATCTCGAAGGTGGCCCTCGCCGGCGTCGCGGTGATCGAGGGCGGGCGCGCGACGCGCTTCGGCCTCGGGATGGCCTCGGTGGCGCCGGTGACCGCGCGGATGGCGGCGACGCGGGCGCTCGCGCTCTCCAAGCCGCTCGCCGCGATCGGGAGCGACGAGATCGATCGCGCGGTCGACGCCGACGTTTCGCCCATCGACGACGTGCGCTCGACGCGCGAGTACCGCGCCCACTGCGCGCGCGCCGTGACCCGCGCGTGGCTCCGCGAGCTCGGCGCCGCGGGGTAGCGGCGCCGGCGAGCGTCAGCCGGCGATCCCTTCGCCGAGGAGGCGGGCAGCCTCCTTCTCGAAGAAGGCGCGGACGTCAGCCCACGCGATCGGGGCGATCATGTCCGGCATGGGCTCTCGCTCGGCGTCGTCGAAGTACGCGAGGGCGCGGAGGCGGTGGTAACGCTCGATCCTCCCGGCCCCGTACTTGCGCTCGAACAGGTCGAAGATCGCCTCGAGGGCCAGTCCCTTCGTACAGAGGAGGTAGAGATCGACGAAGTCCTTGCGCGCGCCGCGCCCTGCGATCGCCTCGAGCTTCATCGCGGCGATGTCGCGATCCGACGCCAGCCCGAAGCCCCACGGCGTCGGCTCCACGGGCTCGAGCAGCTCGTACGGCAGCTTGAAGAACGACGCCGTGACGCCGTAGAGGCGCACGTAGAGCGTGCTGGGCCCGGACGGGAGTCGCTCGATCGCTCCGAACCGGTCCTCGAGGGAGGTGGTGAGCCGGCGCCCGCTGAAGGCGTCCGGTCGAAACCAGTCGAAGTCGACCGAGCGCCTGTGCCCGTGGCGCAGGCCGAGCGCCGTACCACCCGCGAGGTAGAACCTCCGCAAGGCTCGGAGCGGCTTCACTCGCTCCAGAACGGCGATCTGATCCGCGGTGAGGATCTCGGCGTGCATTCCTCCTCCGTGAGACCGAGATAGAGCAGCCACAGCCGGGCGGTTCGAGGGGATACCCGGCGAACGCCGCCGTCGCGGAAGAACGCCTCGATGCGTCCCTTGCCGTAAGCCCTGACCAGCGCTCCGACGCTGCGCATGCTGCCGCGGTCGAGCACCCGCTGGATCACGTACTCGGCGTGCGCCTCGGGGTCGATCGCCTCCGGTCGCGCGTCGTGGAAGAGCGCGCCCGATTCGTCCAGGATCTCCGCGGGAAGCCCCACGCCCGACAGGCTAGCACGCGCTCATGGGCGCCAGCGGCAACCCGGCCGAGCTCGCGCGAGCCCTCGAGGCCGTCGCGCCCTGCACGAGCGTGGGCGCTACTTCTTCGACGCCGCTGCCGCTCCTCGACATGGTCGAGGACGACGTCACTTCCGGATCGGCCGGCCCAGCGCGCGTGCTGGGCCGGCCGGTGCTCGCCGCCGTTCCGGCGTAGCCGCCCTCGCGCGTGAGCCGCGGCGGCCCGCGCGAGCCTGATCAGCGCCAGGCGCCCGGCTCGGGGGCGAGCTCGATCTCGAGCGTTCCACCCGCGGCGATCTGGGCGTGATCGAAGCGAGGGCGAGGCAGCTTCTCGCCGTCGATCGTCGCGGCCACGGGATACCCGTTCGCCGGCCCCTTGGTGGCGATGACGAAGTCGCCGCCGGGGAGCTTCATCGTCACCTTGGCCAGCGCCGGCGCGCCGATGAGGTATTCGGCGGTGCCGAGGCGCGGGTAAAGGCCGCTCGCCGCGAAGAGCCACCACGCGCTCATCGTCCCGCCGTCGTCGTTGCCGGGCAGCCCGTCGGCGGCGTCGCCGTACTCCGTCGCGAGGACCCAGCGCGTCCACTTCGCGGTTCGCGCCGCGTCGTCGAGCTCGGCGTACGCCCAGGCGACCGAGAGCACCGGCTCGTTCGAGTGCCAGTAGTAGGGCTTGGGGACGAGGTGGCCGGCGGGCTGGCAGCTCGAGAGCGCGAAGTACTCGTCGAGCCGCGCCAGGAACGCGTCGCGTCCGCCCATCGCCTCGGCGAGGCCCGGAACGTCGTGCGGGACGAACCAGGTGCAATGCCAGGTCGTGCCCTCGGCCCAGTAGTCCTGCCACGCCATGGGATCGTCCTCGCGCGGGAAGCTCCCGTCGGCGTGGCGCCCGAGCAGGAAGCCGCTCTCGGCGTCCCAGAGGTTCTTCCAGCTCCCGGCGCGGGCGCGGAGCGCCTCGGCGTCGGCGCTCTGGCCGAGCGTGTCGGCGATCGCCGCGAGGGCGAAGTCGTCGAGCGCGTACTCGAGCGTCTTCGACCCGCTCGCCCCGCCCGACTCGATCGAGACCCACCCGGTCGCGTCGTATTCGTCGACGTGATCTCGCTCCCCGGTCGCGCTGGCGCGGAGCACGTCGTACGCGGCCGCGAGATCGAAGTCGCGCACCCCCCGCGCCCACGAGTCGGCGATGACCACGGCCGAGCTGTCGCCGAGCATGCCGCCGGTCTCGCCGATGCCGAGCACCCACTGCGGAGGCGCGCCGCTCTCGACGGACATGGCCGTCATGGAACGAACCATGTCGAGCTGCCGCTCGGGGTAGACGAGCGAGAGCCAGGGGTGCAGCGTGCGGTAGGTGTCCCACAAGCTCAGATCGGTGGAATAGCGGTAGCCGTCGGCCGTGTGAACGGCGCCGTCGAGGCCGCGGTAGCTGCCGTCGGCCTCGGTCGCGAGCGTGGGCATGAGGAGCGTGTGGTAGAGGGCGGTATAGGCGATGGTGAGATCGCGCTCGCTCCGCGCTTCGACGAGCACGCGGCTCAGCGCCTCCTCCCACGCGTCCTCGGCCGCCTGCTGCGCCGCCTCGAAGTCGAACACCGGGACCTCGGCGTCGAGGTTGGCGAGCGCGTGCGCGACGTCGACGAACGAGATCGCGATCGCGACGGTGACCTCGGGATCCGCGGTCGTGTCGAAGGAGAGCCAGGCGCCGGTGTCGCCGCCGGTCTGGGAGACGCCTCCGTCCTCGAGCACGCCCGCCTTCCAGACGCCGTGCGCGACGGGCGGTCGCGTGAACCGGGCCGCGAAGTAGACGGGCATGCCGCCGAACCGCGACGAGTAGCCGCCCGAGAAGTGAGCGACCCCGGTGACGAGCGGCAGGGTGGGATCGACGTCGACCTGGCCATCGATGATCTCGACGTCGGGCAGCGCGTGGCCGATGTCGACGAGGACGGTGGCGTCGGTCGCCGGCGGGAAGGTGTAGCGGTGGAGCGCGACGTGGTCGGTCGCGGTGAGCTCGACCTCGATCCCGTCGGCGAGGGTGACCTCGTAGCGCCCCGGCGAGGCGTGCTCGTCGGCGTGCGCGAAGGCGGCGCGGTGGCCCTTCGCGGTCGTCTTCGCCGCCGTCATCCCGAGCGTCGGCATCAGGCCGATGGTGCCGTAGTCGACGATCCCGGTGCCGTGCATGCGCGTCTGGCTGAAGCCGTACACGTAGGGATCGTCGTAGGCGTAGCCGGCGCAGTGCAGAAACGGCGAGGCGCCCGCCGGCTGCATCGTGTCCGGGCCGGGGCGCACCATCCCGAAGGGCCGCTGCGGGCCGGGGAAGGCGCTGCCCGCGCCGAACCCGACGCCGCCGGTGCCGATGAAGGGATCGACGTAGCGGATGAGCGGCGCCGTCGCGGCGATGGGCTCGGCGCCGTCGCCCGTCGGGGCTTGCCAGCACGACTCGTCGATGGGGCCCGCGTCCGGCTCGGAGGCCGGGGGCGCGGTGTCGTCGCCGCCGCACCCGGCAGCGGCGAGCGCGAGGAGGAGCAAGGCGCGGCGCACGGACCGAGGCTACCACTGGTGGAGCGGTCGGCGCCCGTGGCGGCGGTGCGCGCGCGGTGCGCTAGGCTCGGGGCCTCCGTGGACCTCTGCCTGGCCATCCGCGAGCACCTCGCCGAATGGGAGACGCCGTTCGTCGAGCTCGGCGCGTTCGGCACCGCCGATCCCGCCGCGATCGCCGCGGCGATCGATCGGTTCTGCGTCGAGGCGCTCGGTCAGCCGGTCGCGGGCGCCGTCTTCTACGGATCGAGCATCGGCGCCGTCGCCGGCCTCGAGCTCGGCGACGGCGGCCGCGTGGTGCTCAAGGTCCACCAACCCGGGGTGCGGCTCGAGCGGCTGCGCGCGATCCAGCCGGTCATGGCAGCGCTCGCCGGCGCCGGGTTCCCGTGCCCGCGCCCGCTCGTCGCGCCTCGGCCGCTCGCGCTCGGCCACGCGACCGTCGAGGAGCTCCTCGATCGTGGCGGCCCTGCAGACGCGCACGAGCCCTGGGCCCGGCGCGAGCTCGCGAGGCGCCTCGCCGAGCTCGTGCGCCTCGTCCCGACCGAGCGGCGGAGCCCGGCGCTCGGAAGGAGCTGGTTCGGCGGCCTCCCGGCGGATCGGGTGTTCCCGCGGCCCCACAGCCGCCTCTTCGATTTCGAGGCGACGCGCGCCGGCGCCGAGTGGATCGACGCGCTCGCGGCGGAGGCGCGACGCGTGCCGCTCGCCGGCGAGCGCGTGGTGGGGCACTTCGATTGGCGGGTCGAGCACGCGCGGTTCGAGACCGGCGAGCTCACCGCCGCCTACGACTGGGACAGCCTCCACTTCGAGCTCGAGCCGGTCATGGTGGGCGCGAGCGCCCACGCGTTCACCGCCGACTGGACGCGCGACGCGATCCCGCCCGCCCCGAGCGCCGACGAGATCCGGGCCTTCGTCGCCGACTACGAGGCGGCGCGGGGCGCCAGGTTCGGCGTCGACGAGCGCCGCGTGGTCGCCGCCTCGTGCGTGTACTCGATCGCCTACACCGCGCGCTGCGGCCACGCGCTCGCGCCCGAGCGCGGTCCGCCTTCGCGGCCGCTCGAGCCGGCGGCGACCGGCGGGCGCGACTTCGCCTTTCGGCGACTGCTCCGCGACGCCGGGCGCTCGCTCCTCGACGAAGGGGTCTGAGCTCGCGTGCCCATCGGGGTTCGACCTCCGAATCGGCGAGGCCGCGCCTTGCGGCCCGAACGCAAGCGCATCGCCGCGGCGTTCCGGGACGACGGCCTCGCGGGGAGAGCCCGATCGCACCGAGGCGGAGAAAGCGGGAAGAGCAGGTTGCGCCCGGGGGGCCAACCGCTAGAGTGCAGGCCTCACGAACGTCACCGACCTCGTCCGACTCCGCTTCGACCGCGGCGCCGGCCCGGGCGGTGGCGTGCAATCGATGATCCGTCATCGCGCAAGCGACCGCACGGCGCGTCCACGCGCGGCTGGCGGCGCCGCGAAGCGGGGCGCGATCCGCCCCGAGGCAGGAGGTGAGCGATGAATCGTGGAGGCATGAAGCGCAGCAAAGAGCTCGCACGCCAGCAGAAGCAGCGTGACAAGGAGGCCGAGCGCGTCCAGCGCAAGAAGGAGAAGGACGCGCGGCCCCTGCAGCCGGGCGAGGATCCGGACATCGCCGGGATCGTGCCCGGCCCGCAGCCGCCGCCCGAGCCGTGAGGCCGGTGCGCGCCGGCCCGGAGCCGATCAGAGCAGGTTGAGGAAGCGCTTGGCGCGGCCCTCGGCCGCGCTGAGCAGCCCCTTGGCCTCGTCGTCCGGGATGCGGAGCTTCTTGCAGAGCTCTTCGATGTGCGCCTTCTCGTCGGCGTGCTGCTCGCCGTCGATGAACGACAGCAGCACCGCGTGCTGCACGAGCACGCGCCGATCGTCGGCCGACAGATCGGTGAGCGGGATGTCGTCGAGCGTCTTCTTCTCGGCGGCGTAGGCGCGGATCGCCTTGGCCTCGTCGTCGTTCGCTTCGAAGGCGGCGATGAGCGCTTCGATCATCTCGCGCTCCTGCTCCGCGAACACGCCATCGGCCCAGGCCACGCTGACGAGCGATTTCACGATCGCCATGTTCTCTTCGTGCATGGCGACCTTTTTGTCGGTGTTCCAGGCGTGCGTCAACGGTCCGCAGACAGGGAAGCCTGGGCGGGGCCGACCGGCGCTGCGCGGCCGGCATCGCGGGCAGCCTCGGCCGGCGTCAGCGCGCCCACCTCGTGGACCCGGCCGCCGTTCGGGGCCGCGAGCGTGCCGCCGAGCACGTCGGGATCCGAAGCTCAGAACCCCGCCGGGTAGCAGGTCGACGTGTACTTGTAGACGCTGTAGCCGCCCGACGTGATGAGCAGGTAGTTCTCCGCCGCGTCCACGACCTGATCCTTGACGCGGATCTCGCGGCTGTCGTTCGCGTCGGGGATGCAGACGAGGCTCGAGCTCGCGTTCACCCAGACGACGACGCCGTCCCGGAAGCCCGCGGGATCGAGCACCTTGACGCTCTCGCCGCCGACCGAGTCGTCGAAGTCGAAGTACTCGGGGTGCTCGGCCTTGACCGCGTCGACGCCGCTCTTGACGTCGCCCTGGAACTCGGGCGCCTCCTTGATGCAGACGTCGGTGCCGTCGCCGCAGTCGCCGCAGGCGAGGACGCCGCCGCATCCATCGGGGACCGGCCCGCACTCGACGCCGAGGCACTCGGTCTTGCAGTCGGTCGGGATCGAGCCGCCCGCGCCGCTCGTCGTGCTCGTCGTGCTCGAGCCGCCGGCGCCCGTCGCCGGCGCGCCGCCGGTCCCGCCCTCCCCCCAGCCGCCGCCCGCGGAGTGCGGCGTGGGAGCGCCCGGGCCGCCCC
>CAYJPW010000248.1:0-12177 GCA_964372055.1 uncultured Polyangiaceae bacterium
CAAGTGATCGGAATTGCTTTGTTCTTCAGGCGCAGATCGGGAACTGCACCCAAGTAGGTCCGCGCCCGCGCGTACTTGATCTCGACGAGCTGCTCGAGCGCCGCCTTGTCGCCGGCGGCCGGGTGCACGAAGCACGCGAAGCGATCGAAGGCGCCGACCATCGCCTTCTGGGCGTCGCTCATCGGGATCGGCGCGAGCTCCTGGGCCGTCGTGCGCCGCGCGCCCCGGCCGGCGCGATCGCTGCCGCCGGCGTGCGACTCGAAGTAGACCTTCTCGTAGCAGATCGCCGCGGTGAAGGCGGCCTCGGCGGCGTCGGGGCCGGAGGGATCGGCGAGGAAGACGGCGTCGAACGCCGGGCCGCACTTGCGCCAGTCGTTCTGTGCGTAGAGCAGATCGGCGAGCAGGTAGCGGACCCTCGACGCCGTCGGCCAGTCCTCCTTCACGATGCGCGGGTACTCGACGCGGGCGAGGCCGTCGCCGAACGCGTCGAGCGCGGCGGCGTAGAGCTCCGCGCTCTGCGCCATCGTGCGCTTGTCGCCGGTGCCCCGGACGCCGTGCGATCCGACCGCCTCGAGGTGCCAGGCCATCGCCGTCTCCAGCACGAGGCTCGCGGTGACGTTGTCGCAGGCGAGCTCCGCCTCGGCGGGGTGGTCTCCGGCGACGAAGCGCTTGCGCGCCTCGAGCTGGCGATCGAGCTCGGCGCGGATCGCGGCCTTGTTGCCGGAGCGCAGGGCGAGCGTCGCTTCGGTGATCCGGCCCTGGTAGGCGCAGCCGCCCGCGTCGCGATCGCGGCGCAGCAGGTCCTCGTACAGGTCGATCGCCTCGGCGTAGTGCCCGGTGTCGAGGTAGGCGCGCCCGAGGTCGTCCATCATCTTCAGCGTCCGGCGCGCGTCGCCCGCGAGCGGCTGGAGAAACTCGTGCGCCTTCTTGGGGTCGCCCGCCGCGGCGTAGATGGGGATGATGTCGCGGCGCGCCGCGTCGGCGAGCTGCGCCGCGCCGGCGAGGGACGGGAGCCTCTGGCCGATGTCGATCGTGCGCCGCAGCTCGGTGAGCGCCTTCGCGTGCTCGCCCTGGTTCCAGTAGACGTACCCGAGCTTGTAGTGCGCGTAGCCCTCCATGCGGTTCGCCGGCGCCGGGTACTTCACCACCTCGGCGTACGACTGCTCGGCGAGCGCATACTTCGAGGGATCCGCGGCGGCCTCGCCGAAGAAGAGCTCGCCGAACGCGAGGTAGGCGTGCGGCACGTACCGCGACGTCGGGTGGCGCTGCACGAGCTCGAAGTAGACCTTGCGGGCCTCGGCGAGCTGCCCCGCCTGCTCGTGCTCGTAGGCGAGATCGTAGAGCACCTCGTCGGCGCAGCCCGAGGCTTTGGCGGGATCGGCGCCCGCCGACGCGCACCAGCTCGGGTACCCGGTCGAGAGCTCGGTGTAGCGCTTGATCGCCGCGCCGCGCGCCGCGACCGCGACCGAGGCCGACTTCCTCGCCTCGGCGTCGGCCGTCGCCGCCGCCCGCGCGTCCTTCTTCCGCTTGGCCTCGTCGCGCCGGATCTGGGCCTGCGTCTCGCCGCGCTGCGCGGCCGCCTCGAGCTCGACGTAGTCGTCGGCGAGCCTGCGGAGGAGCTTGGGCCGATCCGGCGCGCTCTTCGGCGTCGAGGCGACCAGGCTCTCGAGCCCCTGGATCTCGGCGACGAGGAGCTGCTGCGCTCGCACCGACGCGAGCTCGCGCCGCGCGATCCCGGACGCGCCCGGGCCGATCGGCCTCGGCGGCGCCGTCGACCCCGCCGCGCGCGGGGGCGGCGGCGGGTGCAGGCCGAGCTCGCGGCGCTTGGTCACGCCGTCCTTCGGCCCGAGGCCCGAGCAGCTCGAGAGCGCCTGCTCGGCCGCGGGCGAGATGCAGATCTCCGCCGCCGAGGACGGGTGGGACGAGAGCGCCGCGGCGACGGCCACGGCGGCGGGCAGGCACACGCTCGCCAGACGGAAGGACATGACTTCCTCCTCGCTCGCGAGGCGCGCGGGTGACGGGACGGCGCGCGCCTCTCGCGATGCGAGCCGTCAGACACCGATCGCGCCGCCGCCTTTGGCGCGTCTGCCTCGCAAGAAGCGTCCTCGCGTTCTCGCGGCGCTCCCCCTCTCCCGTCAGGGGTTGGGGGGTGAGGTCTGGAGGGGTCGGGTGAGGTCGAGACGCGAGCAGCGAGTGAGCCGGAGAGCGGCTACTCCTTGGCCGAGCGCCTCGACGGCGGGCCGCTGCCGAGCGCGTTGATGTCGGAGCGGCCGACCTCGTACTGGCGCGGTCCGGTTCCGGTGCGGGCGGGCGGCTTGCGGAGGCGCTCGGCGAGCTCGCGGTTGCCGAGCTTGTCGGCGATGACCAGCGCCTCGCGGCGGCGCGCCTCGGCCTCGGCGGAGCGATCGCGCCGCTCGGCCACGAGGGCGAGCTGCTCGAGCGTCAGCGCGCGCTCGAGATCGTTCGGCCCGGCCAGATCCAGGATCTCGCTGAGCACGCCCATGGCCTCGTCGAGCCGCCCGGCCTGGAGGAGCGCCTCGCCGAGCTTGTGTCCGAAGACGAGGCACCCGCTGGTGGCCTCGACGTCGCCGCGCATCATCCCGGCGCGCGCCGCCGCGAGGCCGTCCTGGAGCGCGGCGATGGCGCCCTCGTCGTCGCCGTGCGCCGTCCTCCTGCGCGCGCACTCCTCGAGCAGGAGGAACGCCTCGAAGTCGGGGCGGCCGCGGATGGCGTGGTAGGCGCGGCGCTCGATCTTGTTGCGCGCGCCGGCGAGCGCGTCGGCGACGCGGGCGTGCAGATCGGCGAGCGCGCCGCGCGGCGCGATCGCGAGCGCGATCTGCCCGAAGATGCGGTGCGCGATGACGGCGCCGCCGCCGGCGCGCTTGGTGATGAAGCCCGCCTTCGAGAGCGGCTCGATCGACTCGGCCAGGTCCTCGCGCCGCGGCAGGAGCCCGGCGAGCGCCTCGAACGTGCCGCCGCCCACGAGCGCGAGCACCTGGAGCGTCCGGCGCTGCGCCGCGGGCACGTTGCGCATGCGCCACTCGACGAGATCGACGAGGCGCGGCGGGGCCGCCTGGTGGAGAGGCTCCTCGGCGTGCCAGCGCATCAGCTGCTCGACGTAGAGCGGCTCGATGTCGCCCTCGGGGCGGCCCAGCCGCTCGATGCCCTTCATGCCCGCGAGCATGCGCTCCGCGTCGGCCTCGGAGAGTCCCTCGATCGGCCGGACGCGCACGCGCTCGGAGAACCAGCCGTCCGGCGCGGAGCTCGTGGTCGTCACGATTACGAGCTCCGGCAGGCCGTCGTGCACCACGAGATCGGCGAGGCTCGCGCGCGAGATGCCGTCGAGCTGGTCGGCGTCGTCGATCGCCAGCACGACGCGCTTCCCGCCCCCCGCCTCGGAGGCCTGACGGACGGCCCACGCCAGCGCGGCGCTCATGCTGCGGCGGATCGACGCGGCCGCCATGCCGCGGGCGGGGAGCTCGCCGCGGCAGATCGCCCGGAGCCCGTCGAGCTCGAGGTGCGCGGCGCCGCGCACGGCCGTCATGGGATCCGAGACCCCGACCAAGCGCCGGATGATGGCGCGCAGGCCCGAGCAGGTGACCTCGCCGCGCGGGTGTGGGCTCGCGGCCACGTCGAGGACGCGCGCCCCGCCCGCCTCGGCGAGCCGCGCGATCTCGCGCAGGAGGCGGCTCTTGCCGGTGCCCGTGCGGCCCCACATCGCCAGCGCGACGACGCCGCGATCGGCGAGCGCCGCGCGGGCCCAGGCGAGCTCGCCGTCGCGCCCGACGAGCGGACGCTCGTCGCCCGGCCGCGGGCGCACCGAGTCGGGTGCGGTCGTGATCGGCTCGACGAGGGGGACGACCTCGCTCACCGCGGGCGGCGAGTCCGAGAGGGCGCGCGCGGTCGCGTCGACGGCGGCCGGCTCGGGGATGGCGGCGTGCGCCGGCGTGGTGGCGGCGAGCGCGCGGGTGCTCCTCAGGCCCGACGAAGGCACGCTCCGCGGCGCGGCGGGCTGCGAGGGCGGCGCCGACGGCGGGAAGAGCGAGGCGTGGCGGCTGGACCACGGCACCTCCGAGATGCCCTCGACGATCGCCTTCGCCAGATCCTCGGCCGAGGTGAACCGCTTGGCCGGGTCGATGTCGATGGCGCGCCGGACCACGGCCGCGAGGGCCGCCGGGATCTTCCGATCGGGCGCGACGTCGCGCGGATCGGGACGCGGCGCGCTCAGCTGCTGGATCATGACCGCGTCCGGCGTCGCCCCGTCGAAGGGGAGCTGGCCGGTGAGGAGCTCGAAGAGGATGACGCCGACGGCGTAGAGGTCGACGCCGGGGCCGATCTCCTTCGCCCCGCTCGCCTGCTCGGGCGCCATGTAATACGGCGTGCCGACGATCTGCCCCGCCGCGGTGAGGCGGCGGGCACCGCCGAGCTTGGCGATACCGAAGTCGATCACCTTGATCTGATCGCCGCCCGAGCGCTTCGGCTCGAGGATGATGTTCTCGGGCTTCACGTCGCGGTGCGTGATGCCGAGGTGGTGCGCCTCGCCGAGCGCCGCGAGCGTCTGGCAGAGGACGTCGGCGATGCGCTGGAGCTTCATCGGCGGGCCGCCGGAGTGCAGGACCGTCGAGAGATCCGGGCCCGCGAGGTACTCCATCACCAGGAAGAGGTGGCCGCCCTCCGACGCAGGGGTGCGGCCGAAGTCGAAGATCGACACCACGTTCGGGTGGTTGAGGCGGCTCGCGGTCTGCGCCTCGACCATGAAGCGGGTGACGATCTCCTCCGCGGTGAGCAGGTGCGGGTGGATGAACTTGATCGCGACCGTGCGCCCGAGGGCGCTGTGCTGGGCCTTGTAGACGCGGCCCATCCCCCCGATGTTGATGAGCTCGGTGACCTCGTAGCGGTCGCTGATGGTCCGGCCGATGAACGGATCGACCTCGATGGGGACCGTGGTGGGGTCAGGCTGCTCCGAACCGCAGGCAGGACAAAACCTACCTGCGCTGAGTGCGCTGCCGCAGACGAAGCAACTCGCGCTCATGAAGGAGTCCCGCCCGGGCTCCTATGGGGCACTGACGCGGCGATGACGTCAAGCAAGACCGAAAGCATACAGTGTGGGTTTCCGCGTGGGTAGCGGAACGGAATAGTCTGCCGCAGCCGCGCTCGAGCGTCGAGGGCGCGCGCCCGGTCTGCTCCGCGGCGCCCGGGGCCGACCGTGAACGCCCGTACCGTCATCGCCCTCGCGGCGGTGGCGGTCGCCTTGTATCGTCTGCGACGCAAACCCGCTCAGCCAAGCCCCGGACCGCGTTCGCGGCCGCTCGAAGACCCGATGGCCGACACGACCACCTACTTCACCGTCCCGTCGCTCAAGGAGCTCGCCTCGCTCGACGGCTGGCAGCTCGACGGCGGGATCGGCACCGACGCCCGCTACCGCAACGTGCTCCTCAAGTTCCGGCTCACCTGCCGCGAGCACCCGACCCTCCTCCGCGGCCCGGTGGTGAACCGGTTCCACCTCACCGAGAACGACTCGCGGACCATCCGCACCTCGACGCGCCGGACGATCCTCAAGGTCGAGAAGGTGACCGACAACTTCACCCGCTCGGTCGCGGAGAAGCTCATCGAGTCCATCGCCAGCGAGACGCAGGCTTCCGGAGGCCTCGGGGCGGGGCGCGTGACCTCGAAGTTCTCGGCCACGCTCGCCAGCGAGCTCACCGACGCGTGGTCGAGCGCGACGACGCGCGAGAGCGTGGTGTCGCGCGAGGAGACCGTCGAGACGCAGGAGGAAGCGAGCGCCGCCGGCATCGCCGACAAGATGAAGACGGTGACCGTCCACAAGATGGTCAAGCACCTCGAGTACGAGCTACGGCTCGTCGGCTACCACGCGTTCGCGATCGCCACGAAGAAGGAGGGGCTGGTGATGCGCGACCTCGAGCTCCAGACCTTCACCCACGCGGTGCCGGTCGACGCGCGCGTCGCGACCACGCACGTGTACGTGGCCTGGGGCCCCGAGCAGCTCCACACCGCCATCCGCCGGCGCGAGGGCGGCACCTGGGTCGACGAGAGCCCGCCTTACCCGGCCTACGTCCCCGAGATCGAGGACGCGCCGCTCGTGACCACGGCGATCGACGCGACGCTCGCGAGCGTCGTCGAGCACATCTTCGAGACCGACGAGGAGATCCGGCGCGCGCTCGCCCGCGCCCTCGACAAGGCCAAGCGCCACGCCGGCGCGGCGCGCAAGCACCGCCAGCGCGAGTCGGCGCTCCCGGCGCCGGCGCGCCCACCGGCCCTTCCGCCGGCGCGTGTGCCGAAGCCGCGCAAGCCGGTGCGCAAGCCCGCCGGGAAGGCGCCGGTCGCGAGCGCCTCGGCGCGGCGCCCGCGCAAGCCGCGCCGCCGCTGATCCGTCGCTCCGACGGAGCCGACTACGGCGCCGCCATCAGCGAGGCCAGGATCTCGGGCACCTCGTCGGCGATCTCGGTCGCGAGCAGGCCGCGATCGGCGCCGACCTTCTCGCGCCAGGCGTCGCCGGCCAGGGCGTGGACGAGCACGCCGGCGCGCGCCGCGCGATCGGCGGAGAGGTTGCAGGCGAACGCGGCGACGATGCCGGTGAGCACGTCGCCCGAGCCGGCCGTCGCCAGGGCGGGGTTGCCCGCCATGCAGATGTAGAGGCGGCCGTCGGGGGTGGCGATGATCGTCCGCGCGCCCTTGAGCACCACCGTCGCCTTGGTCAGGCTCACCGCCTCGCGCACCGCGCCGAAGCGGTCGCGCTCGATGGCTCGTCCCGGCCGCCCCAAGAGCCGCCCGAGCTCGCCGGGGTGCGGCGTGAGGATGACGCGGCCGCGCGCCTTGGCGATGGCGTCGGCGCGCCCGACGAAGTGGGTGATGGCGTCGGCGTCGACGACCTTGAGGCCGTCCCAGCCGAGCACCACGTGATCGACGGCGATGCGCGCGGCCTCGTCGAGCCCGAAGCCGGGCCCGATCGCCACGGCGCGGCGCCCCGCCAGCGCGGCGTCGAGCGAGCCGGCGATCCGCTCGGGATCGATGCGCGCGGTCATCACCTCGACGACGCGGGTCTCGAGCGAGGTGATCGCGTCGGGCCAGCTGCACACCGTCACGAGGCCGGCGCCGGCGCGGTACGCCGCCCGCGCGGTCAGCCACGCGGCCCCGAGCTTCCCGGCGGAGCCGGCGATGACCAGCACGTCGCCGACCTCGTGCTTGTGCACGTTGGCCTCGCGGGGCACGAGGTACGAGCCGATGGTCTCGCGGCGGATCACCTCGGCGACATGGCCGACGTGCGCAAGGATGGGAGGATCGGGGATCCCGAGATCGACGACGTGCACGTTGCCGGCGAGGCGCGCGCCCTCCGGCGTGAGCAGGCCGATCTTGAGGTGCCCGAAGGTGACCGTGTCGTCGGCGAGGACCGCCGTCCCGAGCGGCGCGCCGCTGTCGGCGTCGAGCCCCGAGGGGACGTCGAGGGCCACGCACCGGCACGGCGCCTGGTTGATGGCGGCGATGACGCCGACGAGGTGGCCCTGGATGGGGCGGTCGAGGCCGGTGCCGAAGATGGCGTCGATGACGTAGTCGGCGCGGTCGAGCGCCTCCTCGAGCGGAGCGAGATCGGCGCCGGCCGGGAGCTCGCGGAAGCGGCCGCCGAGATCGATGTACGCGTCGTGGTTGATGCGCGCGTCGCCGGTGACCTTCTCGCTCGCGCCGGCGAGGAACACCTCGACGTCGGCGCCGCGCGCGAGGAGGTGCCGCGCCACCACGAAGCCGTCGCCGCCGTTGTTGCCCGCGCCGCAGACCACGACGACGCTCGCGTCGAGGGGGTAGTCGGCGGGCTGGCCGGGCGCCTTCACGTGCCGGACCGGGAACGAGTGCGCGCGCTCTCCGGGCGTGGCCGGCTTGCCGCCCGGCGCAGGCGGCGGCAGCGACCTGCCGTTCGGGGCCGCGCGCGGGCGCTCGGGCGCGCGCCGCCCGCGCTTCGGGGCCGCGGCCGCCATCGCCGAGAGCACGTCGGCCGCGCCGCGCCCGGCGTTCTCCATCAAGACCACGCCGGGGACGTGGCACGTCTCAATCGCGTAGCGATCGAACTCGCGCATCTGGGCCCGGGTGAGGACCGGGATCACGGCCGCGCCTGCCGTTGGCGCACGCCGCGGTCGATCGCGGCGCGGAGATCGCGGACGGCGCGCTCGAGGCCGAAGAGGACCGCGTCGGCGATCACCGAGTGGCCGATGTTCACCTCGGCGAGCCCGTCGATCGCCACGACCGGCCCGACGTTGTGGCGGGTGAGCCCGTGCCCGGCGGCCACCTCGAGGCCGAGCCCGAGCGCGTGCCGCGTCGCGTCGGCGAGGCGCGCGAGCTCGGCGTCCCGGCCGGCGCCGCGCGCGTGGCAGTACTCGCCGGTGTGCAGCTCGATCTGCGTCGCGCCGATCGCCTTCGAGGCTTCGACCGCCTCGATCGTCGGCGCGACGAAGAGGCTGACCTTGATGCCGGCGCCCCTCGCCATCGCCACCGCCGCGCTCACCGGCCCGCGCTGCGCCCCGACGTCGAGGCCGCCCTCGGTGGTGCGCTCCTCGCGCCGCTCGGGGACGAGCGTGATCACCTCGGGCCGGACGCGCTCGGCGATGCGGATCATCTCGTCGGTCGCGGCCATCTCCAGGTTGAGGAGGGTGCTCACCGCCGCGCGGAGGCGGGCCACGTCGTCGTCGCGGATGTGGCGCCGGTCCTCGCGGAGGTGCGCGGTAATCCCGTCGGCCCCCGCGGCCTCGCAGAGCTGCGCGGCGAGCACGGGATCCGGGTAGGCGGTGCCGCGCGCGTTGCGCACGGTCGCGACGTGATCGATGTTGACGTGGAGCCGGACCGGCATGGCGGCGCCGACTCTACACGCGTTCCCCCGGCCGATCGACGGCGCTGGGCCGCGGCCGCCCGGGGCGCCGCGCCGCCGCCGATCCGGCCGGCCCGCCGCGATGCTATGGGCGCGCCATGCCCACCCGCCCGCGCAAGGAGCCCACGGCGAAGCCCGACCCCGACGAGGCCGCGCCCGGCGAAGGAGACGAGACCGCCGAGCCGGCCGCCGACACCGAACCTGCCCGGCCGCCGCTCACCGGCAAGCAGCGCCGCAAGCTCCGCGCCCTCGGCCACCACCTCGAGCCCGTCGTCCAGCTCGGCAAGCACGGGCTCACCGAAGCCGCGACCGCCGCCGTCGACGCCGCGCTCACGCAGCACGAGCTCGTCAAGGTGCGCCTCGGCACCGAGTGCCCCGACGATCGCGCCGACGTCGCCGAGCGCCTCGGCGCCCCCCTTCGCGCCGAGGTCGCCCAGCTCCTGGGCCGGACCATCCTCGTCTACCGCCGCCACCCGAAGAAGCCCAAGATCGCGCTCTGATCCGAGCTACGGCTTCACGGCGGCGTTCGTGACTTCGGTCAAGAGATCCTGGATGCGGCGCACCAGCTTCGCCGGATCGCTCACCACGCCCTCCGCGAGCAGCGCCTGATCGTAGAGCAGCTCCGCCCACGTGCCGAGCCGCTCCGAGCGAGGCTCCTTCGCCGCGAGCGCGTCGAGGTTCTTCACGATCGGGTGCGAGGGGTTGAGCTCGAGGATGCGCCTCGCCTCCTCGGTCTTCTGGTCGATCATCTTGAGGATGCGCTGCATGTTGGCGCCGAGGTCGCCCTCGTCGGCGACGAGGCAGCTCGCGCTGTCGGTGAGCCGCCGGCTCGCCCGCACGTCCTTCACGCGATCGCCGAGCGCCGCCTTCACCGCCGCGATCGCGCCGGCGACGTCGCCCTCCGGCGCCTTCTCCGGCTCGTCGCCGAGATCGAGCTCACCGTGGGCGATGCTCCGGAGCCGCCGCTTGTCGAACTCGGGGAGGGATTGGACGACCCACTCGTCGATGGGGTCGACGAGGAAGAGCACGTCGTAGCCGCGCTTCTTGAAGGCCTCGAGGTGCGGGCTCTGCTCGACGGCGCGGCGCGAGAGCCCCGTCACGTAGTAGATGTCCTTCTGCCCCTCGGGCATCTCGTCGACGTAAGCACGAAGCGAGGTGAGCTTGCCCTCGCCGGCGGCCATCGACTCGAAGCGGCAGAGCTCGGCGATCGCGTCCTTGTTCTTCCAGTCGACGGTGAGCCCCTCCTTGAGGACGCGCCCGAGCTCGACCCAGAAGCGCTCGTACTTCTCGGCGTCGCCGTCGGCGAGCTCCTTGAGCGCCTTGAGGACCTGCTTCGTCAGCTGCTGCTCGATCTGGGAGAGCGCTCGGCTCTCCTGGAGCATCTCGCGCGAGACGTTGAGCGAGAGGTCCTCGGAGTCGACGACGCCGCGCATGAAGCGCAGGTAGATGGGCAGGAGCTTGTCGCAGTCCTCGAGGATGAGGACGCGCTTGGCGTAGAGGCGCACCCCCTTGCGCTCCTTGTGGAACAGGTCCACCGGCGCTTTGCCGGGGACGTAGAGGAGCGCGTGGAACTGCACCGGCGCGTCGACGGCGTAGTGGACGCGCAGCATCGGCTCCTCCTCGGGGTGGCCGGTGAGGTGGCGGTAGAACTCGGTGTGCTGCTCGTCGGTCACCTGCGACTTGGGCAGCGCCCAGATCGCCGAGGAGCGGTTGGCGACCTCGCCGTTCAGGTGGATGGGGAAGGTGACGAAGTCGGAGTACTTGCGGATGACCTCCTCGACGCGCCACTTCTTGGTGAACTCGAGCGCGTCGTCCTTGAGGTGAAGGACGATCTCGGTCCCAGGGTGCTGGCGCTCGCCGGGCAGCACGGTGAACGAGCCGGAGCCCGTCGATCGCCAGAGCACCGGCTCGGCGCCCGGGAGCATCGAGCGCGTCTTCACGTCGATGCGCGTGGCGACCATGAACGCGGCGTAGAAGCCGACGCCGAACTGGCCGATGAGCTTCAGGGCCTGGTCCTTCTTGGCGGCCTCGGCGTTCTGCTTCAGGAACTCGAGCGTCCCGGAGCGGGCGATGGTGCCGAGGTTCTGGATCACCTCCTCGCGCGTCATCCCGATGCCGTTGTCGTCGATGGTCAGGGTGCGCGCCTGGTCGTCGAGCGTGATCGCGATGCGCGGCTCGCCCACCTGCTCGGCGATGTCCTTGCGGGTGAGCGCGAGGAATCGCCCCCGATCGAGCGCGTCGGACGCGTTCGAGACGAGCTCGCGGAGGAAGACCTCCTTGTTCGCGTAGAGCGAGTTGATGACCAGGGCGAGGATCTGCTGGACCTCGGCCTGGAAGGGGAGCTCGACCGCGCCGGGGGCCGAGGTGTCTTGGGCTTGGTGGATGGGGTTGTCGGTGCTCATGGTCGTCCGTAAGATCGACTCCCCCATGGATCCGGTTCGGCGAAAGGGCAACCCCCCTCGAGGCGCGGCGACGCGCGCCGGCCGGTAGCGCGGATGGCCGGCCGCACCTTCGCCATCGGCGACGTCCACGGGGACCTCAAGCACCTGCGCATCCTGCTCTCGCGGCTGCCCGCCCTCGACGCCGGCGATACGCTCGTGTTCCTCGGCGATTACGTGGACAGGGGGCCGGACTCGGCGGGCGTCGTCCGCCACGTGCGCGCCCTCTCGAGCGAGACGGCCCGCAAGACGCCGGCCAAGGTGGTGACCCTCCGGGGCAACCACGAGGACTCGTGGCTCCGGGTCATCGACAAGGGCTGGCCCGAGTTCGTGATCCCGCCGGGCAACGGGTGCATGCAGTGCTACCGCTCCTTCAGCGGGGCCGACGGCGTCGACGACGAGATGCCGTCGCGCGAGGACCTCGAGCTCATGACCTCCGGCCGCTTCTTCCCGGCCGACGTGGTGGCGTGGATGCGCGAGCTGCCGTTCTGGTACGAGGACGACCACGCGGTCTACGTCCACGCCGGCGTCCCCAAGAAGGACGGCCGCTTCCTCCACCCGTCCGAGGTCGACGACCCGATCAAGCTCCTCTGGCTGCGCGACGACGACTTCTTCGAGAATTACCGCGGCAAGAAGGTCGTCTTCGGGCACACCGCGACGCAGAACCTCCCGCCCGAGCTCTCCGGCTACACGCCCGAGGACCCGACCGATCTCTGGGCCGGGACCGACGTCATCGGCATCGACACGCGCTGCGGCAAGGGCGGGTTCCTCACCGCCGTCGAGCTGCCGGCGATGAACGTGTACGAGTCGCGCTGAAGAGGTGTCGGACATTCGTCCGACCAACGCCACTCGAGGCCCGAGGTCCGA
>CAYJPW010000249.1:0-11911 GCA_964372055.1 uncultured Polyangiaceae bacterium
CCGCCTGCGCCGCCGCCGCCCGCACCGCCTGCCCCGCCCGAGCCCACGGCGCCCGTCGCTCCGCCCCCGCCGCCGCCATCCCCTCCCGCGCCGCCGTTCCCACCGCCGCTGCTCACCGACGTCGCCGCCCCGGACGAGGCCGCCGACGCTCCACCGTCGCCGCCACCTGCGGGCGGCCACACCGGCGCGCCGCCCGCGCCGCTCCCGGGTGGCGGCGCTCCGCCGCCGTCCTCCGATCCGCAGCCGTCGGCGCCCGCGCAGCCCGCCATCCAGAGAGCCAGCGCGGCGGCGTGGAACCGAGACCGCATCGGGGCCATCCACCTCGTTCGATGCCGCACGGCGCGCTTCGTCCCCGGCGAGGACGCAGCGGCGCCGTCCCGTCTGCGCCTCCCGGCAAGCCCGTCGCAGCGCGTTCGTTTTGCGCCTGCGCGCAACCTCTGCAGCCTCCGACGGCCGGAACGTGCGTCCAGGCCAGTGGCATCGCGCTTGCTTTGCGGGCGGTCGCCGGAGCATCGCGCCCGGCCTCGGGAGCACACATGCTCGAAAACCTGGTCATCGGGATGGCAGGCTCGGGCGGAGACGGGATCGTCTCCGCGGGCGAGCTCTTGATCGGCGCCGCTGCGGCGGAGGGCTACCACGCGATCATGACGAAGAGCTTCGGACCGCAGATCCGGGGCGGTGAGTCGTCGTGCCGCGTGCGGGTGTCGACCCGCGCGATCGCGAACCCGGGCGACACGCTCGACGTCGCCGTCGCGCTCGACTGGGACGACTTCCTCAAGTTCGGCGCCGAGCTGCCGGTCGGCGGGTCGACCGTGGTGATCTACGAGGCGAAGAGCGGCGTCGCGCCCGACAAGCTCCCGCTCGTCGGGGTCACGCCGGCCGAGGCGGTCCCGGTCCCGTTCGGCGAGCTGGTGAAGCGCGCCGGCGCCGACAAGGCCAAGAACACGCTGGTGCTCGGGCTGCTCGCGGGCTGGTTCGGCCTGGTCGAGGCGGGGCTCGTCCGCTACCTCCGCAAGAAGCTCGCGAAGAAGGGCCCCGAGGTCATCGCCTCGGCGGAGCGCGCCTTCGGCGTCGGCGTCGCCTACGCGACCGAGCACCCGCTCAAGCGCCCGATCAAGATGTCGCCGCCGACCGGCGCGGCGGGGACGAAGCTCCTCACCGACGGCAACGACATGTGCGCCGCCGCGGCGATCTTCGCGGGCTGCCGCTTCTTCGGCGGCTACCCGATCACGCCCTCGACCGAGATCATGCAGTACCTCTCGCGCGAGATCTGGAAGTACGGCGGGGCCGTGCTCCAGGCCGAGGACGAGATCGCCGGCATCGGCGCCGCGGTCGGGGCCTCGTTCGCGGGGACCAAGGCGATGACGGCGACGTCGGGCCCGGGCATGTCGCTGAAGACCGAGATGATCGGCCTGGCGACCATCGCCGAGCTGCCGCTCGTGGTCGTCAACGTGCAGCGCGGCGGCCCCTCGACGGGCATCCCGACCAAGCCCGAGCAGGCGGACCTGCTCCAGGCCTGCTTCTCGGCCCACGGCGACGCCGCCCGGCCGGTCCTCGCCCCGACCAGCGTGGCCGACACCTTCGCGATGACGGTCGAGGCGTTCAACATCGCCGAGCGCTTCCAGACGCCGGTGATCCTCCTGTCCGATCAGGAGATCGGCCAGCGCAAGGAGACGGTCGATCCCATCGACACCTCGAAGTTCGAGATCGTGGAGCGCCTGAAGCCCAGCCCCGCCCAGCTCGACGACTACGCGCGCTTCCGCATGACCGACTCGGGCGTGAGCCCGATCAGCCAGCCCGGGATGCCGGGCGGCCACTACCTCGCCTCGGGCATCGAGCACAACGAGCACGGCGCGCCGACCGCGAGCGGCGCCTTGCACGCCCGCATGAACGAGAAGCGCTTCAAGAAGCTCGATCCGCTGCTCCGGCGCCGCGACCTCTTCCGCATCGAGGGCGACCCGTCGGCGGCGCTCTGCCTCATCGGCTGGGGGAGCAGCGCCGGCGTCTGCCGCGAGGCGCTCACGATGGCCCGCGCCGAGGGGCTCGACGCCAAGGTCCTCGTCCCGCAGCTGCTCTTCCCCGTCGCCGAGGAGATTTACGCCGAGTTCTTCCGGTCGGTGCGCGCCGGGCTCGTCGTCGAGCTCTCGCACCAGGGGCAGCTCTACCGGCTGATCCGCATGTATCTCGACGTCCCTCCCGGCGTGCGCGCGTTCTGCCGGAGCGGCGCCGCCCCGTTCTTGCCGCGCGAGGTCGTGCGCGGACTCCGCGACGCGGCGCTGGCGCTCCAGCGCAAGCAAGCCGACGCGCTCCAGCCCAACGAGTGAGGCCGCATGAGCACCGCCATCGATCACGCCAAGACGTGCAACGACCCCAAGGACTTCAAGAGCGAGCTCAAGCCCATCTGGTGCCCGGGCTGCGGCGACTTCGGCGTGCTCTCGGCGCTCTACCGCGCCCTCGCCGCCGTCGGCCGGCCCCCGCACGAGATCGCCTTCATCTCGGGCATCGGCTGCTCGAGCCGCATCCCCGGCTACACCACCGCGTACGGCTTCAACACCGTGCACGGGCGGGCGCTCCCGATCGCGCAGGGGATCAAGATCGCCAACCCGGACCTGCTCGTCGTCGTCGCCGGCGGTGACGGCGACGGGTTCTCGATCGGCGGCGGGCACCTGCCGCACGCCGTGCGCCGCAACCTCGACCTCACCTACCTGGTGATGGACAACCAGATCTACGGGCTCACCAAGGGGCAGCTCTCGCCCACGTCGAAGCGGGGCCTGAAGACGGTGACCTCGAGCGAGGGCAGCCTCGAGGCGCCGGTGAACCCGCTGCTCTACATGCTCGCCTACGGCGCGCCGTTCGTCGCGCAGGGCACGCCCGCCGACATCGCGGGCCTCGCCGCGATGATCGAGGAGGGGATCCGCTACCCCGGCTTCGCCTTCATCAACGTGCAGTCGCCGTGCGTGACCTTCGGGCTGCCCGAGTGGCAGGTGAAGGCGCACAAGGCGCAGATGAAGCCGCTCCAGGGCCTCAACCACGACCCGACCGATCTCCTCCGGGCGATGGACCTCGCGCGCGGCTACGGGCAGGAGCTCCACACCGGCGTCTTCTACAGGAACCCCGAACCGCCTCCCGCGTACGACGCCCTCATCCGCGAGCGGCAGCGCACGCTCGGCGCCGCCGCGCCTTCGCCGGCGCGCGTCCTCGACGGCTTCGTTCAGAAATGAGGGTCTCATGACGACCACGCGCGGCATCGACTTCGCTCGGCTCAGCCTCAAGGACGCGCTCGATCTCGCCGTCCTCGTCGAGGAGGAGGCCGAGGAGCGCTACCTCGAGCTCGAGGGGCAGCTCACGACGCACGCGACGCCGGAGGCGGCGTCGTTCTTCGGGTTCATGGCCAAGAACGAGGCGCGCCACGGCAAGGAGCTCGAGAACCGGCGCAAGCGGCTCTTCGGCGACGCGCCCCGCACGGTGACGCGCGCCATGCTCTTCGACGTCGAGGCGCCCGACTACGACGCGGCGCGGGCGTTCATGCCGGTCCGCGACGCGCTCGACGCGGCCCTGCGCAGCGAGGAGAAGGCGCACGCCTTCTTCGTCGCCGCGCTGCCCCGGATCCACGACGCGGAGGTCAAGAAGCTGTTCGAGGAGCTCTGCGAAGAGGAGATCCACCACCAGGACCTCGTGAAGAAGGAGCTCGCGAAGCTGGGGCCCGACGCCGGCGACGAGAGCGACACCTTCGTCGACGAGCCCGTCGGTCACTGATCCGGTGACGGATCCGGTTCGCCCGCGGGGGCGCCGGCGTCGTCCCACGGCGCTCCGAGCCCGAACCCGGCCCAGGCGGCGAGCGGGACGCCTGCGAGCTCGAGCGGCCCGGTGAGGTCCGGAGGCACCGGCGCCTCGACGCGGATGCGCGCGCCGGTGGACGGGTGCGCGATCTCGAGCACCGCCGCGTGCAGGGCGAGCCTGGCGAGGCCGTAGCGCTCGCGCCAGAAGCGGTTGTGCTCGCTCTTGCCGTAGTTCGCGTCGCCGATCACCGGGCAGCTCAGGTGCTTGAGGTGGCGGCGGACCTGATGGAGCCGCCCGGTGCGCGGCTCCGCCTCGACCAGCGCGTAGCGGCCGAGCTGCACGAGGCGCCGGAAGGCCGTCACCGCCGGCACGCGCGGTCCGTCGGGCGCGCGCGGGATCGGGTGATCGACGAGGCCGCGCTCCGGCGGCGCGCCTCGGACGAGCGCGAGGTAGCGCTTCCTGGCGCCGCCGCCCTCGAGCTCGAGCTGCACCCGCCGCGCCGCCTCGGGGTGGAGCGCGAACACGAGCACGCCGCTGGTGCCGCGGTCGAGCCGGTGCACCGGGTGGACGTGCTTGCCCACCGCGTCGCGCACCAGCGTCATCGCGACGACCTCGTCGTCGCCCCAGCCGCGGTGGACGAGCAGCCCGGACGGCTTGTCGACGATGACCAGGTCATCGTCCGCGAAGAGGATGGGGAGCGGCAAACGCGAAGCAGCATACGCGCTCGGCGAGCACGGATCCGGCGCGCGCGCGGCGAATCCTGGCGCGGCCGCGGACGTCTGCCTGGCGTGCACGCCGCTCGTCCAGGCACCGCGCTGCTGCTCGCGCTCGCGTTGGTCGTCTCCGGCCCCGGCTGCGTCGGGACGGGCAGCGGCGGTGGTGCGGCGTATCCGCCCACGCCGGCCGGACCGACCTTCTCGACCGGCGGGAGCGGGGCCGATCTCGTGCTGCTCGCGATCATCGGCCTCGCCCTGCTCACCCGCGACTACGCCACGAGCACGGCGGGCGGGCCGAACGACGAGGCGGGCGCGGCGCGGCTCCGGAGCGCGCCGATCCACGCCAAGGACCCGTTCGTTGGCTGGCCGTAGCCGCGGCGCGGGTGGAGGTCGCGGCGGCGCCGCCCGGCGGCGTGGCATGATGCGGCGGCGCCCGCGCATGAAGCTCGTCCACTCCGACGGCGATCCGCTCACCCTCCCCGACGGGCACCGCTTCCCGGCCGGCAAGTACGCGCGCGTGCGCGAGCTGCTCGAGCGCGAGCACCCGAGGCACGTGGTCGCCGCGGCGCGCGCCGACTGGTCGGACCTGGCGCTCGTCCACGACGGCGCCTACCTCGCGCGCGTCCGCGAGGGGGCGCTCGAGGCGGGGGAGGTGAGGCGGCTCGGCTTCCCGTGGAGCGAGGGGCTCGTGGCCCGCTCGCGCCGCTCGGTGGGCGGGACGCTGTGCGCGCTCGCGTGGGCGTTCGCCGAGGGCGCCGCCGGGCACATGGCGGGCGGCACCCACCACGCGTTCGCCGATCGCGGCGAGGGCTTCTGCGTGTTCAACGATCTCGCGGTGGCCATCGCGGTCGCGCGCCGCGATCACGGCGTCGCCCGCGTCGCCGTCCTCGATCTCGACGTCCACCAGGGCAACGGCACCGCCGCGCTCCTCGCCGGCGATCCGGCGGTGTTCACGCTCTCGCTCCACGGCGCGAGGAACTACCCCTTCCGCAAGGAGAGGAGCTCGCACGACGTCGAGCTCGCCGACGGCTGCGAGGACGCCGAGTACCTCGCCGCGCTCGACGGCGCGCTCGAGCGCGTGCCGCCGTTCCGCCCCGAGCTGCTCCTCTACCAGGCGGGCGTCGATCCGCTGCGCGGCGATCGGCTGGGCCGCCTCGCCCTCTCCCACGGCGGCCTCGCCGCGCGCGACCGCCGCGTCTTCGATCTCGCGCGGCGCCTGGGCGTGCCGCTCGTGGTCACCCTCGGAGGCGGCTACGGGCGCGATCTCGAGGCGACGATCACGGCCCACGCGAACGTCTACCGCGGCCTGGTCCGAGCCTTCGCCTGAGCCACGACGCGGTGGCGGGACCGATCTCCACCGCGTCGGCTTGATCGCCGTCAACGTCGGGCGACGAAGGGGCTGCGCTCCGCCGCAGACGTTGCGCGGTGGGCCGCGGCCAAGTCCGTTCTTGCGCGCGTTCGCGATCCGCCAAACCCCCCACAGCGAGCGATGCCGAGGGTCCGCGTGGGGAGGCATGGCAGCTGCACGCGCCGCGGTCGGCTCTTGACGTCGGCTGGACGAACCTCGCCGCAGCACAGGCCGATCCGGCGGCTCGCCGTGATCGTGTGCGCGCTCGCGGCCGCGGGCTGCCCCGAGGGCGGCGGCGGCCAGGGCGGCGGCGAGCCGCAGGTCGACGCGGCGCCCTGCGCGCTCACCCTCCGCTGGGGGCGGCGGCAGGAGGGGGCCTTCGTCGCGTTCGAGGAGGGAGACGACGCCGAGATCACGCTCGGCTTCCAGGGGTTCCGGTTCATCGACTCGGTCGCGCGCGTCGAGGGGACCGACGCGCCCGAGGTGCGGGTGCGCTTCCGCGCCGAGGTCGACGGACAGTCGCCGGTGACGCAGGAGGCCGGCGTGTTCCCGCTCGTCCTCGGCCCCGACGGCGCGCGCTACGCCGACGGCGTGCTGCTCTTCTTCAACGACGTGCCCATGGCGAGCCTGCTCGATCACGCGTGCGACGTGGGCGTGGTCGCCACCGTCGAGAGCTGCACCGCGGACACGAGCGTCGGCGTGCACCTCGTGAGCGGCCCCTGCCAGGCGCCGCCGGCCGACGCCGGCCCCATCGACGGCGGCGCCTGCGACGCCGGCCCCTGAGCGCGACCTGGCTGCCGGGCTCGTGCGCCGTGACTCTCGGCGCTCGCCTCGAGCGCCGAGCCGGTGCTAGAGAGATCCGATGCCGGCCGCGCCCTACCGCTCGATCCAGCGCGTCTACTTCGACGATCTCGACGCGCTCGACATCCTCCACAACGTGCGCTTCCTCCTCTTCATCGAGCGCGCCCGCGGCGAGCTCTTCAACGCCCACGGCTTCCGCTGGGACGACGACCTCGCCCGGAACCCGGACAAGTTCCACGTCGTCGCCGAGCACCACATCCGCTACCTCGAGCCCGTCCGCGGCGAGGGAGAGATCTGCATCGAGCTCCGGCCCACGCACCTCGGGACCTCGAGCTTCGCCATCGCCGGGCGCGTCCTTTCGGTCGACGGCTCCGCGCTCTACGCCGAGAACTCGACCCGCATCGTCCGCCTCGATCCGGTCAGCTCGCGACCGTGCTCGTGGAGCCCCCGCTTCCGGGCGGCGTTCGAGCCGTACCTGGGGAGCTGACATGAGCGACCCGGCCGACGACGCGCGCCGCCCCTCGCTCGTGGTGGGCACGATGAACTTCGGCAAGCGGACGAGCCGCGCCGAGTCGGAGCGCATCGTCGCCCGCGCGCTCGAGCTCGGCCTGCGCGAGTTCGACACCGCGAACGTCTACAACGACGGCGAGTCCGAGCGCATCCTCGGCGCCGCCCTCGCCGGCCGGAGCGACGTCCGCGTCGCCACCAAGGTCGGCCTCGCGCGCGCCGGGCGCCATCCCGAGGGGCTCTCCCGCGCCGCGATCCGCTCCGCCATCGACGCGAGCCTCGAGCGGCTCGGCCGCGACCACGTCGAGCTCTACTACCTGCACGCGCCGGATCCGCGGACCCCGATCGAGGAGAGCCTCGAGGCCGTCGGCGAGCTCGTGCGCGAGGGCAAGGTCCTCTCGCTCGGGCTCTCGAACTACGCCTCGTGGCAGATCCTCGAGGCGATGACGCTCGCGCGCGAGCGCGGCACGCCGAGGCCCGAGGTCTCCCAGGTGATCTACAACCTGCTCGTGCGCCAGCTCGAGGTCGAGTACGCCGCCTTCACCCGGCGCTACCCCGTCCACACCAGCGTCTACAACCCGCTCGCCGGCGGCCTGCTCACCGAGCGGCACGCGCTCGGCGCCCCGGCCGAGGCGGGCTCGCGATTCGACGGCAACACCATGTACCAGCGCCGCTACTGGTCGGCGCGCCTCTTCGAGCTCCGCGACGCCTACGCCGACTTGGCGCGCGGGATCGGCCTCGACCTCGTCGAGCTCGCCTACGCGTGGGTCGCCGGAGCGCCGTTCGTCGACTCCATCCTGATCGGGCCCGCGAGCGTGGCGCACCTCGAGGCGGCGGTGGCGGCGGTCGCGCGCGAGCTGCCGGCGGAGGCGCGCGCCCGGATCGACGAGCTCCACCGCGCCTTCACGGGCACCGACGCGGCGTACGCGCGGCTGCCCCCGGCCGACCGGCCGGCGAGGAGGTAGCCCGCGTGCTCTGCCCGGGCGTCCTCGCGATGGACCTCGCGCCGGTGCTGGCGCACTTCGCCGAGCACGGCTGGGCCCGGCTCGGGCGGGTCCTCGACGACGCCGGGGCCGCGTCGCTCAGCGAGCGCGCGGACGCGATCATGCTCGGCCGGGTCACTTACCCCGGTCTCTTCTTCCAGCGCGACACCGAGACGGGGCGCTACGAGGACCTCACGTTCGGCCGGGGGTACGAGGGCCCGACGCTCGCGTACCGCAAGGTCGAGAAGCTCGAGAAGGACCCTCGCTTCGCCGCGTGGATCGACAATCCCCTCTTCGAGCGCGTGGCGCGCGCGCGGATCACCGGCGAGATCTCGATCTACCGCGCCTGCCTCTTCACCAAGCCGGCGAGCGGCGGCACCGTGCTGCCGTGGCACCAGGACGGCGGCCGCTTCTGGGGGCTCGACCGCGATCCGGAGCTGCAGATCTGGACCGCCCTCGACGACGCCGGGCGGGAGGCCGGCTGCCTCGAGCTCGTGCCCGGGAGCCACGCGGGCGGGCTGGCGACGCCGCTCGGCGGGATGATCCCCGACGACCTCGTTCGCGCCTCCGGCGCGGACGCCCGCAAGATCCTGGTCCCCGCGCAGCGTGGCGAGGCGATCCTCGTCCACAACTTCCTCTGGCACCGCTCGGACGTGAACCGCACCGCCGAGCCGCGGCGTGCGTTCACCGTCTGCTACATGAGCGCGGCGACCCGCTGCGTCCGCAAGAAGCGCGCGCCGCGCGAGTTCGCCAGGGCGTTCGTGAGGGAGCCCGAGGCGGAGGTGGAGACGGAGTCTCTCCCTCACCCCTGATCCCTCTCCCGGAGCGAGAGGGAAGCGAGCTTCGGCGCGACGGCGACGCGAGGAGGAGCGTCGGCCGGCCTCGAGGGTTGGCAGCGCGGCGCGTTTCTTGGCACCATGGGATCCATGCGCTGGATCGCCCTCACCGTGGCCGCCCTCTCGCTCGCGGCCTGCGTCGAGCAGCCCCCGCCCGCCGCGCCGCAGCAGCCGTGCTCCTGCTCGCGCGGCAAGAAGTAGCCGCGCTCAGAACGACCAGCGCGCCGTGGCGCCGCCGGGACCGAGCCCGATCGTCGGCCTTAGCACGGCCGCGTCCTCGGCCTTGTCGCGCACGACCACGCTCTTGCGCGCCGCGAGCCCGACGACGATGAGCGCCACGCCGCCCACCTGGACCACGCCGTCGAGGATGAGACCGATCGCGCCGAAGACGTTGCCCAACGTGACGAGCGAGTCGTTGCTCCGCTCGAAGACGCCCGCGGTCGAGAGCGTGATGAAGGGGCCTGCCACCGGGATGAGCAGCGGCTCGAGCTCGTCGTTGTTGTCGCCGGCGGCCGCGGCGCCGCCCGCCGCGCTCAGCCCGTACGAGACGCCGAACATCACGATGCCGCCGATGAGCAGCCCCGAGCGCGCCCGCGACTCGGTGTGGTAGCCGGGCGGCGGGTTGTCGGGATCCATCAGCGCCGTCGGCGGCGCGGTCGGGTAGCCCGGCGGCGGGTAGTAGCCCGGCGGGGCGTAGCCGGGCGGGTAGCCCGGCGGCGGGTAGGGCGGCGGGTAGGGCGGCGGGTAGCCGGGCGCGTACCCCGGCGGGGGCGCCGGCTGGGCGGCCGGAGGCGGGGCCTGCTCGAAGCCGGGCGGGGGCTGCGGGACGGGCTGCGCGGGCGGCGCCGTCTGCGCCGCGACCTGGGCGCTCACCGCCACCGCCGTCAGCGCCGCGAGGGACGATGCGATCCGAGGCGTGGTCATGGCAGTCCGACGTTATCACCCATGGCGGAGTCGCATCCGGCCGGGCTCGATTTCGACGGCTACTCGTGGACGACGAGGTACGAGACCATCGCGATGTCCCCGGCGCCGTCGGGCGGAGGATCGATGTCGTTGAAGAGGCCGCGGTACGAGAGCGTGGCCGTCTGACCCGGCACCACGTCGGCGGTGACGTCGACGACCCACGGATCCACCTGCTGGCCCGGGCACCAGCCGCCGCGTCCGAACCACCAGGTGCCGGCCTGGTTTGGCGTCATGCCGTGCTCGAGCTCCGCGATGCAGCCCTGGTTGGTCCCCGCCCCCGGGAACTCCTTCAGGTGCACGGCGCCGTTCACCGTGAACTCGTGCTGGTGGTTGCAGAACTCGGAGCACTGGCTCGTGCCGGCGCCGTGGCCGGTGATGATCGTCCAGAGCTCGACCTTCTGCGCGGTCGCCGGGATGGGCACGTCGACCGGAGCGTGGCCGAGATTGTATTGCGACCCGAAGCCGCCGCCCGACCACAGGAAGGTCGCCTGCGTCGGGCTCATCCCCTTGGCCTGGTTGGAGAAGCGCAGCGAGAGCTTGGTCGCCGTCGGCTGGGTGTTCCACGAGGGCGCGAACGACCAGCGGAAGGTCCGCGCACCGCCGTCCTTCAGCAGCGGAAGCATCTGGGAGACGTCGACCACCCAGTGCGTCTCGCGGTGGTAGCTGGTGATGAAGCGCGCGAGCTCGGTGAAGCTCTGCGCACCGTCGTCGAGCAAGAGGGACGCGATGTAGTCCCACGCGCCGCAGTTGCCGAGCTCGATCTCGTCGGGGTCGGGGCACTGCTGGGTCACCTCGATCTCGAAGGTGTCGAACGCCGCCATCTCGGCGGCGGAGGGGAGCGTCACTTGCGTGTCGGCGAGCTCTTCCAGGATCTCGCCGTCGAAGAGCGTGACCACGGTCGCGTCCTCGGCGTCGACGCGCTCCTGGAGCAGCGCCTGCGCGTTGTAGTACTCGGGCTCGTGCGCCGCGTAGGCGAGGTTCGACTTCCACGGCCAGGCGCCTGCTTGCTCGAGCTGCGAGCTGTAGCGGGTCACGTCGGCGAGGTAGCCGGCGCCGCGGATCTTCTGGAGGCGGTCGATGCCGAAGCCGATCCGGCCGTGCGAGTCGAGCACGTCGCCGACCCAGTCGGTCAGATCGAGCGCCTTCTTGGCGCCGACGTGGAGCCGCTCCTTCCAGTGCGCGGCGTCGGCGGCGTCGAGGGTCGCGAGGAGCGCTTCGATGCGCCCCTGCATCGCCTGAGCGCTCGCCAGCGCCTCGGCGTCGTCGGTCAGGCGCGAGACGAAGAAGTAGTGGACGTTCTCGGGCGACTGCTTGACGAGGCTGGCGAGGTCGGCGTCCTTCTCCCAGACCGAGGTGGGATCGAGGTCCGAGATCGGCAAGCGATCGGGCACGAACACGTAGCTCTCGCAGCCCGAGTAGCGCTCGTGGAGGTTGAAGCTCGAGCCGTCCATGAGCTCGAGGGTGAAGTCGTCCGCGATCTCGCCTCGGTGCGTCCCGAACGGGCCCGCGGAGAAGGGCCGCACCGGCAGCGAGAGCTCCGCGCAGAGGGCCGAGGGATCCGGCGCGCTGCCGCCTGCGCCGCCCGCGCCGCCGGTGCCGCCTGCGCCGCCCTGACCGCCGGCGCCCGTCGTCGCGGTGGTCGTTCCGGTGCCCGTGGAGGTGGGGGACGTCTCGTCCGAGGAGCAGGCGCCCGCCGCCGCGGCGAGCCCGGCGCAGGCGACGAAGAGCAAAGAGGCAAGGAGGCGGGGCATGAGACCTTGGTATCGGACGACGGGCGAGGCCACAAGCCGTGCCCTCCGCCTCGCGGGTGCCTGCTCCGAACGTTGACGCGTCGCGCCACGGGAGCGGGCGCGCTTCGAACCGGCCGTGCCAACCGGCGGCCCGCAGGGCCGACGGCTGGCGCGAAGGTCTACGACGCCCGCGGCCGAAGGCCGAGGCAGGAGAGAACGTCCCCCAAGGCGAGGAGGGAGGTAGCTT
>CAYJPW010000250.1:0-11540 GCA_964372055.1 uncultured Polyangiaceae bacterium
ACCAGGCCGTGTCTGGCGGCGGCGTGTATAACGTTGGCGGGCAGTTCTTCACCAACAACACCCTGGTTCAAAGCAATAACGCCTCTGGCACAGGCGGGGGCGTATACAATGTTTACCTGCCTGGCTCGCCGCCCTCCCCGGGCCGCGGATCTACTCCAAGTCGCGCTTCGCCTGGATCCGGCCGTCCCCCGGCGGCTCGAGCGCGTGGATCGGCTACCTCGGGATGGGCGGCTCGGTCGCGCTCAAGGGCGGCAGCGTCGAGGCCGCGCGCGTCGCCGGCGCCGGCCGGGTCGACTGCACCTGGTACGCGGTCGAGCCCCAGGGCTACGTCTGCGCCGGCAAGGACGCGACGATCGACGCCGCCGATCCGGCCGTGGTCGCGCTCCGCCGCGCCGGTCCCGACGTCGGCTCGCCGTGGCCGTATCACTACGGCGAGTCGATCGGCGCGCCCCGCTACCCCCGCGTCCCCACCGAGGCGGAGCAGCGGCGCGCCGAGATCGATCTCGAGTCGCACCTCGATCGCGTCCGCCGGGCCCGGGAGGCGGGGCCCGAGCAGGTCGCGACGGTGAGCAAGGTGCTCGTCGGCGTCGATCTCGAGCCCGCGGGGAAGAGCGCGGTCGATCTCTTCGACGCCGGCTACAACGTGCGCGAGGGCCGCGAGTGGATCGCGAGCGGCTCGACGCTCGCCTGGACGAGCGCGTTCGACGCGGGAGGCCGCACCTGGCTCGTGGCGTGGGATCACGCGATCGTCCCCAAGGACCGCATTCGTCCCTACCCGCGCTCGGGCTTCCACGGCGTCGAGCTCGGCGCCGACGCGAAGCTCCCGCTCGCGTTCTTCCGCAAGAGCGCGCGCCCCAAGTACCGGCGCGGCGACGGCGGCGCGATGACGCGCACCGAGGGCGAATGGCCGGCGCAGGGCTGGGTCGGTCTCACCGGCGAGGAGATCGTCGACGGCGGGGCCACCTACTTCGCGACCACCGAGCCCGGCGTCTTCGCCGCGGCCGCCGACGCGACCGTCGTGCGCGCGGCGAAGCGCGTCCCGCTGCTGAAGCGCGACGCCGGCCCCGACCGCCGCAAGTGGCTCGACATCTCGATCCTCGGCGGCTGGCTGGTCGCGTACGAGGGCGAGACGCCCGTGTTCGCGACGCTCGTCTCGCCGGGGCGCGGCGGCCTGCCGGCGCCCGGCAAGGATCCGCTCGAGACCGCCTCGACCCCGCTCGGCACCTTCCGCGTCGACGGGAAGTTCGTCACCGCGACCATGGTCTCGAGCACCAACGATCAGCTCGTCCACTCCGAGGTGCAGTACGTGCTGAACTTCCACGGCCCGCACGCGCTCCACGGCGCCTACTGGCACGATGCCTGGGGGGAGCCGAAGAGCGGCGGCTGCGTGAACCTCGCGCCGCTCGACGCCCAGCGCATCTTCCAGTGGACCGATCCGCCGATGCCCGCGGGCTGGCACGGGATGAAGTCGGTCAAGGAGCTCGGACCCGCCACGACCGTGGTCGTGCACCGCTAGTGTCCCGTCCGCGGCGCTGTGTGGGGCGTCGCCGCCCCGAGCCCGGCGGCGCTCGGGGCCGGCCGGCGCTTCAGTTGCGAGCGGGGGCTCTGCCCCCGCGCCCCCGAGCTGAAGAGGGATCAGACCTTGGCGCTTCGAGAGGCGTTGCTCGGACGAATGTCCGACACCTCCTCAGTCGCCGTTCGCTCCGGCGAGCGGCGTCGCCGGAGCCGCCGCGGGCGCGCCCGCGCCGCCGCCGGCGAGGCGATCGATCATCCGGGTCACCGCCTCCTCGAAGACGGCCGGCGTCGGCAAGAGGCTGACGACGAGCGAGGGCGCGCCGCGCAGGTCGAAGAAGTAGCCCGGGTGGACGACGATGCCCTCGTCGCGCACGAGGAGCTCGACCCACTCCTCCTCGTCACGCCCGTCCGGCACCTCGAGGATCGCGTACCAGCCGCCCTCGATCGGCAAGCGCCGCACCCGCCCCGCCCCTCGCGCGGCGATCGCCGCGTCGAGCACCGCGAGGTTCCCGCCGGTGCGCCCGCGCAGCGCCGCCTGGACCGGCCCGCGGGCCGCCAGGATCTCGGCGAGGGCGAGCTGCACAGGCGTCGAGACCGAAAGGTACGTGTCCGCGATCACCTCGAGCCGGCGCATCGCCTCGGCCGCGACGGCCTCCGCGCCGAGCACTACGGCCCAGCCGAGCTTCAGCTGCGGCAAGGCGACCACCTTGGAGAGCCCGCTGAGCACGAACGTGAGCGCGTCGCGCTCGCCCACGAAGCTCGGCAGCCGATCGGCAGCGAGCGGGCCGAGCGCGTAGTCGCCGAACACCTCGTCGACGACGAGCGCGATGCCGTGCCGCGCGGCGAGGGCGTCGAGCGCGAGGGCCTCCTCGCGGCGCACGAACGACCCCGTCGGGTTGTTCGGGTGGACGAGCACGATCGCGCGCGTGCGTGGCCCGATCGCGTGCACGAGGGCGTCGACGTCGATGCGCCAGGCGCCGTCGGCCTCGTCGCGCACGAGCGGGTAGCGGACGAGATCCACGTCCTCGAGCGTCGCGAGGTACTCGAGCAGCGGGTACGACGGCGCCGGGACGAGCACGTCGTCGCCTCGCTCGGCGAGCAGCTTGAAGATCCACCCATAGGCCTCGCTGGTGCTCGCCGAGAGGACGACGCGGTCGGCGCGCGCCGCGAGCCCGCGGTCGGCGTAGTAACTCGCGACCGCCGCCCGCGCCTCCGGGTGCCCGAGCGGCAGCGGCTCGTAGCGCGTCCCGCGCGGGTGACCGAGGAGCGCGACGAGCCGCTCGGCGTCGGGGAGGCCGGCGCGCGTCGGGTTCGACTCGGTGAGGTCGGCGAGCTCGCGCCCCGACGACCGCGCCGCGGCGACGAGCGCGGTGAACCGGTTCTCGGAGAGGTCCCAGGACGTGCGCGCGGTGAAGGGCGGGCGATGGCTCATGCGACGGCGCGCGGCGAGGCGTCGCCCTCCCGCTAACACCGCGCAGCGGCGGCGGCCATCGGCGCGCTCCCATCCCCCGGAGCGCCGCCGCCCCCGCCGCACGGACGCCGTCGCTCGACGGGGACGAAAGCCTCCGCCCCCATCGTCGGACGCTCGTCGCTCGCGCGCGGCGCGCTCCGATCGCCGCGCCGCCTCGTGGCCCGCCGCTGCGGAAGGGCTACCATCCGCGGATGCGCTCCCTCCTCCGCCTCGCCGCGATCGTCGTCTCCTTCGCCGCTGCGTGCGGCGGAAAGGTCGTCGCGGACGGGATGCCCGGCGGCGAGGCCGGCGCGGGCGGCGGCACGGCGACGACGAACGGGGACGGGGGCTCGGGCGCCGCCTGCGCCGTCGCGCCGCCCGCGGGCACACTGAGCTGCTCGCTCTCCTCCGACGCGTGCGGCGAGACCTGCATCGACGGAAGCGGCAACGACTACTCGGTGAGCTGCGAGGGCACGGCCTGCCGGTGCTCGTACAACGGCCTCGTCGTGTGCACCTGCGCCGGCACCGCGCCGGCGTGCGGCGGCGGCAGCCTCGCGCACTGCTGCCCGTCGCCTTGGCCGTAGCGCGCGGCCGCGCCCCGGCACGCCACCGCCGCGAGCCGCGCGGTTCGCTCGCTTCGCCGATCAGCCTCTCGGATCGCGGCGGGTTCGGCGGCGCCTGCGGCGAGCCGCGAGCGCGCCGAGCGCCGCGGCGGCGGCCGCCGCGCCCGCGCTCCCCTGCCCGCCGGGCTGCGCGCAGCTGCAACCTCCGCCCACGCCCTCGAGCCCACCGCGCGCGACCCAGACGTCGCCGCCGATCGGCAGGACGCGCGGGCCGCAGTCGGTCTGGCCGGGCGCCGAGCACAGCGTCGCGCCGTCGTAGGTCACGTCGATGGTCATCGTCTGTCCGCCGCGCCCGCGCGCGCCGGCCACGGCGAAGTGGAACATCCCGTGGCGGACCCGCTCCGGCTCCACGAGCACCGTCCCGCCGCGCACCTCGAGGCGCAGCTTCGATCCGTCGAGGCCGCTCGCGGGGGTGCCGTCGGGGCGGCGCAGCTCGACGGTGCCGTGGACCGGCCAGCTCGGATCGGGCCGTGCGTACGCGCTGGAGAGGACGTACCAGCTCTTCGAGAGATCCGGCTCCACCGCGCCCACGTCCTCCTCGATGGCGCGCATCGCCCCGAGCACGTCGAGCTCGCCGGGGCCGAGCTGCGGCTCGGAGGGCACGAGACCGCTCGGGTAGCGCGCCCCCGCCTGGAGCGCCTCGGTGATGCGCCCCTGCGTGAGCGTCCGATCGCGCTGGAGCAGGAGCGCCACCGCGCCGGCGACGTGCGGCGCCGACATCGACGAGCCGGCGGTGATCGCGTGCGTCTCGTCGACCAGGTAGCAGGGCTTGTCCGACGGGCAGCCCGGGCCGTCGAAGATGCCGCCCACGCCCGAGGCCGTCCTCGGATCGGCCTCGTGGCTGAGAGCACCCGCGATGAAGCCGCCGGGTGCGACGAGCTCCGGCTTGGGCACGCCGAACGGCGTCGGCCCTGCCGAGCTGAAATAGCAGAGGCTGTCGGCGACGGGGTCGTCGACGCCGCCGATCGAGGTGAGCTTGATCGGCGCCTCGCCGAGCGGCTTCCACCCGATGCGGTTGATGGTGCAGCCCACCGCGAGGAGCCTCGGGTGGCTCGCGGGCACGTTGATCGTGCCCTGCCGGATCGCCTTGTGGAACACCACGCCGAGCGACTCGGCCGACTCGGCGGCGTCGCCCTGCCCCACGATCCAGAGCTGCGCGTCGCCGCGGCCGCGGAGCAGCACCGCGAAATCGCCCTCGGGCCAGGCGCCGTCCCACGCGACCACGGCGCCGTTGGTGTCGGCCGTAAGCTGCGTCTTGCCATCGACCACGTTGTTGACGACCGCGCCCGTCGTGCCGTCGTCCCGCTCCTCGCCCTCCTCATCGCCGGGGGCGGTGAGGCCGATCCACGTCTCGCCCCCGGGCCCCTCGAGCCCGACCGAGACCTCGTCGCCGGGCCGGAAGGTGATCCACACGAACGCCTGGCCGTTCTTCGACGCCGGCGCGCGCACCGGGACGCGCGTCGTGGCGTGCTCCGAGACGTGCGCCTCGGTGTGGATGCCGTAAGGGCCGTCGCCCTCGGTCGCCGCGTAGAGCGTCCCGCTGTTCCCGGCGGCGACCACGATGGCGCGGCCCGGCTTGTCGTCGCCGACGAGCTCGGCCAGGCCCTTCTCGAGCAGGCTCGAGCCGTCGTGCGGGCCGAAATCCCCGCCGACGCTGAGGTTCACCACCGCCGGCAGCCCGAGGGCGTCGGCGCGATCGAACACGAAGCGCCCCGCGCGCACGAGATCCGGATCGTAGAACCCGGACCCCGGCGCGGCGGGCGCGGCGACGACGAGCGTCGCCCCCGGCGCCACGCCCACGTACGTCGGCGGGCGCCGGATGCACATCTTGGTCACGTACCCCTCGACGTCGCGGCAGAGCGCGCCGGCGCCGCAGGTCGGCGGGCAGGGGTGCGTGCAGATCGTCTCGCCGAGGATCTCGGTGCAGGTGTCGTTCTGCGAGGCGCAATCGGAGGTCGCGGTGCAGAGCCCGCCCGTCGAGCCGGGCTCGTTCGGGTTCGCCGCTCCGCCGTTGCCCGCGGCGATCGAGGTCACGTGCGTGCCGTGCCCCTCGGGATCGCTCACGTCGGCCTGGTCGAGCGTACCGGCGAGCATCGCGTCGATGTCGGCGGCCGCGTAGATCGCGCACCCCGACTGCGCCGGATCGCTGCAGCCGAACGCCGCCTCCAGATCCGGGTGGAGCCCCGCGGGCGCGCCGCCCTGGAGCAGCCAGGCGATCCTCGTTTTGCCCGAAGCGTCGCGGAAATCGGCGTGGCGGATGTCGATGCCGGTGTCGATGACGCCGACGACGACGCCGGCGCCGTCGAGGCCGGTGGTGCTCCGGTACGAGGTCGCCTGCGTCCACTTCCCCGAGACGTCGAGGAGCGGCCGGCGCCTCGGCGACGCGAAGAGCCCGAGCCCCGGGTGCCCCGCCTCGAACGCGTCGACGTCGCCGGGGGCGAGCCGGATGGTCGCGAGCCCGTCGCCGAGCGGGAGGAGCCCCTCGGCCCTCGGGTCGACCCCCGGCGGCACCGTCACCATGAACGGGACGCGCCCGCTCGCGTCGGCGAGCGCGTGGACGCCGCCGGCGCGGCGCGTGAGCCGGCGCACCAGCGACACCGGCGCATCGGCGAGCGCCGCCGCGCTCGCCGCGAAGAGACCCAGCCCGGCGAGCGCCGAGACGGCGAGACGGCGAGAGCGCACGTCGCTACTCTAGTTCAGCAGCCGCGGATCTCGAACACTCAACCGAGCCCGCGCGCGCTTCTTCTCCGCCGGAGGAGCGCCGGCTACACCGGCGGCACGAGGTGCTTCTTCGGCGGACGCGCCTCGCGCTTGTCGGCGTAGCGCTCGAACCGGCGCGCGATCTCCCGGCGCAGGGCCGTGGTCGGCACCACCGCGTCGATCACCAGCTCGCTCGCGAGCTTCTCGAGATCGATGTCGGCCTTGTACTCGTCCCTCAGCCGCCGGACCATCGCCTCGCGGTCGGGCCCCTCGGGCACGGCCTGGATCTTGTTGAAGTAGACGGCGTTGACGGCCGCGCTCGGCCCCATCACCGCGATCGACGCCGTCGGCAGGGCGATGCAGGCGTCGGGCTCGAAGGCCGGGCCGCACATCGCGTAGAGCCCAGCGCCGTAGGCCTTGCGCACCACGACCGAGAGCTTGGGCACCGTGGCCTCGCTCACCGCCGCGATCATCTTGGCGCCGGCGCGGATGATCCCCTGCTTCTCGACGATCGTGCCGATCATGAACCCGGGCACGTCGGCCAGGTAGAGCAGAGGCACGTTGAACGAGTCGCAGAGCCAGATGAACCTCGCCGCCTTGTCGGCCGAGTCGACGAAGAGCACCCCGCCCTTGTACTTGGGCTGGTTGGCGACGATCCCCACCACCCGTCCCTCGATGCGGGCGAAGCCGGTGAGGATCTCCTTCGCGAAGAGCTTCTTGATCTCGATCCAGCTCCCCTCGTCGATGACGGCGTTGACCACCGCCATCATGTCGAACGGTTTGTTCTCGTCGACCGGGATGACGTCGGCGAGCGGCGGCTGCCCGTCCTTGGGCGACCGCGGCTCGGCGGCGAGCGGCCGCTCCTCGAAGCTCTGCGGCATCACGTCGAAGTAGCGCTTCGCGAAGGCGATCGCCTCTTCCTCGGTCTTGACGAGCACGTCGCCGCAGCCGGACTCGGAGCAGTGCATCCGGGCGCCCCCGAGCTCTTCGAGCGTCACCTTCTCGCCGATGACCATCTCGGCCATCCGGGGCGAGCCGAGGTACATGCTCGCGTTCTTGTCGACCATGACCACGATGTCGCAGAACGCCGGGATGTAGGCGCCGCCGGCGGCCGACGGCCCGAAGAGCAGGCAGATCTGCGGCACCATGCCGCTCATCGCCACCTGGTTGTAGAAGATGCGCCCTGCCCCGCGCCGCCCCGGGAACATCTCGATCTGGTCGGTGATGCGCGCGCCCGCCGAGTCGACGAGGTAGAAGAGCGGGCAGCGGAGGGTCTCTGCCGTCTCCTGGATGCGCAGGATCTTCTCCACGGTGCGGCGGCCCCACGAGCCGGCCTTCACGGTCGAGTCGTTGGCCATCACGCAGACGACGCGGCCGGCGACCTTACCGATGCCGGTGATGACACCGTCGGCGGGCAGCTCGGGATCGATGGCGTTGGCGAGCGAGGCGTCCTCGACGAACGATCCCTCGTCGAGCAGCAGCGCCACCCGCTTGCGGGCGAAGAGCTTGCCCTGCTCGAGGTTCTTCTCGTGGTACTTGGGCGCGCCCCCCTGCTCCACGCGCGCCTCGAGGTCGATGAGCTTCTTGTCGAGCGACATGGCGGCCTCTTAGCCGCTTTGGCGCCAGGCCACCACCTCCCGCGCGGCCGCCTCGAGCTCCCGCGCGGTACGCGCCACGAGGACCTTGGTCGCCGCGGCGGCGTAACGAGGCATGGCGCTGTCGCCGCTGCCCCAGCCGCCCTGCCCCTCGGGGCAGATCCACAGCACCGCCCGCGCGCGCTCGCGGAGCCGGCGGACGATCGCGGCCTCGTCCTCGTGGTAGTTGGTGCGCCCGTCCCCGAGGATCACGACGGTGGTCCTCCGGTCGATCCCGCGGCCGTGCGTCGCCTCGAAGGCGCGCAACGCGCGGCCGTAGTTCGAGTTGTCGGCGCCGCTGACCACCCGCCCGGACGCGATCGCGCCGAGCGCCGCGTCGGGCGTGCGACGCTCGAAGAGCTCGGTGGTTTCGCCCAGATCGCTGACGAACACGAACGAACGGGTGCCGGCGAACAGGTCCTGCACGGCGTAGACGAGCTCGAGCATGAACCGCGACGCCGTCCGGACCGACTCCGAGACGTCGCAGAGGACCATTATCTTCGGCTTGTCGCGGCGGCGGGCTCTCCGCGCCGGCCGGAAGGGGACGCCGCCGGTCGCGAGGCTCGCGCGCAGCGTGCGCCTCGCGTCGATGCGCCCGCGGCGCGCCCGCTTGCGCCGCACCCGCTCACGCCCGCGCAGCCGCTCGGCGAGCCGCCGCACCGCGCGCCTCACCTCCTCGATCTCCTCGTCCGAGAGCGACGCGAACGAGCGGTCCTCGAGCCGCTGCCGCTCGCCGCTCTCGGCCTCGGCGGTGCGCCGCGAGAGCGTCTCCTCGACGTGGCGGCGCGTCCGGCGCCGGAGCTCCTCGAGCTCGGCCCCGAGGGCGTCGCCGAGCGCGCCGCCCCGCTCCTCGCCCAGCGCCTCGCGCAGCGCGTCGCGGAGCCGCCGCGTCGCCGACGCGACGCGCGGGATGCCCAGCCGATCGGCGACGCGGTGGGCGAAGAACCCGATCTGCAGGGGGCTCGCCAGCGGCTCGAGCGCGCGGGCGATCCGCGCCGCCGCGAGGATCGCGTCGAGCTCCGCCTCGGTGCCCATGAGCGCGAGGAACCCGGCGGCCCCGCCGGGCCCGCGGGTCCGCTCCGCCGCGGCCTCGAGCAGGTCGCGCAGCGCCTCGAGCTCGTGCGGCGCGAAGCCGCGCTCGGCGAGCCGGGCCCAGAGATCGCCGGGGTGCGCTCGCGCCGGCGAGAAGAAGCGGTCGAACGCCGCCTCGAACCGCGCGCGATCGGCGGCGCGCTCGAGCACCACGGCGCCGATCCCGGCGCGGAGCGCGGCCTGGTCGCCGAGGCCGAGGAGCTCGACCACGCGCACCGCGTCGAGGGCCTGCGCGGTCGAGAGGGTGAACCCGTCCCGCCGGAGGGCCCAGAGCAGCTCGTCGAGGACCCGCAGCATGGCGCGATCGTAGCCGACGGCGCCGGCCGCGAGGCACCCGCTTCCTTGGTGGGTCGGCCTGCGCCGCGAGGCACCCGCTTGCGTGGTGGGTCGGCCTGCCGGCGACGACGTCACCCGCACCGCGAGCGGCGCGGTCGCTAAGGCGCCGGCGGGGCGGGCTCGGCCAGGAGCGACTGCAGGAGCTTCTCGAGCTCCTTGTGGCGCGACGGGTCGTAGCCGACGAGGATGTCGCGGATCACGCCCTTCTTGTCGATGACGTACATCGTCGGCAGCGCGCGGACGCTGTAGAGCTCCGCCGTCGCGTCGTTCTTGTCCGAAGCCACCGCGTAGCGCATGTCGAGCGCCTGGGCCGCCCGCGTCGCCGTCTCCACCGGGTCACCCGTCACGCCGACGATCGCCAGCCCCTGCGCGCCATACGCCGTCTGCCACTTCGAGAGGAGCGGCGACATCACGCGGCACGGCCCACACCAGCTCGCCCAGAAGTCGAGCACGACGACCTTGCCCCGGAGGCTGCTCACGCTCGCGGGCACGTTGCCCGACACCGGCGAGAGCGCCTTCCACTGCGGCGCGAAGGTGCCGATCCGGTCGAGCCGCAGGATCTGATCGCTGCCCGGGAACGAGGCGAGCTTGGTCGCGACGTCCCGCTCGGCGCCGCCGCGCCGGACCTTGAGCTTGATCTCGTTGCCGGGACCGATGAGCGCGACGCGCGCGACGAGCTGCTTCGGCTCGTCGAGCATCGTCCCGTCTGCCGCCACGATCTGGTCGCCGTCCGAGATCCCGGCCTGCGCCGCTGGTGAGGTGCGGATCACGTGCTTGGCGATGACGCCCCCCGCGGGCCCGCGCTCGAGCTCCACCCCGAGCCACGCGCGCCTCGCGTCGGGGCGCTGGGCCAGCGCCGGCGCGGGCGCGGACGCGATGACCGGCAGCCCCAGCGCGATGAGCGCGGCCAGCACGCGGGCGAGCCTGCCTCGTCGTGCCCACGGCGTCCGCGTGCGCCCCGCTCCTCCTGCCCCGGTCCGGCGCGCCGCGCTCCGGCGATCGTGCCCGCCGTCGGCCTCCCCGACCGCCTTCGCGCGCAGCTGCATCGCAATCCAATGTAGCATCGTCGCCTCGTGCGGTCCCCTCGGGCGCGGTCGGTTGGACGGCTCGGCCGGCGATCCGCTCCAGTCGCCCGGCCGCCCGCCGGCACCCTGGCGCGCCTCGCCGCGGTCGCGCGGTCGGCAGTGCTCGTCCCGGGCGTGGTGCTCGTCAGCGGCTGCGGCGCCGCGCCCGCAGGCAGCCGCGGCACGCCGACCGCTGCCACGCGCGACGCCGTGGGGGGTGCGACCGGCCCCTCGCCGAAGGCTCCGCCGCCGCCGAAGCCCTGGGAGCACGCGGCCGTGCTGCCGACGCTCCGACCCGTGACCGCCTGGGGCCGCTCGCAGCACTTCGCCGGCGATCTCGATGCGCAAGTGCTCGCCAACGAGCTCGCCGCGTCCTATCCGCGCGTCGCGCGGGACGCCTCCTTTTCGGCCGGAGCGATCCTCGTCGAGCAGCTCCGGGCTCCGGGACGGGCAGAACCGACGGTCCAGCTCGCCATGGCGAAGGGCCAGCCCGGGTCCAGCCCCGCCTCTGGCGACTGGGAGTTTTTGGTCCTGAGCCCCGACGGAAAGGTGGAGGAGCGGGGCGCGCTGCCTCGCTGCAGCCGCTGCCACGCCGAGGCGCCGCAGGCGTTCGTCTTCGGCGGGCCGCGCTGAGGGCGGTCCGCAAGAATTTCAGAGTTGGGGGATCACCACGACACGGATGCCGTACCGGCGTCGTCGTTGCCGGGCCAGACGCGCGGTTCAACCGTCGTCAAACCGTGGATATTCCAGGAGAGCACCCAGTACCGCCGGTCGTCTCGGGGGTGGCACGGTCGCTGCTCTAGGGCCAGCCCGACCGCGGAACGCTGTGGGCTGCAGCGCCTGCGGGCCTCCCTTACGGTTCGCTTCTTCTTCCGGTTCACGGCCGAGCGAGCTTCGACTTCTCCTATGCCACGGGTGTGGCGCTTGGCTTAGGCCTTCGCTTCCTGATCCGTCCGCTTCGCTTCCGTTTTCTTCGCTTCGCACCGCTTCGACTGGCACGACAAAGCGCGCGGTCATCCCCTCGGATGCCGCGCGCCGTGCTTTTGTGTCGCTCTAGTTTGGGGCCTCAACATGGGGGCTTCGCCCCCAAACCCCCGCGGCAACTTGCCGGCCGGCTTCGCCGACC
>CAYJPW010000251.1:0-11433 GCA_964372055.1 uncultured Polyangiaceae bacterium
CCAAGTGATCGGAATTGCTTTGTTCTTCAGGCGCAGATCGGGAACTGCACCCAACTCCGATGCCATGGTTTCGATTCTAGGGGATAGGCGTCTGGGGTGCGAGTTCATTTCCGTTCCCGGCTCCCGGCCAGCGGCGCGAGCGAGGCAAGAAACCTCGTTGGTTTAGCGGTCCCCACGGGGGCGCGGGGTCCGGCGCAGCGACGTCGGGCCACGTCGTCGTTGATCGCGCTGTGGAGCGTCTCGAGGTTGTCGCGTGCGACCTCGAAGAGCACCGTACGCTCCGGGCGACGACGCTTGTAGCGACCTTGCCGGGAGCGGTGGCGACGGTGGGTACGCCTGGCGCGGCACGCCGCGGGCGAAGGCGCAACTGCGCCATGGTCCTTGCGCGTCGGCCGCTGCCAGGATTGCGCGCGCTCCTCCCCCTGGCGGCGCCAGTTCCGCGCGTGCTTTCAGCCGGCGTTCGTCAACTAGCGCAGCGCAAGGAAGCGCTGCGTGGTCGCCAGACTCGCAAGTGGGCCGAGGCCGCCCGGGGTATCGGCCGAGGGCCGCGAATTCCTGCGCGCGCTGAGGCGACGGCGGCCAGGACCTGCTCAGGATCCGCGGCTGCGCGCGGGCGCCGGCGGCCCGCAGAGCCCGGTGGGCTGGCAGGCCAGACCGTCGGGGCAGCCAACTTCGTCGCAGCCCGCCGCGCACACGCCCGCGGCGCACACGAGCGAGCCGACGCAGTCGTTCGGGCTCGAGCACGCCGCGCCGGCCTCCTGCGCGCCCGGATCGCCGATGCGGTGGAGGAGCACGGCGTCGAACGCGACCGAGCGGCCGGCCTCGCCGCTGTCGTTGCGCTGGATGACGACCTCGCCGCCGGCGCCGGTGAGCTTCACGGCGTCGAGCCCGGGCACCACGTGGAAAGCGCCGCCGACGACCGCCTGCTCGAGCGTCCCGCGAGCGACGCGGCCGCGGCCGACGATCTCGAACGGCGCCCGCGACGAGAGCGGAGCGGAGACGGCGAGCGGCACGAAGGATCGCACCTCGTAGATGCCCGGCCGGTCGACGGCGCCCCGGAACGAGAACCGGGCGGACGCCGACGGGGCGCCCGCCGGCGCCGACGGCGCGAGGCGGGCGGCGCCGCGGTAGCCGGAGGCGAGCGTGGCGAAGAGTCCGCCCGACCAGGAGACCCGCGACGCGTCGGCCTCGTCGGCGACGGGCACCGCCTCGCCGCGATCGAAGTTCTGCGACCGCGGCATGAGGAGCCGGCGGTCGCGGCACTCGCCCGCGGTCCACTCCTCGAACGCGATCGGCATCGCCGGGTGGCGCCGGTCCGACCAGAAGCTCGACCAGCGCGCCTCGTCGGGGCCGCACCGGCTGCCGTCGGCCCCGCACTCGCAGACCGACGACTTGTCGTCGCGCACCGGGTTCACCTGGAAGTGCAGGTGCGGGCCGGTCGACCAGCCCGTCGATCCCGCGGTCGCGAGCCGCTGGCCGCGCCGCACGAACTCGCCGCACCGGATCGCCGGATCGACCGAGCCGCCCTCGAGGTGCAGGTACACCGACGCGGTGCCGTCGCCGTGGTCGATGACGATGTAGTTGGCCTCGTCGACGCAGCGCGGGGTCTCGCAGCCGCGGGTGCTGCTCGCCTTGAGGTGGACCACCGTGCCCTCGCGCGCCGCGATCACCGGGAAGCCGCCTCCGCTCGAGAAGTCCCACGCCTGGCCGTTGTCGCCGACGTGATCGCTGCAACAGGAGTCCCGGCAGTCCTGCGTCAGCTCGACCTGGATCCCGGGAGGCCAGGGCAGCCCGAAGGGGCTGCCGATCGCGTGGGCAGGCGCGAGGCTCGCCGCCGCCGCGATCGAGAATGTCCACCACCGCATCGGCGGCGGTCTTAGCGGCCCCATCCGTGACCGGCAACGCGCCGGCGCGGCGCCCGAGGGCGGACTCTTGGCCGATCGACCTCCGCCGTGAGCCAGACGCCACGGCGCGCGCTCGCGTGGCGGCTCTCGGCTATGATGCGCGACCATGGACGAGGTCTCCTGCCGCGCCTTCTCCGCCATGGAGGCGGCCGCGAGCGCGTGCGGGATCGATCCGGAGACCTTGATCGAGGGGCTCCCGGTGACGCTCGCCGAGCTCCGCGATCCGAACGGCCGCGTGGACTGGGAGGTCTTCGCCGCGATGTGCGCGGCGTACGAGCGGCTCCTCGGCGCGGCCGCGTGCGCGCGCGTCGGGGAGCTGGCGACCTCCACGAGCCTCGCCGAGCCGGTGCGCCGCGTGGCGGGCCTGCTCCTCAACCCCCGCCAGCTGTACGTGATGGGCGCGCGCTGGTTCGCGCCGTCGCTCTTCCGGAACGTCAGCTACACGATCCGCGACGCGCCGGGCGAGACGCTCGCCCTCGAGGTCGCGATCGCACCCGGGTACAGCGCCTCGGCGGCGTGGATGCGGATGGTCGCAGGCGCGCTCCGGGTCATGCCGAGGGTGCTCGGCCTCGCCGACGCCGAGGTCGTTGCCGAGATCGACGGCCGGTGCTCGCGCTTCCGCATCACGCCGCCCGCGCCTCCCGCCCCACGCCTCGCCGCGCTCCGGCGCCTCTTGAGCACCCACGGCGCGCTCGACGAGCTGGCGCGCCAGCAGGACGAGATCCGGCGCGTGCACGCCGAGCGCGTCCGCTCCGACGCCGCCGCGCGCACGACCGAGCGCCTCTTCCGCACCCTCATCGAGGGCGTGCACGAGCTCATCGGCATCCTCGAGGCCGACGGGACCATCCGCTTCGTGAACGCGGCGTCGCAGCGGACGCTCGGGCACCCAACGGCGTCGATGATCGGCCGCGCGCTGCTCGACTTCGTCCACCCCGACGACGCCGCGAGCGTCGCCGCGGCGCTGGCGGCGAGCGCCGGCGGCGAGCAGACGTTCGAGCTCCGCTTCCGCGCGGCGTCCGGCGAGCACTTCACGTTCGAGGCGACCGCGACGAACCTCCTCGCGGACCCGGTCGTCCGCGGGATCGTGGTCAACGGTCGCGACGTCACCGAGAGGCGGCGCGCCGAGCGGGCGCTCCGCGAGCAGGAGCGCGCCCACTCCCGCCTCCTCGCGAACCTCTCCGGCATGGCGTACCGCTGCCGCAACGACGCCGCCTGGACGATGGAGCTCGTCATCGGCCGCTGCTTCGAGCTCACCGGGTACGAGGCCTCCGAGCTGCGGGACGACCGCGTGGTCGCCTTCGGCGATCTCGTCCACCCCGACGACGCCGGGCCGCTCTGGGAGAGGTGCCAGGCGAGCCTCGGCGCCCGGCGCCCCTGCCAAAGCGAGTACCGCATCCGCACCCGCTCGGGCGAGGTGCGCTGGGTCCTCGATCTCGCGCACGGCGTCTACGGCGCCGACGGCGAGCTCGTCGCGATCGAGGGCTTCATCACCGACGTGACCGCGCGGCGCCGGCTCGAGGAGCAGCTCCTCCACTCGCAGAAGCTCGAGGGCATCGGGCGGCTCGCGGGCGGCATCGCCCACGACTTCAACAACCTGCTCGGCGCGATGCTCGGCTACGCCCACATGGCGCGCTCCGGGCTCCCGCGCGGCGATCAGCGCCGCGCCGACATCGAGGACATCGAGGAGGCCGCGCGGCGCGCCGGCGATCTCACCCGCCAGCTCCTCGCGTTCGCGCGCCGGCAGGTGATCGAGCCGAAGATCCTGGAGCTCAACCAGCTGGCCCTCGGCGTCGACAAGCTCCTGCGCCGCGTGCTCGGCGAGGACATCGAGCTCGTCACGCTCCCCGCGCCCGACCTCTGGTCGGTGAAGGCCGATCCGGGGCAGATCGAGCAGGTGCTGGTGAACCTCGCGGTGAACGCGCGCGACGCGATGCCGCAGGGCGGCAAGCTCACCATCGAGACCGCCAACGTCGAGCTCGACGCCGAGTACGCCGCCGCGCACGAGGGCGTGACGGCCGGGCCGCACGTCCTCGTCGCGGTGAGCGACACCGGCACCGGGCTCAGCGAGGAGGCGCGCGCGCACCTCTTCGAGCCGTTCTTCACCACGAAGGACACCGGCAAGGGCACGGGGCTCGGCCTCGCGACCTGTTACGGGATCGTCAAGCAGGCCGGCGGGAGCATCTACGTCTACAGCGAGGTCGGCGAGGGGACGACGTTCAAGATCTACCTGCCCCGCGCGGTGGGGCCGGTCGAGACGCCGGTCCCCTCGGCGCTGAGGCCGGCGCCGATCGGCACCGAGACCATCCTGCTCGTCGAGGACCACGCCATGGTGCGCGAGATCGCCGCGCGCACGCTCGCGAGCCAGGGCTACCGCGTCCTCAAGGCGCAGAGCGGGGGCGAGGCGCTGGCGATCGCCGGCGCGCACGACGGGCCGCTCGATCTGTTGCTCACCGACGTGGTCATGCCCGAGATGAGCGGGCACCAGCTCGCCGACAGGCTCGCGGCTGCCCGCCCCAAGATGAGCGTGCTCTACGTCTCGGGCTACACCGAGAACACGGTCATCGACCACGGCGTGCCCGGGCGCGGCGTCGCCTTCCTGGCGAAGCCGTTCACGCCCGACGCCCTCGCCGCCAAGGTGCGCGAGGTGCTCGACGGGGCGAGGGACGCGGCGCGCTGAAGAGGTGTCGGACATTCGTCCGACCAAGGCCTCTCGAGGCCCGAGGTCCGACGCCTCTTCAGCTCCGGGGGTGCGGGGGCAGAGCCCCCGCTCGCGACTGACTCGCGCGGTCAGGGCGGCGCGATGTTGTCGAGCGCCATCCCGCCGGGGTAGCCGTACGAGGTCGCGCTCGTGTAGCCCACCCCCACGATGCCGATGCCCGAGTTGCTGGTGATGACGTGGGGCCCGGCGGCGACCGCGTAGTCGGCCACGGTGTAGGCGCCGACCGCGTAGTAGCTGTTCGCCGGCACGGTCACGCCGTCGACCTGCACGGCGTCGCCCGTGGTGCGGATGATCTGGATGTAGTCGACCGCGTAGCCCGAGGGCGTGAGCACCACGTAGCGCGGCAGGAACTGCTCGACCGGCACCGCGGTGATCATCGCCGGATCGCCGGTGCCCGCCCCGAAGGCGTCCTGCCCGCTGATGTACTGGTAGGCGGCGAACGGGTTCGAGCCGGTGAAGACGAAGCTCTCCTGCGTGTAGAACTCGTAGAACTGGCCCGCGTTCAGCGTCTGCGGGAAGCCCATCTGGGGCGGCGTCGTGTCGATCACCGTGCCGTCCTGCTGCGCCATCACCCGCCAGTAGTAGCGCTCGGTGTTGCTCCGCTTGGGGATGTGCGCGCCGACGTAGACCATGCCCCAGTTGCGGACGGGGACGGCCTGCTCCTCCATGTGGTCGCAGTAGGTGTAGCCGGCCGGGACCTGGGCGCACTCGACCGCGCCGAACACCGAGACCGGCGCCGAGGCGTCGATCTCGGCGCCCATCATGTCGCGCTGCATCTGGGGCGAGCCCGGGGCGTTCGCGACCTGGAGCGTGTCGTAGCGGTTCATCGTCACCGTGACCGTCTGGCCCGCGGCCGCGGCGACGACGCCGGCGCCGGCGGCGCTCGCGTTGGGCACCGTGAAGCTGACCGTGGTGTTGTTCTGCGTGGCGACGACGTTGAAGTAGCTCGGGTAGCCGCCGAGCGCGTCGTAGTAGCTCGGCACGAAGTAGTGCTTGCCGAGGGTCGCCTCGGGCAAGAGCACCGAGGCGTCGTTGGTGTAGTAGGGCGTGAGCGGCGAGTGCTGGTAGGCGATGACCGGCAGATCGCTCGCGACCCGGAACGCCCCGCCCACGCGGAGCGCCGTGCCGTTCTCGATGATGTCGCTCGCGGCGTTCGGCAGGTTCCAGGTGTACTGGCCGAGCGGCGGGATCTGCACGTTGCCCTGGAGCAGCGTCTCGACGCCGTTCGGCGAGCCGTAGAGGTTCACCACCGCGGTCAGCGTCGAGCTCGTGTTGCCGATGACGACCGCGTCCGCGTGCGCCTCGTCGTAGTTGTCCATGTTGAGGGCGAAGAACGAGCAGCCCACGCTCGTCGGGCTCTTGGCGTAGATCGCGCAGAGCGACTCGCAACCGATGCCCTCGGAGCACTGCTCCTTCGCGCCGCACGCGGCCCCGGGCACGTAGGCGGTCCCGTCGGCGTTGCAGATCTCGGTGGTCGAGTCGGTCGGGCAGTGCACCGAGCCCGGCACGCAGACCTGCGGCACGCACGCGCCGCCGATGCAGACGTCCCCGGCGCCGCACGGGGCCGGGGTGAAGCCGAAGCAGTCGGCGTTGCAGATCTGCTGCGTCTGCACGTCGACGCAGGCGGCGCCGGGCGCGCCGGGCGTGCACACGCAGTCGGCGCACTGGCCGGTCCCGACGTCGCAGCCCTGGCCGGCGGGGCACGGCGCCGCGGTGAACACGCCGTTGTCGCAGACCTCGTGCACGCCGTTGGTGCACTGCTCCTCGCCGTCGACGCAGCCGGGGCCGCCGCCGCTTCCGCCGGTGCCGGTGCTGGTGCCGGTCGTGCCGCTGCTCGTCGTGCCGCTGCTCGTGGTCGTCGTGCCGGACCCGCCCGTCCCCGTGCTCGCCCCGCCCGTGCCGGTGGCGTTCCCGCCGGCGCCGCCCGAGCCCGTACCTGACGTCGTCGAGCCGGTGCCCGTCGATCCCGGCGAGGTCTCGTCGCCGCTCGAGCCGCACGCAGCCATGAGCACGAGACCGATCCCGACCGATGCAGCGAGGAAAGCGAAGCGCATGGAAGCCTCCAGTCGCCACCATACACGCGAGGACGCAGGAGCGGCATGGATCTCACCAAAACGCCGCCGGGCTCGAGCCGGCGGGATCGCGCCCGAGGGGTGTCGTCGGAGGGCCGTCGCTTGCGGACGTGGGTCGTGGTCGATAGCTTGGTGGGCCCTACGTCCCACATGGAGGTCGAGCGTGACCGAGCTGCGACGCGTCGCCGAGCTGGCCGGTTTTGTTGCGGCGCACGGCGTCTGGTCGGTGTCGAGCGGCGCGCCCCTCGTCCCCTTCTGCGCCCTGGAGTCGGCCGCCAGCGGGAGGACGCTCACCCGGTTCGCGGCCGAGCAGCTCGAGATCGGCGTCGCCCGCGCTCGCGAGCTCTTCGCGCAGTCGGCGGGCTCCGCCGAGCGCGCCGTCGTCGTGTACGACGCCTACGTCACGCTCGACTGGGGCAAGACGGACGCGCTCATCGTCGAGGCGCGATCGAACACGGCGCTCGCGTCCTTCACGATGATCGTCCCCTACCGCAACGCCGCCCAGGGATTCGCGGTGTACCGCCCCAAGCTGAGCGCCCTGGCTCCGGAGGGAACGCCCGGCGCGAACGTGGTGGACCCGTTCTTCGCGGGAGTCGACGCGCACACGGAGGCGGCGGCCGTGTGGAACGCGCACCTCGATCAGAGCCGGTGAGCTCGTGAAGCCGAAGCGGTGCCGCCACCGGCGCGACCCGTTGGCCTGAGCGCCCTCGGCACGGATCTCGCCAGCCGTCCGGTCAGGAGGCGCCGAACGCGGCCGTCTCTGCGTCACACCGGCGCGATCGCTCCATCGCGGAGCGCGTCACGGATCGGAGGGCTCGAGAAATGGACGAGCGGTCATCGAAGCGCGACCTCGTGCTCGCGCCGGGCGAATACGCCTACATGCAGGACGTCACCAAGGGCGTCATCAAGACCTACACGGGCCCGACGGTCATCAACCCGACCGCGCAGGAGCGGCCCGTCGTCTTCGATCCGGCGACGAAGCGGTTCGAGCCGTGCGGCCTCGAGCAGGCCGTGGGCCGCGCCGCGATCGCGCCCGAAGGCTTCTACCTCGTGCTCAAGAACCCCTCGGTGAAGGGGGACCACCCCTCCCCCGGCGGCGTCCACCCGGCGCCGGACCTCGAGGTCGGCCGCAAGATCAACATCACCGGCCCGTGCGACTTCGCGCTCTGGCCCGGCCAGATCGTGAAGCTCGTGCAGGGCCACCACCTGCGCTCGAACCAGTACCTCCTCGTCCGCGTCTACAACGAGGACGAGGCGCGGCGGAACTGGGCCAAGGCGGTGATCAAGCCCGCCTCGGCCGACGTCGTCGCCGGCGCCGAGCCGGCGCAGCCCTCTCCGATCGGAGCGGTGCCGGCCGATCTCACGGTCGGCAAGCTGCTCATCATCAAGGGCACCGACGTCTCGTTCTACATCCCGCCCACCGGCGTCGGCGTCGTCGCCGACGAGGCGGGCAAGTACGTGCGCGACGCGCTCACGCTCGAGCGCCTCGAGTACTGCATCCTCGTCGATCAGAACGGCAAGAAGCGCTACGAGCGCGGCCCCCAGGTGGTGTTCCCCGAGCCGACCGAGGCGTTCATCGTCCGCGACGGCCAGCGGAAGTTCCGCGCCCTCGAGCTCAACGAGATCCAGGGCCTGCACATCAAGGTGATCGCGCCCTACGAGGAGAGCGGCCGCGCCTACGCCGAGGGCGACGAGATCTTCATCACCGGCAAGGAGACGGCGATCTACTTCCCGCGCGAGGAGCACTCGCTCGTCCGCTACGACGGCAAGGACAAGCACTTCGCCGTCGCCGTGCCCGCCGGCGAGGCGCGCTACGTGATGAACCGCAAGACGGGCGAGATCCACATGGCGCGCGGCCCGGCCATGCTCCTGCCCAACCCGGTGGACGAGGTGATCGTCCGCCGCGTGCTCACCGACAAGGAGTGCGCCATCTGGTACCCGGCGAACCAGGAGGCGCTCGCCTACAACCGCAGCCTGCGCCAGGTCGCCGCGCACACGCCGACGACGCGCGCCGGCGTCGTCTCGGAGGGAGACTACGAGCGCAGCCAGCGCCGCCAGGGCAAGGGCGCGCCCGCGGCCGCCGCGGCGATGGAGGCGAGCTCGGTCAGCCGCGACACGACCGCGATGGTCGGCGACGTCCTCGAGCGCGGCTCGAATTGGAGCCAGCCCCGCACCATCGTCTTCAACAGCAAGTTCGAGGGCGTCCCCACCGTCAACGTCTTCGTGGGCTACGCCGTGATGGTCGTCGACAAGAAGGGCCGCCGCCGCGTGGAGCAGGGCCCGAAGACGCTCCTGCTCGCCTACGACGAGACGCTCGAGATCCTCTCGCTCTCGACGGGCACGCCCAAGGGCAACGACCGCCTCGTGGAGACGGTGTACCTGCGCGTGCTCAACAACAAGGTCGGCGATCGCTGCGAGGTGGAGACGAGCGACCACGTCACCGTGACCCTGTCGTACTCGCTCCGGGTGAGCTTCACCGGCGATCCCGATCGGTGGTTCGAGGCCGAGAACTACGTCAAGCTCCTCTGCGACCACGTGCGCAGCGTCCTCAAGGGCGCGGCGAAGAAGCACACCATCGAGAGCTTCTACGCCGGCGCCGTGGATCTGGTGCGCGACACCCTCCTCGGCCGCCCCGACGCCGAGGGCCACCGGCCCGGCATGCTCTTCCCCGAGAACGGCATGCACGTGACCGACGTGGAGGTGCTCGCCGCCGGCATCGACGACGAGCGCATCGCCGCGCTGCTCTCGCAGGCGCAGCACGAGGCCGTCGAGAGCAACATCACGCTGCTCCGCGAGGCCCGCGCGCTCGACGCCGTGAAGAAGCGCGAGGACCTGGCCCGCCAGGCGGCCGAGGCGCGCACCGAGACCGCCCGCCGGAAGGCCGAGCTCGACGCGCTCGAGGTGGCGAGCCAGCTCTCGCTCACGCTCGCGACCGTCGCGGCCGAGATCCGCCAGCACGAGGAGCGCCAGCGCGCGGCGGTCGCGAAGAACCAGGCGATCGACGTCGATCACCAGGCCGACCTCGCGCGCCACCGCGCCACCGCCACGGTCAAGGCCGAGGTCCTCCGCGCCGAGCAGGCGATCCGCCTCGAGGACCTGCGGGTCGAGGCCGAGACCGCGATCCAGCGGTTCGCGGCCGCGCAGGCCGGCTTCTCCGAGGCGCTGCTCGCCCTGAGCAACAACGAGGTCCTGGTGAAGGTCGCCGACGCGATGAGCGTCCAGAGCTTCATCGGCGGCAAGACGCTCACCGACGTGATCGACAAGGTCTTCGCCGGCACCCCGCTCCAGGGCGTCCTCGACAAGGTGAAGGAGAAGGCCGCCCCGAACGGCGGGGCCGCGCGGCTGCCGAAGGGATCGTGATCATGATCGCGGGGCGCGCCGGCGAGATCCCGCTCGCGCGCCCCCGAGGCCGTGCAACGCTTGGGGCGTGAGCACGCGGCGAGGTCCCTTCCAGCGGCTGGTGGTCGGGGTCGACGAGGGCGGCCGGTCGGACGATGCGGTCCGGGCGGCCGTGTGGCTGTGCGAGCGGCTCGGCGCCGGCCTCGATCTGCTCCACGCCGTCCCGGTGCCCGACGTCCTTCGCCGCCACGGCCTCGGCGATCCCGAGATCGGCGCCGCCGTCGCGGCCGCCCGCCGCGCCGTCACCGCGCGCATCGAGCCGCTCCTGCGGAGCGCGCTCCGCGACGGCACCGCGCCCGAGGACGTGCTCACCGTGCTCTCGGGCAGCCCGGCGAAGGTCCTGCTCGGCTTCGCCGCCGAGCGCGGGGCCAGCCTCGTGCTCCTCGGCCCGCACGCCCGCCGCGGCCTGTTCGACTTCGGCAGCACCACGCGCGCGCTGCTCGCCGCGTCGCGCTCGGCGGTGTGGATCCAGCCCGGTCCCGCGCGCGAGGTCGGCCGCATCCTCGTGCCGCTCGATCTCACGCCCAACAGCCTCGGGGTCCTGCGCACGGCGTGCGAGCTCGCAGCGGCGCTGGGCGCGCGCGTCGAGGCGCTCCACAGCTTCGTCGCGCCGATCTTCTCCTACCCGGCGGAGCCGAGCTACGCGGTCGACCACCTCCGGGCGGAGGCGCGGCGCGAGCTCGACGCGGCCCTGGCGACGCTCGGCGCGCACGCGACCCGCACCGAGGCCGTCTTCACCGAGGGCGAGCCGGTCGCGCAAATCCTCGCGCACGCCGGGAGCACCGACCTCGTCATGATGGCGACCCACGGACACAGCGGCGTCTCGGCGGCCGTCCTCGGTGGGGTCGCTTACGCCGTGCTCAAGCAGGCGTCGGTCCCGGTCGTGGTGCTCCGACCCGACGCGCATGGCCGCTGAGGCCGCGGGGCTGCCGCCCCCGATTGCGCGCGGCTAGCGAGCGCGCAGCCAGTCCGGGAGCGCGGCGGCGGCGCTCGGCTCGCGGCCTGCCTCGGCGCGCGCGTCCTCGCGGCAGCGGCACCGGTCCTCGGCCTTCACATGGCCGAGCACCTGCTCGACGTGGGCTCCGCAGCCGACGTAGGTGGGTTTGCCGCAGCGACTGCACGTGGTGGCCTGACACATGACGGATGGCTCCTCGAGCGGCGAAGGCGCCGCTCACACGTCAGAGCCACGACCCGCCCAAGCGGTTCGCTGCTACCGCGGCCTTCGGCTCGAGCGTCGTGGACCTTCGCGTCACCCCTCCTCCTCGCGCAGGGGTGGCACGGCCGGTTCTCTCCTGCCTCGGCCTTCGGCCTCGGTCGTCGTAGACCTTCGCGCCAGCCG
>CAYJPW010000252.1:0-11318 GCA_964372055.1 uncultured Polyangiaceae bacterium
ATCATGTCATGCGGCAACCGCGTGAAAACTCGGTGCAAAAAGGGATCTGCACCCGGCTCATTTCTTCACCTTTGCATCTTCTGTTCGGGGGTTCGGGATCGTTCTGGGCCTCGACACGCAGGTTACGACGTCGCGCGGCGGCCTATCACCTGCGTCGATCTCCAAGAAGAGGAGCGCCGTCGGAGCCCTCGCCATCCGGACCGGCCGGCGGGTAGACTCGTCGCCTTGCATCGCCCCCGCGTGGAAGCGTCCGCGCCCATCGGGCGTTGGCCCTCCGTGCTCTCGCGGGGCCTCCTCCTTGCGCTCTCGGTTGCGGCCCTCGCGCCGCTCGCAGGCTGCGAGGCCCCGGCACCACCCGCCGCGACGAAGGGCGCCAGCGCGACGGCGCGAGCGCCCACCCCGACCGCGAGCGCCGCCGGCGTCGCCCAGCCCCGCCGCCTGCCTCTCCCGGTTCGCGAGGGCGGGGCGCTGGCGCGCTCGGCCGACGACGGGCACACGTGGCACGAGATCACCGGGCCGGACGGCGCCCCCGTCTTCGTGGGCCACGAGACGACCACGACGGGGCTCTCGCCGCACGTCGACGTCGAGCCCCAGCGCGGCAAGCCGCGGCAGACGCCGATGCTCGCCGTGCGCGTCGGATCGAGCGGGCATCTCCGGGGCGGCGCAAGCACGGCGTCCGCCACGACCAGCACGTTGGCGAGCTCGCATTCGAACCGCTCGTCGACCGCCGCGGGCGGACCGAGTGGACCGAGGGCGCTTCTTTCGCCTACGCTCTCGTACGAGGCCTCTACCTCGAGAGCGTCGCAGGAGCCGTCGCCCCGCTCACCTTCATCTGCGTCGTCATCGCCAGCGGCGCCGCCATCGGCGTCGGCACGCTCCGAGCCGTCGACCGCCGCGGGCAGACCGACTGGACCAGGGCAAAGCGAGCACGCGCCCTCGATCTCGACGATCGCGCCGCCCAGTCGCAGGATGCTGATAAGTAAGTACCGATGACCTGGGCGACGGGCTACTTCGCGCGGTACGAGAGGAGGCGCGCAGAGGAGCTGGCGGAGGCCGAGCGCAGGGCCAGGGAGACCGGCAAGGAGCCGTTCGATCTGGCCCGGCTCGAGGCCCTCCTCAATCGCGGCTCGCAGGGGGCGCGCGAACAGGATCATCGCGTCAACTACTACCTCTTGAATCCCGGAATGAAGACCCTGGCGGAGTACGCGATGAGCCTCCTCGAGAGCGAGCCATGGGACGACAGCCGATGACCACGGTCGGGCAGGCGCGCACCGTCGAGGAGATGCGGTTTGCGGCGGGTCTCCAGTCGTGTCCGGGATGCGGGCTTCGCGAGATCGGGCTGCTCGAGCTCGACGGCGAGGGCACGCGGTGGACGTGCCGGGGAACGTGTCCGCGGTGCGGGATCCTGCGCACGTTCCAGTTCCAGACCGCGGGGGATCCGTGGGGGTGCGCGGTCGAGTTCGACGAGCTCGGTCCGGGCGCGTCGAAGCTCATCACCGCCGACCAGTTCCTGCTCGCGATGCAGGAGAACGCGTCGGGCATTCCCGACGACCCGAAGCAGCTCACCGAGCAGCAGCGGCAGCGCTGCGGGACGCGGCTGCTCAGAGCGCTCGTCGCGTCGAGCGAGCTGCTCAAGCTGCTGCCACCCTCGACCCAGCCGCAGTCGTCGAACCCGGCACTCCAGCGTGCGAACGCGGAGAAGGAGTACAAGCGCCTGTTCAAGCTGTCGGCGCGCTACGCACCACCGAACACGATCACGGCCGAGGCCCTCGAGGCACATCGCGACTGGATCACCCGCGGCGCGAAGGGCGACCTTGGCTATCTGAAGATCGAAGGCAAGCGCCTCGTGGGCGAGCGCTACGGATCGTGGCAGCTATCGTTCGTGCGGATCGCGCATTCGGACCTGACGAACGTGGACATGTCGCTCTCGCTGTTGAACGAGGCAGATCTCGAGAACGTCATCTTCACGGGGGCGAACCTCGGCGGGACCAGCTTCGCCAACGCGTTCTTGCGCGGAGGAACGTGGACGATGGCCTCGCTGTCGGTCGCGAGCTTCAACGGAGTCGAGGCCCGCGGCACCGACTTCTCTCGCTCGGAGCTCGATCGCTCGACGTGGTTCGACGCGAAGATCAGCGAGGCGCGCTTCGACGGCGTGCACTTCGGCAACGCGCGGTTCGACGGCGCGCTCTTCACGCGCTGCAGCTTCCGCAACGCGTCGTTCGCGAAGCACATGACGGAGCCCAACCCTTCGAGCGAAGGAGCCGAGTTCGTCGGCTGCGACTTCACGAGCACGGACTGGACCGGCCGCGATCTGAGCCGCACGACGTTCACGGATTGCATTCTCGCCGGCGCGCACGGCCGGCCGGCCGCGAGCCAAGGCCTGAGCGTGAACGGCTCCGCGAGCGACACCGCCGCGTTCCTTTCCCAGCTCGGACGATGATTCTCACCGACCAGCTCCGCAGGTCGCTGTCGCTCGCCCGCGCAACGCAGAGGCCGGCGGCCGACGAGCTGCGTGCTCAGCTCGAGCCGCGCGCGCGACGTGAGTCCGGCGGGCCCGTACATGATCGCGCCCGTAAGGCCTACGGCTGCGGCGGAGCGGAGGACGTGTTGTTCGAGCCGGAGCCGGAGGGAGCTGTCCCCATCCGGCTCTGGAATCACGGGCGCACCTCGGCCCTGCCGGACGTGCCGCCGCCGAACCACCAGGCGGCCGCGGACATTCGCGCCCTGGTGGACCTCAGCAATCGTGGTAGTCCGTGCACGCCGGCCCGCTCTGGAAGGGCGTCGAGTCGGTCCACTCCACCTCACCGACGCACGAGACGCCATCCATCGAGAGGCAGTACCGCTCGCGGCGGTACCAGTCGACGCCCGCCTCCGTCGTGACCTGAAGAGCGGGAAGGCGCTCGCGGAGGAGCATGGTCTCGCCGTCCGCGAGCAGGCCGATGTCGCGGAGACTCCAGCTCAGGTCGGCCGTCGTCCCGGCGCCGATGTCGATGCGGAACAGATCGCCGCCCATCCCGTCGGCGCGGGTCTTCAGCGAAAAGACGCGATCGGCGTCGCCCATCTGGACGAACCGGTCGAGCGGGGCGGCCGGCCCCGAGAAGGGCACATACGCGCGCGTGTCGAGATCGAAGACGCCGAAGAGCGAGTCGACCGTGCCGAAGACGTCGACGCTCACCGTGAGCTTGCCGTTCTCGTCGAGCGTCGCCTTCAGGCTGGCCTCGCCTCGGACCTGCTGCACCGTCGCGTCGACGAGGAGATCCTTGCCGTTCTTGGCCAGCGCGAAGCGCGGAAGCACCTCGCCCACCGGGGTGAGCTCGAACGCCAGCGTCTTCGGATCGATCGTCATGATGTGGTAGCGCTTGCCGCCCGCGTCCGGCACCTGGTCGGGATCGTCGAACATCGAGGGGTCCATCCGCTCGACGTCGAGGTAGGCGACGGCGCGCTTGCCCTCGGCGTCCATGGCGACGGGGCCGAAGCCGGGCAGGTTCTTCACGAAGTGGGGGCCGTCGGCCGCGAGGTCGATGACGCTCACCGGATCGGGGTTCGTCCACGCCTGCCCCTGCTGCTGCACGCCCTCCTCGCAGAAGGTGGGCGAGAGCAGGGCGCGGCTCGCGTCCGGCAGCACCTGGATGGGCGCGGCGCAGTTCGGGATGCCGATGCTCCTCGAGCTCAGGTCCGAGAGATCCACGTCGGTGACGCTCGTCGTGGGGAGGTGGGCGGCCCAGGCGGTCGTTCCGACGATCAGCGCGCGGCTCGTGCCGGGCACGAACGTGAGCGCCGTCGGATCGCTGTCGAGCGCGACGGTGCCCCGGATGTCGCCGCTGGCCGCGTCGAGGACGAAGAGGCGGCCCACGTCGCCCAGCACCAGGTCTTGGTCGTCGTCGCTCAAGCGCGCGAGCGTGGCGCCCACGCTCGTGGAGAAGGCCGGCGTCGTCCGCCAGAGCTCGCTCACCGAGTCCAGGTCGTACGCGACGACCGCCTCGCGATCGGGGAGCACGGCGAAGGCGCGCCCGCCGGCCTTCGCGAACACGAAGCGCTCGACCTGCTCGGGCAGCTCCCGGGCGACCTTCGCGTCGATGTCGAGCAGCACCGACGTCTCGTTGCGCTGCATCAGCGCGAACTTGCCGTCGGGGGAGACGGCCATCGCGCCGGTGAGCAGGGTTTCGCCCTGCTCGCCGCCGTTCGACCGATCGTTTCCGTTGCTGCCGCCCTCGGGGATGCCCGAGGGGGCGATGCAGGCGGTGAGCGTGAGACCGAGACCAAGAATGCCAAGGGATCGTCGCATCGTCGTGCTCCTCGAGGCGACCCTTCAGCAGGGAGCGCGCCAGGGGCGAAATCGCGGCGAACCGCGGAGAAACGAGGCCGATGGGGGCACGGCGGCTGGCACCCGCGCCATGGCGATGTGAACGGGGAGGCGCCACAGGAGCCTCCGCAACAGGGCGTAACGACCGTAACACCGTGGCGGGCGCCGGCTCGGACGAGCGCACGGCGCCGGCTCGCTCGCGCGATCGACGGGGTGACCTCAGCGCCGCCGAGCTCGTGGGTCGCCGGCGGCGCCCGCCGGGGTCGCAGGCGCCTCCCCGCCCGCGGCGCGCAGCATCTCCTCGTCGAGCTCGTCGTTCGCGGCCGCCTCGAGCGCCACGCGCAGCCTCGGGTGCACCGTGGCCCCGGCGGCCGCGCGGACGGTCGTCTTGCCCGACGCCTGCTCGCTGGCCGAGAGCGCGAGCGCGGCGGCGATGCGCTGTCGGAGCGGGGCGGTGGGGTCGTCGAGCACCGCGGCGACCTCGTCGGCGCTCACCTCGGCGCTGCGGAAGCCTGCGCTCGGCGCGAGCGTCCGCGCCGCGGCGGCGCGGAGCTCCTCGAACGTCGCGCCTTCGGAGCCGGGCAGCTCCACGCGCCGGCGGGCGCCTGCGGCGCGAGCGCGCGCCTGCTCCAGCGCGCTCGCGATCCAGCGCGCCATCGCGTCGCGCAGGCGCGGGTCGTGACGTCCGGCGAGGACGGCGACGACGCGGCCGTCCTCGAGCACGAGATCGAGGCCGCTCCCGGAGGCGCGGACCTCGCGCAGCTCGGCGAAGGTCACCACGCGGCGGCGGCCACGCAGGAACAGGGCGACGCCGTCCGAGCCCACGGTCACCGTCTGCTGCGACGCGAGCTCGGCGCACCAGGCCGAGAGGAGCCAGGGGATCCCCGAGAAGAGCGGCACGGTCAGCACGGCGACGGGCGGCGTGCGCACCGCGAAGAGCAGCAGGAGCGGCGAGAGCAGGCCGAAGAGCGCGCCCGCTGCGGCCGGCCCCGGGGCGCGCCACCGAAAGACGGCGCGCCGTTGCCCGGGCGCGAGCCCGAGCGCGGCGAGCACCTCGCGCGCGCGGTCGCCGGGGAGCGCGAGGACGAGGCGACGCCCACCGGCGATCTCGAGCTCGAGCGCGCCCGATCGCCCGATCGTCGCGTTGTGGATCTCGGCCCGCTCGATGCGCTGCGGCGCCCGACCCTCCTGGTCGAGGACCAGCGCTCCGCCATCGAGCCGCACTCGGTGCGTGCCGGCCTGCTCGAGCCGGCCCGCGATCAGCGAAGCGATCCAGGTAGCGGGCCCCGCCCACAGGAGGAGGAGGATCGCCGGCAGATATGGAGGCGCCCCAGAGCCCACCGGGTACGTCGCGACGGCCAGCGCCCACAGCAAGAGGCCCGGCAGCGCGGCGACGGCGGCTCCACCGCGGCGCAGCCGCCGCGCGAGGCCCGCTCGCGAGACGACGAGCTCGCCGATGAGCGGCGAGGCTCCGGAGAGAGGTGACAACGCGGCAGCCTACCACGCCGCCCAGCTCGCGCTCTTCGCCGCGCCGGCCCCGATTTCGTGGTCCGCTACGGCCGCTTGTTCTTGTCGTCCCAGATCATCGGCTCCCAGAGCTCGACCTTGTTGCCGTCCGGGTCGACGATCCACGCGAACTTGCCGTTCTCGTGCGACTCGGGTCCTTTGCAGGGCTCGATGCCCGCCTTGGCGAGCTGCGCGAGCAGCTCGTCGAGGTTGTCGACCCGGTAGTTGATCATGAAGGAGCCGCGGCTCGGGCTGAACCACTCGCTGTCCTTCGCCGCGACGTGCCAGACGGTGAGCCCGCGATCCTCCGCCTTGTCGTCGGGCCACCTCAGGATCGCGCCCCCGAACTCCTCGAGCGGCATCCCCAGGTGATCGCGATACCACTCCGCCAACGCTCGATGGTCGTTGGTCGTCTTGAAGAACACACCGCCGATTCCCGTGACTCGTGCCATGACAGTCTCCTGCGTGACGTGCGGCGAGGCTAGCAGCCCTCGCCGCTCGTGCGGAGCCGACCGCCGCCACGGACGACCGCCCGCGCCCTCCCGCTCGCGCCCGGCGAGACGATGCGGCCTGGGGCGGCGGCCCTGCGTGGTAGGCTCTCGGCGTGAGCCGCTCGCTCGCGCTCGCCCTGCTCGCCCTCGTCGCCGCCTCGGCCTGCACCGGCTGCTCGAAGAGCTCGCCGGGCGACGCGCCCGCCGCGTTGGCGTCGGCGAGCGCCGGGCCGCCCGACGAGGTCTGGACCCGCGGCGAGCTCCACTTCGAAGCGCGCTACCGCTATTTCCCGAGCGTGGCGGCGGCGACGAGCGCGTACCCCCGCGGCTCGATGGACGCCGTCGTCATCGACCTGCCCGCGTCCACCGCCGAGGCGGCCGTCGTCGAGGTGACCGTGCGCGGCGGAACGGCGCCCAAGCGGTACACGACCACGTTCCGCACTGCCGGCGGCTTCGAGGCGCGCAAGACGTGGAGCCGCGGCGACGCCTCGAACGACCGGCCGTTCCGCGTGCTCACCACCGTCCCACCCGGAGCGCGTGAAACCACGACCAGGTCCGTCGACTCGCCCTGAGCGGTCGTGGTTGACGACCATCATGCCGCGGTGCGGCGTCGCCGATGCCGCGCCGCGACCTCTCGAGGTTGCGCCCTCGCGCTCGCGAACGCTGGTACTCTCGGGCGAGGGGGGCACCTTGGAAAGCTACCGGATCGTTCTCTTGGTCGTGGACGATGTCGAGGTGGCGATCGATCTCATGATCGCGCTCGAGGACGCGGGCCACCGCGTCGACCACGTGTTCCGCGTCGAGGACGCGATGCTGCGCGCGCGCGCGGGGCGGCCCGACGCGCTCGTGGTCGCGGCGCCGCGCTTCGATCGGCAGCTCGTGCAGGACTGGCCGGCGCTCCACCCACGAACGGCGCTGCTCCTGGTCTCTCCGTCGGACGAGTCGCGCGCGGCAGCGGCGGCGGCCGGCATCCCGGTCGTCGAGAGGCCGATCGTCCCGGCCGTGGTCGTCGACTCCACCGTCGCCGAGATCGGGCGGCTCCGCGCCTGCGCGCCCCGTCCCTCGCAGCCCGGTGCCCCCGCGAGCGCGCGCGGCACGCCGGCGAGCGCCCGAGCGTCGCGGCCCTCGGAGCCGGCGCGCTCGGGCACCCAGCCGCGCACCCTCCGCGCGCTCGTGGTGGCGCGCCGCGCGATCGCGGCGCTCCTGTCGCCCGACGATCTCGGCGTCGAGCTCGCGGCCGAGTGCGTCATCGCGCCCGACGTGCGCACGGCGATCGCGCTGCTCGCCGAGGAGCGCTTCGACGCCGTCCTCCTCGACGGCGAGATCCTGCGCGATCCGGCGGCGGGCGGCGTGCTCTACCACCGCGTCCGCGCCCTCGGTCTCCCGTTCGCGCCGGTCGAGCTCACGGCGCGGGTCGATGCCTGCCTCGCCGCGCTCCGCGACGGGGCGGCGCGCCTCTCCCGTCGCGCGCCCTCCGGGTCGGCCCAGGGCTGACCCTCACGCGTCCGACGAGGCGACGACGTCGAACTGGTGCTCCACCAGCCGGCGGTAGATCCCGTTCTTGCGCACCAGCTCCTCGTGCGTGCCCGACTCGGCGGCTCGGCCGCGGTCGATGACGACCACCTGGCTGGCGCGCTTCACCGTGGAGAGCCGGTGCGCGATGAGCAGCACGGTGCGCCCGGTCATGAGCCGCTCGAGCGCCTCTTGCACGAGGTGCTCGCTCTCGGCGTCGAGGGCGCTCGTGGCCTCGTCGAGGACGAGGATGCGCGGGTCCTTGAGGAGCGCGCGGGCGATGGCGATGCGCTGGCGCTGACCGCCGGAGAGGCGCACGCCGCGCTCGCCGACCACGGTTTGGTACCCGTCCGGGAAGCGCGCGATGAAGTCGTGGGCGTTCGCCGCCCTGGCCGCCGCCTCGATCTCGCCGAGCGTGGCCGTGCGGCGGCCGTAGCGGATGTTGTCCTCGATCGAGGCGGCGAAGAGCACCGGCTCCTGCGCGACCATGCCGATCTGCTCGCGCACCCAGCGGGTGTCGAGCTCGCGCAGGTCGACGCCGTCGAACGTGATCCGACCGGCCGTCGGGTCGTAGAAGCGGGCGATGAGCGCGGCGACGGTGCTCTTGCCGCCGCCCGACGGGCCCACCAGCGCCAGGACCTTGCCGGGCTCGAGGACGAGGTCGAGCCCGCGGAGGACCGGCGCGTCCGGGCGCGTCGGGTAGGTGAAGTCGACGTGCTCCAGGGCGACCTTGCCGACGACGGAGCCCAGCGTCCGTCCGCCGCCCGCCGGCATGTCGGGCTTGCGGTCGAGGAGCTCGAAGACGCGCTCTCCCGCGCCCACCGCGCGGCTGAAGTCGCCGTACAGCCCCGAGATCCCCCCCAGCGCGAACGCCAGGTACAGCGTGTAGAGGAGGAAGGCGGTGAGATCGCCGACCGAGAGCGCGCCGGCCATCACCAGCGTTCCGCCGTACCAGAGCACGAGCGCGAGGGCGGCGTAGCCGGCGAAGCCCGCCGCGCCCTGGAACGCGCCGTACGCGGCGGCGAGCCGGCGCCCGAGGCGGAAGACCTCCTGCACTCGCTCGCCGAAGCGCGCGGTCTCGTGGTCCTCGCGCGCGAAGCTCCGGACCGTGCGGATGTTCGCGAAGGACTCCTCGGCGACCGACGTCGCCTCGGCGAGCGCCTCCTGCGTCTTCTTCGAGAGGCGGCGCACGGTGCGCGCGAAGATCATCGCGCCGACGGCGACGAGCGGCACGATGGAGAGCATCACCAGGGTGAGGCGCGTGCTCGTCCAGAAGAGGACGCCGAGGCTGCCGATCGCCTGGAGCGCGAAGCGCAGCCCCATCGAGATGTTCACGGTGACGCTGTTCTGCAAGAGGGCCGTGTCCGCCGAGATGCGGCTCAGCAGATCGCCCGTGCGCTGGGCGTCGAAGAAGCCGATCTCCTGCTCGAGCACCCGCTCGAAGAGGTCGCGGCGGAGGCGCGCCACGACGCGCTCGCCCGAGAGGGTGAAGAGATACGCGCGCACGAACCCGAGGACGCCGATGACGGCGAAGACGCCGAGCAGGCCGAGCACGGTGCGGTCGAGGACCGCGCGGCCGTCCGGCTGGCGCACCGCGTCCATGAGGACGCGGATGCCCTGCGGCGCCACCAGCGTCGCCGAGCTGCCCACGACCAGCGCCAGCGTCGCCCCCGTCAGGATCCCGAGCTCGGGGCGGGCGAGCGCGAAGAGCCGGCGGTAGCTCGGGGCGCGTACGGCGCGCGCGCCGGGGCGCAGGCGGGGCGCGCCGGCCGCCGCGGCGACGGCCTCCCCGGCGCTCTCCGCACGCGGCGGGACGGCGTCCTCGGTCATCGTGGGGCGCGCGATGCGAGGGACGCGGCGAGGTTTCGCATTGGCCGATGGTAGCCCAGCTTCTATCCTCCCGACCGGATGTCGAGCCTACGGCAGCGACTGCTCGAGGGCGTCGATCGGCTGGTGCCGGAGCGGCTCGCCGAGAAGATCGATCGCGTCTCGCACGGCGTGAGCGCGTACGGCTACGACAAGTACGGCTACTCGCCGAGGGCGGCGAAGCGCGCGCTCTGGCTCGCCGAGAAGCTCTACCGGAGCTACTTCCGCGTCGAGGTCCAGGGCATCGAGCGCGTGCCGCCGGGGCGCGGGCTCCTCATCGGCAACCACTCGAGCCAGCTCGCCTACGACGGGATGATGATCGCGGCGGCGATGATGCTCGACGCCGATCCGCCGCGCGCGGTGCGGGCGATGATCGAGAAGTTCTTCCAGCGCCAGCCGGTCGTGAACGTGCTGATGACGCGCAACGGCCAGCTCACCGGGCTGCCCGAGACGTGCGAGCGCCTCCTCCGCGAGGACGAGCTGCTCTTGGTGTTCCCCGAGGGGGCGCGCGGCGGCGGCAAGGTCTGGCGTGACCGCTACAAGCTGATGGAGTTCGGGACCGGCTTCATGCGCCTGGCGCTGAAGACGGGCGCGCCGATCACGCCCTTCGCCTTCATCGGGGGCGAAGAGGTGTGCCCGGCGTTGATGGACATCAAGCCGCTCGCCAAGCTGCTCGGCATGCCCTACCTGCCGCTCACGCCCACGCTCCTGCCGCTGCCGCTGCCGGCGCGGTGCTCGATCCTCTTCGGCGAGCCGCTGCGCTTCCCGGGCACCGGCGCCGAGGAGGACTCCGAGATCGCGGCGCACGTCGAGGTCGTCAAGTCGAAGATCGCCGAGCTCATCGCCCGCGGGCTCGCCGAGCGCCGGGGCGTCTTCTTCGCGTCGTGAGCGGGCGCCGCCCCGTGGCGCTCGTCCTCGCCGCCGCGGCCGCGGCAGGTTGCGGCGACGCGCCGGTCGCGACGCCGCCGCCCGAGCACTTCGCGCTCTTCGCCGTCGGCGGCGTCACCGAAGCGGGCGGCGCCGCCGAGCAAGCGGACGTCAGCCTGCTCGCCGACGTCGTGCGCCGCGAGCTCGGCTGCCCCGGCGGCTGCCCGTTCGAGCCCGTCACCGACGCCGCCGTCGCCGCCGGAGTCGAGGGCGACCTCGCGCCGCTCGTCTACGGCGCCGAGGACGGGTACTTCGAGGGCAGCCGGCTCGGGTGGGCCGACGCGTTCGTGATCCGGGTCGAGGTCGACGGCGAGGTCCTCGAAGGCCGCGCGCCGACCCCCTCGTTCTTCACCGTCGCGATCGTGCCCGACCCGGTCGCCGCCGGCGCGGCGGCCGAGCTCTCCTGGGCGCCGAACGGCGAGGAGGGCGTCCGCGCGGTCGCCGACGTCGCCAGCCTCGCGCTCGGGACCACATATGTCACCGCCCCCACCGGCGAGTTCCCGGACGACGGCGTCGAGCCGCTCCCGGCGTCGGCGTTCCCCCAGCCGGGCGCGTACCAGGCGCGCGTTCAGCGCGACCGCCTCGCCGGCGAGGGCCGCGTCTCGGCCAGCGTCACGTTGACGGTGCACCTCCCGGCCACCGCTCACTGAAGAGGTGTCGGACATTCGTCCGGGCAACGCCTCTCGAGGCCCGAGGTCCGACGCCTCTTCAGT
>CAYJPW010000253.1:0-11287 GCA_964372055.1 uncultured Polyangiaceae bacterium
CCCCCCCCCGCGGGGGGGTACCTCCTACCCGGTTTTCAGCCCGGTGGGGGGGCTCTGCCCCCGCACCCCCGAACTGAAGAGGCGTCGGACCTCGGGCCTTGAGGGGCGTCGATCGGACGATTGTCCGACACCTCTTCAGTCGGTCTTGATCTCGAGGCCGCCGGCGACGCCGCCCTTCGACTTGGGAGGAGGCGGCGGAGGAGGCGGCGCGGTCACCACGGCCGTCTCGGTCGGCTTCGCCGTCGCCGGGGGCGGCGTCTTCGGCGGCTTGCCCTTGATCGTGCCCTTGGCGCCGTTTGCGGGCGCGGCGCTGGCTTCGGGCGCCGCGCTCGCGACGGGGGCGGGCGGGCCCACGTCCACCGCCGGCGTCGGCCCCGCGGAGGCCGAAGGTGAGGTGAGCGGGATTTCGACGGTGGCAACCGTCGGATCGAGCGTCACCTCCATCTCGGCGGGCGCGTAGCCGTCGGCCTCGACCCGCACCTTCTTCCGCTCGCCCTTGCTGCCCCGCAGGACGCCGTTGGGCAGCGGGTTGCCGTCGACGCTGAACTGCGCGTTCTGCACGTTCGAAGCGAGCCGAACCTCCGCCGTGGCGTCGCTCGCCGCGTCGACGGCCTCGCCCGTGGTGTGCCCGCGAAGCATGAGCAGCGCCGCGACGGCGCCCGCCACGAGCGAGCCCACGCCGACGAACGCGTAGAGGCGGCGGCCGCGGTGCACGGTCGTGCCGCCGCTCGTCGACCAGCCCACCTTCGAGGGTCCGCCGCTCTGCACCTCGAGCGTCGGCGCCGAGCCGAGCGCCTGCTCGGGCGTGGCGCCGCGGACCCCCGGCGACGATCCGACGCCGGGGTGGCTCGTCGTGGCGTCGCCCTCGCCGCCCGAGATCCGGCCAGCGCGGTTGGAGATCATCCCGCCGGTCGCCGACGCCAGGCCATCGAGGAACTCGCGCGCGCTCTGGAAGCGGTCGGCGCGCTCGCGCTGGAGCGCCTTGGCGATGACCTTCGCGACCGCCTCGGGCACCCCGGGGTTGTGGACGCGGACGTCGTCGACGTCCTTCATGCAGATGTTGATGATCACCTGCTCGTACGTCGCCCCGGTGTGGGGCGCGCGCCCGGTGAGGCACTCGAAGAGGATCGCGCCCACCGACCACAGATCGGTGCGCCCGTCGACGTCCGCCAGCGCCTGCGCCTGCTCGGGCGACATGTAGAACGGCGTCCCGAGCACGGTGCCCTGGCGGGTGAGCGTGTGGGCGGGCACCTCGCCGCGGCGCTGCACCTTCGAGATCCCGAAATCGAGGACCTTGGCGAAGTTGTTGTCGTCGTCGCGGTCGACGAGGAAGATGTTGTCGGGCTTGAGATCGCGGTGAACGATGCCCGCCTCGTGCGCGCGGTGCAGGCCGCGGAGGATCTGCGCGGTGACGTGGGCCGCCTCGGCGAGCTCGAGCCGCCCGCAGCGCTTGATGCGATGCCCGAGGTCCTCGCCCCGGAGCAGCTCCATGACGATGAACGGCAGGCCGTCGTCGGTCTCGCCCGAGTCGAAGATCTCGACGATGTGGGCGCTCTCGACCGCGCTCGCCGCCTGCGCCTCGCGCTGGAAGCGCGCCACCGCCTCCTTGTTGCGCGCCATCTCGGCGTCGACGAACTTCATCGCGACGCGCTTGCCGATGGCGGTGTTGAGCGCCTCGTACACCATCCCCATGCCGCCGCGCCCGATGACGCGCACGATGTCGTACTTGCCGAAGCGCTTGCCGACGAGCGACTCGTCGAGGGCGGGCGCAGCGGTCTCGGGGGTGGACGACATGGCGAAGAGGGGCCCAGACCGACGCCGGGTCAGACCCGCGTCGTGGCTTCCGGGTGAAATTGGACGCGCGGCGGCATGGAAAGCTTCTTCGAACCCCCGGCCCGAAGCTTACCACCGAGAGGCGGAGCTCGGCGAGCGCGGCACTAGCGCCGGATGGTGCGATCCGAAGCCCTCGGATCTCGGGACAAAAGCGCCTCGAGCTCCCCGCGCCGATCGAGCTCGCTGAGGTCGGTGAAGCCGCCTACCGGCTCGCCGTTGATGAAGACCTGCGGCACGGTGCGCTGCTTCGAGGCGTCGACCAACCAGCTGCGCAGGTCGGGCCTGGCGCTGACGTCGATCTCCTCGAAGCCGGCGCCCTTGGCCTTCAGGAGGCGCTTCGCCATCACGCAGTAGGCACAGTACGAGGTCGTGTAGATGGTGACGGAGGCCGCCATGTCCGAACGATGTGCGGCCGGAGCCGGCGCGGCGCAAGCCTCGAGCGCTCGCCGGCTCCACGACCGACCGGGCCCCTCCGTCGGCATCCCGTCCGGCGGGGGCGCCCTACGTCGGCGCGCCCCCGTGTAGTACAGTCGGGCCCATGGCCGAAGAAGGCACGATCCAGCTCGAGCGCTACACGACCGAGGCGAAGCAGATCGTCGCGGGCGCCCAGCAGATGGCGGACGAGCGCGGCCACGCCGAGGTCACGCCGCTGCACCTGCTCGTCCGCGTGCTCGAGCGCCGGGGCGTCGCCGAGGTCTTCCGCCGCTCGGGGGCCGATCCCAACGAGGTCATGCAGCTCTGCGACGGCGCGCTCAAGCGCTTCCCGAAGGTGGGCGGGGGCGTGGCTTACCTGAGCGCGCGCCTCCAGGACCTGCTCGGGCGGGCCGAGCGCGAGGCCACGCGCGACAAGGCGCCGAGCGTCGGGGTCGAGCACCTGCTCCACGCCCTCTCGCAGGAGATCCGCGGGCCGGCGGGCGAGATCCTCTCGTCGGTGGGCATCGTCCCCGGCGCGTTCCGCAACCACCTCGGCGCGCTCGAGCAAGCCTCGCGCGAGGCGGCTCCGCCGGCGGCGGACGTGCGCGGCGGGGCGACGGGCGCCTCCCCGGGCTACACGCGCGATCTCGTCGCCGACGCCCGCGACGGCCGCTTCGATCCGGTGATCGGCCGCGACGTCGAGGTCCGCAGGTTGCTCCAGATCCTCGAGCGCCGCTTCAAGAACCACCCGCTCATCGTGGGCGAGCCGGGGGTCGGCAAGACCGCCATCATCCGCGGGTTGGCCGACCGGATCGCGCGCGGCGACGTCCCCTCCAACCTCGCCGGGGCGCACCTCTACGAGCTCGACACCGGCGCGCTCGTCGCCGGCGCCAAGCTCCGCGGCGAGATCGAGCAGCGCCTCAAGGCGATCGTCGATCGGCTCCGCGCGACGGAGGACGCCGAGGCGATCCTCGTCGTCGAGGACCTCGACGCGCTCTTCGGCCAGGGCGCGCAGGGCGCCGGCGTGGGCGAGCTGCTCAAGCCGCTGCTCCAGCGCGGCGAGATCCGCGTCGTCGCCACGACCACGCCGGAGGGCGTCCGCAAGATCAACGATCGCGATCCCTCCATCGTCCGGCGGCTGTCGACGATCTCGCTCGATCCGCCGTCGATCGATCAGGCGACCGAGATCCTCCGCGGCATCGCCAAGAAGTACGAGGACCACCACAGAGTCCGCATCGGCGAGGGCGCCATCGTCTCGGCCGTCACGCTCGCCAAGCGCTACCTCTCCGACCGGGCGCTGCCGGACACCGCCGTCGATCTCCTCGACGAGACGTCGGCGCGCAAGCGCGTCGAGGTCGACGGCGTCCCCGCCGAGGTCGACACGCTCACCCGCCGGGCCGAGGCGCTGCGCGCCCAGATCGCCGCGCTCGCCGACGACGACGATCGCCTCAGCGTGCAGACGCGCACCCGCCTCGAGAAGGAGCTCGCCGAGATCGAGCCCAAGGTCGCCGACGTGCGGACGAAGATGGCCTCGCGCCGCGGCGTGGTCGCGGCGGTGCAGTCGATCCGCAAGGAGCTCGTCGCCGCCAAGGAGGCGCTCGAGATCGCCCGCCGCGACAAGAACTTCGCGCGCCTCGGCGAGCTCGAGCACGTCACCATCCCCGAGGTCCAGCGCCGCCTCTCGGCCGCCGAGGAGGCCGCGACCAAGGAGGGCGTCTCGGGCTCGTCGAACGCGCTCAGCGAGGCCGACGTCGCCACCACCCTGAACGACTGGACGGGCATCCCCGTCGCCAAGATGCTCGAGGGCGAGGCCCAGAAGCTCCTCAAAATGGAGGAGCGCCTCGGCAAGCGCGTCGTCGGCCAGGACGAGGCGGTCCGGGCCATCGCCAAGGCGGTGCGCCGCGGTCGCGTCGGCCTCCGCGATCCGGGCAAGCCCATCGGCTCCTTCATGTTCCTCGGTCCGAGCGGCGTCGGGAAGACCGAGCTCGCCAAGGCGCTCGCCGAGTTCCTCTTCGACGACGAGCAGGCGCTCACGCGCATGGACATGAGCGAGTTCATGGAGCGCCACATGGCCCAGCGCCTCATCGGCGCGCCCCCCGGCTACGCCGACAGCGAGCAGGGCGGCTTCCTCACCGAGGCGGCGCGGCGGCGCCCCTACAGCGTCCTCCTCTTCGACGAGGTCGAGAAGGCGCACGCCGACGTCTTCAACCTCCTGCTCCAGATCCTCGACGACGGTCGCCTCACCGACGGCCGCGGCCGGCTCGCCGACTTCTCCAACACGGTCGTCATCATGACCTCGAACATCGGGTCGAAGCGCATCCTCGAGACCGACGTCAAGCTCTGGTCGACCGAGGACGGGCGCGACGCCATCCGCGACGTGCTCATGGAGGAGCTGCGAGGCTTCTTCCGCCCCGAGTTCTTGAACCGCGTCGACGACATCGTCGTCTTCAAGGCGCTCTCCAAGGACGATCTGCGCGGCATCGTCGACATCCAGCTCCGCCGGCTGGAGCGGCTCCTCTCGGACAAGGAGATCAAGCTCGCGCTCACCGACGCGGCCAAGGGCCAGCTCGTCGAGCTCGGGTACGAGCCGAGCCTGGGTGCACGCCCGCTCAAGCGCGCCATCCTCCGCGAGCTCCAGAACCCGCTCGCCGAGGAGATCCTCGCCGGCGGCTACCAGCAGGGCCAGACGGTGAAGGTCGACGTGGCCGGCGGCGAGTTCTCGTTCGCGAAGGCCTGAGACGGTCCTCCCGGCGCGGGGCGGGCGCGCGACGATCCACCCGCCGCACCCGCCATGACGGCAGCCGTTGACGGCGAGGGTCGTTTCCATTGATCCTTGTCACGACGGAGGCTTGGCATGCTGGGAACACCCATCTCGCGGCGCGGCGCCCTCAGAGCTCCTGAAGCTCGTCGGCTCGCACGGGACGCTTGATGCGCTTCGTCGCGCTGGGCTTCTCCTGCAACAACGCGTGCGTCTTCTGCGCGCAGGGAGAGCTCCGCGCCCGCGTCCGGGTCGACCCCGCCGCGATCGAGGCGGCGATCGACGAGACCCGTCCCGGCGAGGTGGTCGCGCTCGTGGGTGGAGAGCCGACGCTCCACGAGGCGCTCCCGCGCTGGATCGCCCGCGCCGCCGAGCTCGGGGCCGAGCGCGTCATCGTCCAGACCAACGGGCGCCGGCTCGCCTACCGCAGCTACGCCGCCGAGCTCGCCGGGAGCGGCCAGGGCCTCGCGCTCGACGTCTCGCTCCACGGCTCCACCGAGGCGATGCACGATTACCACACGTCCGTCGACGGGAGCTTCAAGCAGACCGTCCGCGGCCTCTACCACGCGCGCGCCGAGCGGATCCCGGTCGGCGTCAGCGTGGTCGCGACGCGCTCGAACTACCGCCACCTGGTCGAGATCGTCCGCGTCGCTCAGGCGGCCGGCGCGCGGGCGGTGAACCTGGCGCTCGCCGAGCCGGCCGGCGCGGCGTCCCGCGCCAGCGATCGGGTCGTGCCGGCGATCGAGCTCGCGCGCCCGCACGTGCTCGCCGCGGTCGACGAGGCGCGGCGCCTCGGCATGGGCGTCCTCGTCGGCGAGCAGGCCAGCGATCCCTCCGTCGCCTCGTGGTTCGCCGGGATCGGCGAGCAGGAGCCGGCCGCGCCCGCGGAGCCCGCCCCCGGTCAGGCCAAGGTCTCTCTCACGGTGCTGGGCAAGCCGACGCCCGCGCGCGCCGAGGTGCGGAGCGCCGCCAAGCGCACCGGGCACGACCTCCGCGCCATCTTCCCCGCCCTCTTCGGCCAGAGGGAGGCGAGCTGATGGCGAACATCGGCTACATGCAGGTCGTCCGGCACTGCAACCAGTACTGCCGCTTCTGCTCGAACCCCGAGACGCCGTACGTGCTCGATCTCGAGACGGCCAAGCGCGAGGTCGACGACTTCGTCGCCCGCGAATACTTCGGCATCATCCTCACCGGCGGCGAGCCGTCGCTCTCGCCCATCGTCCCCGAGATCACGCGCTACGCGATCGAGCGCGGGCTCCACGTCCGCATGATCACCAACGGCTCGAAGATCGCCGAGCTGGCGGTGGCGCGAGGCTTCGTCGAGGCGGGGCTCCGCCACTACCACGTGTCCATCCACTCGTGCCGCGACGAGGTCGAGGACTTCCTCACGGGGGTCAAGGGCTCGCACGCGCTGGCGATGCGCGCGCTCGAGAACCTCGCCGCCCTCGACGCCGAGGACCGCGCCGCGGGCGGCCCCGGGATCACGGTGAACATCAACACCGTCATCAACGCGTTCAACTGCGACCACCTCGACGAGAACGTGCGCGCGTTCGTCGGCCGCTTCCCGTTCTTGCGCCACTTCGTGTGGAACAACCTCGACCCGTCCATGGGCCGCGCCGAGACGAACCGCGACACCGCGCATCGGCTCCGCGACTTCGAGGTGTCGCTCCACCGCGCGATGCGCTTCCTCGACGAGAGCGGCCGGACGTTCCGCGTCGAGCGCGTCCCCCTCTGCTTCATGGTCGAGTACGCGCACGCCTCGACCGAGACGCGCAAGATCATCAAGGGCGAGGAGCGCATCGTGCATTTCCTCGACGACAAGGGCACCATTCGCCAGACGGACTTCCGTCACCCCAAGGCGGAGGCCTGCAAGCACTGCTCGCTCGACGACATCTGCGGCGGGCTCTTCGAGCTCGGCGACTGGTACGACACCCGCGAGCTGTCGCCGGTGTTCGTATCCAAGGAGCGCGTCATCGCACGCGTACTTTCGGAGAGTGGACGCGCTCTAGCCCCAGCCGGGGCCTCGTAGGAGGGCAACGAAGATGGCTCACGAGAAGAATCGCCCCGGAAGGCTCCTCGACATCCGCGCGCGCCACGTGGCGACGCTGGCCCTCGTCGTCGCGGCGGGCGCGGCGCTCGTCCCGGCCTGCGCCGGGGGCGACTCGGTGACGGCGTCGACCGGCGCCGGCTCGAGCAGCGGCGGTCCGGGCGGGACCGGCGGGGCGGGGGGCAGCGGCGGTCACGGGACGAGCACGAGCACCACCTCCACGAGCACGAGCACCACCACGAGCGGCGGCGGCGAGGGTGGCCAGGGCGGTGCGGGCGGCCAAGGCGGCCAGGGCGGTGCGGGCGGTCAGGGCGGCGCGGGCGGCCAGGGCGGCCAGGGCGGCGCGACCTCCACGAGCAGCTCGACGAGCACCACCGGCTCCGGGTGCGTGCCCACGACCGAGATCTGCAACGGCCTCGACGACGACTGCAACAACGTCGTCGACGACAACGATCCCGGCGCCGGCGCCGCGTGCGTCGCGCCCGGCTTCGGCGAGTGCAAGCTGGGCACCGAGCACTGCGTCAACGGCGCGATCAAGTGCGTCGCCGCCCCCGCCACGCCCGAGGTCTGCGACGGCCTCGACAACAACTGCGATGGCAACACCGACGAGGGCAACCCCGGCGGCGGCATCCAGTGCACGACGGGCCTCCTCGGCCTGTGCGCCAGCGGCATCACCACGTGCGACGGCGTGAACGGCGACATCTGCGCCCCGGTGGTCGCGCCCGGGCAGGTGACCGAGGCCTGCAACGGCCTCGACGACGACTGCGACGGCTTCACCGACGACGCGATCCCGCAGGTCGGCCAGCAGTGCACGGCGGCGGGCTTCCTCGGCGTCTGCCAGTTCGGCACCTACAGCTGCCCCGCGCAGGCGCCGTTCCAGCTGACCTGCGATCACCCGCTACCGGGAACGATGCAGGAGACGTGCAACGGCCAGGACGACGACTGCAACGGCACGATCGACGACCCCGCCTTGCTCAACAACCTTCCCTGCACCACGGCGTTCCCGGGTGTGTGCTCGCCCGGCAAGACGCAGTGCATCGGCGCCAGCCAGACCTGCGTCGCCAACATCCAGCCGAACCAGCAACCGGAGCTCTGCGACAACCTCGACAACAACTGCAACGGCCAGACGGACGAGATGAATCCGAATCCGGCCTGCACGACCCAGAACCCGAACGCGACGTTCGTCCAAGGATGGAGCTGCACGCAGGGCAACTGCGGCATCTTGACCTGCCAGTCGGGCCACGCCGACATCGACCAGGCGCCCGGCAACGGCTGCGAGTGCACGACCGACGCCTACTCGAACGCGTGCGCCACCGCCGGCAGCGTCTCGGTCCCCAAGGGCGGCAACGCCGTGATGACCGGGAAGATCGAGTCGGCCAACGGCAGCGACTTCCTGACGTTCAACTTCACGGTCTCCGCGGTCGGTGCGGCGTACCACCCCAAGATCGAGCTCACCGACTCGGGCGGCGGCCAGTACGCGATGGATGTGATGGCCGACTGCAACAACGCCGCGGGGTGCTCGACGACCGGGGGGGCGAACAACGAAAACGGTATCCAGGTGAACATCTGGGAGCAGAACTACAACACCTACACCGCCGGCGCCGGCTGCTGCTCGGACAACACGCCGCGGAACGCCTCGCGTACCGTGCGGATCTACCGTAAGTTCGGCGATCAACCGACCTGCACCACGTACACGGTCACGGCGACCAACCCGTAGTCACCACGCGAGACCCCTGATGAGCGAGCCCACCATCACCTTCGGCGAGGGCACCGTCGCGATCGAGCTCGACGAGAGCCTGTACCCGAAGGACGCCATCTACGGCGCCGCCTACGTGTTCATCGATCGGTGCTACGTGCACCTCGACCGCGTCGCCGACAAGCGCGTCAAGGTTTCCATGCGCGCCAAGAGCGGCGCGGCCGACACGGCCGCGCTCGCGGGCGAGTTCCAGAACGAGCTCCTCGGTCAGGCGTGGCGCCGTCAGATCGTCGACGAGAACCGCGCGTTCATCGAGTCGATCACCACGCGCGCCCTCGGCGGCGCCGCCGGCCCGCCCGGGCTCGACGAGCTCTTGGCGATGGACATCGGCGAGGCCAGCGCGTTCGACGATCCGCTCGGCATCGCGATGAGCTGGGAGGAAAAGTACAAAAAGAAGGACAAGGTCGTGGAGGCCGAGGCCGAGGCGGCGGTCGACGCCGGCGCCGCCGGGGGGGAGAAGGCGTGATCGAGCTCCGCTTCCACGAGGAGCTCTACGACGGCGCCGCCGTCGACGAGGCCGCGAAGACGTACGGCGAGTACGGAGCGATGGACCTCGTGCGCGAGGCGGGCGGGTACGTCGTCAAGCTGACCATCCGGCCCGAGGTCGCCGCCGAGGGCATCGACGAGCTCACGCTCGCCTCCGAGGTCGCGAACTACGCGCTCGGCAAGACGATCGAACGCGCCGGCGGCGCGCTCGGCGCGGCGCCGGCGCCGGGGGAGGCGTCGGCGTGATCTTCACCGAAGTCGGCGAGTCCGCGCGGATCCCCCGGGATCTCGCCCCCTTCCGCTTCCGCGAGATCGGAGGCGAGGTTCTGCTCACCGGGTTCCTCGGGGAGTGGGTCTTCGTGACCCGCGACCAGTTCAAGGACCTGGTCCGCGGCGTCCTCGAGCCCGGCTCGGCGTTGCACGAGAAGCTCGCCGCGCGCGGGTTCATCCGCTCGCGCATGGACGTCGCGAAGTCGGCCGAGAGCCTTCGCCACAAGAAGCGGTTCCTCAACTACGGGCCGAACCTCCACATCATGGTGGTGACGCTCCGCTGCAACGAGACCTGCGTCTACTGCCACGCCAGCCGCGCCGACATGGACGCGGTCCACACCGACATGACGCCCGAGATCGCCGAGAAGAGCGTCGATCTCATGCTCCAGTCGACCTCGCCCTCGGTCACCCTCGAGTTCCAGGGCGGCGAGCCGCTCGTGAACTTCCCGGTCATGAAGCACATGATCGAGTACGCGCTGACCAAGAACCGCGCGTACGGCAAGGAGCTCGGGTTCACGATGGTGTCGAACCTGGCCCTGATGGACGACGAGAAGCTCGCGTACCTCGTGGAGCGCAAGGTGCAGATCTGCACCAGCATCGACGGCCCCGAGGCGCTCCACAAGAAGCAGCGGCTGCTGGTGGCCGGGAACTCGCACGCCGAGGCGGTGCGCTGGATCGAGCGGATCAACGCCGCGTACATCAAGCTCGGCCTCGACCCGACGCTCTACCACGTGGAAGCGCTGCTCACGACCACGCGCGAGGCGCTGAAATACCCGCGCGAGATCGTCGACACGTACGTCGGTCTCGGGTGCCGCGCCATCTTCCTCCGCCCCGTCGACCCGTTCGGGTTCGCCGGGCGCACCGCGAAGACGGTCGAGTACGATCGGGCCGCGTACCGCGACTTCTACGAGGCTGCCGTCGAGCACATCCTCGGCCTCAACCGGAAGGGCGAGCAGGTGCTGGAGCGGTACGCCGCCATCTTCCTCACCAAGATCCTGAGCGGCGACGATCCCAACTTCCTCGACATCCGGTCGCCCGGCGGCTCGGCGATCGGCGCGCTCGCCTACAACCACGACGGCAAGGTCTTCTCGAGCGACGAGGGCCGGATGATCCACGAGATGGGGGACTCGATGTTCCTGCTCGGCGACGTCCGGACCTCGACGTACCGGGACCTGATGAAGCACCCCACGGTCCGGGCGCTGGTGCTCTCGAGCATCCGCGAGGTCCAGCCCGACTGCGCCAACTGTACGTATGCGCCCTATTGCGGCATCCAACCCGAGCACAACTATCGCTCCCACGGCTCGATCTTCGGCCGGATGCGCGAGAGCACGCTCTGCGCGGTCCACAAGGGCATCCAGGACTACCTGTTCGACAAGCTCCGGGAGGACGACCCGACCACGGTCGACATCCTCCGGCGCTGGACGACCGTCCGTGAACGAAGCCACTTCATTCAGGCATCGGCGGCGTCGTAGTATGATGGCTCAGCATCAAGGAGAGACCCGCTCATGACGAAGAACAACGGCCCCGGTAAGCTCCCGTCCTTCGCCAAATCGCCTGCGGGCATGCTCTCCGAGGCAGAGGCCGGCGCATCGGCGAAGGCGCTCGAAAACGCCGACAAAGCCGCGCCGATCGGCGACGAGAGCGGCGGCGTGATCCCGGCGCAGCACTGCTCGCACGGCAGCCACGGCTCGCACGGCAGCCACGGCTCGCACGGCAGCCACGG
>CAYJPW010000254.1:0-11252 GCA_964372055.1 uncultured Polyangiaceae bacterium
GACGAGCCCCGCGAGGAGCGCCACACCGGCGACCGCCGTCCAGCGCGCCGTCCGCGACCTCGTCCGCGCGGGCCTGTCCTCCGAGCTCGAGGCGGCGGTCTCGGCGCCTACGCCCGCTCCGCTCTCGCGGGTGCCGCGCGCCGGCACGAGCCCGGCGAGCGCCGGCCCGGCGAGCGAGCTCGCGTCGAGCGTGTCGGCCTCCGCGGCGGGAGCCGGGGCCACGGCGGCGGCGCGCGCGGGCGTGGGGCCGCCCGAGACGACGCTGGCACGCCGCGCAGCGAGGCTGCCCTCGGCGGACGCGAACGGCGCGAGCAATGCCGCGAGCTCGCGCATGCTGGCGACGCGCGCCTCGCAGCTCTTCGCGAGGCAGCGGTGGACCACGGCCGCGAGCTCCTCCGGGACGTCGGCCCTGCGGCTCTCGAGCGGCGCGGGCTCGGTCTCGAGGATCTTCACCATGACCTCGCCGATCTCGTCGGCGAGGAACGGCGACTCGCCGGCGAGCATCTCGTAGAGGACGACGCCGAGCGACCACACGTCGGTGCGGGCGTCGACGTTCTTGGGCGAGCGGAGCTGGTCGGGCGACATGTAGAGCGGCGTCCCGAGCGCGCTCCCGGTGCGGGTGATGGGGTTGCTGGCGAGCGGGTCGACGACCTTCGAGATCCCGAAGTCGAGCACCTTCACGCACGACGAGCCGTCGGGCCGCTTGGTGACGAACAGGTTCGAGGGCTTGATGTCGCGGTGGATGATCCCGGAGGCGTGGGCCTCGGCGAGCGCGGCCGCCGCCTGCAGCACGGCGTCGACCGCTTCGGTCACCGGGAGCCGGCCGCGCTGGAGGATCGCCTCGAAGTCCTCGCCGTCGAGGAGCTCCATCACCATGAACGGCTGTTGGTCGTCGAGGCGGCCGAAATCGGAGACGCGCGCGACGAACTCGCTCCGGAGCTTCGAGGCCGCCTGCGCCTCGCGGAGGAAGCGGTTGACGCCGTCGGGCGCGAGCTTGGTCGAGCTCTGCAGCACCTTGATCGCGACGCGCGTGGCGAGGTCGAGGTGGGTGGCCTCGAGGACCACGCCCATGCCTCCTTGACCGAGGACGCGCTCGACCCGGTACTTTCCGGAGATGACCTGACCCGGCTCGAAGCTCGCCACGACCGTCGCAGCCTAGCTCGACCGGCGGGGCGCGTCAGCTGCGAGGCCGGCGCGCGGCGCTGCATCAACGCTCGTCGAGCACCTGCCCGCCCTCGTCGATCTGCTCGGTGGGCGGCGGTGGCGGAGGCGGAGGCGGCGGCATGCCGGGACCGATGGCGGCGCCGAGCACGACGAGGAACGCTCGCACGCACCGCCACGCGAACCGGAGCAGGCGGCGAGAGATGGATGGCGGCGCCCACGGGCGGACCCGCGCGCGTCGAACGACCGGCGACATGGCTCCCTCCTGGCTGTTGGCACGCTCGATCGGAGACGGGCTCCGTCGTGCGGCTCAGCAGAGGAGGGCGCGCTTGCGAAGGTAGAGACGAGGGACGAGGACCAGGTCGTCGGTCGTCGCCGCGGGCTCGAGCGGAGCGGACGGCGCCTCGGCCGACGCCGCCGCGCCAGGAGAGACGAGGCGGACGGAGGTCGCCGAGGTGCGCGGAGGCGCCGCGATCGCACGCGAGGACGAAGGCGCGGACGCGCGCACCACGAGGACGACGGCGTCCGTCCACGGGACGCCGGCGCGCGGCGCCGCGGAGACGGCGAGGACGGCGCACGCGAGCAGCACGCGCAGGAGGCGCGTCGCCCGCTCGCGGCGTCGTTGCATGCCCATCAGTGTAGGGCCCGCGCGCCCGCGCGCAACGGCGGGCGCTGCCTCAGCGGATCCAGCCCTCGCGCCGGTACCACGCGAGCGCCTCGTGGACGCCTCGCTGCACCGGGTACTCGGGCGACCAGCCCAGCGCTCCGCGGATCGCCGCGCTGTCGCAGGTCCAGGCCTCCTGGGCGCCCATCTTCGCCTTCTGCCGGTTGAAGAGGCGCGGCTTGCCGTCGACCTTGGTCGCCAGCTCGCCGCCGAGCGCCGCGAGGCCGGTGAGGAACTCGGGCAGATCGAGGTCGCGGACGCGCCGGCCGTGCGCCTCGACGATCGCGCCCTGGAAGCGCTCCCAGGTCGTGGGCGCGCCGTCGTCCACGAAGAAGCCCTTGCCCGTAGCTCCGGGATGCACGGCCGCGGCGATGGTGGCGCTCACCATGTCGTCGACGTAGATGGCCGAGAACCAGCGCCTGCGGTTGCCGAAGAAGACGTTGCGCCCGCGGGCGATCTCCTTGAAGAGCTCGAAGTAGTCGACGTCGCCGGGGCCGTACACGCCGCCCGGCCGGAGGACGGTCCAGGGGACGGCGCTCGTCGCCTCGACGACCTCTTCGGCCTCGAGCTTGCTCTGCCCGTAGAACTCGATGGGGCGCCGCGGATCGCTCTCGACGTGCGGCCGCTCCGGCTTCGACGGGCCGTAGCTCGTCAGCGAGGAGACGTGCACGAAGCGCTTCACGCCGGGGTGGGCGCGCCCGAGCGCCTCGACCAGGTTCTGCGTCGGCATCACGTTGGCGCGCCGGAAGTCCGAGTACGTGACGCCCTTGGTCGCGCCGGCGACGTGGAAGACGTAGTCGGGCCGCTCCTCCGAGAAGAGCCGCTCGAGGCCCGCGCGGTCGTCGTACTCGGCGACGACGGAGCGGCCCTTCGCCGACGCGGGCGAGCCCTTGCGCCGGATGGCGACCACGTCGACGCCCCGAGCCAGCAGCGCGTCGCGCAGCCGCCCTCCGATGAACCCGCTCGCGCCGGTGACGAGCGCCTTGCCCTCGATCCGCATCGAGAGCACAGCTAGCACGGTCGCCGCGGGGCGGCGCGCCGAAGCGGCCGTCTACGATGCCCGAGACCGGAGGCCCGGCGAGCGGGGCAAGATCAGGGCGCCTGGATGCGGCCGGGCGCGCCGCTCGCGCCGGTGTCGGTGTGGCAGCTCGCGCAGTTGCCGCTGGTCTGGGCGGCGGCCATCACCCGCTCCTTGCCGCCCTTCATGACCTTGGCGGTGAAGGGTACGGCGACCGCGGCGTCGCTCGTGAAGTTGCCCGCCGAGTTGGTCATCAGGGTGAGCACCTTCCCGTCGGATCCGGTGATCTGGACGGTGACGCCCTCGACGCCGTTGCAGTTCTCGCTGTCGTCGACGCCCTGCATCACCGTCCCGGCGATCTGGAACTGGGGGCCCTCGCCCTCCTTGGCATGGCAGGCAATGCAGTCTCCGCCGGGGGACATCGTCGGGCCCTCGCCGCCGGACCACTCGCTGTTCGTCGAGCAGACCGCCGGAGAATCGGCACCGCCGCAGGCCGCCACCGCCGCGACGGCGACGGCGCATACCAACACCGTTGCAAGCAAACGCACGTTTCGACTCCGCCTTTCTCTCGGCCCCACGGGGCGCGTGTCCTAGTTACCGAAATCGCAGGCCGACCTTCAAACTTTGTTGCGTGGACCGTGGCGTCGAACGCGCACCGCTTGCGCGTTCCGTCGGGGCGTTCCTCGATTTGATGGACCAACGCTCGCGCGCCGCCGCTCGCGCCCGCCACGCGCGCCTCAGCGCGACCGGCAGCCCTGGCCCATCTTCTCGGGCACCCGCGCGATCGCCTTCTCCATCCACTTGCCGTAGCGGTTCCAGGTGGGCGGGCAGTCGCAGCGCACGTGATCGCAGAACCAGTCGCCATAAGCGGAGAGGGATCCCTCGCGTGAGAGATCCCTGGCGCTCCAAGCGGCCGCGCGCTCGTCCGGGAGGGTGGCCAGACGCGAGCGGAGCGCGCCGGCGTCCCAGGCGCCCACCTCGACGGGGAAACGCGTGGCGACCGCAGGAAAGTCGCGGAGGTCGGCGCACGCGGGGCCCGAGCCCGACGGCTCCGGCGCGCCCGCGCCGCGCGCCCGCGGATCGAGATCGTCGCAGCCTCGAGCGGGCGCCATCACGTCGCCCTCGGCGAGCACCCTCCGCACCGAGACGACGTAGCGCCCGCTGCGCGCGAAGGCGTCGCACCTTCCATTCAAGAGCCGCGTCTCGCGGAGCGTCTCCCCCGGCCCGACGCGGATGGTCGCGACGTGCTCCGAGCCGAGCCGCCCCGTGCTCCCGCCCGACTCGCACAGCCGCTCGCCGCGCTCGTCCTGCACCGCCCAGGTGTAGCGCCCGGAGCGGTCGTCGAGGACCAGCGGATCGGCGCCGGTGTTGGTCGCCTCGAGCACGAGGAGCATCGGCTCCCCCAGGACGTAGCTCGCCTTCTCCGGTGCGAACCGGGCGCGGAGCGGGCCGCGCGTCCGCACGACGACACCGGAGCCGTCGCCCGCGTCGACGACCGGCGCCGACGCCACCGCCGCGCTCGCCGATGCAGAGGGCGCCCGGGCCGACGCCGTGGCCGACGGGGCGATCCCCGGGGCGCCGCCCGGATCGCGGCAGCCGGCGAGCAGCGACGCGACGACGACCGCGAGGCGTGCCGATCCCGGCAGCGGGAGCGCGACCATCCCGGATGCGTATCACGGGGTCCGCGCCCGCGCGCCCTCGAGCCGACAGCTCGGGTTTCGGCCCGCCCGCGGGCGACCTTGGACGGAGAGGGGCTCGCCCTCAGCTCGCCACGCAGGGGTGGACGAAGTGCGTCCGCTCGCGCGAGGTCGTCCAGCGCGTCAGCGTCTGGACCTCGGTCGGATCGCCGCCGACGAGCTTCTCGAAGACGTAGTCCTGGATGCCCTTGTGCACGTGGCACCAGGCGCTGTCGCGCATCCGCCCGTGGAGGCTGCCCTGGCTCGCGTAGTTGACGACGGGGCAGACGCCGCAGAACGGCCGGTACACGCAGGCGACGCAGTCGGGCTGCGCGTCGAGGTTCGAAGCGAGGACCATCGCCCGGACGGTGTCGTGCTTCATCACGTCGCGGTAGCGCGCGTTCTCGAGGTCGCCGATCTGGAAGAACGGATCGCCGGAGGCCGCGAGCATGCGGCCCTCGTCGCAGGTGTAGATGCGCCCGTCGTGGTCGTAGGCGACCTGGCCGATCCCTGCGCCGCAGGGCGAGCGGATGTCGAGGTAGTTGGGATCGTCGGGCGTGAGGATCTTGCTGAGGAAGATCGAGGCGTAGCGCTCGAGCACCTGCACGCCCTCGGCGTTGAGCGCCAGCATGTGATCGACGGCGGTGCGGTAGAAGGCGAGATACTCTTCCTCGAGCATCCGCACCTTGGCCCCCGTCCGCGCGGCGAAGCCGAACGGATCGACCGGGCGCAGGAAGAGGGCGCGGCAGCCGAGCTCCACGTACGAGTCGACGACCTCGCGCGGGTAGCGCAGGGTCTCGCGCGTGGTCGTGAGGAGGGCCTCGACGCGGTAGAGCGTGGTGTCGAGGTCCATCCGCTCGTAGCGCTCGTTGATGCGGCGGATCCACTTCACCGTCTCGGCGTGCGCGCTCCCGCCGGCGAGCTTGCGCTGCTTGTCGTGGAGCACCGCCGGCCCGTCCACGCTGGTGCAGATCTGGACGCGGCGGTCGATGAGGTAGTCGAGCTTCTCGTCGTCCATGAGCGAGAGGTTCGACACCAGCGTGAAGTCGAGCGCCTTGCCGAAGGCGCGGTTCCTGGCGAGCGCGTGCTCGATCGCGTGGCGCACCACCGGGAAGACCGCGAGCGGCTCGCCGCCCTGGAACTCGATGGTGATCGCGGGCGAGGTCGACTGGAGGGCGAGCTCGACGGCGCGCTCCGCCGTCGCCAGGCTCATGTCGGTCCCGACGGCGTCCATCTCGGCGCGGCTCGCGTGGCAGTACACGCAGGTCTCGTTGCACCGGAGCGTGACCACGAGGATGTGCAGGTTGGGGCCGTGCTGGAGGAAGCTCGACTTGCGGGCGATCCGGTCGGCGATCTCGCGGGCATCGACCGAGTCGCGGAGGAACCGCCGCTGGCGGAGGCGCTCGCGGAGATCGGGCGAGAGGTCCTCGCCGCCTCGCGTGAGCTCGGCGAACTCGTCGCGCGAGACCGCGATCCAGTCACCCCAGGGGCTCGTCATGAGGACGCGCCCGGCGACCTCGCGGAACCGGACCGGGACGAGGTTCTTGGGCGCCTTGGGCTTGCGCGTCAGTTCGAAGAGCATCGGCTCAAAGGACTAGCGTACCGGCGCGCCGCGCAGGTTGCGCGATGTCACCAGCGGGGCCTCGGCGGAGGTCGGCCGGCCTGATAGCCTCCCGAGCGTGCGTGATCCGGCCGACCTCCGCGCGTTCGCCCGGCGCGACTGGGAATCCATCGCACACCTGAAGGAGGACGCCTGGCGCGACGCGAAGCGCGCCGGCGGTCCGGCCGAGGGCATCCGGGTCGCGTCGGCGCTGTGGGAGCACGCGCGCGCCCTCCGCCCCGCTTGGCCATCCGGCGCCGAGCGCGAGGCGGACCACGCCGTTCACCTCCGGGTCCTCGATGCCCTCCGCCGCGTCCCGCCCCGCCGTCGTTGAGCTGCTCGACGCCTTCGCGCGCGCGATGCGTCGCGGCGGCTGGCGCTGGGGCGGCGTCGAGGTGCCGATCGTCAGCCCCGAGGACCTCGTGGCCATGAAGATCCTGGCCGGGCGCCGCAAGGACCTCGACGACGTGCGCGGCGTGCTGCTCGAGCAGGCCGAGCGCCTCGATCTCGAGAGGACGCGGGACGTCCTGGGCGCGCTCGAGGCGGCCCTCGACGACGCGCGCCTTCTCCGCCGCCTCGATCGGCAGCTCGCCGCCGTCCGCAAGGCCGCGAGCCGTGCGTCGCCCGCCCGTCCGAAGCCGCGGCGGTGACCCGCCGAACGACGGTCAGGGGCAGGGGAAGATCGCGTCGATGGCCGCGATCGCGGCCTCGGCGTCGACCGCGGCCGGATCGGTCTTGGTGACCTCGGCGCGGAGCACCGCCGCGTTGGCGGGATCACGGAGGGTGGCCTCGCGGTCGAGCACGCCGCCGAGGATGCGGACCGACTCCCACCCCGCGGGGCACTCGAGGCGGCCCAGGCGCTGGCGCACGATGAGCGCGACGCCACGCAGGAGGGCGCGGTCGAGCTGCGCGACCGCCTGGTCGCGGAGCGCCGTGTCCGCCGCGATGCCCGCCGGGTTGTCGAGGTCGCGCCAGCAGCGCACCGCGAGCAGCCCGTCCCAGACGCGGTCGTGCGCCTCGGGGCTCCTCGCCTTCACGTACCGCCCGAGCCCGACGGCGTCCTCGCGCGTCTGGCCGCCGGCGTAGTAGCCGGTCGACGAGTCGCAGTCGGCCTGGACCTCGGTGCAGGTGGTCGCCTCCTTGTGGCTCGAGACGTAGAAGAACCAGAGCAGCGCGGCCTCGAGGCGCCCCGCGTTCTCGACGGGATCGATGCCCTCGGAGCCCTCCTGGAAAGCCTGGTTCAGGATCGGCTGGATCTTCACCTGGCCGACGCAGCGGTCCGGGTAGCTCTGGAGCTCGGCGGGCGTGAGATCGCGGCATGCCTTGGGGGCGGGCGGATAGTGCTCGTCCTCGCGGCGCGAGACGCGCGACTCGATCCCCTGATCGACCGAATAGACGACGCGGGCGTCGAGGAACGCCTGGGGGCTCGGGGCGACGCCCTCGCCGAAGTGGAGCAGCACGGCGATCTGCTCGAACGCGGCGGTGCGCGCGTTGGAGCTGACGTTGGGATCGAACGGGTGGTACGCGCCGTCGTCCGAGATGCACGCGGGCCAGGTGTCGTTCGCCGAGGCCTGATCACGGGGCGTGTAGTCGTCCGCGAGCGGCTGGCACCCAACCCCATCGAGCGGCGCGACGTTGGAGTCGGCGTCGCACCCGCCCGTCGCGCCGCCGGTACCTCCGGTGGTCGACGTCGTGATCAGGTCCTCGGCCTCGCAGCCGGGAGCCGCGGTGAAAACGAGGATCGCAAGGAGGGCGCTGGCGACACGCGATGCGGGGTTCGAGACCATGAGCAGCCCTCAGAAGCCGAGCTCGCAGTCGACGGCCAGCCCTCGGCCGGGGCCGTTGACGCTCGACCCGTGATACCTGTACGCGGCGTCGCCGACGTTCTCAAGCACCGCCGAGACGAGGACGTTCTTCTCGAAGCGGTACGCGGCGCGGACGTCGAACACGGCGAACCCCGGCGTCCCGCCCACGGGGATGCGAGCGTCGGATCGATCCGCGATCGCGAGCCGGTCCTGTGCGAGGGCCCACCGCAGCGCGGCCCCCACCCGGAGGCCTCGCGGCGCCGGCAACGCCCAGCGCAGCTCGGCGCTGCCGTTGAGCGGTGGGATGCGGGAGAGCGGCACCCGGGCGTCTTCTCCGTCCGTGGGATCCGGGCTCGGCCCCTCGCCGAACGCGTACGAGACCGAGCCCTTCAGCGTCACCTGCGCGGGGAGCCGGAGCCGCGCAGACAGCTCGAACCCGTCGATCGTCGAGGCGCCCTCCACGTTGACGAGCTGGAAGCGCGACCACGACGACGCGCACTGCGGCACCTCGGGTGGGCAGGCCGACACCGGGCGCGGCGCCCGCGTGATGGCGTCATCGAGGATGGAGCGGAACGCCCAGGCGTCGGCTTCGACGAAGGACGTGTCGACGCGGACGCCGGCCTCGAACGTCGTCCCCTTCTCGGGGGCGAGGTCCGGGTTCTCGAGCTGGAAGCCGGGGCCGGTCTGCTGGCGCGAGGTGAGATCGTCGAGGTTGGGGGTGCGGTACGAGCGGTCGACGCCGGCGAGGACCGAGATCGCTTGCGTCGCCTCGACCTCGAGGCCGGCGTGGCCGGCGAGCACCGGCCAGGCGCGGTCGACCCGGGCCGACCCCGACTCCTCGTCGCCGGGGGCGACGGCGCGCGCGAAGGCCGCGCGGCCTCCGGCGCGCGCGATCACGCGCTCGAGGACGGTCCCCTCGAGGTCGGCGTAGAGGCCGCCCTGGAGGTGGCTCGAGCCGTCGAGGTACTGGCCGCGCGAGAGGGCGCGGGTCACGTCGACGTCGGTGAAGCGGATCCATGCCTGCGATCCGACCGCGTCGGCGTAGAGGTCGGCGCCGTAGCGCGCGCGGCCGGTGAGCCACTGCGCGAGCACGGCCTCGCGCGTGCCCAGCTTGGCGGCGACGCCGAGGGTGTCGACGTCGTCGCGCCCGAAGTTCTCGACGAACGACCCTGGCCGATCGCGCGTCCTGCGCTCGTGCTGGCGCTGGTACGACAAGACGAGCCTCGCCTCGTCCGCCGCGGCACCGAAGCGGCCCTCGAGCGCGCCGTAGACCAGCGTCCGGAACTGCTCGTCATAGACGAGGCACTCGCTCCGCGGCGCGAACGGCGGGGGGCACTGGTCGGTGCGCGGCGAGTCGTACTGGCGGTACACGTAGGCCGCGGCGACGACCCGCTGCCCGGGGGCGAGCTCCCAGACGACGCGTCCGTCGGCGGTCATCTCGCGGAAGCCGGTGCCGAGCTGCGTCCGGCCGTCGTCTTCGAGCGCCGGGACCTGGGGGATCTCGCCGGTCGCGGGGCTCCGGACCGCGCCGCCTCCCTCGAGCAGCCCCACGCGACGCGATCCGGCGCCGACGAGGACGCGCAGCCGCTCGTCGAGCTGGGCGTCCATCTGCGTGCGGAAGCCGAGCTCCCCGTCGGCCGTGGCGCCGCGGAAGGCGACGCGCGGGCGGAGCACCGGACCGCGCGCGCCGAGGGTCAGGGTCGGCTCGATGGGATCCGCGTCGAGGACGCCGCCGAGGGCGTCCGAGCCGTAGAGCGTGGAGGCGCCGCCGCGGATGACCTCGATCGAGTGGATGGTGCGCGCGTCGATGGTGAAGAAGTACTGGTTCGGCCCCTGCCGGTAGGTGCTGTTGCTGAGGCGGATGCCGTCGAATGCGAGCACCGTCTGCTGTCCCGTGCGGCCGCGCACGAACGCCGAGCCCGCGCCGTGCGCCGTCTGCTGGACGAAGACGCCGGGCTCGTAGCGGAGGGCGTCGGGCGCCGAGCGCGGGAGGCGCTCGTCCATCTCGTCGCGGTCGACCTTGGAGCTCGCGCGGCCCTCGGCGCCGCCGCGGTCGGTGCCCTCGCCCTGGACCGTCACCTCGACCGCCGGCTCCTGCGCGCTCGCCCGCGCGGCCGAGGCGAGGAGCGCGATCGCGAAGAGGGTCCCGCGCCGGGTCTTCCCCAAACGTCGAATCACCTGTGGTGGGGGAGCTCGGGCGCGCACCACGCCCGCCGCTCGGGCCAGCCTAGCGCGGCGCGTGCGTGCCGCGACAGGGCCACGTGCGCGTCGACCCTGCGGGGCCGAGCCGTGGTACGCAGGATCGCGTGAGGCGCCCTGCACCCTCCGCCGTCGCGCTCGCGATCGCGCTCGCCGCCGGTTGCAGGCGCGATCCGCCGCCGCCGACCGAGAAGCTCGCGCGCGTGACGGTCACGGCCTCGCCGCTCATGTCCAAGCCCGAGGGCAAGAAGCCGGCGCTCGACACCGCCCACACGGGCGACCTCCTCTACGTCGTGGGGCCCGTGACCGAGAAGGGCTACGAGCACGTCGACTGGAAGGGCCAGCTCGACGGCGTCGAGATCGCGCGGAGCGGCGACGCCTACCAGGTCCGCCGCTCCAAGAGCGACCGGCCGCTCTACGCGCTCCGCGGCGACTTCGCCGAGGAGGTCGAGGTGCCCGACTCCGGCTTCCTCTGCGCGGGGATCCAGCGCGTCGCCCCCGAGCCTCGGCCCCCCGCCGACGGATGCGCCGACGCGCTCCGCCGCGTCGCCTTGCCGAGCGGCGCGCTCGCGGCGTTCGTGCCCTGCCAGGTGGGCCCCTGCGCGGTCGGGCTCTGGCGCGGCGGCGAGCTCCGCGCGCTCGCGGTCGAGGGGCTCGTCGAGGCGCGGGCGCTGGCGCTGCCCGAGGGCGGCGGCGACGCGCTCGTCGCCGTGACCCGCTTCGTGCGCGCCGGCGGCGCCTGGACCGGCGGGCATGTCGTCGTCCTGGGCATGGGCGCAGACGGCCCGGTCCAGAAGAGCGAGCTCGTGCTCGACGAGATCGACGCCCGTCAGGACGAGGTGAAGAACCGGGTCGTGACCTTCGAGGTGACGCCCGAGGGCGTGCACCTCGCGGGCGCCGTCCGGCGGGTCCGGCGCAGCGACGGGGAGGTGCTCTCGACGGAGCCGATCGACGAGCGCCACCGCTTCACCCGCGATGCGCAGATGGTGCGCTGACGACTGAAGAGGTGTCGGACAATCGTCCGACCAACGCCCGTCGAAACCCGGAGGTCCGACGCGTCTTCAGTCCGGGGGGGCGGGGGCAGAGCCCCCGCTCGCGACTGAAGAGGTGTCGGACAGTCGTCCGATCA
>CAYJPW010000255.1:0-11187 GCA_964372055.1 uncultured Polyangiaceae bacterium
CCGAAGCGAAGCGGAGGGCGGGTGTCCGGCCGGCGAAAGCCGGCCGGCAATTGCCCGGGGGGTTTGGGGGCGAAGCCCCATCGTGAACGACGACTCAGAAGACGCGCTGCTCGATGTTGATCGAGTCGCCCGCCTGGAGCGGCACGTCGGGCACGGCGTTCTCGATGATGTCCTCGACCGAGACCATGTACGCCTTGGTCTTGCCCTCGACCTTGCGCCGGATGGTGACCCGGCTCTTGTTGGCGATCGAGTTGAACCCGCCCGACATCGAGATCGCGCGGAGCAGCGTCATCCCCGGCTGGAGCGGGTACGAGCCCGGGTTCTTCACCTCGCCGAGCACCTCGACGCGCTTGGAGTTGTACTCCTTGATGCTGATCGACACGCTCGGATCGGTGAGGATCTGATCCTCGATGAGCTTCGCGCGCACGAGCTCGGCGATCTCCTGCGGCTCGAGGCCGGCCACCTTGACCCGCTTGATGTAGGGCAGGTCGACGGTGCCGTCGGGCGAGACGGTGAACGCCGTCGGCAGCTTCTCCTCGCCGACGATGCGGAGCTCGAACACGTCGCCCACGCCGATGCTCGTCACCTGCACGGGCGCGGGCAGGTCCACGCGCTTGGCGGACGAGCCGCACCCCAGGGGGGCGAGGAGCAGAGCGACGACGAGGACGGAGGAGAGCCGCGCGAGGAGCCGCGCTACATGAACCAACGGACGCCGAGGTAGGCTTCGAACTCTTGCCACTGCAGCTCCTCAGTTGCGGGACCGACCGAAATTGAGTTGTCGCTGAGGTTGGTCCCGTACCGGACGGTGCTGTTGATGCCGAACGAGTCCTTGAATCGGTACTCCCCGAAGAGCGACGCGTCGACCCGAACGTCGGTCCACGGCGCCTCGGCGAGCGGCTCGATGGCGGGGTAACTGATAGCTCCCGCGCCGCCCTCCAGGATGACGAGGAACCTCCCGCCGAAGAAGTACGAGAAGTTCAGGTAACCGCGGTCACGCTGGTAATAGGTGCCGATGTAGCTGTCGAAGAAGTCGCGGGTGACGCCCGCCGCGACCGAGGAGAGGGAGAGCGTCGCCGCCGCCGGATCGCTCGACGGGTTGGGCGTGAGGTAATACTTGACCTCACCCTGCCAGATGACGCTGTCGAAGTCCTCGGGCTGCGACGCGCCAGGCTGCTGGGTGTAGAAGCTCGCGCCCCAGCCGGCCATCGCGAGGATCGCGAAGGAGTTGGTCACCAGGCCGTTGAGGCCGAGCAGCGCGCGGACCGGGCGCGACGAGGTCTTCTCGGTGCCCGAGGGGTAGTTGATGAACGAGAAGCGCCCGTCGTACATGAGCGCGGTGCGCGGCAGGAAGCGCCAGCGCCCGCGCGTCTGGATGGTGTGCTCGAGGCTGGTGAGATCGCTGAACTCGGAGGACTCGAAGAGGGTGCCGCCGAACCGGTAGCCGAGCCTCCAGTCGAAGAGGCCGCCGCCCGGCGTCCACGCGAGCTCGCCGCCCGCGTTCGTCTGGATGCGGTTGAAGCTCAGGCTCGTCTCGCCGGCGTTCGACGGGGTGATGTTGCGCCCCAGGTCGGCGTAGAGGATGCCCGACCAGGGACGGCTCGGGAGGATGACGAGGTTGAGGTTGAGGACGCCGCTGACGTTGCGCTGGTCGCGCATCAGCTCGCTCTCGGCGTCGTTGGCGGTGCCGACGGGGAAGAACTCGTTGTACGTGGCCGAGAGGCCGGCTCGGAACTCGAAATCCGGCGGCGGCGCTCCGCCTCCGCCGGCCTCGCGGCGCTGCTGGCTCAGCGTGGAGAGGGAGAACGACGGGGTGATCCGCAGGCGGAGCGAGCTGATGGGGTTCTCGCTGCTCGCGCGGTGGAAGTAGTTGCTGTCGTAGCCGAACTCGGCGCCGAGCCCCGGGTGGAGCTCGAGGTCCCCGACGCGGTAGCCGATGCCCTCGGTGTACCTGCGGTCCTGGAGCCAGGGCTGATCGGCCTGGGCGGCCGCGACGGCCGGGAACACGAGAGCGCAAACAGCCGTGGTCAGTGAGACAGAAAGTTTCATCGCCTGCTCGGGCAGTCGGCTTCCCGCCTGAACGCGGGTCTGGGGCTCTTCCCCCAACGAAGTAAGGCGTTCGGTCTGCGCTCTCGCCTACTTGAAGCAGCTGCTGCAGGCGGGGGGTTCGACGATGATGTCCGTGCTCGGATACTCCGACGGGTCCTCCCCGGGCATGCCGGGATCGATGGTGCTGGTCACGGCGCTGTCGCCGACGAAGCCCGCTTCCTGGCCGATGCACTGATTGGCCTCGGCGGAGAGCTGATCGCTGCGCTGGCGGAGCACGCTGAGAATGGTGAACTCGTGGCTCGAGAGGTCGGCGTCCTTGCGGTTGGCCGCGAGCTCGAGGCCCTGGCGGCGCTCGCGGGCGGAGCGGATCGCGACGTCGATCTGGTTCAGCTTGTCGTTGAGGCAGAGGGTCTTCACGACGTCGCGCGCCGCCCGCGCCTGCTCGAGCATCCGCCGCACCGTCGACCGGGACGACTCCATGCGGCTCAACATGCCGTCGCTCTGGGCGAGCTGCTCGGCAGGGGTGAGGTTCACCTGACGGGAGAGGCCCGCGGTCGCGTCGGGAGGAGGCGGCGTCTGCGTCTGCGCCTGGGCGGAGGCAACGCCGTGGCCGACGAGGAGAGCGAGCGCCGAGACCGCGACGAACCCGAGAATTCTGTTGCGACCCATTCAGACCCTCCCAAAGCAGGCGGGCTCACTATAGAGCCGTTGCGCCTGAAGTGTCAACGCGACCGTCGCGCCTGAAATCATTGCGATCCCAGTGGGTTGCCAGCGCAGGAAGCCGCCCCCGCTGGAAAGGCCGGCGGCCGCAGGACAGCCGAACCCTTCCTGCTTGGTTGCGATCCGGCCAGACCCCATTCACCCCGCGCGGCGCGGGAGGACGGTCGCGGAGCTTACTGGCTGACGAAGGTGACGGGGATGACGATGGTCGCGCCGCCGCCCTCGGGAGGCGAGAACTGCGCGCTGGAGACGCGTGCGGTCACGCAGGAGATGACCGTGCCGGAGAGGCCGCCGCCGCCCGACGGGCTGGCGGAGAGCACCTCGCCGTTCGGGCCGATCCTGGCGGTGATGCGGACGGAGCCCTTCATCTCCGGGTTCTCTGCGAGGCCCCGGTTGTAACAACGGCGGAACCCGGCGGCCATGCCCGCTACGACCGAACCGGCGTTCGCGACGCTGCCGCCGGAGACGTTGGCGCCGCCGACCTGCGCGTTGCCCACAGGACCCTTGACCTTCGCCGCGGTGCCTGCGGTCGTGGGGCCGCTCGAGCCGGTGTTGCCGATCGAGCCGAGGCCGCCGTTGCCGCCCGCGCCGGGGCGGACCGGGCCGCCGCTGCCGCCGCCCATGTTCAGGCCGGCCACGCCGCCCTGGCCGACACCGGCGCCGGAGGCCGCCGCCCCGTCGAGGATGCCGGTCGGCACGTCGCCGCGATCGAGGACGCCCTGGGTCGCCGAGCCGCTCGAGTTCAGGGCGCCGAGCATGGAGAGCTCCATGCGGTCGAGATCGTTGGAGATGGCGGTCGCCTTGGCGTCGCCCATCTTGCCGCCGCCGCTGCCAGGACCCTTCGCCCCGCCGCCACCGCCGGTCGCCTTGGGCGCGTCCGCTGCCGCGGCCGCGGTCGTGGCCGGCGCATCCGAGACCTCCTTCGGCTGCTCGACCGGAGGAGGCGGGGGCAGCTGCTTCACCGACTCGAGCAGCTGCGCGACGTCGACTTCGTCGTCGATCACCGGGTCCATCCAGTCGGAGTAGATCGACCCGACGGCGCCGAAGTGGAAGAGGAAGGAGAACGCGGCGATGATGGTGGTGGTCCAGTCGATGTCGTTGGCGAGCCCCGCCTTCACCGAGACCGGGAGCTGCGGCTTCGGCTGGACGGGGGGCGGCGCGACGAACTGGAAGAGGAACGTCGTCTCGCCGACGACGACCTTGCCGCGCGCCTCCTCGCTCAAGTTCACCTGGTAGACCTGCGCGTTGCCGAGCTGGACGCGCCTTGCCTGGCCGCGCAGCGCACCGAGGTCCGAGATGCCGGTCTTGAGCGCCACGCGCCCCGTCATCCCCTCGATCCAGTTGAGCACGTACTCGCCGCCCATCAGCTCGAAGAGCCTGAAGTTCGGGGGGATGCTCTTGCTCGGGATGACGAACATGCTCTTTTCGCTCGGCCCGACGGTGACGTGGCCGCGCTGCTTGATGACGCGCTCCTCGATCACCTTGCCGCCCTGCACGAGGCCGATGCGCAGCACCTTGGGCCCGGTGGCCTGGGGCATCGCCCGCATCACGGCCGTCATCTGGCCGGGTCGACTGGTGGGTCCGATGTGCTGCTGCGTCATCCGAAGGCCTCCGGGGATGCGAAAACCGCAGGTGCGGGGGCTACCCCGCGCGTTCGTCCTCTCGACTTCATGTCGACTGAAGCCGCGACCGCGGACCTCATGTCAGTTTGACGGACGGACGAAGGTACAGTGCTGCCGCCGGCGTGAAAGTTCCTGAAGAGCGTACACGGGGGCAGAACCTCGGTCCAGGACATCGCCCGCCCGCAGGGCGCCTGCGGGGTGGACGGAGCCGGCCAGGGTGACTCTCTTACACTTCACGCCACTTCCTACGTGACCGGCCGCGTGCATTCGCCCCGTCCGAGGCGATCTCGGATCCGACCACGGCGGCAATCAGAGCGTCGATGCCCTCGCGCTTCTTCCGGGCGAGCTGCTTCGCCCTCCGGCCGGCGTCGGCCGAGGCGACGGCGCCGACGGCGGCGATCCCGATCACCGCGACGATGAGGTCGGTGCGACCGAGGAGGTAGGCCACCGCGGCGAGCAAGAGCCCGCCGAACGCCGAGAGTCGGAGCGCCGCGGACGGCCACCCCGCGCCCTGCTCGAGGGCGAGGTCGAGGTCGGCGAGCGCGTCGTTGACCGCCGCGACGCGGGCAGCGTCGCCGGAGGCCTCGGCGAGCTCCTCGGCGAGGCGGTGCTCCCAGCTCGCCGCCGGAGCGCGCCGCGAGAGCTCGGCGACGCGGTCGCCCTCGGCGCGGCGGAGCAGCGAGGACGCCGTGTCCTTCGGATCGAGCGCGGTGACCACCGCGACGCGGCGCACCTGCGCCCACGAGAGCGCGGCACAGAGCCCGGCGAGGGCGACCGCCGCAGCGACGAGGACGGCGGCCACGGAGGCGTCGGGCTAGAAGGGCTCCTTCGACGCCGCGCGCTCGATGCGTTCGACGAGGTGGCCCTTGAGATCGGCGACGCCGAGCCGCGGCTCGACGCGCGCGATCTCGATGACGAGCGGGACCTGCCGGCGAGCCCGGATCTTGAGCTCGACGGTGATCGGCTTCTTGGTCTCGTCGGCCGAGGCCGAGGCGCTCACCGAGAGCCCGACCGCCAAAGCGCCCGCCGTGAGGATCATCGTCGTCGCCCTTCGCATCGCTCGCCTCCTCGTGCTCAGAACGGGTCTTTGTAGATCGCCTGCTCGATCCGATCGACGAACGGCTGGCGCAGCTCGGCCAGCGTCAGCTTGGGCTGGATCCGGTTCACGTCGACGGCGGCGATCGGCTTCTGGATGCGGCCGGTGATCGTGACCTCGGCGAGGGTGATGACGCCGCGCTGGCCGCCGCCCTCGCCGCCCTTCTTCTTCTCCTGCGCCGCCGCGGAGGCGGCGATGGTCAGCGTGAGGAGCAACGCGCCTCCGGCCGTGACGAGCTTCTTCATCCGCCGCCTCCTGCGTCCTTGGGCGCCCCCGCATCCGCCTTGGGCGGCCCCGCGTCGGCGCCGGGCGCCGCAGCGCCCGCGTCGCCCCCGGCCGGGGCCGGCGGGGGCGCGGGCTGGTTCGCCTGCGACGCCGCGTCGATCTCGGCCTCCTTCAGCTTGGCGCGCTGGAGGAGCTCGTCCGAGTCGTCGTTCTCGCCCCGCTTGCGGAGCTCCTGGAATTTCTTGAGCTCGCGCGTCGCCGCCTGGACCTGCTGCTTGGCCGTGTTGCCCGGCACGAGCGGCGAGTTCTGCGGCCCGAAGGCGAACAGGTACATCAGGCCGAGATCATAGTGCACCTGGGCGAGGTTCGCATCCCGGGCGATGACCCAGTCGAACTCCTTCTTCGCGTCGGCGAAGCGACCCATGAGGCGGTACGCGTCGCCGAGGTTCAAGTGCGCCGCGACGTTGTCGTTGTCGAAGCGGAGCGCGCCCTCGAGCATCGGCAGCGCCTCCTCGGCGTTGCCCGCCTCCAGCAGGAAGGTGGCCAGCTGGACGCGCGCCTCGACCATGTCGGGCCGCCGGGTGACGGCTTTGCGGAACTGGTCCATCGCCTGGGCGCGCAGGCCCTGCTCGCGCCAGATGAGCCCACGCAAGAGGAACGCCTCGGGGTTGTCCTTGTCGCGGGGCGGGTTCTCGTCGACCGGCTCGAAGCCGTCGAGGATCGCCGTGAGCGCGTAGAGCGCGAGATCGAGGCGCCGGTTGCGGTAGTGATCGCGCGCGATCGTCACCATCGCCGGCCGGTAGTCCGGGTTGATCTTGAGCGCCTCCTGGGCGATGCGCTGCGCCGAGCCGGTGTCCTTCTGGAGCGACTTGATCTCGGCGAGCGTGGCGGCGATGGCGGCCGACTTCGGCATCTGCCCGCGCTTCTCGGTGAGGAAGCGCTCGGCGTCGCCGAGGTTGTTCTTCTTCGCCTGGAGCATCGCGTACGAGATGATCGCCGGCTCGTAGTCGGGCACGAGCGTGTACGCCTGGCGGTAGCTGGCGCTTGCGCCCGGGTCGCGCAGCCGCTCCTGGCAGACGCCGAGCGAGTAGAACGCCTGGTGCGCCCTCGGGTCCTCCTGCGTCGCCTTGGTGAACGCCGCCTTGGCGTTGACGAGGTCGCCGTTGGCGAAGTACTGCAGGCCCTGCATGTAGACGCCGGCGGCCGCGGCGTTCATCGCCGGCCGCGGCGCGCCGTCGGGCGCGTCGCCCGGGCGCGCCGAGCTGGCGTCGCTCATGCCGATCTGCGGCTGATTCGGCGTCGGGTTGTAGCCGGCGGGCACGGGCTTCGTCGGCGTCTTGGGCGGCGGGGCCGCGTCGCCGCACGCCGCGAAGGCGAACGGCGCCGCGACGACGAGCGCCAGGCACCAGGAGAGGCGCCTCACTGGGGCACCACCGGGAGCGGGGCCGGCAGGCCGTCGGGCGTGAGCGGCGGGGTCATGCCGGGCCGCGTGCGGAGGAAGACGCCGTCCTTGTACTCGAAGGGCTTGGCCGGCTTCGTCGACGGATCGAGCACGCCCTGGCTGAGCTGGCGCATCTTGGCGTCGCCGATGATGTCGGTGAAGAAGGCGAGCCGCTGGATGGCGAAGTCGACCGCGCCGTTCCGCACCTTGCCGGCCTTGGCGTAGAGCACGGCCTCGATGTAGCGCCGGATCATCACCTTGTCGGCGTCGTCGAGGAGCTTCTCGCGCGACGCCTTCCAGGTCATGCGCCGGTTCTGCCGGAACGCGTCCGCCTTCTCGGCGAGGTCGTCGCGGCCGCTCTCGTCGGCCTGCTTGAGCGTGCGCTCCTCCTGCGGGGTGTAGAGCTTCAGGCCCGGCTCGCGCGCGTTGTAGAGGCCCGTGCGGCACGAGTCGTAGAGCGATCCCTGCCGCGCGCGGGCCGCGATGCTCCACGGCACCGACTCGTACTCGGTGATCACGTGCTGGAGCTGGTCGTGGTACTCGTTCGCCTTGTTGAGGTCCTTCTCGTAGGCGGCCTTGATCTTGTCGATGACGCCGTCGTAGCGGTGTTTGCCGCCGGCGTAGTCCCAGTCGTTCTTCAGCTTCTCGTCGAGCACGTTGTACTCGCACTCGGCGGCCATGTCGGCCTGGAGGGAGGCGAGCGCCTTGCTCTTGCCGCCCTCGCCAGTCCCGGCGCTCCCCTTGTACTTTCCGAACGCCTGGATGGTCTGCTTGCACCAGTCGGCGGCCTTGGGATCGCGGCCCGCCTTGCGCATCTTGGCGCTGTGGTACGCGGCCTGGACCGTGTACGCGTTCGCCGCCGTGTTGCTCTTGTTCTTCGCGTAGTACTCGTCCATCGCGTTAATGGCGGCGAGCCGCGCGGTCCGGTTCGGGCCGTCGTCGGCGCCGTTCTCGTCCCACTTCTTGAGATCGGACGTGGCGACGAGGAAGTCGATGTCCGCCTTCTGCTCGGCCGGCGGGCTCAGACCGAGGAACGTCGTGCGGGAGCCGAGCATCTTCTCGCGGTCGCCGATGTTGGCGTAGAGGAGCACGGCGTTCCGCGCCGCCGAGCGCCGGGCGTCCTGCTGGAAGCGGTTGTTGCGGGCGATGGTGTCGTACGTCTCGGCCGCGGTCCGGTAGTTGAAGAAGAGCACGTACGACGAGGAGAGCGCGTCGTAGGCCTGCTTCAGGAACTCGACCCGCTTCTTGTACTTCACCGCGTCGGGCTTCACCGGGGGCTTGGCGCCGGCGTCGCCCTTCTCGAGCTTCGAGAGGTTCGCCTCGCTGCCGTATTCCTTGATGAACAGGTTGTACATCTCGATCGCCTTGTCGTACTCGCCGACCTGCTTGTAGGCGAACGCGCCGTTCATCGCCGCCTCGGGCGCCTCGTCGCGCGCCGGGGCCTCCTTCAGGGCGACGTTGTAGAGGGCCGCGGCCTCGCGCCACTGCTTGTTGCGCTCGGGGCCGTCCTTCATCTTCTCGGCCTTCTGGAAGGCGGCGTAGGCGTCGATGTAATAACCGCCCGACTTGCTCTCGGTGGAGATCCTCTTCTCGGTGAGCTCCTGCTCCTTGCTGACGGCGCAGCTCTTGCCGCCGTCGGCAGGGTCGACCGCCTTCGAGAGGCGTCGGCTCTCGGCGATGGCCTTGGTCTTCTCTTCCTCGTTCTTGGCCATCCCCACTTCGAGGTTGGCCATCGTGACGAGTCGCTCCCAGGCCTTGTAGCCGTACTCCGTCTTGCCGCACTGCTCCTTGAAGATGGGCTCGAAGCGCTTGCGCGCGTCGGGGAACTGGCCGTAGCGGAAGAAGTAGTCGGCGGCGTCGAACGCGTAGAGGTCGCTGTTCTTGTTCGGGTCGGCGGCGGGGGGCACGCGCTGGATGTACTCGTCGCGCGCGGCGACCGCCGCGAGCACCGGACCCGGCATCGTGTCGGTGACGACCTTCGCGGTCTCGGTCCCCTCGTTCAGGATCTTGATCTTGGCGCGCTCCTCGATGCCGGCCGAGCCCTTGGTGCGCTCGAAGATCTTGTACTGATCGAGCAGCACCTGGTGGGCGATGTCGACCACCATGACGGCGGAGGGCTGGAGGTACTTGTCGTCCTCGTTCGAGTCGCGGACGGCGACGGCCGTCTTGCGGGCCTCGTCGATCTCGACCTGCGCCGGCGACTGCTCCATCGCCACCTTCACCACCACGATCATGTGGTCGGCGTCGGCGAGCCAGTAGCGGCTCTCGTAGGCGTCGGAGGCGTTCTCGTCCTGGGCGAGGTAGCCCGACCAGCCCTGCGCGGCGAGGCGGTACTCGGCGAGCGCGCGCTCGAAGATCGGATCGCGGGACTCCTTGTCGCCGATGCCGAGCGCCTTCTCGACGAGGGCGCGGCCGTTGTTGGTGTGGTCGGCGGCGGCGCGGCGGAGGCCGCCGCGGACGAGGCGCTCGGCCGTCTGCAGGGCCTCGGGGTCGTCCTTGTTCGCCTCGGTCCACGGGGTGACGCCGACGTACTGGGCGAGCTTGGTCCTCGCCTCGAGCGCCTTGGCAGCGTTCTGCGCGTGCTCGGGCGTGCCCTCGCGCGACTGCTGGGTGAGCGTGTCGTAGATCTCGGCGATCTGGTTCTGCGCGATGGGGGCGTCGCGGTGGAGCGGCCACTTCTTGAGCAGGAGCTCGTCGACCTCGACGGTGTTGCGGTACTGGTTGAGCTCCTTGAACTCGGTCGCGAGCGCTTTGTAGATCTCGACCGTCCACTTCTGATCCTGCGGGATGAGCTTGGGATCCTGGACGCGGTCGATCGCGATCCGCATCTTCTGCTCGGCGATGCGGGGATCGGTCTCGAGATCGAGGACGTCGTTGCGCGGGATGTACGGCTCCTCCGCGCCCGGTCCGGTGAAGTCGAGGTACGTGAGCGAGCCGGCGACGTAGGTGTACGCCTCTTGGCGGAAGTCGGTGCCGGGATCGCCGGTGAGCTTCTCCTGCTCGTCGGTGTAGCGGAGCAGATCGACGAACTGGCGGACGCTCGTCTCGTAGCGCTGCTGCTTGAAGTACGTCCAGGCGAGCTTGTACATCGCGACGCCGTGGACCGGCGGCTTCTTGTACTTGAGCGACTGCTGGTAGCCCGTCTCGGCGCGGTTGTAGTTGTACGGCCCGCCGCCCGGATCGAGCTCGTTGAAGTAGTAGTCGCCGATGAGCCACCAGACCTCGGCGATGTAGCGGGGCTCGGCGCCCTGCGGCGTCTGCTGGGGGATGGCCTGGCAGTCGTCCGGGAACGGGGTGAGGTAGACCATCTCCTCGTCGCCGCCGGTCGCGGGCGCGGGGCCGCCCTTCTTCGGCTTGGCGCCGGGCTTCGGTCCCTTGCCCGGCGTCGGGTGGCGGTTCTCCCAGCCCGTCCAATAGTCGGCGTCGTGGTCCTGCACGAGCTTGCCGACGGCGTCGCGGCTCGGGTCCTTCGCGTCGGCCGCGACGGGGTACGGGTACTTGTTGTGACAGACGAGCGAGCGCCACACCTGCTGCGCCTCGGGCGTGCGGTTCGAGTCCTTGAGCGCGTGGCCGAGGTAGTAGTAGATGCCCGCGAGCTCGCGGTAGCTCGGGAACTCGTTGATGATGCGCTTGTAGAGCGCGATCGCGGGCAACAGGCCCGCCGAGAGCGCCTCGTCGGTGTCGGTGTCGTCCCGGGCGCGCTCCTCGTAGAGCGCAGCAAGGCGGAACATCGCGTCGGGCGTGTTCTCCGGGTGCGCGTTGGGGCCGGCGTAGCGGGCGACGAACACCTCGAGGCGGCGGATCGCCTCCTCGCGCGCGTCGCGCAGGCCCTTCTTCTCGGTCGCGAGCTCGGTGTCGAGCGCCGAGAGGATGCGGCGCCGCCGGTCCTCGTAGTGGTGCTGGACGATGCGAGTGATGGCCCCGCGGTAGTCCTTCGCGGCCGACTCGTAGGCGTCGGCCTCTTTCTGGAGCTCCTCGAGCGCGGCGAGCTGCGCGGGCGTCGGGGGCGGCGGCGGGGGGGCCGTCTTGCGCGGGGG
>CAYJPW010000256.1:0-11113 GCA_964372055.1 uncultured Polyangiaceae bacterium
CGCCCCCCGGGGGGCCCCCCCCCCCGCGCCCCCGGACTGAAGAGGCGTCGGACCTACCGGCTTCGAGCGGCGTTGGTCGGACCAATGTCCGACACCTCTTCAGTTGCCGCAGTTGCCCACGGCCGACCCGTAGTCGAGGCACTCCGGGCTGCCGACGCAATCGTTCGCGGCTTGGAGGCAGGCGCCGGCGTACGCGCAGGCGATGCAGCCCGAGCTCGCGTCGCCGCACGCCGTCGCGTCGGGGCCGGCGCCGTCGCACGTGCCCATCGTCGCAGGCGGCGCGGCGCATCCCGTCGCGGCGCCGTCGCACACGTTGTAGCACTCGTTGCAGTAGATGCAGTCCTGGAGCGCGTTGAACTTCGCAGCGCCCGTCGGGTTCTTCGCGGTCTCGCAGGCGACGCAGGCGCCGGGATCGGGCTCGGCGGCGCAGTTGACGCTCCCGCCCGCGCCGCCCCCGGCGCCGCCGGAGCCGCCTGCGCCGCTCGACGTGCTCGAAGTCGTGCCGGTCGTGCCCGTCGTGCCCGTCGCGCCCGAGCCGGTGTCGTCACCGGAGCACGCCAGGAGCGCGCCCATCGAAATCAACGTCGCCACCCAGACGGAAGCCTTCATGTGCGGACCCTCACGGCGCGGCCTTCGCGCGACACCAGCGTAGTCGACGAGAGGAGCCCGGGTCGAGCGCGCGGTCGGATGGGTCGCGTGGTAGCGTCGCCGCGTGCCCGCGCCCTGGGATCCGAGCTTCGACGTCTACATGGCGCGCGTCGACGGCGCGCCCGCGTCGTTCGTGCTCGACATGGCGGCGGGCCCGCACGCGCCGCTCGCGAGCCACCCCGTCCGGCTCCAGGTCCGCGTCGAGATGCTCGTCGAGCGCGAGGACGGGCTGCGCGATCCGGAGGAGGTCGACGCCCTCGGCGCGCTTGAGGACGCGGTCGCCGAGCGACTCGCGGCCGCGTTCGATTCGGTCTACGTGGGCCGCTTCGTCGCGAGGGGCTACACGACGCTGGTCTTCTACCTGCCGCCGCCGAGCGCCTCGTTCGACGACGAGCTCCCGGCCGCGCTCGGCGATCTGGGCGACTACGACGCCGAGTGGCTCACCGAGGACGATCCGAAGTGGAGCTTCTACCTGGAGTTCCTCTACCCCGACCCGAGCTCGATCCAGAGGATGGCCAATCGCCGCGTGCTCGCCGCGCTCGAGGAGCACGGCGACGATCCGACCGCGCCCCGCACGCTCGACCACGTGGCGAATTTCGCGACGCGGCAGCAGGCGCTCGACGCCGCCGGAGCGCTCCGCGCCGCGGGCTTCACGACGAGCGACGTCGCCGACGGCGGGCCGGACGACGCCGAGGACCGCTTCCGCCTCGAGTTCCGGAGGGCCGACGCCCTCGCAGGCGGACGGGCCGACGAGGTGACCTTCGAGATCCTGGCGATCCTCGACCCGTTCGACGGCAGCTACGACGGCTGGGGGTCGCTCGTCGTGAAGCGGGCCGATCGCTGACGTTCGCCGCGAGGGGCGGTTATGCTCCGCGCGATGGGCGGCCCCCGTTACGAAGACGCGCGGGTGCACCTCGAGGTGTTCGGTGGCTGCCACGCGGTCGATGTCGAGGTGCGCGTCGACGCCTGCCCGCCGGGAGCGATCCTGCCCGCGGCGCGCGTCCTCGCGGCGCGGATCGGCGAGCTCGCGGCGGAGCGCGCCCGCGCCGCCGGCCGCGCCGTGAGCTGCCGCGAGGGTTGCTCCGCGTGCTGCAGCCACCTCGTCCCGATCTCGGCGATCGAGGCGCGCGCCCTCGCCGACGTCGTGGCCGCGATGCCGCCCGAGCGGCGCGAGCGGGTGCGTGCCCGGTTCGACGACGCGGTCCGCCGCATGGAGGGCTCGGGCCTCCTCGATCGCGCGGCGCCGCGCGGGCGATCGGCCCTGGTGAGCGCGGCCGCGCCCGGGAAGACGTGGGACGACGTGAGCCGGCGCTATTTCGAGGCCCGCATCCCCTGCCCGCTCGTCGAGGAGGACCGCTGCAGCGTCTACGAGGACCGACCGCTCGTCTGCCGCGAGTACGCGGTGACGACCCCGTCGTCGTGGTGCGATCGTCTCAGCGGCGACGTGGAAGCTCTCGAGCGCCCCGTGCGCCTCAGCGAAGCGCTCGCCGAGGCGGGCCACGCGGTCGCCGGGGTGACGCGCGCGTCGATCCCGCTCGCGCTGGCCCTCGAGTGGGCCGAGGTGCACGGCGCGCGGCTCGACGCGCCGCGCGACGGCGAGGCGACCTTCTGGGCCCTGATGCGCGCCATCGAGGAGGCCGACGAGGCGGCGGGCGAGCCCTCGCCGTGACGCCGCCGCGCGTGACGGTCAGGCCCGCTTCCGGCGCCTTCGCGGCCGCTCCGTGCGCGCGAGCGCCTGCTCGTAGGCGCGGTGCACGCCCCGGAACGCCTCGGCGTCGCCGCCCCGATCGGGGTGCGTCTCCAGCGCGCGCTTGCGGTACGCGCGCTTGATCTCGTCGACCGTCGCCGCGGGCGCGAGGCCGAGCACGGCGAGCGGCGACCGCCCCGCATCGGCGCGGCGCCGCGTCCCCGCTGCGCTCGCCTCGGCCGGCGCGCCGGCTCGATCGATCCACGGCGGCTGCCCCAACAGCACCCGCGCCCACGCGCGCGCCCACCGAGGCTCGATCTCGACCAGGCTCCGTCCGGCCGCGCGCTCGGCCTCGAGCCGCGCCTCCTCGCGGGTCCGAGCCCCGCCGCTCGACGCATCCGGCTTGCGGAAAGGGTCGCGCGCGGGCGCGCCCGTCCACCACGCGGCCCAGAGGAAGCGCCGGCGCTTCGTGGGGGCGATGGAGCAGACCGGCGCGAAGAGGTCCGACACGGCGGCCGCAATCTAGCAGGGCGCGCAGCCTGCCCGCCGCGCCGGCGGTCAGCGCCCGAGCCTCGCGAGGCGATCGACCAGCGCCGCGATCACGAGCCCCGGCGCGACGAACAGCGCGAGCAGCCGGGCGGCGTAGAAGCCGATCGCCAGCGGGAGGACCACGACGGCCCGCCCACCGCCGGGCGACAGCAGGCTCTCGACGAGGCCCAAGGCGTCGAGGGCGTAGGCACCGCCGAGGTTCACCGCCGAGACCGCCGCCGCGAGCACCAGCGCCCGCCGCAGGGGCGAGGGCCCGGCCGCGCCATCGCGCTCGGCCGCGCGGCTCACCGCGCCTCCGGCGTCGCGGTGAGCATGGCGAGGAGGAGCGCGTTGCCGAGCGGCCCGCCGCTCATGAAGCGCGTCCCGGTCGTGCGGCGCACCGGCACGCCGAAGAGCTCCGCCGTCCGGAAGAGCTCGGTGTAGAGCGCGCGATCGCCGTGGATGCGCGCGCCCGCGATGGCGAAGCCGGTCGCAGAGACGCCGACGCCGAGCAGCACCGGGCCCGAGTCGACGTCGCCCCAGCCGCCCGCGCCGGACGGGTACTCGCGGATCCCGCCGAACCCGAGGAAGCTCGCGCGCTGCGAGGTCGCGAGCGGCCGGAAGAGCTCGCGGGAGAGCGAGGGATCCGCGAACGAGAGGAAGTACACCGCGATCGCGGTGCCCGACGCGCGCCCGGGGCCGAGCGGCTCGCCGAGGCGCGCGTCGACGTTCTGGAAGGCGAGCCCCGAGCGCGGATCGACGTACCGCTCGCGGGCGATCCTCGCCCAACGCGCGAGCAGCGCGCCGTGGTCCGCGCCCGTGGCGCGATCGTGAAGGCCGATGGATCCGACCACCGCCGCGACGTCGGCGGGGTACGCCTCGCCCGGGTACGTCTCGATCATCCCGAAGGGCGCGGCCTCGAGGCGGCGGGCCAGCGACTCGGTCAGCCGGTCGTGGAGCGGGGCGAACCGCGTGCCGGGATCGAGCCGCCGCAGCATGCCGATCGCCAGGTTCACGTAGCCGAGGTAGGCGTGCCCGTGCTCCGACCCGAGCGCCTCGAGGCCGCGCTCGTGCCACGCCTCGGCGCCGAAGGCGGTGGCCTCGGGGGCGAGCAGCCGCTCGATCGAGGCCTCGATCACCGGCAGGTGCTCGGCGCGTCGCTCCGGGTGGGCGAGGACGATCTGGCCGAGGCCGAGCGCGGCCATCTGGTGGGTCACCACCGTCCACTCGCCGTCGAACCGCGCGCTGCCGGTGGAGAACGATCCGGTCGAGACGCCGGCGCCTACGTACGCGGCGACCTCGCGGGCGAGCGCCTCCTGCGCCTCGACGTCGCCGTCGTAGAGGGCCGCGGCGCCGGCTCCGCACCAGACGCGAGGCACCAGCGCGGCGACCGCGGCGACGATCCCGGCGGCGAGCACGGCGCGGACGCGGCGATCCATCGGCACGTCGCGGGCTCAGGGCTTGGGGATGCGGATCGTCGCGCTCGCCATCGCGGTGCCGCTCGCCGCGTACATGAGGACGAGCGGGTGCAGCACCCAGGGGCCGATCGATGCGGCGCCGAGCCAGAGGGCGCCGTCGTGGTGACCGGTCCCGAACGCGACCGCGAGCACGACGACGAGCGCGAGGCTCGTGGGGATGGGCGTGCCCTCGTAATAGGCGACCTTGCCGGTGCCTCCGGAGAGCGCCGCGGCCGTGACGTTGTACCGGGCGAGCCGGCTCAAGCCGCACCCGACGAAGTAGATGAGGACGAGCGCGTCCCAGCCGCCCCGGAGGCCCAGCGTGAACCCGAGGACCGCGGGAGCGACGCCGAACGAGACGATGTCGGCGAGCGAGTCGAGATCGGCGCCGAGCGTCGACTGCTTGCGGCGGCGCGCGATCGCGCCGTCGAGCGCGTCGCAGACGAGCGCGACCGGCAGGAGGCCGAAGGCGCTCCACAGCATCGCCGGCCGCCTGTCGACCAGGTAGCTCAAGCACGCGAGGATCGCGCCGGTGCCGCACGCCGCGTTCGCCAAGGTGAAGGCGTCGGCGAGCACCAGCGAGCGCAGCATGGTGAGGTGTCGCTTCCGCGGGGCCACGCCGGCATCCTAGTCGCGCCACGTGCCGCGCGTCTCCCGACTCGCTCCGCCGGCGCCGGCCGGGCGGGTGCGGCCGGGGCGCCCGGCGCGCCGCCGCCGCCGCGCCGAGCGCGGCCCCCCGCTTGACCGGGAGCGCTTTGCGCCAATGCTATCGGCTCGCTCGCGCCGTACCCGCGGCGCAGCGGATCACGACGGATGAAGCCCACGAGCAAGCCCGCCGCCGACCCGCCCATCGCCGGCGTAGCGGCGAGCCACGCGGCCGACGCGCTCTTCATGATCGACGCGCGCGGGCGGGTCACGTGGATGAACGCCGCGGCGGAGCGGATGTTCGGCTGGACGGAGCAGGAGCTCGTCGGCAAGGTCCTGCACGACGTCGTTCACTCGAAGCGCCCGGGAGGCGAGGCCTACCCCCAGCAAGAGTGCCCGCTCCGCGCGGCCTTGACGAGCGGGCAGGCGCTCGTCGATCACGAGGACGTCTTCTTCGGGAGGGGCGGCGAGCCCATCCCCGTGTCGTGGTCCAACGGGCCCGTGGGCCGCGGCGGCCGCGTCGTCGCGGCGGCCCTCGTGGTCCGCGACCTGACCAACCGCAAGCGGCTCGAGGACCGGCTCTCGCGCGAGGCGACGATCCTCGAGCGCGTCCGCGACGCGTGCGCGGCGTTCAGCCGGGAGCTCGATCGCGAGAAGCTCCTGCAGCTGGTGACCGATCAGGGCACCCTGCTCTGCGGCGCCGAGATCGGGGCGTTCTTCTCGAACGTCTGGACCGACGAGCACGGCTCCTACCGCCTCCACGCGGTGTCGGGGCCGCTCAGGAGCGCTTTCCCCGCGATGCCGGGTCCGCGCGTGACGCCGTTCTTCGCGCCCACGTTCCAAAGAGCCCGCGTGGTGCGCGCCGGCGACGTGCACGCGCACGACCGCTTCGGCGCGTGGGGCGGCCTCCCCGCGGGCCACCCCGAGGTGACGAGCTTCCTCGCCGTCCCCGTCATCGCCCACGACGGCGAGGTCCTCGGCGGGCTCTTGTTCGGACACCGCGCGCCGGAGATGTTCGACGAGGAGCACGAGCGGCTCCTCGTCGGGCTGGCCGATCGCGCCGCGAGCGCCCTCGAGAACGCGCGACTGCACCACGCGCTCCGCGAGAGCGAGGAGCGGGCCCGGGCGGCGTGCTCCGCCGCCCTCGAGGCGAACCGCCGCAAGGACGAGTTCCTGGCGATGCTCGGGCACGAGCTCCGCAACCCGCTGGCGCCGATCCTCACCGCGCTGCAGCTCCTGCGGCTGCGCGGCGCCGCCGAGACCTGCAACCGCGAGCTCCTCGTCATCGAGCGCCAGGTCAACCACCTCGTGCAGCTGGTCGACGATCTGCTCGACGTCTCGCGGGTGACCGGCGGCAAGATCCGGCTCACCCGCCGGCCGGTCGAGCTCGCGGACGTGATCGCGCGCGCCATCGAGATGGCGAGCCCGCTGCTCGAGGAGAGGCGGCACCGGCTCGACGTCTCGGTCCCGCGCGCGGGCCTGTGCGTCGACGGCGATCGCGCCCGGCTCGCGCAGGTCTTCGCCAACCTCCTCACCAACGCCGCCAAGTACACCGAGCCCTGCGGCGACATCAGCCTCGTCGCCGAGCGCCACGAGGACGCGATCTCCGTCCGCGTGCGCGACACCGGCACCGGGATCCCCGCCGATCTCGTGCCCCGGCTCTTCGATCCGTTCGTGCAATCGAGCCGCACGCTCGACCGCTCCCAGGGCGGGCTCGGGATCGGGCTGACCGTCGTCAAGAGCCTGGTCGAGCTCCACGGAGGCGTCGTCGAGGCGCACAGCGAGGGCGTCGGGCACGGCAGCGAGTTCACGGTGCGCCTGCCCCCGATCTCCACCGCGATCGACCGCCCGCCCGAGTGCGCCGATCCCGCCGCCGTGCACGCGCCGAGCCCCGAGCGGACCCGGGTGCTCGTCGTCGACGACAACCCCGACGCCGCGAGCATGCTCGCCGACGCGCTCGCGAGCATGGGCTTCGCCACGTGCGTCGCGCACGACGGCCCGTCGGCGCTCCTGGCCGCGGTGACGTTCTCCCCCAGCGTCGCCGTGCTCGACATCGGGCTACCCGTGATGGACGGCTACGAGCTCGCCCGCCGGCTTCGCGAGGTGCCCGGGCTCGGCGCCGTGGGGCTCGTCGCGGTGACCGGGTACGGGCAGGAGTCCGACCGCGAGCGCGCGCGACACGCCGGCTTCGACGCCCACCTCGTCAAGCCCGTGGAGCTCGACAACCTCCGCGGCGCGATCGACGCGAGCGCCCGATCCGCCGGCGCGCCGGCACCGCGTCCGCCGTCCGAGGCCTGAGGCGCTCCCGCGGCCCTCCGGCGGGCACGACTTCGACTATCCTGCCCCGCCATGACCGCGCACTACCTCGTCATCTCCGCGCTCGGGCCCGACCGGCCCGGCCTCGTCGCCGACCTGACCGCGTTCCTGGCCGACCGCGGCGCGAACGTCGAGGACAGCCGGATGGCCGTGCTCGGCGGCGAGTTCGGCATGATGGTCCTCGTCTCGGGTGAGGAGGGCGAGATCCGCCGCGTCGAGAGCGAGCTCGCCTCGCTCGAGCCGGCGACGGGCGCGCGTTTCCTGGTGCGACGCACCAAGAGCCCGGAGGAGCACCGCCAGGGCGAGGCGCAACCCGTCGCGATCACGGCAGAATCGTTCGATCGCGAGGGGATCGTGCGCGCCATCGCCGCCGCGCTCCACGCGCTCTCGGTGAACATCGTCTCCCTGCAAACGACCCAGTGGAACGCGCCCTTCACCGGGGCGACGCTGTTCCGGATCGAGGTGCACGCCGACGTGCCTCGGGCGACGGGGCTCGCCAAGGTGCGCGCCGCGATGGAGCAGGTCTCCGAGCACGAGAACCTCGACGTCGAGGTGCGGTCGCTCCGTTGACCACACCCGTGCCTTCGTCACGACAGCCTCCCCCAAAAAAGCCGCGGCAATTGACCCGACCGCAGCAAAGCGGAGGTCGGGTGTCCGGGCGGCGAAGCCGACCGGCAATTGCCGCGGGGGTTTGGGGGCGGAGCCCCCATGTTGGGGCGGCAAATGGCACTTTCAGGGGGCTCCCGACAGGACGCTCGCGCTCTCCCCGATACGCTCTCGGTCTCCGAGTTCCGTACGCTTTCGCCTCGTGCTCGAACCGAGAACGCTCGCTCCGGATCTGCCCCGCATCGTCGTTGTGGATGACGACGATGACGTCCGGGAGGTACTCGAGTTGCTCCTCGAGGAGGAGGGCTACGAGGTGCGAGCGGCGAAGAACGGGCTCGAAGGCATCGCGGCGTTCCACGAGGTCGAGCCCCACGTCGTGATCCTCGACCTGATGATGCCCGTGATGAGCGGCTGGGACGTGATCGAGGCGCTGCGCGCCGGACTGCCGCAGGTGCCCGTCATCGTGCTCTCGGCGTCGCACCCGCAGCCCATCGGCCCGCCGATCGTGGCGAACGTGCCGAAGCCCGTCGACGTCGACCGGCTCCTCGCCGCGGTCGCCGAAGCGCTGCGGACGTCGGCCCCGGAGCGGCTGTCGCGATCGAGCTCTCTCTGCTGAGCGCCAATCGCGGCAGCTGCGCGCGGTGTCCGCCATCGGGCCGGTTGCGTCGGCGCCGGATCGGGGCGTTCGCAGCGGGGGGCGAAACGAGGTCTCGCGCCGCCGCGACGCGCACCGATTTCGCGTGGCGCTCTCCGCGCCGCTCTGCACCGCGCTTGACGCCGAAGGCGTCCGTGCCAACTGTCACGCCCGAGCATGTCCGTGAAATCGCCGCTCGGAGGCATCGACGTCTTCCACTGGATGAACGACCGGGGCATGCGCTCGCGGGGGCTGCCCGGGAACCACTGCCTCTTGGTCGCCGAGCTCGAAGGGCGCCTCGATCCCGGCGCGCTCGAGGCGCGCATCGCCCGGGCCTTCGATCTCGTGCCCGAGCTTTCGCTCCGCGTCGCGCGCTGGCCGGTCTGGCCGCTCCACTGGGAGATCGGGCCGCGCCCGAGCGCGCCCCTCGTGCGCGTGCGCGAGACGCCAACGGGCGAGCTCACCGCGGCGCTGCTCGAGGACCTCCTCGCCGAGCGCGTCGACGGCCGCCGCCCGTGGGCGATCGACCTCGTCCGAACGGCCTCGCGCGACGCGGTCGTGCTCCGCTGGTTCCACTCGCTGGTCGACGCCAAGGGCGCGGAGCGGCTGGTGCGGTGGCTCGGCGCCGGTGGAGCGGAGGGGCCGCCGCCGCCGCCGCGCGAGGACGAGCGCTGGCAGCGCGCCGAGCGGGTCATCGCCAAGCGCGACCGCCGCGAGCGCCTCGAGGCGATGAAGGCCTACAACCGCCACGTGATGCAGCTCGGCGACACGCCGATCCTGTCGCCGGCGTCGGCCCATCCGGCGCCGACGCGTCGCGACGGCATGACGCGCGCGCTCCGCGTCCACCTCACCGAGGAGAAGACGCGCGCCTTCGACCGGCGCGTCCGCGAGCGCGCCCGGCTCGCCGAGACCAGCGTGATGCTGCTCTGTAGCGCGCGCGCCGTCGACGCCCTGCTGGTCGGGCGCGGCTACGCGCCGCCCCGCTACGCCGTGCCGCTGCCGCTCTCGCTCGATCCCAAGGCCGGCAGCGAGCGGATGATGGGCAACAACCTGACGATGATGATGTTCGCGCTCGACCGCGCCGCGCTCGCCGACGAGGCGCGGGCGATCGCCGATCTCGCCGATCAGCAGCGCGCCATCGTCCGCGAGAAGCTCGACACCGGCATGATCGCCGCGCTCGATTTCGCGCGGTGGCTGCCGCCCCACGCCTACCGGTTCCTCTCGACGCGACCGTTCCACGGCGAGATGGCGTCGTTCATCTTCTCGAACCCCGGCGCGCTCACGCTCGAGGAGTTCGCCGGCGTCCCGGTGCGCGACGCGTACCCGTTGCCCGCGGTCGTCTCGCCGCCCGGGATTCAGCTCACCTTCACCCGCTTCCGCGGCCGCGTCTCGGCGTTCGTCGCGTGGGTCGACGGCGATGTCTCGGCGGCGGAGGGCGAGCGGGTGGCGGCGCGGCTCGAGGCGGAGCTCGCCGCGTAGCCGAACGCCTCCCCGGCGCTTTCCGGCGCCGGTCGCCCTCGGCTCCGGCCGCCGGCTCGAGAAGGGGAAGCGGGAAGGCAAGACGTCGACGAGGCGACCATCGGCAAGCAGCCGACCGCCGCCTTCGACGCCGGCCACCGCGTGCCGTACAAGGTGGGCAAGGAGCGCGGCCGCTGGCCCGGTGAATCAGGACGGGCGCCCGACCCTCGATCAACGCGCCGGGCGGTCGCCCGCGGCGCGTTCGACCCGACCCACGAACACGACGTGGCGGGCGCCGCCTCGCGCGCCGCGCGCGCGTACGCGGTGGACCTCGGCGCTGAAGCCGGCGCGGGCGAGCGCGCGATCGAAGCCCGGTGCCTCGCCGGCGGACCAGACGCCGAGCGCGCCCCCGGGGCGCAGGGCGCGCTTCGCCGCGGCGAGGCCGGCGGGCTCGTACAGCCACACGTTGCGCTTCTGCGTGAGCTCGGCGGGACCGTTGTCGACGTCGAGGAGGATGGCGTCGAAGCGCCCGGCGCTCGCCGGATCGCGGAGGATGTCGGCGATGTCGCGGAGGTCGACGCCGAGCCGGGGATCGTCGAGCGGATGATCGGCGAAGTGCCCCAGCGGCCCCCGGTTCCAGTCGACCACCTCGGGGACGAGCTCGGCGACGACGACGCGGCCCCGCGGCGAGAGCAGATCGAGCGCCGCGCGCGCGGTGTAGCCCATGCCCATGCCGCCCACGAGCACCCTGGCGTCGGCCGCCGGCGCGGTGCACGTGCGCGTGGCGAGCGCGTCCTCCGAGCCGTGCATCCGGCTCATCATGAGGTCGGCCTTGCCGGCCCGGATCACGTACTCCTCGTCTCGGCGCCAGAGCGACAGCTCGGTGCCGTCGGGCGCGAACGCGGATCCGAGCTTCTCCCACGGCTTCATCGCGCCGCTGCGTAGCACGGCGGACTCGCCGCCGCCTCGCGCTCGACCGGGGACGAGCAGCTCCGTCCGCTCAGCGGCGGCCGCGTCTCCTCCGCGCGGCGCCGAGCGCGAGCGCGAGCGCGGCGGCACCCGCGAGCGCGCCGAGGCCGCCGTGCCCGCCGAGCGCGCAGCCGCCGCCGCCCGACGCGGTGGGCGGCTCGGGGT
>CAYJPW010000257.1:0-11004 GCA_964372055.1 uncultured Polyangiaceae bacterium
GGCGCGATCAGAGCGGGCCCGGCGGGGGCAGGAGCCGCTGCGGTGGCCGGAGCGGCCTCGGCGGGCCGCAGCGCGCGCGGATCGACGCGGGCGCTCCAGAGGATCGGCTCTCCCTTCGGGGCGTAGGGGCGGAGCAGCTCGATCTCGTCCCTCTCGGGCGTGCGCCGCACGGTCGAGAGGAAGGTCGGTGGGATGGGCGCGCCCGGCTCCACCGCCTCGTCCTCGTCGGCGCGGGGCTCGTTGGGCGCGGGCGGCAGGACGAAGGTGGTGCGCGCCGACTCGAGCCCGTCGGGGAACACGGGCCCCCTCCACCGCAGCCGGGTCATCGCGCCGTCGGGCGTCACCAGGCCGCGCGCCGCGAGCTGCGTCCCGTAGCGGACCATGATCACGTAGACGCCGCGGCGCAGCCCCGGATCGGCGAAGCGCAGCCGAAGCGTCGACCCGCGCGGCGCGGGCGCGTCGATCGCCCCCGCTCCGTCGCTGGGTCGGGACGCGCCGCGCGCGATCTCGGCGGCGACGGGCACCGCGTTCTCGAGCGAGCTCGCGGCCGCGTCGCGCGCGGGCACCACGTAGCCGTCGGCCTCCGGGACGGCGTCCTCGTCGACGCCTTCGAGATCGAAGCTCTTGAGCGGCCCGCCGGCGATCTTGATGGCGATGCGGTGCTCGACGCGCGCCGCGCCGGACCGATCGATCACGAGCCTCGCGTCGTCTCCGGTGACGTGCACCTCGACCCAGGCGCGAGCCGGGCTCCCGGCGAGGATCACCGCCAGGGCGAGCAACGCGGCGACGGTCGAGCCCGTGGATCGGGCGGCCACGGGGGGCCGGAGGGCCATGGTCTCCGTCCAAAACCACGCCCCGCCGCGCCGGGCCAACTTTGGCTCGGCCGAGCCGGGATCGCGGTTGGGCTCGACCGCGGGCTGCGCCGTTCAGATCAGAACGCGACGCCGAGCGAGAACGCCCCGAGCAGCTGCAGCCGTCCGCCGCGGTCGTCGAAGTACTCGGCGGTGTAGCCGTCGTACTGGATGTTGTTCTTGATCGTCGGAGGTATGGTGAGCGTGCGGGTCCGGCCCAGGGCGCCGCCGAGGCCGATGCCGCCCGAGATGATGAAGCCGCCGTCGCGACCGAAGACCGTGCTCGAGCCGATGATGCCGCCGATGACCGGCGTGTCGATGCGCCGTGTGACGTTGAGCGACGGCTCCTCGGGATAGGGCACGAGCTCCGCGGTGAAGTTCTCGTAGGCGAAGTGCGCCTTGAGGAAGAAGCCGCGGAGCGGCTTGCCCTGGAAGTAGACGCCGACGCGCCCGCCGAGCGCGTAGCCGCGCTCGTCCATGAACTCGCGGGGCGAGCCCCAGATCCACGAGCCGGTCGCCTCGAGCGTGATCGGGCCGATGACCGCGATCTCGCCCTCGAAGGTCATCCGGCGGATGAGGAGATCGAAGACGTTGAACCGGACCGACCAGCGGCAGCAGTCCGGCGGCGCCGGCAGCGGCGGCGGAGGAGGCCCGGCCGGGGGCGGCGGGTAGTACGCCTGCGGCGGGTAGTAGCCGGGCGGGTACTGCTGCGGGTAACCCTGCTGCGGATACCCCTGCTGCGGGTAACCCTGCTGCGGATAGCCCTGCTGCGGGTACCCTTGCTGCGGATAGCCCTGCTGCGGATAGCCCTGCTGCGCGGGCGGCTGCGGTTGCGCCGGCGGCTGCGGCGGGCCGGGCTGCTGAGGCCCCGGCGGCGGCGGCAGCTGCGGCGACGGAGGCGGCGCGGGCGGCGGCGAGGACGCCGACGGCGGCGGAAGCGGCTGCTGCGCGAATGCGCCCGGAGACAGCGCGAGCGCGGCCACGATCCCCAACGAAGCGAGCCAAGGACGAGCCATCGGGGGCAATCTACCGAATCGCCCGGCCCTCCGCCAACGCACCGGGCACGTTTCCGCCCGCCGCGCCTGTCCGCGGTGTGCCCGGGCGCACGCCGCGCGGGGCGCTATCGGCCGCGCTTGGGACGCGCGCGCGCCGGCTTCTTCTTCGAGGACGGGTGCGCCGCGGACGCGCCGCGCCGCGCAGCCGCTGCGGGCGCGATCCGGCGCGCGGCGGTGGATGACGTCGTACGCCGCGCCGCGGCCGGCGTTGCGCGCCGCGCGGCGGAGGGCTCGAGCGCCCGCGCCTCGCGCTTGGGCTCGAGCGACCGCGCACGCCCGTCGCGCTTCGCCTCGAGCGAGTAGCGCGTGCCTTTGCGCTCACCGGTCTTGATAATGCGGCCTTCGGCGAGCAGGACCGCGATCGGGCGAGAGAGCTCGCGCGGCGTCGAGCCGATGTGTCGCGCGATCGCGCCGATCGAGACGCCGCCGCGCTCGCCGAGCGCGGCGAGCACCGTCTCGCGCAGCTCCTCGAGCTTGTGGGCGCGGCGCCGGACGCGCCTTCGCGGGCGCCCCGCCGGACCGGCCGCCTCCTCGCCGCCGCCCGCGAGCACGGTCGCGATCACGTCGTCGATGAAGCGCTGCGCGAGGTCGCGCAGCGCGCGCCGTGCTCGGAGGTCCATGCTCGAGGGCCCGCATACCAGCGGCGCGCCGGCCCGGGAAGCGCGGCGCGCGGCGCCCGGCGCCTGCTAGGCTGCCGCCCGCATGGAAAGCAGCCCCGTCGAGATCGACCGCGCCATCGCCGACCTCTCGGAGAACGCGCGCGCCTTCGCGCGCACGCCGCCGAGCGACAAGGAGGCGATCCTGCGCGAGATCCTGCCGCTGGTGCTCGGCACCGCGCGCGAGCAGGTCGAGCTCGCCTGCCGCGCCAAGGGCCTCGATCCCGACGCGCCGCTCGCGGGCGAGGAGTGGCTCGCGGGCCCGTTCGTGACCGTCGCCAACGTGCGCCTGCTCGCCGAGTCGCTCGCCGAGATCGCCACGCGCGGCCGCCCCTCGCTGGGCCCCGTACGCCAGCGCGCCGACGGCCGGGTCACGGTGCACGCCTACCCCGTCCGCGCGACCGACCGCATGCTCTTCGCCGGCTCGACCGCGGACGTGCTCCTCACCGAGGGCTCCACCGTCGCCGACGCCGCCGCCTCGCAGGCCGCGTTCTACCAGGACTTGGCGCCCGAGGGCGGCGTCTCGCTGGTGCTCGGCGCCGGCAACGTCGCGAGCATCCCGCCCACCGACACGCTCCACAAGCTCTTCGTCGACGGCAAGGTCGTCCTCCTCAAGATGAACCCGGTGAACGCGTACCTCGGCCCGCTGCTCGAGCGCGCGCTCGCCCCGCTCACCCAGCGCGGGCTGCTCCGCATCGTCTACGGCGGCGCCGAGGTCGGGGCTTACGTCGTCGGCCACCCCGCGATCGCCGACGTGCACATCACCGGCTCGGACAAGACGCACGACGCCATCGTCTGGGGCCCGCCCGGCCCCGAGCGCGACCGGCGCAAGGCCGACGGCGATCCGGTGCTGAAGAAGCCGATCACCTCCGAGCTCGGCAACATCAGCCCCGTCATGGTGGCGCCGCACCTCTACGACAAGGACGAGCTCTGGTTCTTGGCGCGCAACGTGGCGACGCAGGTGGTCAACAACGCCTCGTTCAACTGCAACGCGGGCAAGCTGCTCGTCTTGCCGAAGGGCTGGGGCCAGCGCGACGTGTTCCTCGGCCTCGTCGAGAAGGCGCTCACCGCCGCGGCGCCGCGCAAGGCCTACTACCCGGGCGCGTTCGATCGGTACGCGGCGCTCACCGGCGGGCGCGACGACGTCTTCCGCGTCGAGCTGCCCGGGGAGCTCCGCGGCGAATGCCTGCCGTGGACGATCCTGCGCGGCGTCGACGCCGGCCGCGCCGACGAGCCGCTCTTCTCGACCGAGCCCTTCTGCGGGATGATCTCGGAGACGCAGGTCGGCTCGACGGACCCGGTCGAGTTTTTCGCCGCCGCGACGCGCTTCTGCAACGAGCGCGTCTGGGGCACGCTCAACTGCTCGATCGCCGTCCACCCGCTCCTCGAGGACGACCCTGCCATCGCCGCCGCGCTCGATCGCGCCGTGCTCGAGCTCCGCTACGGCGCCGTGGCGATCAACCACTGGCCCGCGGTCGTCTACGGCCTCGTCGTCCCCCCGTGGGGCGGCCACCCCAGCGCGACGCTCGCCGACGTGCAGAGCGGCATCGGCTTCGTCCACAACACGCCGATGCTCGGCCGCGTCGAGAAGACCGTCATCCGCGGCCCGCTCCGCCAATTCCCGAAGCCGCCCGTCTTCTACGACAACAAGAAGATGAACATCCTCGGCGAGCGCCTCACCGCCTACGTGGCCGCCCCCTCGCTCGCCAAGGTGCTCGGGATCGCCGCGGTCGCGCTGCGAGGCTGACGGGGCTAGAGCTCGGCGGTTGCGCCGGATTTCACAGGGAGACGGGGAGACGGGGAGGATCTCATTCCGTCGATCCGCGTCAGCGCCGTGGTGCTGGGCACACCCGGAGCGTCGGCACCTGCTGCCGCGGGTACCCCGATCGACCGAATGAAATCCTCCCCGACTCCCCGTCTCCCTGTAAAAATTCCGAGTGCACGCGCTCAGGCGTCTACCGCCGCGGCGCGACGATGCGCACGCCGGTCTCCCCGTTCGGTCGGGCCATCATGCGGCCGACCTGCTCCGAGAGGCCCGGCTGCTCGTCGGGCTCGTCGAAGTCCCAGCCCTCGGCGATCTTGGCCTCGACGCCTCCGCCGTTGCACGGCGCGGCGATGGTGCGCGGCAGGTAGTCGAACGGCGTGTAGTCCGGCGTGCTCGTGAAGGCGTCGGCGGGCAGGAGCGCGTTCCGGATCATCTCGTTGTTGTAGGGGATGCCGAAGATGTGGGCGACGAGCTTGTAGACGCTCGCCATGTCGTAGTGCCCGTGGCTCACGTAGCCGCGCCGGATCCAGGGCGAGGCCATGAGCAGGATCGACCGGTGCTGGTCGACGTGGTCGCCGCCGTCCTGCGGATCGTCCTCGGTGATGATGAGGAGCGAGTCCTTCCAGGTCGGGCTGTGCGAGAGCGCGTCGAGCAGCATGCCCGAGGCCTCGTCGTTCACCGAGATGAACACCTGCGGGGCCGCGGCGCCCTGCTGTCCGCCGTAGGTGTGGTCGTTCGCCTGGAGCGCGTAGGTGAAGGGCTTGAGATCGCAGCGCAGGCGGATGCGGCCGCCGATGTAGCAGGACTTGTCGATGTCGGGGACGTTCTGCGCGTAGAGCAGGCCGGGGTAGTCGCCGTCGAACGCCGCGCCGCCGACGATCTCGCCCATGTCGTCGAAGTCGACGCCGTTGTTCTCGAGCCACTTGAAGACGCCGCCCTCCTCGGGCGTCGACTCGAAGCTCGTGTTGGGCGAGGTGATCGGCCGCGTGGCGCGGCCCCAAGTGGTGAGCCAGCTCCGCTCGACGTAGTCGCTGGTGCGCCCGTACACCGTCCAGATGTGGCCCTGGATGCTCTGCTCGGCGTCGGTGTAGAAGTTGTCGAAGTTGGTGAACTGCTCCGCCATCGCGCGCGCGTTCTGCCAGACGGCCGACTGCGTCTCGACGTCGGGCGCCATGATCAGGGTGGGATCGCCGTCGCCGAGGTCGGCGCGGTCGCCGAAGATGGCGTCGTACGTCTTGTTCTCGCGCACGACCAGGATGACGTGCTTGATCTGGTTCGACGGCCCGCTCTCGTTGTCCTTGGGGATGGGGAAGTCGTCGGCGCCCGCGGGGCAGGTGATCTCGGGCCGCCCCTCGATGTCGCCGAGCCGGCGCGCCGCGTCGACGACGGCGGTCTCGGCGGCGAGATCCGCGAGGTCCGCGGCGGGCACGTGCTGGATCCCGCCGCGCATCAGGTCGGTGATGGGGCCGTCTCCCCAGACGTACTGCTCGCCGTCGGTGCCGGTGCCGTGCCCCTTGCCGCTCAGCACCACCAGGGATCCATCGGCGTCGACCATCACCGCCGTGGGCCACCACGCCGTCGGGATCCGGCCCGCCGGCGTGATCGCGGGCGGCGAGCCGGCGCCGACGTCGTAGACGTCGACGGCGTTGATGCCGGCGAGCGTCGCGTAGAGGCGCTGCGTCGCGGGATCGTAGGCCAGCGCCGTGGGCGAGGCGCCGCGCGGCGCGCCGGGCTCGAAGACGTCGACGCGCGCGGCGACGGTCCCCGCCGGACGATCGATGATCGCCAGCGCGTCGCTGTTGGCCTCGGCGACGACCATGTAGGTCGCGTCGAGGAACGCGATCTGCGACGGGTTCCGCTCGAGCGCGATGGTGCGCGTCGCCGCGCCCGCGACCGCGTCGATCTCGATGACGCGCGAGTTGCCCTGATCGCTCGCGTAGAAGAGCTTGCCCGTGGGATCGAACGGGTCGGCCTTGATGTCGAAGATCGAGTGCGCTCCCGTCGCCACGGCCCCGAGCTTCGCCCCGTAGTCGGCGTCGGCGAGCGAGAGGATCTGGATCTCCTCGGCGTACTCGCTCGGCCCGACCAAGAGGCGCGTGCCGTCGGCCGTCGCCGCGATCGCGCCCGAGTACCAGGGATCGCCGCCCGCGCTGCCGAGCGGGATGTCGCGCGCCTCGGCCCGCGTCGCGCCCCCGGTCGCGGGGTCGACGTCGAACGCGTACACCGTGGCGTCGCCGCCGCCCGACGCCAGCGCGCGGTTCGGCGGCAGCCACGCCAACCCGTAGTAGAGGGACGTCGGCCGCGCGAAGGGGATGTAGCTCGCGACCGGCGCGCCCCCTCCGGCGAGCGCGTCGAGATCGATGACGCGGAGGACATTGTCCTTGATGCCGCCGTCGGAGGCGAGGGCGAAGCGCGTCCCCGGGACGGCGAGGACGCTCATCGGGAAGCCGCCGACGAGCCCGGTCTCGTCGAAGACGAGCTCGCGCCCGGCGGGCTGGATGCGGTGCCCGTCGGGCAGGACGACGCCGCCGGTGAACGGGCCTGCCTTGCGCGCGGCCTCGCCGGTCGCGTCGCTCACCGTGCACTTGCCGGCCGTGACCTCGGGGTAGGTGCCGTCGAAGGGCTCGCACGCGTCGGCGTGGGGCAGCTCGTCCCAGGGTTGGAGCGTGGGGCAGGCGTAGGGCGTGTCCGGCTCGGCGCAGTCGCTGCAGGTGAACGCGCACGACTGCGGCAAGTCGCCCATGATGTCGTCGACGTTGCCGATCGAGCCTCCCGCGCCGCTCGACGTGCCCCCCTTCGTCTCGGATTCGTCGTCGCCGCAGCTCGCCGAGAGCGCGGCGGCGCCTGCAAAGAGGAGGAGGACGGTGAGGGAGCTCGCGCCGGCGGTTCGCATTCCGCCATGCTAACCCGAGCCGCGGGCGATCGGCCTCTTCAGCGCTTGGCCAAGACGAGCACCAAGAGGAGCAGCGCCAGCACGAGCGCCGCGGTGAAGATCACCGCCGGAGCCCGCCGCGCGCTCGGCGGCGGCGCCAGCGGCGCCGGCGGGATCACGACGAGCCCCGCCGAAGCAACGGCGCCCGCTTTGACGTGGATCAAGAGCTGCTCGATCGCGGCGTCCTCGCCGAACGGCTGCACGAGGCGGACCTCGATCGCTCTCCTCGGCTCTCCGGGCCCCTCGTCGGCGGCGGCGGGCAGCGTGATCCGGACCCGACGCGCCTCCGGATCCTCGGGCGCCTTGAGCGCGCCGCTCCGGCCGCACCGGTCGCAGCCGCCGCCCTCGCACCGTGCGCACACGATCCGCGCCGGCACGGCGAGCTCGATCTGGCTGCCGCGTGCGAGCACCGCGGCGGGCACCTCGACCTCGAGCCGGCCGCGTGGACCGGTGGCGCGATCGAGCGCCTCCGGATCGAGGAGTCGGCCCAGGGTCTCCTTGTCGCTCAAGCAGAGGAGCTTACCGCACCAGGGTCGTCCTCACCGCGGGCCGCCTCAAAGGCACATCGCCGGCGGCGGAGCGCAGAAGCCGTCGAGGTCGCAGGCCCAGCTGTCCGGGGCGATGCAGCTCGGGTCGTTCGGGCTGCACGGCGGCGTGCACGCCTCGCCGCACGAGAGGCCGAGGCACGGCTCGGTGCAGACCGCCGGCGGGAAGCCGCAGAAGCCGAACGCGTCGCAGACGTACGTGCCCGGCGGCTCCTCGGGGCCGCAGTTGGGATCGAGCGGATCGCAGATCTGGCACGGATCGCCGCAGAGCAGCCCTTTGCATGGCTCGTAGCAGTAGACGGCCGCGAGATCGCAGGAGCCGAACTGGTTGCACTGCTTCTCGCCGCCCGGCTCGACGCAGGTCGGGTCCATCGGATCGCAGAGCGTGCACGGCGTGCCGCACGGCGCGCCGCCGCCGAAGCAGGGATCCCAGTACGGCTTGCAGGTGAACCCCTCGTCGAACGGGACGCACTGCTGGAAGTCGTCGCAGGCCCAGAGCCCGCCGCTGCAGCCGGGATCTCCCGGGGGACAGGGATCGCAGGGCTCGCCGCAGTAGCTCTCGGGCGCGCAGGGCGTCACCGGGCAGTCGGGGCAGGGGCAGGCGATGACGCCGGGAACGCACTCGCCGAGCTCGGAGCAGCTCCAGTACTCGCCGTCCTTCGGGGGCGGGCAGTTGGGCGAGCCGGGCAGGCACGGGTAGCACGGCTCGCCGCAGGCGCTGCCGGGCCCGCAGGGTGCGTAACACGCGGGCACGGCGATCCCGCAGCGGCCGCCCTCGTCGCAGTACCCGAGCGCGTCGGGCGCGCCGCAGCCGGCGTCGGCGCACGAGGAGAAGGCGCAGGTGTCGCCGCACCGGCGGCCCGCGCACGGGTCGGCGCCGCCCGATCCGCTGCTGGCGCCGGTGCCGCCCCCGGCGGCGCCGCCGTCGCCGGAGCCGCCTCCGAGGACGACCTGCTCGGGCGCGCACGCCGCCGCGACGAGCGTCGCCCCGAGCAGGCCGAGCCAGGTCTTGGCGGTCACGGCCCTCTCGCCTCGCTCAGGGCGCGCCCGCGGCGGCGACGATCGAACGAACGCGCGCCGCGTGGGGGCTCTGGGGGTTCGCGGCCAAGAACTCGCGGCCGAGGCGCGCGGCGGCCGCAGCGTCGCCGCGCGCGGACGTCGCCTCGATGCGAAGCACCATCGCCTCGGGGCCGAGGGCGCCGGAGGAGAACCGGCGATCGTGCTGCTCGAGCTGGCGCAGCGCGGCGGCGGCGTCGCCTCCGGCCAGGGCCTCGCGCGCGCGGTCGAGCGCTGCGACCTCGTCGGCGAGCGTCGGCGCCGCGGTCGCCGACGGGGCGGAGGTCGCCTTCGCGGCGGGCGCGGGCTTCGCGTCTCGCGGCCCCGGCTCGTCGCGCGGCGCGGGTGCGTCGTCGAGCGTCGGCTCGCTCGCGGGAGCCGCCGGCTTGCCCGAGGCGCCGAGCGCGCCACCCGTGCTCTCGGCGCGCGTCCCGGGCTCCGCGGTGCGCGTCACCGCCGCGGCGGCGGGCCGGGGCTGGCGCGCCTGCATCGCCTGATCGATGCCGCCCGCGGTGACCAGCCCGGCGATGGCGCCGATCCCGACCCACTTCAGCACCAGCAGGCCCGCCCCGGTCGCCGCGGTCGCCGACGCGCCGGCCGCCGTGGCGGTGGCGGTGGCGCCGGCCGCCGCCGTCGTCCCGGCGATCGTCGCGCTTGCGCCGACCGCGCCGCCCACCCCGAGGGCCACCATCGCGCGCCGCCGCGCCTGCGGCGAGGGCGCGTCGAAGCGCGCCGATTGCAAGAGCTCGAGCTCGAGCTCGCTGCTCCCCTCGTCCACGAGTCTCCGGGGCTCGCTCATTGCCGGCCTCCCTTCCCGGCCCGCTGGGCCTCGAACTCGCCCTTGCGCTGCACGCGGGCGACGATCGCGTGAAACTCCTCGCGGGCGCGCCGCAGCCGCGAGGCCGCCGTGCCGCTCGGGATCTCGAGCAGCTTGGCGATGTCGGCGGTCGCCATCTCCTCGAGCTCGAAGAGCACGAACACGGCGCGAAGGTCGATCGGCATGGCGCTCAGCACCTCGTCGAGCAGCGCGCGGGCCCGGCGCTGGTCCGCGATTTCATCGGGGCGCGGTCCGGGGTCGCACGGCTGCTGGGTCTCGTCGTCGTCGGGCACCTCGCGCCGTCGCACGCGGCTCCGCCGCGCGTCGGAGGCGACGCGCAGCGCGGTCGAGAACAGGAACGCTCGCTCGCACCCGGCCTCGATGGCGTCGAGCTTGCGAGCCGCCACCCAGAACACCTGCTGGGCGCAGTCGTCGACGTCCGTCGACGGGACGCCGAGGCGCCGGAGCGAGCGCCAGATGAAGTCGTATTGCTCCTGCAGCATCGAGCGCAGCCGCGCGTCGCGGCCTGCGGCCTCGCGGGCGTTCGCCGGGGCGGGCTGGTCGCGCTCGCCGCCCGCTTTCTCGGGGGATCGCGCGGGGGGCCTCCTCTCGGAACGCGGCGGCTCGGAAGGCCCCAGGCCGGCGTCGTTCATCGCCCTAGGATGGCCGGAGCGGGGGGGCGGGATCACGGAAAACGGATCCCCACACCCAACCCCAGAGACCCACCCACGCCCGGCGTCTCGTGGACCACCAGCTCGTGGTCCTTGGGGCAGGGCTGGCCCGCGACGCTCCCCGGGCCCCGGCAGAAGGCGAACCGGTAGCGGACGAAGGGGGCGGTGAGCCCGGCCTCCGCCTCGACGAGGACGAGATCGAGGGCCACCCATTGCAGGCGCAGGAGCGCGCCCACGTCCCCCCAGAACCGGCTGTCGCGCCCGGAGAACGCCTCGCCGTTGCCCGAGCCCTCGAGCGCCCCGACGTCGAGCTCGAGGCAAGGCCGCGCGGTCACCTGGGCGTCGAGGTCGATCGCGATCGGGCAACCCTCCAACCGGCCGACGGTCCAGCGGAAGCTGGCGGTTCCGAGCTCGGTGTCGATCACGCCGCTCGTCGCCGAGATCGCGCCGAGGCGCAGCGAGGGCGAGAGCGGGCCGGAGGAATCCTCCGCGCCCTCGAGGCGGGTGCGCGTCGCGTCGAGGAACACGTGCACGCCCGGGACGAGATCGGGGGCGATCGCCCCGACGGCGGTCGCGTGGGCACCGCCCTGGAGCCGCCACCGCGTCGGTCCGGACGGCGGCGCGGCGGGCGGCGGCTCGGCCGGGCGCGCCGGCGT
>CAYJPW010000258.1:0-10978 GCA_964372055.1 uncultured Polyangiaceae bacterium
GGGCGCGGCCGAGACGCGCGGCGGCGCGGCCGACGCGCGGGGCACCGGCGGCGGCGTGGACCGGGGCCGCGGAGGCGGAGCCGCCGCGATCGGTCGCGGCGTCGCGGCACGCCCATCGTGAAGGGCGTCGGGCCTCACCCGCGCCAGCGGGTCGGTGCGTCGGTCGAGGGGTCGCACGGAGCCTCCTGTTCGGCCGCGACTCCGCGACGGAGCGCGCCGGACGCGATCGCTCGCAAGAGCGGTGCCGCGCGCCGACGGGCGCGCGATCGCGCCGAAGCGCTCGGATCCACGCTCCGCTGCGTGGGGGTCCGACGTCCGCTTGCGCCGGGCTTGGAATCGAGCAGTGAGACCGCTCGGCCCCGAAGGGGCCTGATGGATCAAACCACCCTCAGGGGCTCACCTGCGCAGGGCGGCTACTGCAGGTGCTGCATCGCCTCGTCGTGGACCTCGCGGACCTTCCGGGCCGCCGAGGCGCGAGCGCCGCCGCCGAGGTCCGCCGCGGGCGCGGGCATCGGCGCCTCCGCCGGCGACGGCGCGCGATCGACCCGGGGCGGTGCACCGCCCGGCGTCGCGCCGGCGGTCGGGCCGCGGTCCAGCTTGGGGAGATCGCTGGCGATGGCGCGCATGTTCCGAGCCTGCTTCTCGAGCTCGGCGCTCGGCGTGCGCTTCGCCTGCTCGAGCGCCTGCTCGGCGCCTCGCTCGAGCATCTCGCGAGCCCGCACGTTCTGGCCCGCGCGCACCGCCTCGAGCGCGGTGACGGTGGTGGCGGCGGCCTCGACGATCGCGGCCGAGAGCTCGACGTCGGGGTTGCGGCCCGATGCGATCTCGGCCGCGTCGGCGGAGCTCCGCGCGCCGAGGAACACCCGCCGCTCCACGCGCCCGGCGCCGCCGATGACGTCGTCGAACGTCATCACGGCGTCGAGCAGCTCGACCGGCGCGCCCGGCTTCTTGCCCGCGATCGCCAGCCGCACCACGAGATCCCGCGTCTCGCCCTTGCTCAGATCGCCGAGCGAGACCTGCGCCGTCGCGCCGCTGAAGCTCACCTGCTGGCCGAGCACGCCCTCGACGCGCACGCCCGGGCCCGGGGTCAGGGCGACGGTCGCGTTCTTGGCGTACACGCCCTGGAGCCGCAGCACCTCGTTCTGGAAGAACGTGGCGACCTGCGCCGAGTCCTCGACGTAGTGGAAGCGGCCGCCCGAGAGCTGCGCGACTTGCCCCATGAGGGTCTCGTCGTAGTCGGGGCCGAGGCCCAGCGCCGTGACGGTGATGCCGGACGAGCCGGCCTCCTGCGCGATGCCCGTGATCGGGCCGGCGTCGTTGGGGACGCCGTCGCCGAGGAGGACGACCCGGTTGATCCCCTTGGGATCGAGGTGCGCCTTGACCTCGTCGAGCCCGACGCGGAGGCCGCGGGCCATGTCGGTGGTGCCCTGGGCGCGCATCGCCTCGATGCGGCGCCGGAGCTCGGCCCGATCGGCGTCCTCGAGCTCGGTCGAGGGGAGCAGGATCTCCTCCTTCGAGTGGAACGCCACGACCGCCAGGCGGTCGCCCGGCGAGAGGGCGTCGATCATCGCCAGGCTGGCCTTGCGCGCGTCGGCGATCGGCTGGCCCTCCATCGATCCCGAGGTGTCGATCACGAGGGCCACGTTCACCGGGCCCCGCGGGCGATCGGCCGGGGCGCGCGTCCCCACCCGGATCCGGGCGAGGAGCGAGCCGTCCTCTTCGGCGCGGACGAAGCGGTTGGCGAGCCCACCTTCGAAGGTGATGAGCTGTGGGTCCTGCGACGCGTCCGGGGTGCTGGGGCGGCCGCAGCCGCCGGCGACCAGGGCGAAGAGAGCGAGGACGACCAGGGGCAGCGCGGGGCGGGGGACCATCGGGGCTCCTTTCCGAGGTGGGTCCATACGCGCGGCGGCGCCGGAGGATCTGCCCGCCCGCCGCGCCCTGGCTCTTGGTACGCTCCACGCGTGTCCCGGGTGATCCCCCGCTTCGACTACCGGGTCGAGCTCGCCGGCGCGACCGACGTCGGGCTCGTGAGGAAGAACAACGAGGACGCCTTCCTGGTGAGCCCGGACCATGCGTTCGTCGCGCTCCCGACGGCATGGGCGGCCACGCGGCGGGCGAGGTCGCCGCCAAGCTCGCGGTCGAGGCGGCCCACGCGGCGCTCACCGCGCCCGCGGCCGTCGAGGTGCTCGCCGGCTACGTCGCGTCGCCGTCGATCGAGCAGCGCCGCAAGGTCCTGGCGCTGGTGCGCGGCGCGGTCGAGTCGGCCAACCGCGCCGTCATCGAGGCATCGCGCAGCGAGGCCGGCCATACCGGGATGGGGTCGACCCTCGAGGTGGCGATCCTCGTTCGCGACCGCGCCTTCTTCGGCCACGCGGGCGACTCGCGCGCGTACCTGGTGCGGCCCACGGCGATGCTCCAGCTCACGCAGGACCACGCGCTCCACGAGACGCAGCTGGCCGCCGGCGCCGCCCCCGCGACGCCGCCTGCGCGCAACCCCCTGGTGAACGCGATCGGGATGGCGCCGACGGTCCTCGTGGAGACGCTCTCCGTCGATCTCGCCCGCGGCGATCGGATCCTGCTCTGCAGCGACGGCGTGCACGGCGCGATCGAGGACGAGGCGGAGCTCGCGCGCCTCTCGAACAAGGGGACGCCCGAGCAGGTGGCCGCCGCCCTGCTCGCCGAGGCGCGGCAGCGCGGCGGGCGCGACAACGCCACGGCCGTCGTGATCGAGATCCGCGATCGCTTCGTGAAGCGCGAGGTCGACGCCGGGCCGTCGTCGCGCGATCTCTCGGCGCTCTCGGCGTGCGCGCTGCTCGCGGGGCTTCCGCCGTCCGCGGTGCTGGCGGCGCTGGCCTCCGGCGTCGAGCTCGAGGCCGACGAGGGCGAGCCCCTCCCGCGCGACGTCGCCAGCGATCTGTGCGCGTACGTGATCCTCGAAGGGATCGTCTCGCGGCCCGACGGCCGCTCGCTCGGGCCGAGCGGGCTCGTCTTCGCCGAGTCGCTGGTAGGCACGCGGCGTGCCGGTCCCTTGCCGCGCGTGGCGAGCCCGAGCGCGCGCCTCATTCGCATCCGCCACGACGATTTCGCCGAGGTGTGCTCGCACGACCCGCACCTCAGCGCGAGCCTCTACATGCGGCTGGCGCGCTACCTCGCTGGCTGAGCCCGCGCCCGCGCGCTAGGCTCACCAGGTCTAAGGGGGAGCTCCGATGCCGAACGACTACGAGACCGCGCGCGTCGCGGCCAAGCACGTGATCGTCAACGCCGGCCTGCAGATGGCGATGCTCGCGGGGCACGTGGTCGCCACCGCGTTCCTCGGCGCCGTCACCTTCGGTGCGATCGAGCTCCCGGGCGTCGTGGGGGTCGCGCGCGCGATCCTCACCGCGTTCGCCTTCGCCGGCGTGGTGTGGACGCCGCTCAACGCCGTGGGCCTCTACAAGCGCCGCCCCTGGGCGCGCAAGTCGACGATCGCCTACTGGATCATGGGGCTGCCGCTCTGCTGCTGCTTCCCGACGGGGCTCTACGGGCTCTGGAGCCTGACGCGCCCCGGGGTGCGCAACCTGTTCGAGACCGACGGCGCGCGCTAGCGACGTGGAGCCCACCGACCTGACCGTCCGGCTCCAGGACATCCGCGATGAGGTGCGCGGTATGCACCAGGAGCAGCGCGTGTTCGCACAGGCCACGGCGGCTCGCTTCGAGGTGATCGAGTCGGCTCTCCGGGACGTGACGGAGCAGATCGTGATCCTCGGCCGAGGCGTCGAGGTGGCTTCGCTCGAGAAGCGCGCGACCTGAGCGCCCCGTCCGAGGATGCTGCGCGCGGCGGCCAGAGGCTGCTCGATGCGGCATCCACGCCCCGAGCTTTTCGGTGTCAGGGCGCGCCGCAGGCCAGCCACTCGGCGAGCTGCTCGCGCGCGTCGTCGGGGGGATCGTCCGGTCCCGGCGGCATGAACGTGTTGCCCGCGGCCGCGTTGAGGAAGATGCGCTCGCGCTGCGAGCGGATCGACTCGACCGTGGTGAACGCGCGCGAGCTGTAGGCGTTGGCGCCGCCGTGGCAATAGACGCAGTACGCCTCGAAGAACGGCTTGCCGAAGTTGTCGTACGTCAGGCTCGTGCCGCCCTCGGGGCAGGGGTGCTCCGTCATCTCGTCGGCGCCGCTGCACGCCGCCGCGCCCAGCGCCGCGAGCGCCGCCGACGCGGCGAGCGCGATCGCGCGCGCCCTGATGCTGGGCCGATCCGCGCGCCTCACGGCAGCCCCGGGAGCGAGTAGTTGAGGCCGAGCCCGGCGGTGAAGCCGAAGTAAGCGCCCGGGCCGAGCGAGGTGTCGGGGAACCAGGTCAACGACGCGCCGGCGACGGCCAGGTACTCGACGCTGGTGGTCTTCGCGAGCGCGATCTCGGCGCCGAGCACCGCGCCGCCCCCCGCGCGGTGGCGGATGCCCTCGCCGATGCCGAGGAGGGTGCCGCCGGCGTGGTCCTCGACCGACACCAACGCCTCCTCGTGCTGGTGGATGAAGTAGAGGCGCAGCGAAGGGCGCACCCGGCCGAGCGGCAGGAACCCCGAGAGCCCGAAGGTGAGCCCGGTGTCGAGCCGGCGATCGACCGACGCGTACTCCTCCCAGCCGACGAAATCGATCGCGAGCACCTTGGCGAAGCGGTACCCGAGCCGGAGCTGCCCGCCGCCTCCGTAGTCGCCGCGCCACGACGAGGCGATGGCCCGCGCCGCGAGGTCGAGCTGGACCTCGCCGGCGTGGGCGGAGCGCTCCTCGGAAAGAAAGAGAGCGAGAGCCGAGGCAAAGACGACGAATCTCTTCAAGCTCCCGAGCGCTACCAGGAGGGCTCAGGCCCGGCAAGGACCGCGGCAGGAGAACGCCGCGCCCCAGCACGATCCCGGCGGCGAGCGAAGCCGGGGCCGTTCCGCGCGTCGGCGACCGCGGATCGGCGGGGCGGCCGGTCTATTTTCGCGTCCAGGCGCTCGGGGATCGCGTCTGGGGTAGCCGATCGTGTGTCCCCGGAGACAGGCGTCGCGTCCGACCTCGCCGATCTGGCGCCCATCGTGGCCGATCTCCGGTCTCTCGGAACGGACGTCGCGTCGACCGACGCCGACGTCGCGTCCATCGACGCTGACGTCGCGTCTCCCCGGCCCGACGTCGCGTCCATCGACGCTGACGTCGCGTCCATCGACGCTGACGTCGCGTCCCTCGGAGCCGACGTGACATCCCTCGAGCAGGACGTCGGGTCCATCGAGCCCGACGTCGCGTCTCCCCGGCTGGACGTCGCGTCCATCGAGTGCGACGTGGCGTCTCCCCGGCTCGACGTCGTGTCCATCAGGTGCGACGTGGCGTCTCCCCGGCCGGACGTCGCGTCCATAGAGTGCGACGTGGCGTCTCCCCGGCCCGACGTCGCGTCCATCGAGCGGGACGTGGCGTCTCCTTGGCCGGACGTCGCGTCCATCGAGTGCGACGTGGCGTCTCCGCGGCCCGACGGCACGCCCCTCGAGCCAGACGTCGCGTCCCCGCCAGCAGACCTGTGATCGCTTCGAAGAAACGTCAGCTCTGGCCGGAAGGACGTCACGTTTTCCTTTCCGGATCTCAGGTCTCCCTCTTCGGATCACCTGTTCTCGTTGCGGACGCGACGTCCGCCGCGATCGACCTCACGTCGGCTCGTCCCGACGTCGCGTCTGCCGACGACGACGTCAGGTCACCCGGCGCGGACCTCACGTTTGTCGCGGCGGACGACGCGTCGCTCGGCCCCGACGCCAGATCCCTCGACGCGGACGCGACGTCTTTCGGGCGGGACGCCAGATCCTTCGGGGGCGGACGCGACGTTTTTCGGGCGGGACGCCGGATCCCTCGGGACGGACGCGACGTTTCTCGGGTGGGACGCCGGATCCCTCGGGGCGGACGCGACGTTTCTCGGGTGGGACGCCGGATCCCTCGGGGCGGACGCGACGTTTCTTGGGCGGGACGCCGGATCTCCAGCCGGTGACGCCAGATCCGGCGAGGGATCCGCGAAATCAGCGACGCGGTCGCCGTCGGCGACGAGAAATCCGCCGCGAGCCTCCAAATGGACGCGTTGCCGTGCGAACGCGTCGGCACGTCGGGCGCCAGCGCGGTCGGGCAGAGGCGGCTACTCGTCGTGGACGACCAAGGCACCGCCGGTCCCTCCAGCCGGTCGTGTATTCTCGCCCAACCGGCGTAGTGCGCCACGACCGGGGCGCTGAAGGGGAACGCATGGCCCGCACCAGCTTGTGTCTAGCGCTCTTCCTCCTCGCCCTCGTCCACTGCGGAGATAGCGGTGACGACCTGTTCGGTGCCGCGGGCGGGGTGGGCGGACAGGCTTCGAGCTCCGCAAGCGGGACTGGCGCGGGCGGACATGGCGGAAGCGCGTCGTCGACGTCGACGACGGGCAGCACGGCGACCGTGACGAGCTCGAACGGGAGCACGTCGGGTACGAGCTCGAGCGGGAGCACTTCGGCGACGAGCTCGACGGGGACAGGCACGCCCGTCTGCACTTTCGACGGTCAAGGATCCACGTTCGACAACTGCGCGTTCGCTCCGTGAGGGTGGGAGAAAGCCATGAACATCGAGATCCGAATCGAAATCTCGCGTACGACGATCAGGCGCGCGCTCGCGGTGTGTGTCCCCGTAGCGGTGCTCCTCGGAGGAAGCGCCGCGCTCTACGCGAACGTACCGAACCAATTCAATCCCGGAGACCCCGTGTCTTCGTCGAAGGTGAACGAAAACTTCGCCGCCCTCGACGCGCGAATCTCGGCGCTCGAAGGCTCGGGGGACTGTCCGCAGGGCTACGCGAACGCAGGCCCCGCCGCGCCGTTTCTGCCGAACAGCATCGTGTGCACGAAGGGCGTCGACGAGGTCGTGAAGGTCGGCATCGGCGGCTCGGCGTTCTGGATCGACCGCTACGAGGCGAGCATGTGGACCGCGCTCGACGGAGGCTCGCAGGTGTTCAACAACAGCGACGACTCATCCCTGAGCTTCCCGAAGAATGGGCAGGTCACCATTCCGTACTACGCGCTCAGCGTGGGGGGCGCGGGCGCCGCGAACTATGTATCGTGGTTCCAAGCGGCAGAAGCCTGCGCCGCGAGCGGCAAGCGGCTCGCGACCACGCAGGAGTGGCAGCGCGCCGCGCGCGGCACGTACGATCCGGGCAACAACGGCGGCGGCGCGCTTTGCGTCCTGAATGGCGGGCCGCGCCCGAGCGGCAACGCGCTCGGCGCCTCGCAGCTCCAGAGTTGCGTGAGCGACTGGGGCGCCGAGGACATGATCGGCAACCACTGGGAATACACGAACGAGTGGTACTTCGCCGTCGGCCACACGGGCATCCCAGGCGAACCTGCCGTCGACGGGCTTGTTCCGTGGCCCGACGCGAGCTTTGGTAATGACGCGACGTACAACATTTTGTCGGCGGCGATCGTCGACGTGGCCTACTCCCAGGGTCTCCCGGCCGTGCTGATGCGCGGTGGAAATTGGGTGGCCGGAAACGGGGGCGGCATCTTCAACCTGAGCCTGAGCGCGGGGCTGACGGACACGAGCAACGACGATGGGTTCAGGTGCGTCGTGCCCCGCTGAGCGATCACCGCGAGCAGCGTGTGCGGCTCGCGCGCGTCGAGAGGACCGCCCAAGTACTCGACTCCTTCTCACGCCCTCGCGGATCCGCGCGCGGCCAAATTCCGCACGCGCGAACCCGCGGCGTGCGATCTTCACCGCGTGCGCCGTGCCCTCGGGATCCTAGCTCTCGTATCGGTCGCCGCCTGCGGCGCCCCGCCGCCTGCCGCCCCGACCGGCCAGTGCGACGTCAACCGCGCGCAGTGCGACGGCGTCTCGTACGTCGCCGCGCGAGACGCTCGGCCGTCGGCGCCCCCGGCGGTTCCTGCCCCGCCCGCGCCGGCGCCTCCCGACGCTCCGCGACGCCCGGACACGACGAGCGGCCCGCTGACGCCGGCGCAGATCGCGGCCCGCGCCCGCGCGTCGGTGGTCACGGTGCACGCGGGGACGAAGATGGGAACCGGCTTCGGCGTCCGGAGCGACGGCTGGATCGCCACGAGCCTCCACGTGGTCGCCGGCGCGGATGCGGTCGGGATCACGAAACACGACGGCACCAAGCGACGCGTCACCGCCGTGCGGGCCTACGACGTCGAGCGCGATCTCGCCGTGCTGGAGGCGCCGGGTGACATCGCGATCCTGCCGATCGCCGAGACCATGGGGCTCGACGTGGGCGCTCCCGTCGTGGCCATCGGCAACCCCATGGGCCTGACGGGCACCGTCTCGAGCGGGCTCGTGAGCGGCGTGCGCGAGATCGAGCCGTCGTTCACGGTGCTCCAAATCTCGGCGCCGATCGCCCCCGGATCGTCGGGAGGGCCCATCCTCGACGATCATGGTCGCGTCGTCGGCGTGGCGATGGCCACGGTCGTCGACGGGCAGAACCTGAACTTCGCCGTGCCATCGACGTACCTGGTCAAGCTGCTCGGTGCGAGCCGGCCCACGTCGATGGCCGAGTTCGCATCGAAGACCGCGCACATCCCGGCGCGGCGGAGCCTCGCGAGCTCGCCGGGCCGCTGACGGGTGCAGTCACGGATCCAGGGCGGCTAGGGTGCGCCTCCGGAGCCGCCGGCCCCGCCCACGCCCGATCCTCCGGCGCCGTTGGCACCTCCGGAACCGCCCGCGCCGCCGCCACCCCCGCAGCTCTGCGCCGGCGGGGGCGTGTCGCTGAAGTCACCGGCGTTCAAGCAGCCGAAGTCGAGCCCTCCAATGGGCAGGTTGGCGCGCACGCCGCACATCCCGGTCGGGAGGCAGCAGCCGTCGAAGGTCACCGGCGTGCCCAAGGCTTCGAAGTCCATCGCGGGGCACGACGTGTCGGGATCCCCGGGCTGATTCAGCTCGGTGCAGCCCTCGGGCACCGTGAGGAGCTGGGCCGCGGGTGCGAGGTCCACGCCGCAGCTGTCCACCCGGAGCTCATCGCAGCAGCCGGGGAGCGTGATGAGGCCGCCCACGTCGTGGTCCTGGCAGGTCTTGGATCCACACATCACGCCGCCCGTGGTGCTCGACGTCTCGCTCTCGGTCTCCGCATCGCTCCCGCATGCGGGTGAGAGCCAGACGGCCGCCGAAGCGACGATGGCCTGAAGACCGACGGCGAGGGTTCGGTTCACGTGCACGTCTGTTCGTGAAGCGCGGAAGATGTTCCAGCGCAGAGTAGCCGCCGCCAAGCGGCCTCGCGGGAGAAAAGTGGCCCCCTGGAACGACCACGGCGACGGTGAGATCGACACGGTCGACCGTTGACCATCACCCGCGATGTCGCGGATCGTGCTCGGGCACCCTCCGCGACCAGGAGATCGCATGAGCCGACCCGAAGAGATGGATCCGCTCCTCGCCGAGCAGGTCGCCTACTACCGAGCCGTCGCCGACGAGTACGAGGACCACTCGATCCCGGCCGAGGGCGCCGACGAGATGACCTCGGCGCTCGAGGCCTTCCGCCCCACCGGCCGCGTCCTCGAGCTCGCCTGCGGCCCCGGCGCCTGGACCGAGCGCCTGCTCCGCCACGCGACCAGCGTCACCGCCGTCGACGCCTCCCCCGAGATGCTCGCGCGCGCGAAGGCGCGCGTCGGCGAGGACCGCGTCCGCTTCATCCAGGCCGATCTCTTCGCCTGGACCCCCGACCGCCGCTACGACGTCGTCTTCTTCGGCTTCTGGATCTCGCACGTCCCCCTCGACCGCTTCGAGGCGTTCTGGTCGTTCATCGCCGACGCCCTCGAGCCCGCCGGCCGCGTCTTCTTCTGCGACGACGCCTACCGCACGCCCGACGAGCTGATCGAGGGCGAGACGTCGTCGACCATCCAGCGCCGCCTCAACGATGGCACCGCCTTCCGCGCGGTGAAGGTCCCGCACCGCGCCGACGAGCTCGAGGCGCGCCTCGCGCGGCTCGGCTGGCGCATCCGCGTGACCCAGACCGCCGGCGCCTTCTACTGGGGCGCCGGGATCCGGGAGCGCAGCCAGGCCGGATGACTCACCTTCGCCCTGTGTTTTGACGCGACCGGCCTCGCCGCGGTGAGCTTCGCGCGTCCTTGCGCGCACTGCCGAACGGCGATACCCGTCGAGGCTCCGACCGGGAGACTCATCATGACCACGCCTGCCCCCACGCCCAGCCTCGCTCCCTACCTCTTCTACGAGGACGTCGAGGGCGCCGCGCGCTTCATGGAGGGCGCGTTCGGCTTCACGCTCGTCTTCACGAGCCCCGACCCGAAGGGCGGCCTCGCCCACGCGCAGCTCGCGCACGGCGCGGGGCTCATCATGGTCGGGCACGCCGGCGGCGGGGGGCTCGGGATGGTGAAGCGCGCCGATGCGCTCCCCGCGCTCCACGCCGGCGTGTACGTCTTCGTGGACGACGTCGACGCCCACTGCGCGCGCGCCCGCGCCGCCGGCGCGAAGGTGCTGGGCGAGCCCGCCGATCAGCCGTGGGGCGATCGGATGTGGTGCGGCACCGACCCCGAGGGGCAGTTCTGGATGTTCGCCAAGCGGCTCTCGAAGCCGTGACGTGACGCGCATGGGCGATGCGCTCGCCGGCGAACGAGGTGCTCACGGTCCGAGGACGATCTCGATGCGGTCGAAGTGCTGCCGGTCGCAACCGTGGTGCCGACTCGCCTTGCGCCCACGCTCGGCGCCAGCCTGAGATGCGCGCTCAGTCGAAGCGAGGGTGCCACAGCACCGTGCCGGCTTCGCCGGTCACCCACACGTCCTCTTCGGGACCGAACGAGACCGAGTAGAGCGCCTCCGAGACGCCGCTCTCGAGCGCCTCGAAGGGCGGATCGTGGCCGGGCACGATCCGCACGATCCTCCCGTCTGCACCGGCGGCGATGACGACGGAGCCGTCTCGGCTGCCGCGCACGCAATGGAGGCTGCCGCCGGCCGAGCCCAGACGGGTGCAGATCCCTTTTTGCACCGAGTTTTCACGCGGTTGCCGCATGACATGAT
>CAYJPW010000259.1:0-10968 GCA_964372055.1 uncultured Polyangiaceae bacterium
ATGTCATGCGGCAACCGCGTGAAAACTCGGTGCAAAAAGGGATCTGCACCCATGCTTCTTGCACAGGGTCGACTCGACGAGGCCGACATCGTTCATCTGGAGGGTCTTCGCCTGAAGCCGTGGAGCAGGAAGCGTGCGGAGGCCTATGCCGATTTCCTCTTTGACATCGGGCGAGAGGACGAAGCCAAGGAGTGGGCCGAGCTCGCGCCGCAACTGAGCGACAGGCCGCGCCGCAGCAAGAAATGATGCGATTGTCGCGGCGTGCCACGACGGAAATCAATCCTGGCTGCAACGTGCGCTCCGCGCAGGCCGTGGGCGCGCAGGTCGGGACCACCAGACCACCGCGCTAAGGTTCCACACGCGGTGAGCGCGACCACGCTCCTTCTGCAGGAGTTATCCAGACGTCCTCCGGACAGGACGCCGGATCGGTTGGTAGCGTTCGAGCTGTCCAAGCTGGAGGAGCTCGCGGCGGGCTGATGACGGCGCGCGCCGTGCCTCGCCCATTCACGCGGCTGCCTCTTCGCCGGCAACCGCTGCACCTCGCTCGGGCGCGCAGCGACAGGCTGGGACGGAGGCGATTCGGGCTTCGTTTGCTTGCGCTCCAACTGGCGCTTCTTGTGGTGCTCGAGGCGGAAGCTGGGTCCGTCGATTCGGATCGCCGTGGCGCGAAAGAGCAGCTTGTCGAGCAGGGCCATCGTGAGCCGGCCATGTGGCAGGCGGGTGGGAGTCGGGGGCCCTGCTCGCGGCGCTGAGGAGGCTCCGAGAGTTGATCTCAAGCGCGTGACGGCAACCGCGCGTACTGCCGATGACCGTCACCGCCTTGGGCAGCCGCGCACGACGACCGGGCCGAGAATCTCTGCTCTCGCCGCATCAACCCAGTCGAAGCGCTCCCCGCGCCCGCTCACCGTCTTGTCACGGCGGTTCGTCCTGGCGGCCGCCACCCTCGGCCATGGCGGCGCCACCCTCGTAGCGAGCGACGAGCCAGCACGATCGCGGTGTTACGGTCTGGCCCGCGACGTGGGGATGCCGGCGCGTGCTGCCCGCACCGCGAGCGCCCGCCAACGTCGCCTACGAGCGTCGTCGCCCCGAGCGGACGGCGCTCTGCGAGGTCGTGCGCGACAACCTCGAGACGCTCTACGGAGCCATCGAGGACGGCGCGCTCGACGTGAGGCTGCCGAAGCACGCGAAGAAGGAGCTCGAGGCCTACCTCGACTGCGGCCTGCTCTGCCGCGGCTTCGCGCGGCTCCGCTGCGAGGGCTGCGGCGAGAGCCGCCTGGTCGCGTTCGCGTGCAAGGGCCGCGGCTTCTGCCCCTCCTGCATGGCCGTCGGATGTGCTCCACGGCCGCCGATCTCATCGAGCACGTCCTGCCCGAGGTCGCGCTCCGGCAATGGGTGCTCACCTTCCCGTTCCCATGGCGCCGCCGGCTCGCGCAGGACGGCGAGCTGCTCGGCGCGCTGACGCGCATCTCTACGCCGGGCGCGCCGCAACCCGGCCCGCCAAGACGGGCGCCGTGACCGTCGTGCAGCGCACGTCGAGCGACGTACGGCTCGACCCGCACCTCTACGTCGTGTTCCTGGACGCCGCCTTCCACGAGCAGAACGACGAGCTCGCCTGGGAGCAGCTCGGGCACCTCCGCACGTGCGACGTCGGCGACGTCCTCGAGGCCGCCGTCCGGCGCCTGGAGCGCTACCTTCGGCGCCACGGCCTCCTCGAGCTCGGCGGCGCCCCCGACGACGCGTCGGACCCCGAAGCCGCGCTCGCCGCCTCGGCCGTGTCCGGACGCGAGCCGTCCGCGGGCCCGCAATGACACCCGGGCTTTGCTTGAGATCCCTCGGACGAGCGCTTTTTCAGCGCTGGATCAGGGCCTAAATCCGTCAACTTCCGCTTCGCGCGATCCCCTTTGGACCCGTGTTCTCCGTCAGGTAACCTCGCTGCCGTGCCGATACCACCTTGGGACAGCATCGACGACTGGATCTCGCGGAACGCGCCGGGGGTGGCGAGGCGGCTTCGTCCTGGCGCGGCCCGCGCGGAGATCGAGGCGCTCGAGCACGCGCTGGGGGTCACGCTACCGGGCGACCTCGTGCTCGCATACGAGGCCCATGACGGCGCCGAGAGGGATGCCCGGGCCCTCTTCGGGGCATTCCGCGTGACGGACGCGGCGGCGTGGGTTCGTGAGATGGAGTGGCTCTCGACGAGTGATGCCATCGACATGCTCGGGTTCGTGCGCGAGCAATTCGCAGGGGAGTGGCCCAAAGCATGGCTACCAGTCGCGAAGGACGCGGGAGACAACCTCATCGTTTACGATCTCCACGCCGGTCAGCTGCTGCTCTGGGAGAACGAGACTTGGGACACCTGGCGTCTTGCCTCGAGCTTCGGCGCAGCGATGACCACGCTCTCCCAAGACATGGCCGCAGGACGCGTCACCGAGGAAGATGACGACGGCGAGCCAGTGCTCGTCTTGCGGTCCGGGGAGCGCTGACGCCGTTTCGAGGGTCGGCCGTCGACAGACCCCGAACGATTGCGACTCAATCGATCTTCGGTAGCGACGGCGGCGGCAGCACCACGTGGAGCTTCGCATCGTCCGACGGCGGCGCAGGCTCCATCGGGCTGAACGACTCCGGAAGCGGCTCCGTTCTTGGAGCCGCTTCCGGAGCGGCGAGTCGGAGCAAACGCCCCTCGACGCGCGGCCGCGCCCCCGGCAGCGCCTTGCGCGAGGCGCCACGGCTGGAGGACGCGACCGTGGCAGGGCTGGTCGGGGTGCAGCTTCGCTCTGCACGAACCGGAGCGTCACGAAAACGGGCGTTGCGGGCGAGGGGCGCCGGGCGAGGTCGGCGCCTGTTCACTCGACGGCGGACGCCGCCCCGGCTGGACCGAACGGGCTTCCTTCGCCCACGCTCCGCGAGGCGAGGGCCGCCGTCAGCCAGGCCCCCGCTGGATCGCGTCGCGCACTCGTGCCGGCGCGGCATCTCGCGGAGGTAGCTCGGGATCCGCGCGCGCGGTCGCGCTCCTGATCGGTCTCCGAGCTCCCTGACGACAGCCGGTGGGCGCGGCGATATAGATCGACGCGGAGGTGCACGATGGATGCGAAAGACCCGGCGGTCGCGCGGCTGCTCGACGCACCCGACGTGGCGGAGCTGATTCAGCGCCGGCAGCTCCACGCCGCTTACGCGAGGTTGAAGGCGAAGCGCCGCGACATGATCGGATCGCCCGATCTCGCCGCGCTCGAATGGCTCTTGGGGCAGCGCCGGCTGTTCCTCGAGCCGATCGACGGCGCGCCCACGATGTTCACGTTCAACGGCGTCGGCACCGCCCTCTACGGCACCTCCGAGCTGCGCCCGGACGGGACGCACATAGCGACGCTCTGCGTGTGCGTTGTCTTTATCCCGGTGTTCCCCCTGGCGCAGTACCTCGTGTGCCACGCCGGCGGGAGCAGCTGGCGGTTCTTCGGCAAGGTGCCGACCTCCGCCGTGGCGCGCGCGTGGCGCGCGGGCTCGGTGGCGGCGGTCGCGATGGCCGCCGCGTGCGTGGCGCTGGTGGGCTGGTGGTCGCAGCAGCACAGCCAGGTGACGTTCGTGAACGGCCTCGACGTGCCGGTGGAGGTGACCTTCCAGGGCGAGCGATTCGACGTCGTCCCCGGAGACCACCAGGCGCGCAGCGCGGCCAAGGGCCGCCACCACGTTGCGTTGGCGGGTCGCGGGGGCGAGCGGATCCGCGAGGCCGACATCGACGTGCCCGGCGGCGTCGACGTCGTCGCCTTCAACGTGCTGGGCGCCGCGCCGCTCTACGCCGAGGAGGTCTTGTACGGCGAGCGCCCGAGCCCCGGCGCCGAGCCGCAGACGGAGTACGCCTTCTTCGCCGGGCAGGAGGTCGTCGTCCGGGAGCACGTGGACTACGCGTTCACGAAGCCGCCGGAGACCATCAAGCTCAGCAACGGGGCGAGCGTGACGTCGCGCTGGCACTTCGACGTCGCCGAGGGCGGCTGGAGGACGACGCTCAGGATCCTCTCCGACCGACGGGATCCGGAGGCGCTGCGGCGGTTCGCCTACGCGATCGCCGACGCGGAGCCGGAGCAGGAGGAGGCGATCGGCGCGGCGGTCGCGTCGGCGCTCGGCCCGAGCAAGGACGTCGAGGAGGCGCTCGGCTGGGCGCGGGCGTTCACCGAAGCGCACCCGGCGTCGATCGAGGGGCACCGCGCGTACCAGTCGCTCCTCTTGCGCGAGGGCCGCGAGGCCGAGTGCCGGGACGCGTACCGCCGGATGCACGAGCAGCAGCCCGGCTCGGCGATGGCGGCGTACCTGCGCGTGAGGGTCGAGCGGTTCGCCGAGGCCCGGCGGCTGTACCCCGAGCTCGTCGCGCGGTTCCCCGACGACGAATACCTGCGCCGCGGCCATGCCTGGCTGCTCTATCGGGCGGGAGAGCACGCCGCGGCGCTCGCCGCGCTCGACGGCATCCGGACGCCCCGGCACGTCGCGCGCGCCATGGAAGTGCGCTGGCGGGCCCTGCTCGGCCTCGGCCGCGCGGGTGAGGCGGTGACCGCCCTCGCCTCTCACCTCGACGGGACACCGGCGGCGGTCGACGTGCACGAGGCGACCGCGTACGCCCGGCTGGTGGTCGCCGCGCCCGACGGCGCGCCGCACCCGTTCGATCACTACGTCGGGCGGCTCTTCGACGAGAAGGCGGCTCCGGTCGCCCGCATCTACGTGGCGGCCGTCGCCGGGCACCCCGTCTCCGAGGCCGACGTCGCGGCGATCCCCGACGGGGGGCCGCGCGTCCCGATCGCGATCATGGTCGCGGCGCGCACCGATCCCGACAAGGCGCTGGCGGTGGCGCGCGACGCCGAGACGCTCGCCGGCGTCGCCGACACGGCGCTGTTCCTGCTGGCGACCGAGGCGGTGCGGCGCGGCGAGGGCGACCTCGGCGCACGGCTGCTCGACGCGCTCTCGGAGGCCGTCGTCGAGCGGGCGGCCGTGCGCGCGCTCGTCCTGCGCGGCGAGCGCGACCCCGATATCGGACCGCTCGATCCGGAGCAGGAGGCCGCGCTGCTCTTCGCCGCGGCGCGCCGCGCCGACGCGGAGGGCAAGCGGGATGCGGTCGCGTACGAGCGCGCCGCGAGCGCCGATCCGTTTCACGGCGCCGTCGTCCAGGCGGTGCGCGGCTGGCCGGCTCCCGCTCGCGCCGGCGTCGCGCGCCCGGCGGCGAAGTGAGCGCGGCGCGATGCTGGCCCGAGGCGCTCAGAGCGTCCGACCGCGCGGGCGCTTCGCCGTCTGAACCGGCCCGCCGGGGGCCTCGACGACGACGACGAACGCCGCGAGGTGGGCCCACGGCCGGTCGGCGTCCTTGTGGTGCCCGACCGCGAGCGCGAGCGTCGGGTTCGGCCGCCCGATGATCTCGTTCGGGAGCTCGAAATCGTCGACCCACGACGCGTAGAGGCGTCGACGGCACGCACGTGTACCGGCTCATCCGCCGGCACGAGCTGTAGGCGCCGCCCCCGTCGCCGGAGCTCGCGCCCCCCGCGCCGAAACCTCGCGCCCCTCGCCGATCTCCGCCCCGAGTCGGGGGCGTGGACCGTGCCCGAGCGGGGCGCCCCCGGTTTTCTCGCGGGCGCAGCCTGGCCGAAGGGGGGGCGGCCGCTTCCAGCGTGAGGTCGCGCCGTTTTCGGACAGGGGGCGCGACCTTCTGGAGAGGGCGGCAGCCACGATGCGGCGCGGGGCCCGCCCGCCGACGACGGGGGGCACCCACCTCGGGCGACGGGGGCGCCCAGCTCCGACGAAGGGGGCAACGTCGCCGGCGGGCCCAGAGCGGTCGCGGGCGGGCGATCGCGCGCTCCGGGGGAGCCGCAGAGAATCGACATCGGCGATGCGCTTTTCGTGGCCCCTTTGGCGCCGTGGTGTCCCTGCATGGATGAGGGAACGAAGGAGGACGTCATGGCCAAGCTGCGATTTCATCAGAAGGAACAGAAGGTGCTCCGCTTCCTCCAGGGGGCGCTCCACGCCCAGGTGGTCGCGCGGCTCAGGGATCGGGGATTCACCGAGGCCGTTCACGAGCAGGGGCAGGAGCTGCTCGCGAAGGCGGTCCGCACCCGGAGCGCGGTCAAGCCGCGCGTCGGGGACACGGAGCGGCTGGTGCCTCGCATCGAGGACCTCGAGAAGGCGTGGGTCCCCGTGGCCCAGGCTTCGCTCGAGGTCCGCTTCCCGCAGGTCTACGAGGAGCTCTTCCATGGCTACCAACGCACGACCGGAGTGGACGTGATCCTGATGATGCGACTCTTCGTCGAGCGGCTCAGGGCGCTCCGCGAGAAGACCGACGAGGAGAGCCGCGCCGCCATCGCGCTGCTCGCCGAACGGGGGCTCACCGACGAGGTGGACCGCGCGGTCGAAGCGCTGTTGGCGCAGGCCATGGTGCCCGCGCGGCCCGCGGAGGCCCATCGCGCGGACGCCCTCGAGGCGGAGACCGCGATGTGGCGCTTCTACATCGAGTGGAGCCGCATCGCGCGGACGGTGGTGAAGGAGCGGGCGCTCCGCCGCGCGCTCGGGTTCCGCGACAACAGGGCGGGGGATCCGGAGATGCCGGAGGCCGCATCCGTCGGGGTAACCCCGGCGGCGCCGGAGCAAGCCGCTCCGGGCCCGTGAGCGCGGCGCTGCAACGATCGCGGCCGCCTCAGGCACGGGGGCGGCCTGCGTCGCCTCGCGCTAGGGCGCGAGGTCCAGGGTTCGCGGTGATGGGATCCGCCACCGGACCGAGCGGACGCGATACCGCCCTCCGCTGATCGTAAGGAGGCGACGGGTCAGGGGCCTCGGTCAGATCCGTGCCGGGCCGCCGTCAGGAGGGACTACCCTCGAGGCCTTCATGGACGCTCTCTCCACCGCCGCCGTGTCGCTTCGTGCCTCCCTCGCCGACGCCTCGCGGGGGCTCGTCGAGCGGGAGGCGCTCGTGGATCTGGTCGCGCTCGCGGCGGTCGCCGGCGAGCACGTCCTGGTGGTCGGGCCGCCGGGCACGGCGAAGAGCGAGGCGGTGCGCCGGGTCGCTCGAGCGATCGGCGGCCGTTACTTCGAGTACCTCCTCGGCCGCTTCACCGAGCCGAGCGAGATCTTCGGCCCGGTGGACCTCAGGAAGCTTCGCGACGGCGTGGTCGAGACCGAGACGCGCGGCATGCTCCCCGAGGCCGAGATCGCCTTCCTCGACGAGGTCTTCCGCGGCTCGACCGCCATCCTCAACACGCTGCTCGGCCTCCTCAACGAGCGCACCTTCCGGCGTGGCCACACGGCGATGCAGTGCCCGCTGCGCGTCTGCGTGGGCGCGGCGAACGATCTCCCGGACGACGAGTCGCTCGCCGCGTTCGCCGATCGCTTCCTGCTCCAGGTGTTCGTCGAGCCGGTGTCGGAGGCGCTCTTCGAGGACCTGCTCGAGGGCGGCGCGCGGGTCGCCGCGACGCCGGCGAGGACCTCGAGCCTCGCCCATCTCGACACGCTGGCCGCTGCGGCGCGGGCCTCGGAGCTCGGCGCCGTCCGCGGCGCGCTCGCCCACGCTCTGCGTCTGCTCCGCAAGAATGGCATCGTGGTCAGCGATCGGCGCGCCGTGAAGATGCAGCGGCTCGTCGCCGCGGCCGGCGCGTTCGCCGGCCGCACCGCGCCGACGGAGGCCGATCTCTGGCCCGTCGTGCCCGCGGTGCCGGGGCGCGAGGCGCAGGCGGCCGCGCGCGAGGTCCTTCGCGATCTGCTCGCCCGCGCCGAGAGCGAGGCGCTCGCGGCGGCGGCGCTCGAGGCCTCGCACGGGCCCCTGGCGCGCGCCCGACGCATCGCCGAGGCGGGGGCGGAGCTCCTCGCGGGCCGGCCCGGCGCGGGTGACGTCGCCTCGGCTTCCGTCTGGCGGCTCAAGCTCGAGGGCATCGCGCGCGCGATTGACGCCGGCTTCGCGCCGGGCTCGATGCCCGCCGATCTCGCCGCCGTGCGCGAGAGGATCGTCGCGGAGGTCGGCGGGTCCGCGGAGATGTCGGCCGCGGCGACGGACGTGCAGCACGCGGCTCCGACGCCGGCGGAGGCGTGACGTGCGCTCCACGGCGCCTCGCGAGGCGGAGCCGCTCCGAATCGGATGGGTGCCGCGGCGCCTGCCGCTCGATCCGAGCGCCGCGTTCGCGCGGGGCCGGGCCGCCACGGCGCTCGCGCGCCGGCTCCTCGCGCTCGACGACGCCGCGCTCGCGGAGCTGCGGGGCGTCGCGGGGGAGGGGTGGCTGCTGGTTGTCGGGGCCACGGACGCGCTGCCCTGGGCCGACGGCGTCGTCTACCTCGGGCGCGATCGCGACGCGCCGGCGCTGCTCGTGCCGACGGCGTGGTCGCCGGACGTCCCCGTCGCGCTGCTCGAGCGGGCGCTCGTCGCGCGTCACGCGCTGGTGTCGCCGCCGCTCGCGGTGCTCGCTGATCCGCCTGCATGCGTCGGCGCGGGCGAGGCGCGGCCGCTCGAGCGCGCGCGGCTCGACGCGTGGGCCGGGCGCGCCCGTTGAGGTCGCCATGATCGAGCTCCCTCGTGCCCTCGCGCCTTGGCGGTCGCTCCTCGGGCTCTTGCCGCATGACGTCGCCCTCGGCCTCGGGACCGTCGTCCGCCGGCTCGCGCTCGCGCTCGGACCGCTCCGGGCGCGCTCGCCGACTCGCGCGGGCGAGCCCGACGGGTTCGACGGGCTCTCGCGGCGCGGCCGTTACGATCGGCTGCTCCTGAGCGAATGGCTACTGGCGACCGAGGCGCCGCTCGAGTTCACGCGCCGCGCCGCCGCCGGCGAGCTCGCCTTCCTCGAGCTCGCGCGCCGCGCGCCCGCGCGGCCGCGGGCATCGATCGCGCTGTTCGACGCCGGACCCGACCAGCTCGGCGCGCCTCGCGTCGTCCAGATCGCGGCGCTCCTCGTCCTCGCGCGGCGGGCCGAGGAGGCAGGGGCGGCCTTCCTCTGGGGCGTGCTCCAGGCGCCCGAGGCGCCCGCCGCGGGCTGCGCCGTCGCTGCGGACGTCGAGGCGTTCGTGCGCGCGCGGACGGGCGAGCCGGCGACGTCGGTCCACGTCGATGCGTGGCGCGCGCGCATCGGTGCGCTCGGCGCCGAGGAGGTCTGGTTCGTCGGCCCGCCGCGGCTCGCGAGCGCAGCGGAAGAGGCCGGCGCAGCCTCGCTCGCGCTCGAGGAGGTCGTCGATCCGTCGGCGCGCGCGGTGCACGCCGCCGTCCGTCACCCCGCCGGCGGCGGTCGCCGCGCCGCCGAGGTCACGCTCGAGCTGCCCGCCGCCGATGTGGCGATTCGCCTCCTGCGCGATCCGCTCGGGGTGGCTCGGGCCCCTTCGCGTCGCGTCGCGGCCCGCGGCGCGCCGGTTTCGAACCTCGTCTTCGCCGCCAATGGACGCAAGCTGTTCTCGCGCGCCAAGGGCGGTCTCGTGGTCGCGGTGCCGATCCCGAACTCGCCGCGCGCGGGCGCCGGACGTCCGAAGCTCTACCGGGCGAAGCACGCCCTCGCGGGCGACCCGGGCGCCGCGATCGCGGCGATCGGCTGGTACCGCCGCACCGCCATCCTCGCCTCGGTCACCTCGCGCGGGGCGCGCATCGAGCCGATCGGGGCCGCGCCGCACCCCGAGCTCGATCGCGAGTACCGCTGGCCGGAAGGCATCGCCCCGATCGCCTCTGGGCCAGACACGCCACTCACGCCGCTCGTGATGGTGGACTACGGCCCGCGCCCGGTGCCGATGCTGCTCGACGCGGAGGGCAGGCTCTTCGAGCTCGGCTCGTCCTCCGACCCGCCGGTCGAGCTCGTCGCCGAGCACGTTCTCGCGTTCGCCCCCGCGAACCCGGGCGGCTTCGCGTTCGTGGGCCGCGGGCCCGTCGCGAGGGAGGGTCGGAGCTCGCCGCCGGCGTTCCTCCCCGAGGGGCGGTGGGCGCTGGTGCGGGGGAGCGCCCACCGCAGCGTCCCCCCGCCGACGGTGGAGCCGCTCGAGGGGCAGGCGCCGCTCACCGCGTTCTTCGGCCATCGCGACGTCACTGCGATCGAGCGCGCACCGGGCGTCTGGACGACGCACTCGCGCGGCGCGGTGACGGAGCTCCGGCCCGGTGGCGACGTGGAGGTCGTCGGTGTGGTGATGGCGCGTGACGAGCCGAATCTCGTGGTCCTCGAAGGCGACCGTTCACTGCTCCTCCTCGGCCGCTCGTTCTCGCAGGTCCTCCCGCCGAGCCCCGAGCCGATCCGCGAGGTGGCCACGAGCGTGGCGGAGCCCGACATCGCCTTCTCGACCGAGTCGGGGCGCATCGTGGTGCACTCGCTCCGCCACGGCGCGCCGCTGCTCGACATCTCGCCGATGCCGCGGGAGGACGCGTGAGCGCCCGCCCGAAGGCGCTCCCCCGCGATCTCATCCATCGCGGATCGGTCGAGGCGGCGGGGCTGCTGCTGGACGAGCCGCTCCTCGGCGCCGAGGAGACGCGACGGCGCGCCGTCGCCCTGTGGGAGCCCGGAGCGATCGTGGCGCGCGTCGGCGATCGCGTGCTCGTGCGGTTCTCCAAGCCGCGCCGCGTCCGCTGCGACCAGGTTCCCGGCTCGCCGCTCGTCGTAGCTGGGCGCGCGTTCACCGAGGCTCCGCTCTCGCGCGCCGACGTCGAGGCGCTCGTCCCGCCCGAAGGCGCGGTGGTCGTCGCGCGGCGCGGCGCCCTCCACCTCGCGGTGCCCGACGCCGTCGACGTCGCGAGCTGGCTCGACGTCTCGCCGTACGAGCTGCTCGGCGGAGCGCCGCTCGGCGGGCCGCCACCGGCCGTCGCTGCTCCCGCCGCCGGGCCGTCCGACGCGCGCGCGTTGTTCGAGCACGCGGTCGCCGCGCCGCCGCCGGAGCGCGCCGGCGTGCTCGCCGCCATCGCCGCGTTTCAGCAGGCGCCGGGCCGAGCGGGACCGAACGCCGGCGCGGCCGCGTCGCCGTTCGAGGGGCTGCTCGCGGCCGGCGTGCGGATGCTCGGGGGCC
>CAYJPW010000260.1:0-10966 GCA_964372055.1 uncultured Polyangiaceae bacterium
GCTCGAGCGCGATCAGACCGGCGCCGGCGAGGCCGACCGGGCCGGCGATCCAGATGGCGTCGCCCGGCCGCGCGCCGTCGCGGCGCAGCGGCTCGGTAGCCTCGCCGAGGAACGTAGTCGTGATCGAGAGCTCGCCGCCGCGCGCGAGGTTGCCGCCGGCGATCGCGGTGCCGAGCGCCTCGGCGGCCTGACGCTGCCCGACCGCGAGCGCCGCGAGCGCGTCGTCGCCGACGTCGGCGGGGAGCACGAGCGAGGCGAGCGCGCCGCGCGGCGTGGCGCCCATCGCGGCGAGGTCGCTCGCCGCGGCCATGGTCGCGCGGTACCCGAGATCGGCGAACGAGAGCAGCTCGCGCCGGAAGTGGACGCCCTCGACCTGCGCGTCCACGGTCCACACCAAGGGCTCGGTCCCGGCCGCGAGCACTGCGGCGTCGTCGCCGATCCCGAGGAGCAGCCCCGGTGCCGCGCCGCCGAGGGCCGCGCGGAGCAGCTCGATCCGCTCGCGCTCGGACGACACGCTACCGGAAGATGGGCGGGAGCGACTTGCGGGCCGGGGGCGCGACCGAGGGCCTCGCGACCGGCAGGGTGACCACGAAGACCGCGCCGCGAGGCTGGTTGCCCTCGATGCGGATCTGGCCGTGGTGGGCCTCGACGAGGCGCTTGACGATCGAGAGCCCGAGGCCGGTGCCGCCGTGCTCGCGCGTCGACGACTGGTCGACCTGGTAGAACGGATCGAAGACGCGGTCGCGCTCGGACTCGGGGATGCCCACGCCGGTGTCGGTGACGCGCACCTCGACCGCCTGCCGGAGCGGCGCGACCAGGATGAGCCCCGGCTCGTCGACGCTCGGCTCCTCGACCACCGTCCGCGTCGAGAGGCGCACCGAGCCCCCGGGCGGCGTGAACTTGAGCGCGTTCTCGGAGAGGTTGATGAACACCTGCCGGAGCCGGTCGGCGTTGCCGAGGACGTGCGGCGGATCGTCGCCCGCGTCGATGGACAGGGCGACGCCCTTCTTCGCGGCGGTGGGGGCGAGCGTGGAGACGGCCTCGCGCAGCACGTCGCGGATCTTGACCTCGGCGCGCTGCACGACCGCCGTCCCGCTCTCGAGCTTGGAGAGATCGAGCAGGCTCATGATCAAGCCGAGCAGCTGCTCGCCCTTGACCCGGATGGTCTGCACGAAGTCCTTCTGCTCGTCGTTGAGGGCGCCGCCGATGCCCTCGGCGAGCATCTCGCTGTACCCGATGATCGAGGTGAGCGGGGTGCGGAGCTCGTGCGACATGGTCGCGAGGAAATTGGACTTGAGGCGGTCGACCTCCTGCAGGCGTTCGTACGCCGCCCGGAGCTCGGCGTTCTTCTGCGTCACCTCGCGGAAGCTCTCGCGCACCGCGGCGACGTGCATCGTCGAGGTGAGGAGCGCCTTGTGACCGCTGAAGAGGATGAGGTCGAGCGTGGCGCGGAGGTGCTCCGAGAGCTGCTCGATGAGCTCGGGCCGGACGCGCGCCATGCTGGGCCAGAGGCGCCGCGCGTGCTCGCGGTCGAGCGCGGGGTCCACCACCATCAGCGCCGCGGGCGCCTCGGCGCGCTCGGCGGGGACGTAAGGGCCGAGGACGACGCGCCCGATCGTCCGGGCGTCGTACTCGATGGGGAGCACTTTGTAGACGGCGCCGGTGAAGCACTCGTGCGACACCGACGTGCCCGGCGCCGGGCCGAGACCGGCCACCTCGGCGACCTTGTTGCGGCAGGCCGCGCGCCCGGCGTCGTGCTCGTTGACGAGCGCGCACAGGGGCGCCTGCGCCGCCGCCTCGGCGAGCACCGCGCCCGAGGCCGAGAGGATGCGGATGGGGATGTGGAAGAGCCGCTCGAACGACTCGGCGAGCTCGCGGAGCGCCTCGCGGTTGACGAGATCGTCGAGGCGGACCGGACCCATGCCGATTCCCTCGATGTCGATGCCCTGGATCGGATCGGGTGGTCGGGGCGGCGGCGCGGCGGCGCCCGGCCCGACGCCGGCGCCCTCGGCGCTCCTCACGGCGCCACCCGGGCGTCGGCGCCCACGCGCCGCGCCAGGAGATCTCCCACGGGCCCGGTGGCGCCGAGCTGTTTGGCGGCGCTCGCGAGGAGCGCCTGCCCGTCGATGTGCAAGCGCTGCGAGAGCTGGTGGCTGCGGTCGAGCGTGCCCCAGGTGAGGTGGAGGAGGCCGACGAACGTCTCGACGACGCCGACGCCGCGCGTGGCCACGGCGCGGTAGACCGGCTCCTTGCCGCGGGAGGCGAGCTCGTTGAGCTCCTGGTCGCTGCGGATGTCGGGGAGGTCGCGCTTGTTGAACTGGATCACCAGCGGCATCTTGCCGAGATCCAGGCCGTTGTCCTGCAGGTTTTGGCGGAGATCGAAGAACGCTTCGGCGTTGTTGAGCGTCTCGGACACGCGCGAGTCGGCGATGAGCGCGATGCCGTCCGCCCCCTGGAGAACCAGCCGCCGCGTCGCCGCGTGGATCGGCTGTCCGGGGACGGTGAAGAGCTTGATCCGGAGCGAGACCTCGCCGTCGTTGGCGCGGAAGGTGAGCGGGAGCAGATCGAAGAAGAGGGTGCGGTCGTCCTGCGTCTCGAGCGTCATCAGGCGCCCGCGCGCCTCGGTGCCTGCTTGACGATGCAGCGACTGGAGATTCGTGGTCTTCCCGCTCAGGGCCGGCCCGTAGTAGACGAGCTTGATCGTCACCTCGCGGGCCGAGAAGTCGATCTGCACGGCCGCGATTGTCGCATGCCGGGACGAGAACGGAAGCGAAACCGCCAGCCTGGATGCGCCCGCGCGCGCGACGTCTCGGAGCGCGAGGCGCGATTCGTGGATCTGCGAGGCGGTGAGGAGCGAGCCTCGTGCCGGTCGACCCTACGGGCCCGCCGCCGGTCGGCGTGGCCCGCTTCTAGGCCGAGCCGCCCGGCGCGTTGGGCGTGCCCGCGGCGGCGGGCTGCGGCTCCTGCACCGCGCTCTCGCCGTTCGCCGGCGTCCACAGCGAGCTCTTGAGCCCCTCGAGCCGGGCCTGGACGCGCTCGAGCTGCGCGCCTTGCTCCTCGCAGGTCCGGATCGCGGCCTCGGCCGCGGGCTGCTCGCTGGCGCGCTCGGCGCGCGTCGCCTGGAGCACCTCGATGACCTCGCGGTGCAGCTCCTCGCCGGCGGTGACCACCCACGCGTCGAGCCTCTGCGCGAACTCCTGGATCATCTCGTCGAGCTTGGGGGCGATCTTCGAGGCGGCCTCGCGGAGCGCGCCGGGCGCGAGCTCCTTCGCCTTCTTGCGCGTCTCGGCCTCGACCTTGTCCTTGACGTACACCGCGAGCACCGGCGCCGCGAGCGCGAGCATCCCGCCGAGCAGGGCGTTCGTGAACATCACCCCGAGGCCGATGGTGAAGAGCGCGAAGACGCCGACGTCGTAGCCGAAGGTGTCGACCTCGATGTTGGGGGACCGCACGTCGCCGCCGAGCGCCGAGTTCACCCGCTTGGCGGCGTCGTGGGCGTCCTCGCGCACCAGGGCGATCGTCTTCTCGGCGAGCGCCTCGAGCGCGGTGGCGATCTCGCGCGTCTCCTTCTGGGCCCACTCGGTGAAGGTGTTCTCGAGGAAGGGGCCGAGGTGGAGCTTGATCTCGTCGGGCGAGGCGTTGTCGATGACGCCGGGGAGCTGGCGGACCACGTCGTCGCAGAAGCGATCGAGATCGCGGCGCACCCAGGCCTTGATCGCGGCGACCTCCTCGCGGATGCCGGCGCGGCGCTCCTCGATGGTGTGCGACTGGCCGGCGAGGTCCTTCTCCAGGTGCTCGATCCGACGCGTCAGCTCCTCGGCGGTCATGAGCACGGCGCGGCGGCGCGCGTCGATGCCCTTGCGGAGGACGCGCGTGGCCTCGACGCCTTCGCCGAGCGCGTTGTCGAGGAGGATGCGGCCCCGCTCCTCGGCCAGGAACTTGGTGAGGTGGGCGAGGAGCTCGGGCATCCCGCTCTGGGCGACGTCGCCGTCGAGCGCGCGCTGCGCCGAGACGGCGAACACCACCGGCTCTTTGACGAGGCGGGCGAGCTCGGTGCGGATGTAGGCGAGGGCCTCGGCCTCCTCGCCGCCGTCCCAGATGTCGCGCTTGGTGACGACGAAGATGATCTTGTTGCGCGACTGGGCGAGGAGCTTGTCGTGGAGGAAGACGCGCTCGCTCTCCTTGAGCGGCTGGCCGGCGTCGAGCAGGAACAGGACCGCGTCCGAGCGCGGGATGTAGCTGTAGGTGATGTCGGCGCGCTGGAGCGAGAGGTCGTTCACGCCTGGCGTGTCGACCAGCACGATGCGCTCCTTGAGCAGGACGGCCGGGTAGCCGACCTCGAGGAACTTCACCTCGCCGGCCTCGGCCGCGCCGGGCGCGCCCACGGCGAAGCGGCGCACCTCCTCGAAGGGCAGGCGCGCGCGGTCGCCGGAGGCGTAGACGACCTCGGCCCGCGGCTCGTCGGAGTGCTCGAGGTGATGGATCACGGCCGTCGTGGGCGTGACCCCGACGGGGAGGATCTCGCCCCCGAGGAGCGCGTTCACGAACGTCGTCTTGCCGTGGTTGAACTCGCCGACGACGACCAGGTGGAACCGATCGGCCTCGAGCTTCTTCACGAGATCGACGTCGAGGCGCGAGGCGAGCGACTTGGCCCCGACGTGCGCGGCGAGCGAGGTGAGCTCGGACAGCGCCGAGGTGACGTCGCTCTTCTTGCTGCGGAAGGACTCGAGGGTGCTCATGTCGTCCTAGCTCCCGATGACCCGGATGATGTCGTGGACCTTCTCGTCGACCTCTTTCATCGTCAGGCCGCCGGCGCCGAGGCCCACGTGCTGCCGGTAGAGGTCGCTCTCGGCGAAGGCGCGGAGCGCGAGCACGCGTTTGGGCAGCCAGGGGTGCGAGGCCTGGAGCTCGGCGTAGCGGCCCACGTCCTCGCGGCCCTCGCGGTACTGATCGAGGAACGCCTCCATGTTGAGCTCGTCGTAGAGCTTCGACGACCCCAGGGCGAGCTTGCCGAGCGCGCGCGTCGACACGTCGAGGTCCCTGCAGCAGAGCAGGCCGGCCCGATCGCAGGTCACCTCGGCGCGGCGCGACCAGCTCGAGAGCGCCGTCATCGCCGACTCGGCCACGCGCTGGCCGAGGAAGACGCCGACCACCATCTTCAGATAGTTCATGGCGGTGAGGTAGACGACGTGGCTGTTGTGGATGTGGCCGCACTCGTGCCCGATGACGCTGAGCAGCTCCTGATCGGTGAAGTGATCGACGAGCCCCGAGTGGATCATGATGAACGAGTCGTCGTTCGTGCCGAGCGTAGCCGCGTTCGCCTTCGGGTCGTTGACGATGAACATCTGCGGCGGCTTGATCCCGAGCGTCTCGGCGCAGACGAGGCCGAGCTTGTGCACGCGCGGGAACTGGTTCGGGCCGACCTTGACGGCCGAGCCGAGCAGCCGGTTCCGGTAGACGGCCTTGAACATCCGAACCGTCGCCGTGACGGCGAGCTCGATCGGCTTGATCCGGTTGAACGTCGCGCGCGTGACATGGTCCGAGGCGTACGAGTAGGCGTGCCCCCCACCTTCGGCGCCGCCGGCGCGCTTGCCCTTGCGCCCGTCCACGAAGCGCTGGAAATCCAGACCCTCGACCTGTGCCATCACGCGAAGGTAACGGCCGGGCAGGGCTCGCGCAACGTGGGGAGCCGGCGTCGCGCCGAAAAAGGCGTATTGGGAATGCCTAGAGGCCGAGGATGGTTCGAAGCCCGGCGGCGCCGAGCTCCTCGACCGTCCTGAGCCGACCGAGGAATCGCCGGTAGTCCTTGTGGACGCCGCTGCCGGCCGGCCGGAGCTCGAAATCGGTGATGCGCGTGATCGCGAACCGGAGCGCCGCGCACTGCGTCTGGACGTGGAGATCCTCGCGCTCCTCCGTCGAGAGCGCTCGGACCTCGGAGTAGCCGGCCGCCATGGCGGCGGCGAGCGCCGCGTCGAGGTCGTCGCCCCAGGACCACGCGAGCACGGTGACCGCGAGGTCGAAGGCGCGGTTGCCGAGCGAGGCGCTCTCGAAATCGAGGAGCGCCGCGATGTCGCCGCCGGACCAGAGGACGTTGTCGCGGAAGAGGTCGCCGTGGATGAGCCCGGGGCGGGCGCTGCCCGCCCAGCGGGGGCCGAGATCCGCGAGGCGCTGGGCCAGGTACCGGACGTCCCGGGCGAGCTCGGGCGCGAGCGCGGCCGCCTCGAGCGAAGCGGTGCGCGCGCCGAGCTCCCGCGGGCCGAACCGGCCGGGGCTGCTCTCCCGGCAACCATCGCCCGCCGCGTGGACGCGCGCGAGCGCGGCGCCCACCTGCCGGGCGGCCGCGGGCGTGACGCGGCGCTGGCAGAGGATCTCCCCCTCGATCCAGGGGAAGGCCGCGACGGGCTTGTGGGCGTGCTCGGCGACGAACCCGCCGCCGGCGAGCGGCAGCGGTCGCGGCGTGGGCACGCCACGGGCGGCGAGGTGGTCGAGCAGGATCGCCTCGCGCGCCGCCGCCGCCGCGTCCTGCTCCTCGTAGACGCGGAGGAACGCGCGCCCGCCGCCCTCGAGCGCGAGCTCGAAGTTGGAGTTGACGCTCCCGGCGGGGATGCCCCGGACCCCGTGCACCGCGAGGCCATAGAGCGACCCGAGGCGGCGGGCGTCTTCGAGCGTGAGCGGGGTGAGCAGGGCCATCGCCGGTCAGGGTCGCGCGCGCGCGCCGTGTGCATTATGAATGGAACGCGGACCTCGCGTCCCACCGATGCCGACCCTCTACGGAAACACCTCGGGGCTCAGCCCCCACGCCACCAAGACCCTCGAGCGCATCTACCGGCGCAAGATCCCTCTCGAGACCATCGGCACCCCCGAGCTCTACAAGGCGCTCGCGGAGGCGTCGCACGAGACGGGCCGCCAGGTCGGTGCCCTCGTCCACCGCTCGGGCGAGGTCGACTACGTCGTCGTCGGGGACGCGACGCGGCTGATGCTCCCCGACATCGGGCGCCTCCGCGCCGCCGAGGGGCGCTTCCGCGCGCTCCGGCTGGTGCACACCCACCTCTACAACGAGCCGCTCACGCGCGACGACGTCGTCGACCTCGTGCGCCTCCGGCTCGATCTCGTCGCCGCCCTCCAGCTCACCCCGGAGGGCGAGCCGCGGACCATCCACTACGCCTACAACGTCCCGGTCCGCGAGGGCGACGCCGAGAAGGAGCCCTACCGGCAGGTGGGGCCGCTGCCGGTCGCGCGCGCGGACGTCGACTTCGGCGAGCTCATCGCCGCGCTCGAGGACGAGTTCGCGAAGCGCTCGCGCACCCGCGCCGTCAACGGCAAGGACGGCCGAGCGATCCTCGTGCACGTCGGCGAGAAGGCGGCAGGCGGGGTCGTCGAGGCCGAGGAGAGCCTCCGTGAGCTCTGCGAGCTCGCGCGCTCGGCGGGCGTCGAGGTCGTCTCGCAGGTGCTGCAGATGCGCGACCGGATCGATCCGCGCCTGGTGCTCGGCCGAGGCAAGCTCGACGAGGTGGTCCTCCGCGCCGTGGAGCTCGATGCCCAGACGCTGGTCTTCGATCAGAACCTGACGCCCTCGCAGGCGGCGGCGCTCGCCAAGCACACCGACCTCAAGGTCATCGACCGCACCCAGCTCATCCTCGACATCTTCGCCCAGCGCGCCGAGTCGAGCGACGGCAAGCTCCAGGTCGAGCTCGCGCAGCTCAAGTACGCGCTGCCGCGGCTGGCGATGAAGGACGACTCGCTCTCGCGGCTCACCGGCGGCATCGGCGGCCGAGGTCCCGGCGAGACCAAGCTCGAGATCGGCCGGCGCCGGGCCAAGGAGCGCGTCTCGCACCTCGAGGCGCAGCTCAAGAAGCTGTCGCGCCAGCGCGAGCAGCGCCGCCGCCGCCGCGCCCGCCTCGACGTGCCGGTCGTCTCGATCGTCGGCTACACCAACGCCGGCAAGAGCACGCTCCTCAACACGCTCACCCAGTCCGACGTCCTCGCCGAGGACAAGCTCTTCGCGACGCTCGACACCCGCTCGCGGCGGCTCCGCTTCCCGGAGGAGCGCGAGGTGGTCATCACCGACACCGTGGGCTTCATCCGCGACCTCCCCAAGGACCTCTTCGCCGCGTTCCGCGCGACCTTCGAGGAGGCGGCGGACGCCGATCTGCTCCTGCACGTCGTCGATGCGTCGGACCCGGCGCGCGACCAGCACATCGAGACGACCGAGGCGCTGCTCACCGAGCTCGGCCTCATCCACATCCCGCGGATCATCGTCTTCAACAAGATCGATCTCGTCGACCGGGACGCCGCGCGCCGCCTCGCGCTCGGCCGTCGCGACGTGGCGCTCGTGTCGGGCGCGCGCCGCGAGACGACGCGCGGGCTGCTCGCGATGATCGCCGACCGCTTGAAGGATCGCTGGGACGACGCGAGGCTCTCGCCTCCGATGGGCGATCTCGAGCCGGTGTCGGACGAGGTCCCCGCGCCGGCGGGCGCGGAGGACGGCTCGCTCACGACGCTGGCCGAGATGCTGGGCGAGCGCGCCCGGAGGCGCGTGGTGATCCCGGCGTAGCCGGCGTCAACAGGCCTGGCAGCCGCCTCCGCAGTCGATCCCCTCCTCGACTCCGTTCTTCACGCCGTCCGAGCACGTCGGGCTCTGGCAAGCGCTGCCGGTGCAGACGCCGCTCTGGCAGTCGCCCGCGGCGCCGCACGGCTCGCCGTCGTCGCACGATCCGGGAGGACATCCGCCGCCGCAGTCGACGGCAGCCTCGCCGCCGTTGTGCACGCCGTCGCTGCAGCTCGGCGGCTGGCAGGCGAGCGGCGCGGCGCCGCCGCACACGCCGCTCGCGCAATCGCTGGGGCTGTTGCACTTCTCCCCGTCGGCGCAGGCGGGGCACGTCCCCCCGCAGTCGAGATCGCTCTCGGCGCCGTTGGCGACGCCGTCGTCGCACGCCGGCTTCTGGCAGATGCCTCCGGTGCACACGCCGCTCGCGCAGTCGCTCGCCCCGAGGCAGGCCGCGAGGTCCGCGCACGGGTTGCACTGGAAGCCGCCGCAGTCGATGTCGGTCTCGGCGTTGTCCTTGCCGCCGTTCTTGCATGCGTCGGGCACGCACTTGAAGTCGTCGCAGACGCCGAGGCCGCAGTCGTTGTCGTCGAGGCAGGGCACGCACTTGCCGAGGCCGTTGCAGACGAAGCCGCCGCCGCAGCCCTGACCGATCGGCGTGGGCACGTGGCGCGGGATCGTCCCCTCGCAGAGGTCCTCGGTGCAGGGGCGGCCGTCGTCGAACGGGTCCTCCGGATCGGCGACCTCGACGGCGCTGCCGGTCTCGTCGCACGTCACCTGCTTGCAGTCGCCCTCCTTCTGCGAGGCGACGAGCGTGCCGGGTGGGGCGTCGCTGAGCCCGCACAGCCCCCCGGCGCAGACGCGGACGAAGCACGAGCTGCCGGCGAGCGGGCAGTCGGCGGGGGTGTCGCAGGTGCCGTCGGAGCCGGTGCCGGTGCTGCTCGTCGCCTCGCCGTCGAGCTCGCGATCCTCGAGCCCGAGGAGCGCCGCGCACGAGCAGACACCGGCGCAGAGCAGCGCCGCGACGGCGGCCGCGAGGCGCTTCAAAACGATCCTCCGACGGCGAGCCCGCCCGCGCCCGGCCCGACGCGCGGCGCGATCGCGAGGCGGGCGGTGGTCCCTCGGCTCGCGCCCTTCGGCGACGGCGCGGTCACGAACACCACGACGCCCGCCGCGAGCGCGGCGGCGCCGGCGCCGAACGCGATCGTCGAGAAGGTGGCGGCGTCGTGCGCCTGCGCGCCGAGCTCCACGCCACGCGCGTCGCAGCGCGTCGGGTCGTCGCCGCGGCAGTGGTCCGCCGCGTCGCCGTCCTTCGACATCGCCTGGATCCCGAAGCCTGCGCCGACGGCGCAGCCGACGACGCCGAGGCCTCCGAGCACCAGCCCGACGGCCCTCTGTCCGCGGCCGGCGCCGGCGTCGGTCGAGGCAGCCGGGGCCCGGGGCGACGGCGGCGCCGCCGGGGCGAGCTCGAGGGCCGGCACGTTCACCGACACCGAGGCGGCGCGCTCGCCGACCTCGATGCGCGTCGTCCAGCGCTTGCGACCCGGAGCGGTCGCCTCGATCGTGTGCACGCCCGGATCGACCGGGAACGCCGTGCCCCAGAGGACCTTGCCGACCAGCACGCCGTTGCGGCTCACCTGGGCCCCGGCCGCCTCGGAGCTCGGCGCGACGAGGATGGTCAGCTTGGAGAGGCCGGGCTCGAGCTCCGCCGCGCGGTCGCGGGCGATCTTCTCGCGCTCGGTCTGCCCCGCGGTCTTGGCCGCGGCCGCGGCCTCGCGGAAGCCGGCCCACGCGCTCGCCGTCCGGCCGACGTGGGCGTAGCAGTCGGCGAGGTAGAGCAGGGTGCCCACGCCCGCGTCGAGCCGCTGGCTCTCGGCGAACTTGGGGCACGCCTCGGCATAGCGCCCGGCGTTGTAGAGCGACTTCGCGTGATCGAAGAGCGCCTCGGCCGCGGCCTTGTCGCCCCCGTCGCGCTGCTGGGCGAGCGCGCGGCCGCCGGGCGAGAGCACCACGGCGAACAGGGCGACGAGGGCGGCGAGCAGCGCCCTCGCGCCCGGCGCGGGGCGCGCCAGCGGCAGCAGAGGCTCGTCCGGGCGCCGGGGCATGAGCGACCCTAGCCTACTCCAGGCTGCGGGAGGCGTGGCGCGACGAACGGGTCGGACGACGGCCCGCCGGCGCTCACTCGCGATCGCCGAACCCCTGGTCCGACGGCGGCGCCGTCGTCGCGCTCGCCGAGGGAGCCGGGGTCGCCGCGGCCGGCGTCGCGGTCGCGCGTGAGCCGCCGACGTGCCCCGAGTGCCTGGCGGCGGGCGCCGAGGCCGAAGCCCGCGGCGCCACATCGCTAGACGCGCTCGCCACCCCCGTCGCGGCGCTCGCGACGGCCCCCTCGCTCGACGCCGCCGCCGCCGCCGTCCACGGCGC
>CAYJPW010000261.1:0-10904 GCA_964372055.1 uncultured Polyangiaceae bacterium
GCTCCGCTCAGCGGGAGGCGACGCTCGCCGGCGGGATGACGCGGGCGCCGCCGACGTCGAACCGACCGGACACGCCCCGCGCGGGACGCATCAGGCGCGTGCCGCCGCGGCGCTGCGCGAGCGGGCGGCAGCGGCCCGCGGTGCCGGACGGCGGCGCGGGCCCGCCTCGACGTCGGATCCGCGCGCCGGAGCGCGCACGGCCCGATGCGGAGCGACCGCCCGGGGCGGCCGCCATGGCGCCGCTGGACCGATCCCGATCGCCGGGCTAGCCCGAGCGGCATGCCGTCGAGGATCGAGGACTATGCGCTGGTCGGCGACTGCCAGTCCTCGGCCCTCGTGGGCCGCGACGGATCGATCGACTGGCTGTGCCTGCCGCGGTTCGACTCGGGCGCTTGCTTCGCCGCGCTCCTCGGCCGCCCCGAGCATGGCCGGTGGCTCATCGGGCCGCGCGGCGGCGCCCGGAGCTCGCGCCGCCGCTACCGCGCCGACACGCTCGTGCTGGAGACCGACTTCGAGGCCGCCGGCGGCGAGCTCCGGGTGATCGACTTCATGCCGCCGCGGACCGACGTCCCCGACCTCGTCCGGATCGTCGAGTGCCTGAGCGGCTCGGTCGAGGTCGAGATGGAGCTCATGTTCCGCTTCGATTACGGCTCGATCACGCCGTGGGTCCAGCCGAGCCCGCGCGGGATCATCGCGATCGCCGGGCCCGATCGCGTCGAGCTCGTCACGCCGGCGCCGCTCGACCGCCGGGACGGCGCGACGCGATCGCGCTTCCGCGTCGGCGCCGGCGAGCGCGTCCCGTTCGTGCTCACCTGGACGCCGTCGCACCGCTACGCCGAGACGATCGAGGACCCCGAGGGCGCGCTCGCGTTCACCGAGCGCTTCTGGCGCGAGTGGGCGGGGCGGGCGCGGTACGCCGGCCCTTGGCGCGACGCGGTGGTGCGCTCGCTGATCACGCTCAAGGCGCTCACTTACGAGCCGACGGGAGGCATCGTCGCCGCGCCCACGACCTCGCTGCCCGAGAAGCTCGGCGGCGTCCGCAACTGGGACTACCGCTATTGCTGGCTCCGCGACGCCACCATCACGCTCGACGCGCTCGTCGACGCCGGCTACCGCGAGGAGGCGCGCGCCTGGCGGGAGTGGTTGCTCCGCGCCGTCGCGGGGAAGCCCTCCGAGCTCCACACGATGTACGGCATCGCGGGGGAGCGGCGCCTCACGGAGATCGAGATCCCATGGCTCCCCGGGTACGAGGGCTCGCACCCCGTCCGGACGGGCAACGCCGCGTACGTCCAGCTCCAGCTCGACGTCTTCGGCGAGGTCCTCGATGCCATGCACGAGTGCCGCGTGCAGCGGCTCGAGCCCGGGGAGACGACCTGGCAGCTCGAGCGCGCGTTGGTCGAGCACCTCGCCTCGATCTGGCGGGAGCCCGACGAGGGCGTCTGGGAAGTACGGGGCGCGCGCCGCCACTTCACCCACTCCAAGGTGATGGCGTGGGTCGCGCTCGATCGCGCGATCAAGACCATCGACGAGTTCCACCTCGGCGGCCCCGCCGATCGCTGGCGTTCGCTGCGCGCCGCGATCCACGAGGACGTGTGCAGGCACGGCTTCGATCCGACGCTCGGCTCGTTCGTGCAGTCGTACGGCTCGTCGCTCCTCGATGCGAGCCTGCTCGTCATCCCTCGCGTCGGTTTCCTGCCGGCCTCCGATCCGCGCGTTCGCGGGACCATCGCCGCGATCGAGCAGAGGCTCTGCGACGACGGCCTGGTGCGCCGCTACGAGCACGTCCCCGAAGTGGACGGGCTGCCGCACGGCGAGGGCGTCTTCCTCCCGTGCAGCTTCTGGCTCGCCGACGCGCTGGCGCTCGCTGGGCGCCGAGACGAGTCGCGCGCGCTCTTCGAGCGGCTCCTCGCGCTGCGCAACGACGTCGGGCTGCTCGCCGAGGAGTACAGCGTCGGCGAGCGGCGCTTCCTCGGCAACTTCCCGCAGGCCTGGTCGCACGTCGCGCTCGTCAACACGGCCTTCTATCTCTCCGGCGCGCGCTCGAGCTGCGCGACGCCTCGGTGAGGACGCCGCGCTCGAGCGCGGGATGGGCGCATCCACCGGATCCCTCGCGCGCCGGCGATCGCGAACGAGTCGCCGGCCGCTCCGCGCCGTCGACGGGCCCGTGAGCTCAGGCGCGGCTCCGGGCGCCGCGCCTCCTCGTCCATGGTGCGCGGGCGCGCGACCGGCTAAGCTCGGTTCACACCCTCACCAACCGAGAGGTTAGGTGCCATGAAGTTCCGAGACGACCATCAGCGGTGCGCCGCCATCCTCACCCTGTTGACGGTGGGCGGCGCGGGAGAGATCTGGACCCTGCGGGGCCCCTCGCTCGAGGCGCGGCGGCGGCGCGGGGTGGAAGGCGGCCTGGCGACCGACGATCGCATCCTCTTGTCGATCGCCTGGTCGATCTGGGACGGGAGCGTTCGCGTGCGCTTCGCCGACCTGCACCGCCTCTGCGCGCGGTGCTTCGAGACGGCGACCACGCTCCTCGAGAGCGAGGGGCCTGCGGCGGTCGATCGCTGGATCGGCGATCACACCCGCCCCGAGCACCGCTGCCTCCAGCGCGTCCCCAGCCAGCCACGCGCCGAGACCCTGCGCGTGGCGAGCTGGCGCTCGCACGGCTCGTGGCTCTGACGTGACGCGGAGCCCAAGCGCTCCGGCGTCGGGCGTGGTCGTCAGTCGCCGCCGACGCCGACGCCGAGCTTGCGGGCGACGGTCCGGCTCGCGCGGAGCGCCCGCGTGCCGCCGCCTTGCGGGAACGTGATCGCCACCGGGCCGGCGCCGGTGACGCCGCCGCCTTGCACGCCGACGAGCGACGCGAGGCCGAGCGAGTCGGTCTTGCCGGCGGCGCCGAGGAGGGCGTCGAGGTCGCTCTGGGGATCGAGCTTCATCAGCGCCTGACGGTCGACGGCCGCGAGCTCGGCGTGCGCGCCCATGCTCCACACCAGCGCCGCCGCGGCCCTGGCCGCGTCGCCTCCGTAGAACCACGCGCCCACGTCGTTGTACGCGAGGTGGGCGCACCGCCCGTACATCGCGGCGAGGTCGGCCGGCACGGCGCCCGCGAGGCGATCGGCGAGCGCGAGGAAGCGCGGTCGCGCCTCGGGATCGAGGAACGCCCCCGCGTAGCGGCCGTCGAAGCGGAGGATCACGCTCCTCCAGCCGCTCGCCCGGGCGCGCTCGTCCGCGGTGAAGCCGTCGACCACCTCCACGGTGCCGTCCGGCAACGCGCCGAGGACCGCGTCCGCTCCGGGGGCGAGCCTCTTGCCGTCGAGCACGGCCGCGATCGCCGGGCTCGTCGCGAGGTCGGCGTCGCCCTTCTTGGCGAGCCAGATCTCGGCGAACCAGCCCTCGGTCTCGAACGGGCCGATCGAGGCGCCGTTGTAGATGCGCTTGCGAGCGGCATCGCACACCCGCGCGCGGCGGGCGCGTGCCTCGTCGTCGGTCTCGCCTGCGGCCGCGCTCGGCGCGGCGGACGCGGCCGCTCCGGCCTGGCCACCCGCCATGCGCCGCCACGCCGCGAAGCCGCCGAGCAGCAGCACCGCCGCGGCGACGGGGATCGCCACCCACGCGATCGGGACCGACGGCGTGCGCGCGGGCGCGGCGCCGCCCGCGCGTCGCTGCGCGTCGGCCAGCCGCCGGGCGAGCTCGACCGCCTTGCGGTGGCGCATCTCCTCCGGGAGGATCCCCCACTGCTCGAGCACGACGTCGAGGTCGATCGCGATCGGCGGCCCGCTGCCGTGCAGCTCGAGCTGGTTCCCGCGGACGATCACCGCTCCCGCCAGGCCGTGCGCCGCGAGCACCGAGCGGACGGCGGCTTCGATCTCCTGCGCGACGGGAGCCCCCGGCGCGGCTGTCATGCTCGGCCCTTCGCTGCGTGCATGCGCCGGAGGATAGTCGAGAGTTGAGCCGTCCGACGGGACAGTTGTAGAACGAGGCGCCGGTCGGCTCTCGCCCGGCGCGCCGGCCGTTCACGGGCCGCGCCGCCGAGAGCCCCTCCTGGCCGCCCCTCCACCCCTCGCCCCCGTCACCACCGAGCCGCGCGCCCACCCGATGTCCCTCACCCGCGTCTATCTCTCCCCCGGGATGTTCGGCTTCGCCCGCGTGGCGTCGTTCAGCTACTTCGAGCACGTCGTCGCCGCGCTCGAGGAGCGCTTCGGCGCGCGCGGCCGCCCCGTGGAGGTGCGCGTCTGCGAGGTGCACCCGACGGCCTCCATCCGGCGCCGCGCGGCCAAGCTCGCGCGCATGATCCCCGAGACGTGCGGCGACGACGGGGGGCCGATCCACATCGTCGGCCACTCGACCGGAGGTCTCGACGCGCGCCTGGTGGCCTCGCCGTCGGTCCACCTGGCCGGCCCGCCGGCGACCGGCCGCGGCGCACCGGCGCCCCCCCACGATCGCGGCGCGAGCGCCGCGCGCCCCCTCGGCGCGGACCTCGACGCCGACCTCCTCGCGTGGCTGCCGCGCCTGCGCTCGATCACCACGATGAACACGCCCCACTACGGCACCCCGCTCGCGGCGTTCTTCGCCACGGTCAGCGGGCAGCGACTGCTCTATGCGGTCACGGCGCTGACGGTGACGGCGCTGAAGCTGGGCGCGCCCCCGCTCGCGGCGGCCTCGGCGCTCGTCGCCGCCTTCGGCCGCGTGCAGGTCGGGGTCGTCGAGCTCGAGCTCGTCGATCGCACCATCGACGCGGCGATCAAGGTCCTCGACGAGGCGTCGAGCCGCGAGCTCCGCGGCTGGCTGCGCCTGCTCCGCGACGACCAGGGCGCCATCGTCCAGCTCATGCCCGAGGCGATGGACCTCTTCCTGGCGGGCGTCGAGGACCGGCCGGGCCTGCGCTACCAGAGCGTGGCCACCTACGCCCCGGCGAACGGCGTGACCGACTGGATCGCGGCGCTGCGATCGCCGTGGGCGGCGATGTCGGCGGCGATCTTCACCGCGCTCTACAACATCACCGCCCGCCACGACCCGCGCTACCCCTGCGCGCCGCCCGACGGCGCGGCCGAGCGCCAGCTCGGCGCGATCCTCGGCGAGCTGCCGCCGATGACCTCCAACGACGGCGTCGTCCCGCTGTACTCGCAGCTCTGGGGCGAGGTCATCTGGGTCGGCAAGGGCGATCACCTCGACATCGTCGGTCACTTCCCCGGGCGCGGCGGCCACACCGACTGGCTCGCCAGCGGCGCGCGCTTCAGCCGGGTGCGCTTCGACGCCGCGTTGGATCGGATCTTCGCCGGCATGCTGGCGGGCGAGGCGTGACGGGTCGGCCGGCGCCGGCGTCGCTCGCCGTCGAGGTGACCGCGTGACCCGCACGGCGGCCGCGCTCGCGTCGCTCGCCGGCGAGGTGACCGCCTGCCGCCTCTGTCCTCGCCTCGTGGCGTGGCGCGAAGAGGTCGCGCGCGAGAAGCGCCGCGCCTACCGCGCCGAGACCTACTGGGGCCGCCCCGTCCCCGGCTTCGGCGATCCGGCGGCGCGGCTCGTCGTCGTGGGGCTCGCGCCCGCCGCGCACGGCGCCAACCGCACCGGGCGCATGTTCACCGGCGATCGCTCCGGCGACTTCCTCTATGCCGCGCTCCACCGCGCCGGGCTCGCCACGCAGGCCGAGAGCCGGCGGCGCGACGACGGGCTGGCGCTGCGCGGCGTCTGGATCACCGCGCCCTGCCGCTGCGCGCCGCCGGACAACAAGCCGACGCCCGAGGAGCTCGGCAACTGCCGCCCGTTCCTCGCGCGTGAGCTCGAGCTGCTGCCGTCGGCGCGCGCCTTCCTCGCGCTCGGCGCCATCGCCTATCGCGCCGTCCACGATCTGGCGCGCGCCGCGGGCCCGACGGCGCTGCCGCCGTTCGCCCACGGCGCCGAGGCCGAGCTCCCGCCGCTGACCCGAGGCGCCGCGCGCCGCCGCGAGCCCACGTGGATCGTGGCCAGCTACCACGTCAGCCAGCAGAACACCCAGACCGGCCGGCTCACCGCGGCGATGTTCGACCGCGTCCTCGCGCGGGGGGCGCGGCTCGCCGGGCTCGACGGCTGACCCGGCGCGGCGGCGCCGCCTCGACCTGGAAGCTCCGGCCCGAGCCCGAGGTCGCGCTCGCGCCACGGGACATCCGTCGCGCTGCGCTCTCGTTCTTCGCGCGCGGACCGCGCGGCGCAATCCCTCGAGCCGCTCCTACGCGCTCGGCGCCGCGCCGGCGAGGAGCTTCTGCAGCTCGCCGGACTGGTACATCTCGATGAGGATGTCGCTGCCGCCGACGAACTTCCCGTCGATGTAGACCTGCGGGATCGTCGGCCAGCTCGAGTAGTCCTTGATGCCCTGGCGCAGCGCCGGATCGGTGAGGACGTTGACGTCCTTGAACTCGGCGCCGCACGCCTTGAGGATCTCGACCGCGCGGGCCGAGAAGCCGCACTGCGGGAAGAGCTTCGAGCCCTTCATGAAGAGGACGACCCGGTTGCCCTCGACCGTCTGCCGGATGGTCTCCTTGATGTCGCTCATCGCGTCGGTCTCCCTCGTCCGACATCGGCTGTCAACGCCGGCGAGCGAGCCGCCACGGGTCGCGGTCCGGCGAGCGCTTCGGTGAGCCCCATCGCTCGCAGCCCGAGAGGTGCACTCGCCCGCTGCCCTCCGGCGTGACCACGGGCGCGCCCCATTCCGCGCGTGCCTGCGGCGGCGCCGGTTTCACGCGGCGTTTTACGCATCGCGCCAGCACGGGCTCCCCTCCTGGGGCTGGACCGATTCCTGCCTGCGCTTTCCGTCTTCGCGCGACCGCATGCCACGCATCGCGACGCGCGATGGCCGCGCCGGCGCGGCTACCCATGCCGTCATGGTCCGTCGTACGTTTCTGGTCGAGCCTGGGACATCCATCTCGAGAGGAGAGCCGCCATGCATCTGATCGCCCGCGTCGCCGTCATCGCCCTTCTGGCCAGCCCGCCCGCCCTGGGCCTCGCCGTGGGATGCGGTGGCAGCGGCGACAACGGGAGCGGCGCCGGTCCCGGCACGGGATCGACCGGCACGCAGACGACGGGCGCGGGTGGCAGCACCTCGGGCACGGCCAGCACGACGGGAACGGGTGGCGGAGCCGGCGGCGGCAGCACGAGCACCGGAACGTCCGGAACCGCGGGGACCGGCGGCGGCACGGGCGCCGGCGGCGCGACGATCGCGAGCTGCCAAGGCCACATCTACGAATGCGGCGACACCCTCGACAACGACAACGACGGGCTCGTCGACTCGGCCGACCCGGACTGCCTCGGCCCCTGCGACAACACCGAGGGCAGCTACTACGGCGGCATCCCCGGCCAGGCCGGCCCCGCGTGCACCGTCGACTGCTACTTCGACCAGGACTCGGGCTCGGGCAACGACGACTGCTACTGGAACCACCAGTGCGATCCGAACGAGGTCGCCCCCGGCTACCACCCCGAGGCGGAGAGCGGCGCGACCTGCGCCTACGACACCGGCGCGAACACGCCGGGCACGCCCTCGAGCTGCGACGAGCTCTACCAGACCCAGTCGCAGGCCTGCATGGACTACTGCGGGCCGCTCACCCCCAACGGCTGCGATTGCTTCGGCTGCTGCGAGCTCCCCGCCGGCGGCGGCAAGTACGTGTGGCTCGGCTCCGAGACCAACGGCCTGGGGACCTGCACGATCGCGGATGTAGGCGATCCGTCGAAGTGCGAGCCCTGCCTCCCGGTCGCGGCGTGCCTGAACACGTGCGGCACCTGCGAGCTCTGCATCGGCAAGACCGAGCTCCCGCCCGAGTGCTTCCCCGACGGCGGCTCGACGAGCAGCAGCGGCGGAGGCGGCGGGAGCACGACGAGCAGCACGAGCTCCGGCTCCGGCGGCGGCGGCTCGCAGTGCGCCGACGGCGTCCAGCCCTGCGGCCTCCCCGGCCAGGGCCCCTGCCCGCTGAACTACTACTGCATCACCGGCTGCTGCATCAAACAGCCGAACTGACGCCGCCCGCCATCCCCCCGACTGCGCGACTGCGCGTGCGCGTCTGCGCGTGCTCCCTGCTCGTGCCGCCTGCGCGTGCGCGTGCGCGTGCTCGTGCTCCTGCGCGTGCTCGTGCTCCTGCGCGTGCTCGTGCACGTGCGCGTGCCCGTGCACGTGCTCGTGCTCCTGCGCGTGCTCGTGCCCACGCTCACCCATGGCAGCCGCTCGCCATCGACGCTGCTCGCGTGGGAGGAGCAGAGGAGACCTTGGGCGAGCGGCGGCCCGGGGGGGCGCGGGGGGGGGCGCCGCGCCCGGGGGGGGGGGGGCGGGGCGGGGGAGCTGCTGTTCGTGGGGGGGGGGGCGGGCCCGCGGCCCCCCGCCACGAAGAAACAAGCAGTATCCCCCCCTACCCACCCCCCCCTCCCCGTCCGCTTCCGCCCCTCCCACACTGGAGCCCTCCGCCCGATGGGTGTAGAACACCGGCCCGACTGGAACGTCGAACCAACAGTCCGCACGACATCATGAGCCGTTGTAGGCAGCGCGCGCGTCCAGACGTAAGCGCCACTGCCCTTTCACCGAGCGGCACACCACTTCAAGGAGCCTTCATGCGCCTCACCGCACTCGTCCCCGCCGCCCTCCTCAGCCTCGCGCCGCTCGCGTGCGGCGACTCGACCCCGGATCCGAACGATCCGTCCATGGCCCAGAACCAGTACGGTGGGCAGTACCAGGCCGGCGGCCAGTACCCGCCGGGGCAGTACCAACCCGGGCAGTACGGCGGTCAGCAGACGCCGCCGGGCCAGTACCCGCCGGCCACCGGGCCGGTCGGCACCGCGCCCCCGCCCGCGTCCACGGGCGCCCCGCCCGCCGGCAGCGGCGGTGGCCAGGCCCAGCCGATCAACGCCGCGATGGCGACCCCGCTCATCACGGCGCTCGCGCAGAGCGAGGTCCAGGGCATGCAGCCCGAGGGCGGCGCGTTCGCCGGCCAGTTCCAGGAGGGCCAGACGCTCGAGCAGCCCTTCAACATCCAGCCCGGCAAGTGCTACTCGGTCGTGGCCGTCGGCGGCCCGGGCATCACCGAGCTCGACGCGCAGATCGTCTTCCAGATCCCGCCCGCTCCGCCCGCCGTCCTCGCCCAGGACAACGCGTCCGGACCGAACGCGACCGTCGGCGGCAAGGGCGCCTGCTTCAAGAACCCCTTCCCCATCGGCGGCCCGGCCAAGGCGATCATCCGCGCGACCCGCGGAGGCGGCCTCGCCGGCGGCCAGATCTACGTGAAGTAAATCTCCGTCGCGAGCGGGGGCTCTGCCCCCGCTCCCCCGGACTGAAGAGGCGTCGGACCTCGGGGCGTCGAGCGGCGTTGATCGGACGAATGTCCGACTTCAGTCAGGCGCGATGGGGCCCCGGCCCCATCGGTTGTGAGTGGTGAAGTCTCCTCCCGGGCGCGGCGCGGATGGCGCGCACCGGGATTGTGTGATCCTGCGCACAACCTGCTCAACATCGACGCCCCACGGCGCGCCCGAACGCGGCCTGGAGTTCGCAAGCCGCGCTGACCGAGCGGGGCTCGGCGGGCCACACTCGGCGCGTTTCGCCGGGCTGCGTGGCCGGCCGCATCGCCGGGGATCTCCCCCGGCGAGCCTCCCCGCCGCGGGAGTCGGGCGAGGATGTCGCGAGCAGACGGCCGGACGGGAGGTTCGGGAGCCCCCGATATCCGCCCCGACGCGCATCCCGAGGCTGGACCGCCTGGGGCGGGCCGATCGGCGGCCGCGCTCGCGTCGCTGCTCGACGACGCCTCGCCGGCACAGCCCGGGGCGCTCGCCGCGAAGCACGCGCCCGAGCCCAAGGACACGCCGAGCTTCTCCGCGGATGCCGCCAACCCCGCGCGCTCGGAGCGCGAGGCGACGTTGCGGATCGACGAGCTCGGGTGCCGCGCCTGCGCGCGCCACGCCGAGCGCGCGCTGCGGAGCATCGAAGGGGTCCGCGCCGCACGCGTCGGCTTCGTCGGCGAGATCGCGCAGATCGTCTACGACGTGCGGCGCACCTCGGAGCGGGAGATCGCGCAGGCGCTCGCACGCGCCGGCTACCGCGTCGGCGATCCCATCGGCGTCCCCCAGAGCGAGCAGGGCGGCGTCGATCGCGCGCGGCTCACGCTCGCGATCGCGGCGCTCGGGCACCTGCTCGCGGTGAGCGCGCTCGCCGGGACCGAGCCCGCCTACCGCGGCACGTGGTTCGCGCGCCTCGCGCTCGCGCTCGCCCTCCTCGCGCTCGGCGCGCGGCCGCTCCTCGCGCGCGCGGATGCGCTCCTGCGTCGCGGCGTCGTCGGTCGCGATGCGATGGTGATCGTCACCGCGCTCGGCGCGTTCGCGGTCGGCCTGCTCGAGCTCGCCTACGGCTCCCCCGGCTCGGCGGCGCCTCCGCCGTGGCTCGCATCGCTCGGGCTGCGCGTGCAGCCTTGGTCGCCGGGATACCGCGGCTTCGAGGCGGCGGGCGCGGTCGTCGCGCTCGCGCTCGTCGCGCGGGCGCTCACGGGGTGGCTGCGCCAAGCGGCGCAGCGGGACCTCGTGCTCGCCGCGCGGGCGCGCTCCGCGCCGACCCGCGTGCTCGCCGAGGGCGGCGAGCGCATCGTCCCTCGCGACGCGCTCGCGGTCGGCGATCGCGTCCGCGTCCTCGAGGCCGAGATCGCGCCCGTCGATCTCCGCGTCGAGAACGAGGCCCGCATCGCGCCGCCCCGAGGGCTCGCGGGCCCACCCGGCGTGGCGGGCGGCGCGGCGCTCGCCGGCGCCGGCGACGCCTGCCTGCGCGCCGGCGACGTGATGCCCGCGGGGGCGACGCTCCTGTCCGGCTCGGTCGTGGGCCGAGCCGTGCGCGCCCGCCCCGCCCGGCGCGGCGCGGCGCGCGCCGCCCCGCCCCCCCCCACCCACCCCCGCCGGGGCGCCCCGACCCCCCGCGGCCC